>JBBRWD010000103.1:0-26085 GCA_038249465.1 Limisphaerales bacterium | reverse complement strand
GCCCACGGATTACTCCCCAGGCAGTGGGATGGACGACCCCCGGACTGGGTCGGGCGCGTCTGTCCCCAGCGCGCCGCGAACCACTCCCGGCCAATCCGACGGCGCGCTGGGGACAGACGCGCCCTACCCGTGAGGGTTGGGACCAAGCGTCTTCTGGTAGCCCATCCCAAGGCCTTGTCAGTAACGCGGCGGGCGCCGCTTCAACTCCCGGAGGAATGCTTCTCCGCCGCTGCCTCGAAAGGACGTTGCACCCGGGTGTCGCGTTGCGCCCAAGCCGGATCGGCTTCGAGATGGTCCAGGTTGTAGTGCAGGCCGCGGCTTTCCGGACGTTGCAAGGCGCAGGCGATGATCAACTCCGCCACGGTGGCAATGTTACGCAACTCCAGCAGGTCGTTCGTCACCCGGAAGTCCCAATAATATTCCTGGATTTCCTCCTGCAAGCGCGCGATGCGCGAGCGCGCGCGCTGGAGGCGCTTGTTTGTGCGCACGATGCCCACGTAATCCCACAGCAGGCGGCGAATCTCATCCCAGTTGTGCGACACCACCACCAGTTCATCCGGGTCGGCGGCGTCGCCGGACTGCCAGAGAGGAATGGCCATTTCATCGAGACGGCCGGCGCTATCGGCGAGAGCAGCGACTGCTTTTTGCGAGGCGTTATAGGCGCAGACCACTGCTTCGAGCAGCGAATTGCTCGCCAGACGATTCGCCCCGTGCAACCCCGTGCAGGCCACTTCGCCGATGGCATACAGTCCCGCGATCTCCGTCTCGCCATGCACGCTCGTCACCACGCCGCCGCACTGGTAATGCGCCGCCGGCACCACGGGGATCGGCTCCTTCGTGATGTCGATGCCGTAGTCGAGGCAGGTTTTGTAAATGTTGGGGAAGCGGTTGATGAGGAATCGTGCCGGCTGGTGCGTGATGTCGAGCCAGACGTGATCCGCGCCGGTGCGCTTCATCTCGCTGTCAATCGCCCGGGCCACGATGTCGCGTGGCGCGAGCGATTTCATCTCGTGGTAGCGGTCCATGAATTCCGCGCCGTCGCTGCCGCGCAGCACGCCCCCCTCGCCGCGCACGGCTTCGCTGATGAGGAATGACTTGGCCTTGGGATGATACAGGCAGGTCGGATGAAACTGGATGAACTCCATGTTCGCCACCGGCGCGCCCGCGCGATACGCCATCGCCACACCGTCACCCGTCGCGATGTCGGGATTCGTCGTGTAAAGATAGACCTTGCCGCAGCCGCCGGTCGCCAGCACCACCACCGGCGCGGCAAAGGTCTTGACCGTCTTCCCAAGTTTATCCAGCACGTAGGCGCCGACACAGCGATTCGGTCCAGACTGACCGAGCTTGCGCGTGGTGATGAGGTCGATGCCGAGATGGTTTTCGAAGATTTCGATGTTGGGCTGCGCGTGCGCCGCTGCGAGCAGGGCGCGCTCGACCTCGCGGCCGGTCATGTCCTTGGCGTGCAGGATGCGGCGCTTGGTGTGGCCGCCCTCGCGTCCGAGATCATACTCCGTGCGCCCGCCTGTGCCGGGAATCTCGCGCGTGGAAAACTCCGTGCCGAACCCAATCAGCTCGCGAATCCGCTGCGGTCCTTCCTCGATGATGGTGCGAACGATCGACTCCTTGCACAGACCCGCGCCGGCGATCAGCGTGTCGCGCACATGCGCCTCGAAGGAATCCTCGCCGCTCATCACCGCGGCGATGCCGCCCTGGGCGTAGTTGGTGTTGGATTCCGCGCTGTTCTTTTTGGTGATGATGGCCACGCGCCCGCGCGGCGCCACCTGGAGTGCGTAGAAGAGTCCGGCGATCCCGCTGCCGAGGACGATAAAGTCGAAGTGTTTCATGCGCGGAGGATGTTTACTGCAACCAGCGGAAATCGCAGAGGAGAAAATGCAACACCCGCGGCAATTTCACGCGCGGACAACCCGATGGTCGCTCTGGTGGAAGCGGTCGCCAGCCAGCCGCCGCGCGGCCTGAAGGTGAATGACCTAAGGAATGCCCAACGCTGGGGGTGGCCCATCTGGCGGCGCGGGAGGCGGACCGGTCGGCGGCACGGGAAGGAATTCCACCACGTCCGCCCGGATCGAGACCTGCGGGATGGAATACAAGATGAGATAAGTGCTCGAGTTTTCCACCACCATGTTCGCCAGTGTCTGGGGCCGGCCCGGCTGCATCTCCGCCTGACTGTACAAGCGATCCAGCGCCTTGGAAATCCGCGCAGGCACGATGGTGATGATCCCCAGCAACGCGAAGCCTTTGCACTGTCCCGACACGTTCGTCTTTACCGTGGCGAAATTCGCCTGCTCCAGCGTCACGCTGGTGGTATTGTGAAACTCGCCGCGCGCCGTCCCAGTTGACAGGAGGGGACCGACGGCCAGCGGTGCGAGAGCCGCGCAACCACCCAAGAGCGACGCCATCCCCGCCATGAAGATCCATTTCAACATCTGCTTGACTCTGGACCTCTTCAGGCCGCCGTCCAATCCAAAAACGGCCTGCTATCCCGCGCGATGGATCTGCAACTCCAGCGGAGCGAGGCTGCTGACGAACCGGCTCGTGAGGACGCCCGCCCCCAAGGAAAAACACAAATCATCCCGTTGCCACCTGCGACTTTCCCCAGCCGCGTTGCCATCAACCTGACTGATCCTCGATCGACTGCGCGCCGCCTCCATGGATGCGCTGGGCGAAGGCGCAGGCACTCCCGGCGGGCGATATGAGGTCATGTTGTTCGGTGAAGGATGGCATCCGATTGAGGTGAGGCAAGTGTTGCTACAGGATTCGACGGGAGATGTGGTTTTCACTGGCGTCGATCCCCAAAAGCCGGCGCTGTTCCGCGTGGTGCCGCTGGAGTGAATCTCCCCGAGCGTGTTCGATTCGATGTCCTCGGTCCGCTGGCACCGGTTTGGCATCCGGCAATCACAATGAAGCTCCTTTAGGAGCAGAATGTTTATAACCCCGGCGTGCCGTTGTTTCTCCCAGCTCCGTAGGAGCGAAATGTCCACGGAAAGCATAACCCGCGCGCAACATTGCGCTCCTACGGAGCTGGATTCCTGGCTTGGTCGGCTTTCTATTACTGACAAGACCTTGGGATGGGCTGCCAGAAGACGCTAGGTCCCAACCCTCACGGGTAGGGCGCGTCTGTCCCCAGCGCGCCGTCGGGTTGGCCGGGCGTGGTTCGCGGCGCGCTGGGACAGACGCGCCCTACCCAGCCCGGGTGTCGTCCTTCCCACTTGCCTGGGCAGTAACATCGCGCTCCGCTGGAGCCTACATCCGCGCGTTGTCAATCAACCGCGTCTTGCCGACAAACACGGCCAGGGCCATGTGTGTTCCTTTGGTGACACGCGTCACCGGTTCGAGTGTTTCTTGATTGAAGAACGCGATGTAGTCCATACGTGCGTCCGGCAGGCGTTCGATGAACTTCTTGAGCCGCGCCTGCAAGACTTTCGCCGGCACCGGGCGTTTCGTGGCGGACACGGCCTTCCGCGCCTCCGCGATAGCTTGCGACAGCGCCACCGCCTGCGCGCGGAGATCGCCGACGAGATACTTGTTGCGCGAACTCATCGCCAGGCCGTCGGACTCGCGCACGGTGGGCGCGACCACGATTTCCACCGGGAAGTTCAGGTCGCGCGTCATGTGCTGGATGACGGCCGCCTGCTGCCAGTCTTTCGCGCCGAACACCGCCACATCGGGCAGCACCACGTTGAAGAGCTTTGCCACCACCGTGGTCACGCCCCGAAAATGCGTGGGACGTGACGCGCCTTCCATGATCTGCGAGAGCGTTTCCTCGACCACGTAGGTGCTGTAGCGGCCTTCGGCTTTGCCTGGATACATCTCCGCGTCGTTCGGAAAGAAGATCACGTCAGCCCCGGCATCGCGGCAGAGCGCGCGATCGCGGGTGAAGTCGCGCGGATACTTGGCGAGATCTTCGGTGGGCGCAAACTGGGTGGGATTGACGTAGATGCTCACCACCACGATGCCGCGGCGACCAATGCGGCGTCGCGCTTCCTGCACGAGGCTGAGGTGGCCTTCGTGCAGGTAACCCATGGTGGGGACAAAGCCGATGCGGATGCCTTGTCTCTTCCAGCGCAGCGCCTGCCGCTGCATCGCGGCCACAGAATCAATCACTCGCATGGGCGAAAAGTTGGCCATGCGCGGCGGCGCTGGCAAATCATTTGTCCCGGCTGCGCGGGGAGCGCACGCCTTTGGTGTGGAGTTTTCGGCGGCGCACCGAAAACCTTGTCCCCAAAACTTTCTCGCGTTGAATGGGGACAGATAATCTGTGACGAGGGTTTGGGCGGGCCGCGTGCGCCCCCCATTTCTGTTTCGGAATTCGGATGGAGCCGTGATTTTGAAGACGAACTCAACTCGCGGGGGCGACTGAGCCGATGATGATCCCCGGCTTCCAACTGGAGATACCTTCGCCGCCTTCGCGGTCGTCGCGCGCCCTCAACGGCCTCGCTCAATCCAGTTTGACTGCGCGGTAGAACGAGCGCGGTTCACCCGGCGGCACGGCGTTGGTCCAACCCGTGGTGGCGCCGGTCGCCAGCAGATCCGCGCTGACATCGCGCCAGTCGGGAGCTTCGAGAGTCGGCGTGCGCTGAAGGCGATAAGTGTGCCCCGCCTCGGTCTTGAATTGCGCGCGGATGGTGCCGCTTTGGATGCGGAAAGTGGCCAGGCGGGTCGGTTCGGGCGCCGCGCCTTTGAGGATGGTGAAATAGTCGTCCACCGCGCCGGTTTCACGCAGGAATGCGGCGTCGAGTCGGTTGCTGTTCACGTCGATGACCATCGAGCCGAGTTGCTTCCACTTGATGAACATCGCCGGGTGCAGATATTGGGGGATGGTGGTATCCCAAGTGACCCAGCCGGAACTGCCGCAGACGACATAGACGGCACCTTCGTGCGGGGCGGGGCCAGTGGAAGATTTTCGATACGCGCCGGTTTCGTTCGTGCGCCCGCTGCCGGAATCTTTGACCATCAAGGGAGTGAACGTGGTGGATTTGCCATAGTGACCATCGATGAGGTAGGAGCGTTCGTAGCTGTGGCTGTGCCCGCAGAGGACGAGGTCCACGCCGTGGCTTTCGAGGATGGGCACGGCGTTTTCGCGCAGGAGGATCATCGGTCCTTCATAGTCTGAATTGTGGGTGCTGAAGGAGTAGGGCGGCCGGTGCCAGTAGGCGATCGTCCAGTCGTTTGTATTCGCGGCCAGATCCTGATCCAGCCAAGTCAGCATGGCGCCGTCGGGCGCGTAGCCGGACTCTTCGGAGTCGAGGCAGACGAAATGGATGTTCGCATAGTTGAACGAGTAGTAGTGCTTCGAGCCGGAGGCCACCCCCCCGGCTTCACCCTGCGTCGGGAATGAAAAGATGTTCAGGTAGGCGTAATTTCCGCCACCCACGGTCACGTCGTGGTTGCCGATCGTTGGCCAGAGCGGCGTGGTGCGCAGCGAGACGGGATAGATGTTGAACAGCGTGTCCTGATATTGCTGGTCGGTGCCGTTCTGATAGGCGTTGTCGCCGAGCATGAGCCATACGTCGGTGTAGCGACTGCCGGTGAAGGCATGGTAGGCATCTCGCACCCGCGCCTGCTGGCCGGAATAGTTCGGTTGATTGGCCGTGCCGCTGTCGCCCAGCGCCCAGATGCGCACCGGCTTGGGACCGGCGGGCGCGGTGTAGAACCAGCCGTTCGTCGCATTGACCAGATTCGCCGTGGTGGTGCTCACCTCGTAAAAATACTTCGTGTCCGGCGTGAGGTTGGTGAGCGTGAGAATGTGCTCGGTCACTGGCGCAGGATCGGTGATTTCCCATTCAAGCACATTCTCCGCGAGGCCGAAGCGAACCCGGCTGTCCACGACGCGTTTGCTGCGCCAGCGCACGACCATGTTCGAGGTGGTGCCGAGTTGGAGATACGGCCCGCGGGTCAGTCTCGGCGGCGGGGCGGCGGTGGGCGTGTAAACCAGTTGCAGCGCGTCCGCCCCCGAATCAACGGAGCCATCGCTCGCGTTGGCGCTGGCTGCGTAGAGACGCGAAGCCTGGTCGCCGTCGGAGGAGAAACCGGACAGGGCGCTCGCCGAGGAGCCGGTGAAATTCCGGATGTCCACCAAGAGGTTTCCGTCCGCCGGCCCGTAGGTGAATGGCGTGGTGAACGGGATTGCGATGTCAAAATCCTTCGGGCCGCCCGCCGGTCCCGTGAACTGGCTGGACAACGTAATGGATCCGCTGAAGACGAGCGTTTCATCCGCGCCAATGTTCTGCGAAAAATCGCCGCTCAGCCCGTCGGGTGGCGCCTCGGTCGTCGAAAGGCGAATTTCGAGATGGACCACCTCATTGCTGAACGGCTTGCCGTAGAAATAATCCGGCCGGAATCGGATCTCGGTGATGTGGAGCCCGCCGGGAGGGAAATTGGCGGCGCCATAGACTTCCTGGAGGCGCTGTTCGCTCGCGAGGACGCCCGAGCCAAAAGCCTCGTCCATGAAGGCGGCGTTGGTCGGGGCAATGATTGTTTCCGCGATGGCGGTGTGAAAGCAGAGCAGGAGCGGCAAAATCGCCAACGACGGGACTGAGAGCAACGCCTTAGCAGTTTTCATGGGTTTAATTTACGAAGTAAGAAAGCATGACAATGCCGGTCGGGCAAGCCGCCGTTTCGCATCGTGTCGATTCTTCAGTCCGGCGCCTTCGCCCGGTGCTTGAGCTGACGTTTCATGCCGCTGGGGCTATGGGGCTGAACTGATGAGGCGAGGCGTGTCTCTGCCGCGAGAAACGGTCGCACGCACTCTGGCGGATCACGCCGGTTGCCGCGCTGGTAATCGCGCCAGACGCTTTGCGCCACGCGTTCCGCGCCGAGTTGCTTTACCGAGGTCAGGAAGCGGAAGAGCAGTTCCGTCAGCCGCGACAGCGCAATGGCATCCGTGCGGCGCACCTCGGCGAACAGCCAGTCGCTCCAGCAGAGAAATCCACCGAACGGCGAGCCGCCCTCCCACAAGAGCGGTGCGGTCTCGACGAAGTTGCCGCTGTTGGCCACGAGATCCCAGTAACGCGCGAAACGCCGCAGCCGCTGCATCGTGGCGAAATCCATCAGCCGGTTCTCCAGGATTTCATACGGCGGATGCGGGTTGTAGCGCATGGCCCACGCCACGTCATGCCGGATGATCGGCGTGCCACGCAGGCGTTTGAGGATGCCAAGTTGAATCTCCTGCGGCGCGAGCGCCACGAGCCGGTCGAAGCCTATCGCAAAGCTTGGCAGCGTCTCGCCCGGCAACCCGGCGATGAGGTCCGCGTGGACATGCGCCCCGGTTTGTTCGCGCAGGAAATGGAAGATCTCCGCCACTTTTGTGTCGTCCTGACGCCGGCTGATCAGCGCGAGCACCTCGGGATTGAAGGACTGGAGGCCGACCTCGAACTGGAGCGCGCCGGCCGGGAATTTCGCGATGACTTCGCGCAACGCCTCGGGCAGCCGGTCGGGAATCATCTCGAAGTGAAACAGCATCCCGGCCTGCCAGCGTGCGAGAAGGAACTCGAGTATCGCGCCGCCGGTCGCGACGTTCAGGTTGAAGGTGCGATCGACGAACTTGAGGCCGCGCGCACCGCGGTCGAGCAGGTGTCCCATCGCCGCGAGGAACTCCGGCAGTGGCGCCGCCCGCACCGGCACCTCCAGCGAGGACAGGCAGAACTCGCACGAAAACGGACAGCCGCGCGATGCCTCGACGTAAATCACGCGATGTGCGAGGTCGCGGTCGGTGTATTCCCCGTACGGCAGCGCGAGCGCACTGAAATCGGGCAGGGGCGCGGCGATGATTTTTTCCACAGGGCGCGCGCTGCGGAGCAATTCGTGACACAGCGCGGCAAAGGCGAGATCGGCCTCGCCGGTGATGACATAATCCGCGAGCGCCGCCAGCGGCTGCTGCTCCGTCTCAAAACTGATTTCGGGTCCGCCGAGAACGATGCTGAGGTCGGGACGAAGGCGTTTAAGAATCGCGACCAGTTCCGTGGTTTCGCGGGCATTCCAGATGTAAACGCCCAGGCCGACAATGCGCGGTTGGAGCGCGAGCAACGCCTCGGCGATGTCCAGCGGACGCTGGTTGATGTCAAACTCGGCGAGCGCCGCGCGCGGACGCAGTTCCCCGAGGTTGGCCAGCAGGTAGCGCAGGCCAAACGAGGCATGGATGAACTTCGCGTTGAGGGTGCTGAGAACGATGTCGGGCATCCGAGGCGCAAGTCTATCGACCAACGTCCGGGGGTAAAGACGCGAACAGACCCCTTCCCAGGCACCAGGCCATTCGCCGCGCATCTTCCGAGTTGCCCCGGACCGGCGCACCGCCTACAACGTCGCCATGAAATCCATTCGCACGTTGGTTCCCATCGGTCTCTCCTGCCTCGCTCTGACACAGCTTGCGCCCACCGTCACGGCCCAGACCCCGGCCGGCTTCACCCCGCTCTTCAACGGCACCAGCCTCGACGGTTGGTGGGGCGCCACCACTGAGGATCCGCGGAAGTATCTGGCCATGCCCAAGGACGCCTTCGAGCAGAAGCGCACCAAGAGCCTCGACGACATCCAGAAGCACTGGCGCGCCGAAGGCACCGAACTCATCAACGACGGCAACGGCCTTTACCTGACCACCGACAAGAACTACCGCGACTTCGAATTTCTGGTGGACTACCGCACCGTGCCCAAGGCGGACAGCGGCATTTATCTCAAAGGCATTCCGCAGGTGCAGATCTGGGATTCGACCGAGGAAGCCAAGTTCGGCATCGGCGCGAACAAAGGCTCAGGAGGCTTGTGGAACAACTCGCCCGGCGCGCCCGGCAAGGACCCGCTTGTGCTCGCTGACAAACCCTTCGGCGAATGGAATCATTTCCGCATCCGCCAGCTCGGCGCGCGCACCTGGGTCTGGCTGAATGACAAGCTCGTCGTTGAGAATGCGAACATGGAGAATTACTTCGACCGCAAGCAGCCCATCCCGCCCGCCGGCCCCATCCAGCTCCAGACCCACGGCGGCGAAATCCGCTGGCGCAACGTGGCCGTCCGCGAAGTTCCCGGCACGGAAGCGAATCAGATTCTCCGCGGCGACGACGGCAGCGGCTTCACCCCCATCTTCAACGGCAAGGATTTCGCGGGCTGGGCCGGTCCAGTGGACAATTACGAAATCCAGGACGGCGCCGTGGTCTGCAAGCCGGGCAAGGGCGGCACGATTTACACCGACGCGCTCTACACCAACTTCGTCGCGCGCCTGGAATTCAAGCTGCCCGCTGGCGGCAACAACGGCCTCGCCATCCGCTATCCCGGCCAGGGCGACACCGCCTACGTGGGCATGACTGAATTGCAGGTGCTCGACGACAACTATGACAAGGTCCGCGGCGCAATCGATCCTCGCCAGACGCACGGTTCGGCCTACGGCATGGCGGCGGCGGCGCGCGGCTACCAGCGGCCCATCGGCGAGTGGAACTACCAGGAAGTCACCGTCAACGGCTCGAAGATCAAGGTGGAACTCAACGGCACCGTCATCCTCGACACCGACCTGAGCAAAGTGACCGACTACATGGCCAACAGCGCGCACCCCGGCAAAGACCGCACCTTCGGTCACTTCGGCTTCGCCGGGCACAACGACCCGGTGATGTTCCGGAATATGGCGATCAAGAAGCTCGAATAGACGCGCCCCGCGACATCACGCGCGAACGAAACGGCCCCGGCAACCCGCCGGGGCCGATTTGCTTTCCGAACAGGCTCGCTGACTTCCACCGGGTTCGTTTAACGACCCAAGCTCAACGACCCGGCCCACGAGGGCGTCGGATGGCAACCTGGACGCGATGGCCGGGTTCGCTACAGCGCATGGTTCAAGTAGTAGCTTTGAGGCTCCGCGCGATGACCCCCTTCGCCATGCTCACGTCCCCGGCGCGCTCCGCTCAAAGCTACCCTCGGGGTTAGGCGACTCGCTCTGGGTCATAAACTGAAATCTCATAGCAGTAGAGATGTATCTCACCCTGCTCGTAATCGCCAATCTCAAAGCGTGCGTCCTCCCAACCTCTGTCCTTGATGGACTGGAAATACAAGCCGAAGATACTACCCCAACCGGAAAACCGCACATCGCGAACGCCGTGAAATCGAAATCCGATCTTCCGATGCGGCGCAACCTGCTCCTGCATCACCAACTCAATGCATGGCCAAGCTCCTCCGTGCGGACGCTCCGCCTGCCGACGATAAAGAAATGAAACAACGCCACCAAACTGGTGAAGCGGACGACCAGCGACAATGTCTGCCACCTCGGCGTAGCCGGGAATCCCTGCAAGCGGAATGTCTGGAGCTGTGGTGGACATAGTCGCCTAACTATTAATACACGACAGGTGTCGTTGTATTTCCAATATACGAACAGTGGTCCATGGATTCAGCTCGCGCCATGAAGAGCGAACATTTAGGTGAGATGCGGGTCGTCGTCATATTGGCGACTTAGCGAGTTTGCCATGCGGGAAAGGTTTGTCCAGCATCAACTTCCGGGCAAAACCCTCGCCGCACCCGCTGCAAAATAGCCGTGCCGGGCCAAGTAATCCCCAGCCCTGTCTGGGCGTAATGTCCTCTTTGCGGCTCCGCGCCTTTGCGCCTCTGCGTTCAATCTCGGGTGGGCAGTGAGCGGTTCCACTCGGTCCCCATTCTCACCCGCTGTCAGGGACGTTGTGGAAAGCTAGCCCGCATTTCTCACCACCCGCTCCAAATGCCGACCGGTTGGAGCGCCGGTCTGTGACCGGCTTTGGCGCTGCGACGCCGCAAAGCCGGCTAGCGCTGGCGTTCTAGCTCGGCTTGAGGTCCGCCCGCGCCTTCACCTCGCGCAGCATCGCCTTCCAATGCTTCCGCAGGAACGGCGGCGCGTCGAGGCTGTCGCTCACGTAGCTCCGGTCCGCCCGCGCCACGTCGAGCACGGCGGTGATCATCTCCTCCTGATACCACCCCGCCTCGGCCAGCGGCAGGCCGTTGGGTTCGCGGATGAAGGATTGCCCGCTGGAAGTTTGCCGGCCGTCGCGCGGCTGCCCCACCGTGTTGGCCACGCAATGGAAGATGCGGCTGTTCGGCCCGACCGGTTGCTGGGCGCGGCCCGAGGTGCGCTTCCAGATGACCGCCTCGATCTCGTCGGAACTGCACGAGGGATGAAACAGAATCTGCGCCCCGAGCATCGCGGGCAGCCGGTAGAGTTCGGGGTGCCGTCCGTCGCGGCAGATGACCAGCGTGCAGAGGATGCCGTCGATCTCGAACAGCGAGAGCTTGTCGCCGCCGCGGCAGTATTTCTTCTCGTCGCGCCCCGCCGTGTGAACCTTGGCGTATTCGTGGACGATGCGGCCCTGTGGTGAAATGACGTGCGCGAGATTGAGATAGCGGTCGCGCGTCTTGCGCAAGCTTCCACATATGACCCACAACCCCGCGTCCGCGGCAGCCTGACAGGTTTCCGCGAGGGCGCGCTCGACCGCTTTCGGCGGAATCTTGATCACGTCGGGAAAGTAGTATCCGGTGAGGCTCGCTTCGGGGAAGAGCACCACCCGGCTGCCATCCGCGGCGGCGCACTGGATGTAGTGGCGGGTGCGTTCGAGATTTCGTTCCAGCGGTTTCGCCCAGTGAAGCTGGACGCACGAGACTTGCAGGGTCTTGGGAGCGGTCATGGCGGGATTATTTTCTGCGGGGCCGGCGGTGGCGATGGAAAAGTCGGCCGGCGCGCCGAAGCTGGGGCCGCGTGGTTCGCCCGTACTGCTGGGCTTCGTTCCTCGTACTGTTCCCGGGGACTACCGCGGACGCATGGCGAGATCGGGGAGCAGGTTTGCCTCAGCCGGCGCGACCATCTCCCGGACCTGACCGGACAGCACCGTCACGGTACGAACAAGGATCGCGACATCCGCTCGCAGTGAAAGGTTCTGCGCATAGCGAATATCGAGGTCGATCATCCGGGTGAAGGTGGTCTTGTTCTTGCCGCTGACCTGCCAGAGTCCGGTCAAGCCCGGCAGGGTGTGGCAACGGGCCGTCTGCCACGGCTGGTAGTGCTCAAACTCGTCCGGGGTGCAGGGGCGCGGCCCCACCAGGCTCATCTCGCCACGCACCACATTCCAGAGCTGGGGCAATTCATCGAGCCCGCTGGCGCGGAGAAGGAATCCACCGGAAATGATGCGCGCGTCACCGGCCCGATCCATCTTCGTCATGGGCGCGTCGTCGGCCAGTAATTGAGCGACGTGACGCTGATGTGTCGCGGAATCGGCCCCGACCCGCATCGACCGGAACTTGTAGCAGAGGAAGCGACGCCCACGGAGTCCGATGCGTTCCTGTCGGAAGAACACCGGCCCCGGGGAAACCACCTTGATGAACGCCGCAATGATGAGGCAGACAACGGCTACCAATGGCGACGCCAGCAAAATAAGGACGAGGTCGAGAATGCGCTTCCACCTCGGCACGACCGCCGCGCCGGGGGATTGGCAATCACACGCGTCGAGGCGGACGGAGCAGGCTGCGCGACGAACACCCCGATTTGACAGGGTGCTTGCCGGTGCCTGCGGTGCGTGAGTCCGTGTGCTGTGATTCATATTGATTTCGCTGACCTGGCAAGGACCGCTTCGTCCGCCAACAGCCGGAAACCGCTCCCGCTGAGGCCGGCGCTTGCCGCATGGTCAGTGCATGGCCCTTTTTCTAACGCGCACGGTGATTCACAGGCAATGGGGTGATACCCAAATCCGGCATAGGTGGAAGTCCTGGATTCGCCACCGTGAAAGGACGGCTTGCCGGTGCAACTCCGCACTTTGCCAACCCGGTTGCCTCAACTTGAACTCCGAAGTTAGGGAGCCATCCGCCCTCGGGTGTGGCGGGACGCGCCTCGCGGCCAGCACTCTGCGCGTTCCGCTGTTCCGCGGCGTCCTGCACTAGTTCACGCGCACCGCGCTTTCCGCGAGGGCGCGGAAAACAGCACCCGGGGCGGGTGCGCTCCCCATCCACTTCGGAGTTCGGGTTTAATGATCCGGTTGATGATTGCCCTGCGAGACTCAAGACGGCTTCATTCCCTGCTGGATTTCATGCCTGCCTCTGGCGTATTCAAAGGGCAGACACCAATTACCATGAATGTGCAACTCACGAATCGCCGCTCCTTCCTGAAGCAACTCACCGCCGCCGGTCTCGCCGCGCCGTTTGTCACGCGCGGGCTGATGGCGCAATCGCCCAACAGCGTGGTGCGCCACGCCAGCTTCGGCGCCAGCGGCATGGCCGGCGCCGACATCAGCGAGATCACCAAGAGCAAAGCCATTGAGTTTGTGGCCGTGGCGGATGCCGACCTCACGCGCACCACCGGTCTCAAGAAACAGTTCCCGAACCTGAAGGTCTATCAGGACTGGCGCGAACTGCTCGACAAGGAGGCGAAGAACCTCGACTCGGTCAATGTTTCCACGCCCGACCACATGCACGCGCCCATCGGCATGTCGGCGTTGAATCTGGGCAAGGCGGTTTACGGCCAGAAGCCGCTGGCGCATGACATCTACGAAGTGCGCCGCCTCACCGAAGTCGCGCGCGACAAGAAGCTCGTCACGCAGATGGGCATCCAGATTCATTCCGACCGCGCCTATCGCATGGGCGTGAAGCTCATCCGCGACGGCGTCATCGGCAAAGTGCGCGAGGTGCATTCGTTCTGCGGCAAATCCTGGGGCGACGAGAGCGCAAAGCCCGACCGCACCGATCCCGTGCCCGAAGGATTCAACTGGGACCTCTGGCTTGGCGTCGCCGCGGAACGCCCCTTCATCGGCGGCGGATATTATCATCCGGGAAGCTGGCGCCGACGTCTCGACTTCGGCACCGGCACCTTCGGCGACATGGGCTGCCACATCTTCGATCCGGTGTTCGAGGCGGTCGCGCTTACCGCACCGCTTTCCGTGCGCAGCGAAGGCCCGGCGTGCAACCAGTGGAATTGGGCCAACGATTCGATCATCCACTACGTTTTCCCCGGCACGCCCTACACCGCGGACAAAACCATCCGGGTGTCATGGTATGACGGCAAGCAACGCCCGCCGGCAGAGGTGACGTCGTTCCTCGGCGAAGGCGAGAAACTGCCGGGCATCGGCTCAATCTTCCTCGGCACGGATGGCGTGATGGTGCTGCCGCACTGGGCGCGCCCGCAGTTGTTCCCGGACGCGAAGTTCAAGGACTTCGTCTATCCAAAGATCGAGGTGACCGATCACTGGCAACAGTTCGTCAACGCCGTCGCGGGCAAAGGCCAGACCTCGGCGCCGTTCGATTATTCCGGTCCGCTCACCGAGGCGGTGTTGCTCGGCGGCGTGGCCTCGCGCCTGCAAAAAACCACCCTGGAATGGGACGCGAAGAAACTCGCCTTCACCAACAGCAAGGACGCCACCGCGCTGATCCGCCGGCCCTATCGCAAAGGCTGGGAAGTGGCCGGGCTGTGAGCGCGTTCTCTGCGTAACGCACACACTGAACACAACGACAAAAGACTCATCAAGATGGGCTGCGATATGAAATCTGGCCTTGGAACGCGAGTGGTAGGGCGCGTCTGTCCCAGCGCGCCGCAAATCCTTCCATGAAGCCGGACGGCGCGCTGAGGACAGGCGCGCCCTACCGCCCCGTCGGATGTTCGGGATCATTATCCATGCGAGCGCCCTGCCAATCGAACGGAACGCCGTCGCGCCACCGCGTGACGCGATGGCGTTTCGTGGCGGCCCTGGCGGCGGTCGTCGTGGTGGGGGTGGTGGGCTTCCTGGCAAACGGAGCAAAGGAACCGCAGCATCGCGGCAATCCGCTGCGACAGTGGCTCTGCGACTTCGATAGCCAGACGCTTTTTCTCAAGCAGGAAGCCACCGCCGCCGTGGAAGCGATGGGAACAACTTCGCTGCCGACGTTGGTTTGCCTGCTCGAGAAACGAGACTCACCGCTCAAGCAACGCTTCGTCGCTCTCGCCGACCGGCAATCGCTGGTGCCCTTGCGACACACGCCCGCCAGCGCGTGGCACCTGCGCGCCATGAAAGCCTGCCGCGTGCTCGGTCCCGCCGCGCAGCCCGCCGTGCCGGCTCTGATGGATCTGCTGGCTGATCCGCAACTCGGCCACGAAGCCGCCGCCACGCTGGCCGACGTGCAGGGCGAATTGTTTCCGCTGACGCGCGCGGTGACAAATCACGCCTTCTCCGCCGAGATCCGCCGCCGCGCCGCGCGCCGTCTGGCGGCGCCGGTGTACGCGCAACGTCCCGACACGCTCATCGCGCTGCGCATCGCCACGCGCGATCAGGTTGCTTCCGTTCGTTCAGAAGCCGCCTCGTCGCTCGCTCGCCTGAAAGCTACCTCCGATTCGTCGCTGAACATCACTCTCAACTCACCGTAACTCACCCTCCTATGTCACAACATTCCGCACCCACCTGCCCTGCCCCATCCACCCGCCTGCCGCGCCGCGCCTGGCTGAAGCAATCCGCTGCGCTCGCCGCACTGGCGCCTTTCGTCACGCTCACGCGCGCCGCCGAAGCCGCGCCCGAGGTCTATCGCGCCAGCAAGGGTCGCATCCAGCAATCGGTGGTCCCGTGGTGTTTCAACCCGATGCCCGTGCCGGAGTTGATTGGCCACGCCGCGCGCATGGGGCTGAAGTCCGTCGAACTGGTCGGCACAGAGCATTGGCCGCTGCTCAAGAAGAACGGAATGATCTGCGCGCTCTCCGGCAGCCATGGTTTTGCCAAGGGTTTTGCCCACAAGGAAGAACACGCCGAGTGCCTCGCGAAGCTGCGCGCCGGCATTGATGCCACCGCCGCCGAAGGTTGGCCGAGCATCATCACGTTTTCCGGTTTCCGTCGTGGCCTTTCCACCGACGAAGGCACCGCCAACATGATCGCCGGGCTCAAGCAGATCGTCGGCTACGCGGAGCAGAAGAAGGTAACGCTTTGCCTCGAAATGCTGAACTCGCGCGTGAAGGAAAACATGAAGGGGCACCCGGACTACTTCTGCGACGACATCGATTCGTCGGTGGAGATCTGCAAGCAGGTCGGCTCGGAGCGGATGAAGGTGCTGTTCGACATCTACCACGTCCAGATCATGCAGGGCGACGTCATCACCCGGCTCAAGCAGCACGCGCCTTACATCGGGCATTACCACACGGCGGGCGTGCCGGGGCGCAACGAGATCGACGACACGCAGGAGATTCAATACGCGCCCATCATGCGCGCCATTGCGGAGACGGGCTACCGGGGTTACGTGGGGCAGGAATTCATCCCGGTGCGCGACAAGGTGGCGTCGCTCAGCCAGGCGGTGAAGATTTGCGACGTGTAAACGCGCAGCGCGACTTAATTCTTGGTGCGTTTGCCGTTGATGAACTTGCGCACCACGAGCATGTAAAGCAGCGCCACCAGGACCACCCCGGCAACGATGAGATAAGCAGGGAGCAGACTCTTCATAAAAAATTGTTCGCCCGCCGGTGGGGGTTGACCTGTATTTTAGCCGCCCACGCCTGCCCGACAGAACGGATGCTTCAATTCCACGAATCCATCGCCAAAGCAATTCTTAATTCATCCGCGCTCGCGGCGGGCAATTGGGGAACGCGGAGAAACGTCCGGTATGGCCCGGGAGGCATTGTGCCGGTTTGGCGCTTGCTTCTCCGGCGAACCATCTTCAGAAACTCCATTCGTCGCTCGTTTGTCCGGGCCAGCACGCCGAACAACCGTTCTCCACTCGCCGGTCAGACAAACCGTTTGACAACCGGAGCGGCGGTGGTAATTATACATAAGTTGACCGATTCACTTATCTTTATGGAAACTGCGCCGACAAAACTGTCGCACAACGAAGTCATCAAAGAAGCCATTCCCACCTTGGCGGGCACCATCGCGCAGACGCTGGCCGATCCGCTGGCTGACCGCTTTTCGGAGGATGACCAGCAATTCCTCAAATTTCACGGCTCTTACCAGCAGGATGACCGCGACCTGCGCAAGACCGGGAAGAAATACATTTTCATGGTCCGTCTGCGCTTGCCCGGCGGCGTCATGACTCCGGCGCAATACCTCACCTGCGACGACTTGTCGGCGCGCTACGCGAACAACACGCTGCGCGTCACTTCGCGCCAGAGCATCCAGTTCCATGGCATCGTCAAGAGCGGCCTGCGTCCCCTGGTTCAAGGGGTCAACCACGCCCTGCTTTCCACCCTCGCTGCCTGCGGCGACGTGAACCGCAATGTCATGGCCCCGCCGGCGCCCGCCACCAATGGTCTCGGCGAAGCGGTGCGCAATCATGCGCGGCAACTCGCGCTCGCGCTGGCTCCCAGCACCCAGGCGTACCACTCAATCTGGGTGGATGGCGTGCAACTGAATCTCGACGCGCTGGAGAACAAAGAGTTCGTTGATCCCCTCTACGGCAAGACCTACCTGCCGCGAAAATTCAAAATCGGCTTCGTCATCCCGCCGCACAACGACGTGGACATTCTCGCCAACTGCTGCGGTTTCATCGCCATCGTCGATTCCAACGGAACACTGGCGGGCTACAACCTGAGCGTCGGCGGGGGCATGGGCCGGAGCCACGGCAACGACGCGACGTTTCCGCGAGTGGCGGATATCATCGGCTTTCTACAGCCTGAGCAGGTCGAGGTCGTTGCCAGGGCGGTGCTGACCATCCATCGCGACTTTGGCGATCGGGCGGATCGAAAGCACGCGCGCTTGAAATACGTGCTGGCGGATCGCGGCGCGGCGTGGTTCCGCGCGGAGTTGGAGCAGCGCCTGGGCTTCAAGCTGGAAGATCCGCAACCGTTCAAGTTTACCGGCCAGGGAGATCCCTTTGGCTGGCATCAGCAGGCCGACGGCCGGCTCTTCCTCGGTTTGTTCATGGAAACGGGGCGCATCACCGACCGACCGCATTGGCGGATGAAATCGGCGCTGCGCGCGGTCGTGGAAAAATTCCAGACCGAGGTGCGCCTCACGCCCGCCAACAATGCGATTCTGGTCAACATCCGGCCCGAGGACAAAGAGGCCATCACGCAAGTTTTCGCCTCGCATGGAATTGAGCCGGAAAAACAAGGAACAGTGCTGCGCCGCGCTTCGATGGCCTGCGTGTCGCTGCCGACCTGCGGCCTCGCGCTGGCCGAGAGCGAGCGCTATTTGCCCGATTTGGTGACGCGTCTGGAATCCGCCTTGACGGAGGCCGGACTGGAAAACGAGGAGATCAACATCCGGATGACCGGCTGTCCGAACGGTTGCGCGCGGCCTTACCTCGCGGAGATCGGGCTGGTGGGCAAGGCGCCCGGTCGCTACCAGATCTGGCTTGGCGGAAATCAGACGAGCACACGCCTCAACCGCGTTTACCGCGATGCCGTGAAGGAACAGGAACTCATCGCGGAACTCCAACCGCTCTTCGTGCGATTTGCCGCGGAACGCCTGCCGGGCGAAGGCTTCGGAGATTTCTGCCATCGCGTCATCCTTCCGCAATCAACGCCGGCGGCGGCGTAATCGCTCCGATTGAGTTCCGTGCCATTTCGAGTTTCCACCCCCGCACGCTGACGGACCGACCCTCATGCTCACCGCCACCGAATTACGCGCGCTCAACGACCGCCTGCAAGACGCTCCGACGGCAGACGTGCTGGCGTGGGCCTGGGAGCGCTTCAGCACCCGCGCCGGTATCGGCACGAGCTTTCAGGGCGCGGGTCTGGCGATGATTCATCTCGCGCGACAGCACGGATTCAACTTCCCGATATTCACCATCGACACCGGTCTGCTGTTTCCCGAAACGGTGGCGCTGAAGCAGCGATTGGAGGATTTCTATGGCTGCCCAATCGAGGCGCTCGAACCGGATCTCACGGTGGACGAGCAGGCGGACATCAACGGCCCAGATTTGTGGACTCGCCAGCCGGATCTCTGTTGCACGCTGCGCAAGGTGATGCCGCTGCGCGACAAGTTGTGCGACCTCGATTGCTGGATCACCGGCCTGCGCCGGCAGCAATCCGACACGCGCGCCGGCATCGGCATCGTCGAGGTGTACGTCTTCGATGAAGCCAGCGGGCGCGAAATTGTGAAGCTCAGTCCGATGGCCAACTGGAGTCGCGACCAGGTGTGGGGGCACATCAAGCAGCACGGCATTCCCTACAATCCGCTGCATGATCAGGGCTATCGATCGATCGGCTGCCAGCCCTGCACCCGACAGAGCGGCGAAGGCGATAACGAGCGCGCCGGACGCTGGACCGGCTTCAACAAAGTCGAATGCGGCATCCACACCTTCATGCCCAAGAAAGTGGACTTCCAGATCTAGTCTCTGCTATTTCAACTCCCGGACGACAACATGGACTACCTTTCAAAACTAGAGAATCAGAGCATCTACATCATGCGCGAAGCCTTCAACAAGTTTGAAAGCCTCGCCATGCTCTGGAGCATTGGCAAAGACTCCACCGTGCTGCTGTGGCTGGCACGCAAAGCCTTTCTCGGCCACGTCCCGTTCCCGCTCGTGCATGTGGACACCACCTACAAAATCCCGAGCATGATCGAGTATCGCGACAAGCTGGTGAAGGAATGGGGGCTGGAACTGGTCACCGGTCAGAACAAGGAAGTCCTCGCCGAGGGACGCACCTTTCCCAATGGCAAAGCGACGCGCGTCGAGTGCTGCGGCACGCTCAAGAAGGACGCGCTCAAGGCTGTGCTCGAGGAGAAAAACTACACCGGCGTGATCGTCGGCGTGCGCCGCGACGAGGAGCCGACCCGCGCCAAGGAGCGTTACTTCAGCCCGCGCGACAAGAACATGGAATGGAACGTCGAGGATCAGCCGCCCGAGTTGTGGGACCAGTTCAAGACTGACTATGAAAAGGGCACGCACATCCGCATCCATCCCCTGCTCCACTGGACCGAACTGAACATCTGGGAATACATCGAGCGCGAAAACATCCCCATCATCCCGCTCTATTTTTCCAACGAAAAAGGCGAACGCTATCGCAGCATCGGCTGTTACCCCTGCACCTTCCCGATCAAATCGCAGGCGAGCAACGTGCGCGAGATCATCGAGGAATTGCGCGTGACCAAGTCACCGGAACGCGCCGGCCGCGCGCAGGACAAGGAGAGCGAGGACGCCTTCGAGAAACTGCGCCGCGATGGCTACATGTGAATTCACCACGGAGACACGGAGACACGGAGAACACAGAGATGAAATTGGAACAGGAAGAATTGTCATCAGCAGTAATCGGCGCGGCCATCGAGGTCCATCGTGAGCTCGGGCCTGGTTTGCTGGAATCAGCGTACGAGGAATGTCTCTGCCACGAACTGACGCTTCGCAAGATTCCGTTCAAGCGGCAAGTGCCACAGCCTGTCAGCTACAAGGGTATCCAACTCGATTGCGGGTATCGCCTCGATGTAATGGTCGCTGATCAGTTGGTGCTGGAACTCAAGTCTGTTGCGGAAACCGAACCGATACATGAAGCGCAACTCCTGACTTACCTTCGCTTGAGCCACTGCAAAGTCGGTCTGCTGATCAACTTCAACGTCCCCTTGCTCAAGCAGGGAATTATCCGTCGAGTCCTTTAATTTCTCCGACCCCTCCGTGCCTCCGTGGTGAACCAAAATCAAATGCAGCCCACCGAACAACTCAAGATCGTCATCGTCGGCCACGTGGACCACGGCAAGTCCACCTTCGTGGGCCGTCTCTTTCACGACACCGGCTCGCTGCCCGAGGGCAAACTGGAGCAGCTCCAGCAAATTGCCGAACGCCGCGGCGTGCCGTTTGAATGGGCCAACCTGATGGACGCCCTCCAGTCCGAGCGCGACCAGAACATCACCATCGACACCGCGCAGATCTGGTTCCAGACTAGGAAGCGTCAGTACGTCATCATCGACGCTCCCGGCCACAAGGAGTTTCTCAAGAACATGGTCACCGGCGCCGCCAACGCCGAAGCCGCGCTGCTGCTCATCGACGCCAACGAGGGCGTGCAGGAGAACTCCCGCCGTCACGGTTACCTGCTCAACCTGCTCGGCATCCGCCAGATTGTCGTGCTCGTGAACAAGATGGATCTGGAGAACTACTCGCAGTGGCGTTTCGAGCAGATCGAGTCCGAGTATCGCGAATACCTCCGGCAGATCGGCGTCTCCGTGAAGCTCTTCATCCCCATCGCCGCCAAGCACGGCGATAACATCGCCACGCACAGCACCAACACGCCGTGGTACAAAGGGCCGACCGTGCTGCAGGCGCTGGATGAATTCAAAGTCACCGATTTGCCCGACCACCAGCCGCTGCGCATGCCCATCCAGGACGTGTATCGCTTCGACGAACGCCGCATCCTCGCGGGCCGCGTCGAGTCCGGCCGCATTCGCGTGGGCGACAAGGTCGTCTTCGCGCCGTCGAACAAGACGAGCACGGTCAAGACGATCGAACGCTGGAGCGCGCCCGCCAGCAACGAAGCCTCGGCCGGCGAATCCATTGGCATCACGTTGACCGAGCAGATCTTCGTCGAGCGCGGCGCCGTGGCGGCGCTGGAAACCGCGCCGCCGTACGAGCTGACCAAGTTCAAGGCGCGCGTCTTCTGGCTCGGCAAAAATCCCTTCCGTCGCAACCGCGCCTACAAGCTCAAGCTCGCCACCCAGGAGGTGGACTGCGAGATCGAATCCATCGAGCGCGTGATCGACGCCTCAACGCTCGAAACCGTCTCCAGCCAGGACAAGGAGGTCTTCGTCGGCCGCCACGAAGTCGCCGAACTCACCCTCCGCACGAAAAAGCCCGTGGCCTTCGACGCGCACTCCGAGATCATCGCCACTGGCCGCTTCGTGATTGTGGATGGATTTGATGTCTCCGGCGGCGGCATCATCGCTTCCGACAACTACCCGCGCCGCACGGCGGATTCGCAGCACAAGAGCGAGAACATCTATTGGAGCAAGGGCAAGGTCACGGCCGAGCAGCGCGCCCTGCGCAACGGCCATCGCGGCTGCATCGTCTGGCTCACCGGCCTCTCCGGCTCCGGCAAATCCAGCATTTCCACGGAACTCGAACGCGAGCTCTTCAACCTCGGCCGCAACGCCTACATCCTCGACGGCGACAACATCCGCCACGGCTTGAACAAGGATCTCGGATTCTCGCACGGGGACCGCAAGGAGAACATCCGGCGCATCGGCGAAGTGGCGAAACTGTTTGTCGATGGCGGCTTCGTCGTCATCACCGCGTTCATCTCACCGTATCGCGAAGACCGCGACATGGTCCGGCAGATCATGCCGCCGGGCCAGTTCATCGAGGTGCATGTCAACGCGCCCGTCGAGGTCTGCGAAAAGCGCGATCCGAAGGGCCTCTACGCGAAGGCGCGCACTGGAGAGATCAAAGAATTCACCGGCGTGACCGCACCCTACGAGGCACCGCTGACGCCTGAAGTGGAATTGCATACCGACAAGCTATCCGTGGCGGAATCCGTGACGCGCATTCTCGATTACCTCAACATGAAGGACGAGGACATGGGCGCCAACATCTGAGGCGCGGACCGTCTTTAAAAAACCGTCCGGCGTAGCGGCGTCTCGGGAGAACGCCGCCATCATCAACATTCTGGGCAATAAGTGCGGCGCTCTGCCGAGGCACCGCTGCGCATTACTGCAAATGCCTCGACTTGTTTGATCAATTGCCCACAGAGGGCGTCGGATTATTCGAACCCGCTCTCAGGTGCGGACCGGGACAACTGACACGCCATCGCCCCGATTCGCGGGCGGAGAGATACCCGCTCCGTCACTTGGCGGTTTTCATTTTCCGGTAACGACGGATGAGGTTGTTGGTGGAACTGTCGTGCTGCAGCTTCGGCGGCGTCTTGCTTTCCAGTTCCGGCACGATGCGCTGCGCGAGTTCCTTGCCCAGTTGCACGCCCCATTGATCAAACGGATTGATGCTCCAGATCGCGCCCTGCGTGAAAACAATGTGTTCGTAGAGCGCCACAAGCTGGCCGAGAATTTCCGGAGTGAGCCGCTCGGCAAGGATGGTGTTCGACGGACGGTTGCCCTCGAAGACGCGGTGCGGCACCAACCAGTCCGGCACGCCCTCGGCCTTGACCTGTGCGGCGTCCTTGCCAAAGGCCAGCGCCTCGGCCTGGGCAAATGCATTTGCCATCAGCATGTCGTGGTGTCGGCCCAGTGGGGTCAGCGCTTGACCGAACGCGATGAAGTCGCACGGGATGAGGCGCGTGCCCTGATGGATGAGCTGGTAGAAGGAGTGCTGGCCGTTGGTGCCCGGCTCGCCCCAGTAAATTGGACTGGTCTGATAATTGACTCTGGCGCCATCGAGCGTCACCTGCTTGCCGTTGCTCTCCATCGTCAATTGCTGGAGGTAGGCCGGGAATCGCTTCAGATACTGTTCGTAAGGCAGCACCGCCACGGTTTCAGCGCCAAGGAAGTCGGTGTTCCAGACGGTCAGCAGCGCCATCAGCACGGGCAGGTTGCGCTCGAAAGGCGCGGTGCGAAAATGCTCGTCCATCTGGTGGAATCCCTTCAACAGCGCGCGGAAGTTTTCCGGTCCGATGGCCAGCATCGTCGAGAGTCCAATGGCCGAGTCCATCGAGTAGCGCCCGCCGACCCAGTCCCAGAATCCAAACATGTTGGCCGTATCAATGCCAAATGCGGAGACCTTCTCGGCATTGGTCGAAACCGCCACGAAGTGCTTCGCCACGGCTTTCGCATTGCCGCCAAGCCCCTTGACCAGCCAGTCGCGCGCGCTCCCGGCGTTGGCCATTGTCTCCTGCGTGGTGAAGGTCTTCGAGGACACCACGAACAGCGTCTCCGCAGGATTGAGATCCTGCGTCGCCTCCACGAAATCGATGCCGTCCACGTTCGAGACGAAGCGGAACGTCAGGCCGCGTTCGCTGTAATGCTTCAGCGCCTCGTAGGCCATCACCGGCCCGAGGTCAGAGCCGCCGATGCCAATATTCACGATGTTCTTGATGCGCTTGCCGGTATGGCCTTTCCACGCGCCGGTGCGGACGCGCTGGGCGAAGTGCTCCATTTTGTCGAGCACTTCATGCACCGCGGGCACGACGTTCACGCCATCCACCTGAATCTTCGCTCCCTTCGGCGCGCGCAACGCGACATGCAGCACGGCGCGGCCTTCCGTGAAGTTGATTTTCTCGCCGCCGAACATGGCGTCGATCCGCCCGCGCAAACCAGACTCGCTGGCAAGTTGGACGAGCAGCTTGAGCGTTTCGTTGGTGACGCGGTTCTTCGAGTAATCGAGGAAGAGTCCCCCCGCGCGTGCGGTCAGGCGCTCGCCGCGTTTTGGATCCTCGGCGAAAAGTTCGCGCAGATGCCGTGCGCGGACCTGCTTGCAATGGGTGGTGAGGGCCTTCCAGGCCGGACGTTGGGTGAGTGGCTTGATGGTCGTGGTCATGCGGATGATTCCCGTTTGGTTCTGCTCAGTTGGCTGGGTCTGGTTCAATTAAATGGCTCGGGCACGGACGCGTCATGCTGGACGCGACCGCGCTTCTGAGCACTCAAAAGCGCGGCCATTCTCCCCATCCGGGCAATTCGGCGGAAGCTTTTTCAATCGGGCATCGGAACTCCGGTCGGGGCGAACCACAGATGGACACGGATTCACACGAAAAAACCATGCACTGATGGGAATTTTGCAAATTCACGCGAATCAGTTCTGAATTGGCAGCAATTCAGGCATTTCCGTATTCGTATGCATCCGTGTGAATCTGTGTCCATCCGTGGTTGAATTCTCACGGGCTCAGAGCTTGCGTCGCGCGGGCAAAGCTGACAGATCACGCGCCATGTTTAGCAAACTTCTGTCCGCCGCGGTGCTCTGCCTCTCGCTCTGCGCGGCCCAAAGCCAGGATGAACTGCCCGATCCCATGAACCAACGCCTCAGCCTCAAACGCAAAATCACGCAAACCGTGCGGATGGATTACCTCCTCGCGCTGCCTCAAGGCTACCGGCACGGCGGCCCGCGGTGGCCGCTGATTCTCTTCCTCCACGGCGCGGGGGAGCGGGGCACCAATCTTAGCAAGGTCAGCGTCCACGGTCCGCCGAAGCTGGTGAAACAAAAGAAAGAATTCCCCTTCATCATCGTCTCGCCGCAATGCCCGGCGGAAGGCCTTTGGGACGACGCCACGCTGCTCGCGCTGCTCGACGACGTGATGAAGAATTACCGCGTCGATCCGCACCGCGTTTATCTCACCGGCCTGAGCATGGGCGGCTTCGGCACCTGGAGCCTCGGGCTGCGGCACCCCGAGAAGTTTGCCGCCATCGCGCCGATCTGCGGCGGCGGCGACATCCTGCCAGCGCTGTTGACGAGCAAGGAAAACGCGCAGGCGCTGCGCTCGCTCGGCGTCTGGGCGTTTCACGGCGCCAAGGATTCGGTGGTGTCGCTGGCGGAGTCAGAACGGATGATCGCCGCCATGAAGAAGGCCGGGGTGAAGGATGTGCAGTTCACCGTCTATCCCGACGCCGACCACGATTCGTGGACGAAGACCTACGAGAATCCTAAGCTCTACGAGTGGTTCCTGGCGCACCAGCGCTGAGCGACCACGGGTGAAATGGAGCGTGGGCGTGCCGCGGCTGCCACCAGGCCGCACGGGGGGCGGAATGGTGCGAAGAAAAAGTTCGTTACGATCGACTGATCCCCACCTTTTCCCACCTCCCAAACCAGTGCCTGATTCCGAGGAAGTCGGTGTTTGGCTTACTCCCTGACACTTCGGGCGGAAAATGCACCCGAAGTTCGGAGAAAACATCGTTCGCTCGCGTGCTCCCATCCCAAGACCTTTCTGCATTACATGGCCCGAATCATCCCAAGCAGGTAGGTTGAATGACGCGTTCTTCAGAATTTCCTGGTCTGGGGTATATGCCCCATAGCGTTTGCCCTGTTGCCGGCTACGGTCAAGGGGTGGGAGCGTAAAAGCTCTCCACGAATGATTCCGAACAAAAATAAACGCAAAAATTCAAAGTAACATGGTTCCTCTTGAACGCGACTTGGAATTAGTTGGGACGAGGCCGACGGCATCAAGCAGCGGGCGGTGCAACGGGGGCTGGCCCGCAAGATGCCCCGGTTGTGTGTGGACGAGAAGAGCGTCGGGGTGGGGCAGTGCTACATGACGATCGTGGCCGAGGTGGCGCCGGGAGTTCCGGCTCGGGTCGAGTATGTGGGCGAGGGTCGCAAACGCGAGAGTCTGGACGCGTT
>JBBRWD010000102.1:0-26479 GCA_038249465.1 Limisphaerales bacterium | reverse complement strand
TGCTCGAAGAAGGTCAGGATTTCGCGCGTGAACGGCAGCGCCGTTTGCTGGAGGAATTCGCGTTCGAGCGTGTGGTCGTAGTAATCGAGCATCATCCAGCAAAGTTCGAGTCCGCCGACCCATTCCCACTTGTGCCAGCCGCTTTCCTGGAGCTTGTCCTTGCGCTGCTCGAAGGGCGTCCAGCCGTAGGTCTCGCTGAAGACCGCGCCCCAGAACATGATGCACTCCGGATAGAATGCGCCGTCGTGGCCGAGGTAAAGCTTGGTGCGGTATTTGCAGAGCGGCAGCAGGTCCTCGGCATACATGCGGAAGAGCGGGCGCTGGAGGTCGAAGTCGCCCGACGCGCACAGGCTGATGTAGGGCAGGCGCGTGTTCTGCCACCAGTAACCCGGTCCCCAGCGGCGATAGTCGGGGTCCTTCTCCGTCGGCCCGGGCGGCACGGTGAAGAGCGAGCCGTTGAACTTGATGGGATACGCGCCGCGTCCCGCGCACGCCGTGATGAAGCGTTGCAGGTGATACATCTGGCTGACGTAAGCCGCCTCGTCGCGCACGACCGCGCCGGTGCCATCCGCCACGAGTTTGCCGTTCACGTAAAGCCGGCAGCCGCCCGCGGCGGAATCGGCGACGGCGGCGACATGCGTCCATTGGTCGCCGGGCAGGGCGTCATCCTGCTGGAAGATCGTCTGGCCGCAGATGAAGCGCAGGCTGTTGCCGGGATGGGTGTCGAGGAGGAAGCCATCGCTCAGGCCGGGCGTGATTTTGTCCACCAGCCGTGCGCTGCCGCCGAGCTTCGGCGGCTTGACCCAGGCTTCAATGGTGAAGCCGGCGGTGAAGTTCCACGCCGCGGAGTTGGACAGGATTTGGGGTGCGAGATTGGTGCCGGTGAAGAGCGGCCGTAGCGGCGCCTCGGCAGAGCGCCGCTGATCTGAGGCAGAATCGATTATTTGGCGGCGCTCTGCCGAGACGCCGCTACGAGCTTGGGCGGTAATCTCCGCATCCGACAACGGCTTCGCGTAAATGCTCACGCGGCCCAGTTCACCGGCGAGCTTGCTGCCGCCGCCCTGGTCCATGCCGAGGCGCACGGAATGCCGGTTGGTGGGGACGATGGAGGCGGTGGACTTCGCGGCGTTGGTGCTCGCCGAGGCGCGAATCCAACTGCGATCCCAGAACTTCTTCCACCATTGATCATGTGCGGAGCGCCGGCTCGCGAAGTCCTGTTGCTCCACGCGCCGGATGGTTTCATCCATGTCGCCCAGCCAGCGCTCGGGTGTGGAGGGATGCCGCGTGAGCACGAAGACGCTGAAGCGATGCGACGTGCCGCGCGGCGAGCGCAGGCGCAAGTCATCCAGCCGCTCGCCCTTCTCCGCCGTGACGACACCGCCAAAGGTACGGTGCAGCAGCGGGTCCGGTTGCTGGAATCCGGTGAGTCCCTGAACTTCCGCGAGCATCTGCGGGCCGACGGATTTGATGTTGTGATGCAGCCAGCCGACGCGGTCGTGCTGCCCGGTGAGCACCACGTCGGGCTCGAGGATCGTCTGGGCCAGCTTCTTGTCCGTCACCTTGCGATTCATCATCACGTCGCTGATCTGCAACTCGGCCAGCCCCTGCTGATTCGTGCGCCAGATCTCGACAAACGCCGTCGCTTCCAGGGGCGTGGCACTTTCGGCGGTGACGTGGATGACGGGATGATTCGCGTCCACCCAGAGGCGGAGAGTGGTTGAAGGTTGAGAGTTGAGGGTTGAAGGATCGCTGCCGGTGGTGATCTCGATGCAGCCTTCGTTCAGCCTCAGTTCCTGGCGAAACGCCTTCGGATTCGAGATGGGGTTCGGCTCGAAATGGACGCGCACCTTGCCGACTTTCAGCAAGCGGGCGTTGTCATCCCACGCGTCGGTCTTGCTGATGTAAAAGTGCAAGTCGCCGTCGCGAGTCATCCAGGCGTTGAGCACGATATCCCCATTGCCCAGCGGCATCGAGCCGTGGTGATTCGCGCTGGGCGAATCCCAGGTCACGTTGAAGTCGTCCACCCTTTCGGCAGCGAGCGCGACCGTGGGCAGCGCCACAGTGAGAAGCAACGAGGCGATTTGGTTGAGTTTCATTTGCATGGTTCGATTATGCCAGCGTGCGTCGGGGCGATGTTGATGGTGTGATTCTCGGTGAAAGTGGTGCGTGACTATTTCAGGTGATAGACCTCTTTCATGTCCGCCCAGATCTTCGCCCTGGCAGCGGCGTCGGGGAGGGGCGACTGGCACGGATCGGTTTCCTTCCACCAGCGCTGCGTTTCGGGATCGGCGGCCATGCGCTTCATGTCGGCGTCGAAATTCGTGCCGGTGTATTCGAGGTAGGCGAAGAGATAAGGCCGCCCCTCGATCTCGCGCTCGTAGATGGAGAAATTCCGGATGTGGCAGTCCTTGATCGTCTTGCTCACGCTGGGCCAGGGACTGGCGTGAAGCTGGCGGTAGTACCCGGCCTTCTCGGGCTTGAGGCCGGTGATCCAGGCGAAGCGTTGCGGCGGCTGTTGAGTCGCGCAACTCGTGAGCAAAACGGCGGAGAGGAGGCAAAGGATGGCTTTCATGATGTCTTGTTCAACGGAAGATCACATAGAGGACGATGAAGGTGGCCACCACCGCCGCAGAGGCAAGACGGTAGTTGCCCAAACCACGCCCGCCGGCCTCGCCGCGCAACGGTTCGCGCCAATCCTCCCACACCAGCGGCTTCGCTTCGGCCTTGAGCGGTTCGGGGAACAGGTAGGTCGTGGCCACCATGATGGCGAGGCAGGCGACGAGCAGCAGGAAGGCGATGAGCATGAAGTCGCCTTTGTAAATCCCGAACCAGTCCACGACGAACATCACCGCGCCCAATCCCATGCCGCCGATCAGCGTGAGAAACGCGGACTTGCCGGACGCGCGCTTCCAGAATACGCCGAGCAGGAACACCGCGGTGATCGGCGGCGCGATGTAGGAGATGAGCTTGTTGATGCCCTCGAAGATCGTGGTGTAATGCCCGAACAACGGCGACGCAACGATGGCGAGAATGGTGCCGAGAACCGTGGTCCACTTTCCGATGGTCACCAACTTATGGTCGCTAATGTCCGGCTTATGGCGCTTGAACAAATCGTAGGCGACGAGCGTGGCGGTGGAATTGAGCGCGGCGGAGCAGGTTTGCATCGCAGCGGCAAGCATCGCGGCCGCCACCAGGCCCTTGAGTCCGACTGGCAGCAGGTGCGTGATGAGAAAGGTGTAGGTATCGGCAGCCGTTTGTGGCGCGGCGCCACCGAAGGCGTTTTGTTGGACGAGCGCAACGCAGATGACCCCGGGCAGCACGAAGAAGAACACCGGCCAGATCTTCAGGAACGCGCAGAACAGCGGGCCGAGCCGGGCGTGTTTCTCATCCTTGGCCGCGAGCACGCGCTGGACGATGGTCTGGTCGCAGCACCAGTACCAGATGCCCAGCACCGGATAGCCGAGGATGACGGAATACCAGGCCAGGCCGGAGGGATCATCGGCGGCGCGCGCCATGTGCAGGAAATTGCCCGTGCCCCAGGTGACGTTGCTGCCGGCCACGCTGGCGAGCGGATGGGGATGAGTCGCCAGCGTCTGGGCGAGAGCGGACCAGCCGCCGACTTTCAGGTAGCCGACGACGGTGATGACAATCGCGCCGATGAGCAATAGCACCGTCTGCACGCTCTCCGTCCAGACCACGGCCAGCAATCCGCCGACCATGGTGTAAATGCCCGTCAGCACACCCAGCACCAGGATGAAGAACATCAGCGCATCCACTCCGAGGATGGTCGCGCCTGGTGCCAGACCGAGAATGCCGCGCAACACCCATGCCGCGGTGTAGAGCGCCACGCCCATGTGGATGACGATGGCCGAGAACAGCGACACGACGGAGAGCACGTCGCGGCACGGACGATTGAAGCGCCGCTCCAAAAAATCCGGCAGCGTGGCGACGCGCGAGCGCAGGTAGAGCGGCGCGAAGAACAGCGAGAGCAGGATCAGCGTGAAGCCCGCCATCCACTCGAAGTTGCCGAAGACGAGGCCGAACTTGTAGGCCACTTCGGCGAGGCTCACGAGGTGGACGGTGGAGATGTTCGCCGCAAACATCGCCAGTCCGATGACCGGCCAGGTGAGGGTGTTGCCGGCGAGGAAGTAGTGTCCGCCCTCGCCGCCGCGCTCGCCTTTGCGGCGCATAAAACCCGCCGCCACGCCAAGACCAACGACGGCGAGCAGGTAGAGGGCGATGATGGTCCAGTCGAGTCCGCTGAGGGGGGCATTCATGGTGGGCTATCTCTCGAAGAGTTCGATGTCGGCAATCGTCGGGCCGTCGGTGGCTTCGAGGATGTTCAGCCGGAACTCCCGCGCAGTCACTGGAGCGAATTTCTGCTGGAAATCCCAGCCCAGCGTTGTGCCGGCGAAGATCGTCTTCCACGTATCACCCTCGCGAAATTGGAACTCGAATTTGCGCACTCGTCCGGCGTACGCCTCTTCGATGCGGACGCGCTGGACCGTCAGCGTCTTGCCGAGGTCGGCGGCGATCCACGCCTGTTTCGTGCCGGAGTCCGTGGCCCACCGGGTGTGGGGATCGTTGTCGAAGGCTTGCTGGGGGCCGTATTCCTCGCCCTGTCCCTGATAGACGTTCGAGGCCGTGGCCTTGATGTCGGAACTCAGCGCCAGAGCGGGCAGACCCATCGCCGAACCGTCGAGTTCGAGGCGCACGATGGTGTCGATGGGATCGAGCGCCGCCGCATCGAGGCTCAGCGTCAGCCTGCCGTCCTTCTGGGAGAACTTCACGGCGCCGCCGCCGAGCAAGGCAGCGGATTTCACCCGGCGTGGCAGGTCGGGTAACTCCACCTGTGAAACGGGTTTGAAATCCGTATCACTCGCGGAGAAGGGTGGCAGATCCGAACCTCCAACCGAGACGGGTTGCAAACCCGTCCCACGGAAGACATGCACGAAGACCATGTTTCCCTTGCGCGTGCTGGCCACGGCTTTCGTCGGCCGCCACGGACCGCCGCGCGTGCCGTAGATGCTCTCGCCGTTCTTGGCGAGCCACGCGCCCATCTCCTTCAAGCGACTCACTTGGCGCGGTTCGATGCGGCCATCCGGCATCGGGCCGACGTTGAAGAGCAGGTTGCCGTCGCCGCCCGCGCAGAGCACCAGCGTCTGGAGGCATTCCTTGAGGGACTTCATGTCGTCGTCCGGCTTCCAGGCCCACTGGCGGCAGATGGTGATGCACGATTCCCACGGGCGGTTGTCCTGATACTTGCCGACGCGCTGCTCGGGCGTGTCGTGATCCTCCGGCAGGCCGGTGCGGTTGTTGATGATGATCTTCGGTTGCAGCCCGCGGATGATCTTCACCAGGCCTTCGCCGTCGTAGTCCTTGGCCGACTTGCCAAGGCCGTCGAACCAGAGGATGTCGAGCTGGCCGTAATTCGAGCAAAGCTCGGTGACTTGCTGCTTGAGGAAGGCGAGGTAGTTGGTGTGACGGTCGGGCGTGAAGGCGTCCGGAGACCGCCAGTCGGGCTGCGAGTAGTAGAGACCGAATCGAAGGCCCGCTTCGTGGCAGGCGTCGGCGAGTTCCTTGACCACGTCGCGGCGGAAGGGGCTTTGCGGACTGGTGATCTTGTAGTCGCTCGCCTGCGTATCGAACATGCTGAAGCCATCATGGTGGCGGCTGGTGAAGACGAGATATTTCATGCCGGCGGCCTTGGCGAGGGCGACCCACTCGCGGGCGTTGAAATTCGTCGGGTTGAATTCCTGGTAGAGGTTGTCGTAAATCTCGGAGGGAACCTGGTTGCCCTTCGAGCCGTAGCCGCGCCGATCACCGCCCCGCGACCAACCGATCTCCGTGCCCTTCAGCGACACCGAGCCCCAGTGGATGAACAGTCCGAAGCGCGCATCGCCCCACCACGTCAGGCGGTCGGGATACGACGCCGGGCCGGAGGGCGAGGCAGCCCATCCGTTGAACGAGATGATTTCTAGCACGACGAGCAAATGACATTTGCGGAAGAGAGAGCGGAAAAGCGGGTTCATGGATGAAAGCGTGGCAAAGGAGCCTCGTGCCGTCAGGCATTTTTAGCCAGCACGGCCCTGAAAGACTCTCACACTTGCCGCTTGGATTTCGTTACGGATCTGCCACAGTCCGGCAGATCCAATTCTCGCTTATGAAATACCGTGCCCTGATCTTTGTCGCCGGCTTGCTGGCCACCGCGCTCACCTCGTTCGCAGCGGACCCGTTCATCACCGAGTTCATGCCCGCCAACGCGCGCATCCTCGCGGATGAAGACGGACAGTTCCCCGATTGGATCGAGATCCATAATCCAGCGGCGTCACCGACCAACCTCCAGGGATGGTTTCTCACCGACAATCCCGCGGCGCCGACGAAGTGGGCGTTTCCCTCGAACACGCTGCCGGCGGGCGGATATCTGGTGGTATTCGCCTCGGGCAAGAACCGCACGGCTGACCCGGCGCACCTGCACACGAGCTTCCAATTGAATGCCGAAGGCGGCTTCCTCGCGCTGGTCCGGCCCGATGGAAGCAACGCCGCCAGCTCGTACATCTATCCGAAGGTGAAGGAGGACGTGTCGTTTGGCACGGCGCAGAGCTTGATCGCCACCTCGCTGGTCGCGGACTCGGTGCCGCAGATTCTGGCGCCGACCAACGCCAGCGACCTGCCGGCCGGCTGGAATCAACCGGCTTTCGCCGCAGGCAGCGGCTGGACGAACGGAGTGGTGCCGCCGGCCATTGGCTTCGACACGAACCAGGCCACGGGTGTTCCGTCCAATGTGGCGCCCAGCGGCGCGGCAGCCCAGAGCACCTTGAATGGTGCGTACGTCGCAGCCAACGCGATCAATGGGAATCTCGGAGATTTCACCCACACGCTCGGCACCGACTCCGCACCGTTCTGGCAAGTGACGCTGACCAATGAGGTCGCCATCTACAGCGTGGCTCTCCACAACCGGACCAGTTGCTGCGGTTCGCGCCTGCGCGACATCACGATTGAGATTCTCTCAACCAACCTGACCGGCACGGTGACGAACTTCAGTTCGGCGCTGTTGAATCCTGAGAATACGGGCTTCACCTACCCGGCCGGCCCGGCCTTCCTCAGCAACAATCTCGTCTCCATCACCGGCGGACCGGTCAGCGGCCGTATTGTGCGCGTCCGTCGCACCATCGATCCTGATCTCTCGGGAAGTGGCGGCCAAGGCGATGCTAACGAGGCGGTCGTCCTGTCGCTCGGCGAGGTGGTGATCACGGCCAGCGCTGCCAGCGGTCTGCGGTCGTATTTCACGACCGATGTGCAGACCCTCATGTTCAACCGCCACGCCTCGGCCTTCGTGCGGCTGCCGTTCGCGCTGACCAACGCGCCGGATTTGCTCGCGCTGAACCTGCGCTACGATGACGGGTTCGTGGCCTACGTGAACGGTGTCGAGGTCGCCCGGCGCAATGCTCCCGCTCTTCCGGCCTGGGATTCCGCGGCCACGGCGGAGCGGAATCTCGCCGCGGCCATCGCGGTGGAGAGCATCGACGTCTCGGCGGGAATTCCGGCGCTGGTTTCCGGCACGAATGTTTTCGCGGTGCAATTGCTGAACGCCTCGGCCCACAACGCCGACCTGTTGTGCCAGCCCGAGTTGATCGCGACCCGTTCGGTGAACACGACCAATGTGTTCCTCGCCGACGCCACGCCGGGAACGCGCAACAACACCGGGTGGTATTTCGATGAAGTTGCCGACACGCATTTCAGCGTGGACCGCGGCTTCTTCGAGGCGCCCTTCTCTTTGTCGATCACCTCCTCCACGCCGGGCGCCGTGATCTATTACTCGTTCAACGCTGATGAACCGGCACCGGGCAAGGGCGTGCCCTTCACCGGCCCCATCCCCATCACCCACACGACGGTGCTGCGCGCCCGCGCGTTCAAGGAAGGTTGGAAGGCGACGGACGTGGACACCGCCACCTACCTCTTTCTGGGCGACGTGATTTACCAGGCGGCCAACTGGCAGCAAACGCGCGTGCCGCCGCAGTATTTCCCATCGAGTTGGGGTGCGAACACGGTCGATTACGGCATGGATCCCAACGTCGTCACCAACTTCACGCTGGCCCAGTGGCGCGAGGCGCTCACGCAGATTCCCACGATGTCCATCGTCACCGAAATGCCGAACCTGTTTGATGCGACCACCGGCATCTACGCCAACGCCAGCGGACATGGCGAATTGTGGGAGCGTCCGGCGTCGCTCGAACTGATCGAACCGACGAACGCCGTGCCGGGACGGTTCCAGGAGAACTGCGGCCTGCGCATTCGCGGCGGTTACAGCCGCAATCCGCAATTCGTCCGGCATGCCTTCCGCATCTTCTTCCGGCGCGAATACGGCGCGGGCAAGCTCAATTACCCGCTGTTCGGCGATGAAGGGGCGAGCGAGTTCGAGACGTTCGACCTGCGCAACAGCTCGAACTACGCCTGGTGGCGTGAGAGCACCGGTGGCGCGAACGACACCTTTGTGCGCGAAGTCTGGTGCCGCGAAACTCTCGGCGCGCTGGGCCAGCCCTACCGCCGTTCGCGTTACTATCATCTCTACCTCAACGGCCATTACTGGGGCATCACGGAGACGGACGAACGGCCGGAGTCCTCCTATGGCGAGACCTATTTCGGCGGCAGCAAGACGAACTACGACGTGGTGAAATGTGGCAATCACTCCGGCGGCTTCGCCACCGAGGCGACGGACGGAAATTTCGTGGCGTGGTCCAACTTGTGGACGAGGTGCCTGTCCATGCTGACCAACTCGTCGAGCTCGAACTATTTCCACATCCTCGGCTGCCACCCCGATGGCACGCGCAATCCGGCGCTGCCGGTCCTGCTCGACGTGGACAACCTCATCGACTACATGCTCGGCATTTTCTACACCGGCGACGGCGACGCCACGCTCTCCGATTTCCTGCACAACCCGCAGCGGCCCAACAACTGGTTCGGCATGAAGGACCGGACCAACCCCAACGTGGGCTTCCGCTTCTTCAACAGCGACTGCGAGCACACCCTCGGCGCGCCCAGTTCGCGCGTGGACCGGACCGGGCCGTTCTGGAATGCCGCCGACTCGAGCGTCGGGAATTTCACCTACTCGAATCCGCAATACCTGCACGAGGAATTGATGTTCAACGCCGAGTACCGTCTCCGCTTCGCCGACCACGTCCAGAAACATTTCTTCAACGGCGGCGCGCTGACCTTCGAGCAATGCACGAACCGCTGGTGGCGCCGGGCCAACCAGATCACCAAGGCCATCCGCGCGTATTCCGCCCGCTGGGGCGACTCGGTGCGCGAGCCGCCCTACACTGAATCTGATTGGACCAACGCCCTGCACTGGGTGGCCACGCAATGGTTCCCGACGCGCGCCGACATCGTGCTGGCGCAACTCAAGGCCGATGCTCTCTATCCCGCCAGCCTGGGCGCGCCCAACTTCGGTCAGTTCGGTGGCGCAGTCTCGGCGGGATTCAGCCTCGAACTCGCGCACACCAACGGCAGCGGCGTCGTTTACTACACCATCGACGGCAGCGATCCGCGCGCGGTCGGCGGCGGTGTTGCGGGAACTGCTCGGGCCTACTCGTTGCCGATTCCGATCAACACGCCGATGGTCGTGCGGGCGCGGGTGCTGACCGCCGGCATCTGGAGCGCGCTCGTCGAATATCCGTTCCATCCGCCACAGGATCTCAGCAAGTTGCTGGTCACGGAAATCATGTATCACCCGCCGATGGAAGGTCTGGTGGATGGAGATGAATTCGAGTTTCTCGAGCTGAAGAACGCCGGCGCAACCCCGCTGAATCTTGGCGGATTCTGGTTCAGCAGCGGCATCAACTTCGCCTTCACCAACGGCACCATTCTGGCGCCGGGACAGTTCTTCGTGCTGACCCGCAACCCGGAGCAGTTCGCCTCACGCCATCCCGGTGTGACGGTGAAGGGCGTTTACAGCGGCAAACTCGACAACGGCGGCGAGCCGATCACCCTCTCCCACGCGCTCGGCGGCAAAGTGCTGTCGGTCACCTACGATGATCTCGCGCCGTGGCCGGTGGCACCGGACGGCTTTGGCTTCTCGCTCGTCCCAATGAATCCAAACGCCAATGCCGACCTGGACAACGCCGCGAACTGGCGGGCCAGCGCGTTGCCCGGAGGTTCCCCGGGCGCGGACGATTCCGCGGACGTCATCGCGCCGCTGCTGATCAACGAAGTGCTCAGCCACTCGGAAACGGGCGTGGACTTCATCGAGTTGTTGAACCCGACAACCAACAGCGTGTCCATCGGCGGCTGGTTCCTCACGGATGATCCCGGTGCTCCAATGAAATATCGGTTTCCAGACAACGCGATGATTGGACCGATCAGCCATCTCGTGCTGAATGAAGCCGACTTCAACCCCACGCCTGGCACCAATGGCAGCTTTTCGCTAAACGGACGCGGCGACGACGTCTATCTCTTCTCCGGCGACGCCAATACCAACCTGACCGGCTACAGCCATGGATTCGCCTTTGGCGCGGCGACGGATGGGATGACCTTCGGACGTTACCTCATCAGCACCGGCGCGGAACAATTCCCCGCCCAGATTGCGGGGACGCCCGGCCAGCCGAACACCGGCCCGAAAGTCGGACCCGTGGTCATCACCGAAGTCATGTATCACCCGGATGCCGGTGGCGATGAGTTCATCGAGTTGAAGAACATCTCCGCGAATCCGGTGACACTCTTCGATCCGGCGCATGACACCAACACCTGGCGCCTTGATGGACTTGGTTTCACCTTCCCGCCAAATCTGACCATCGGCCCCGGTGAGCTGTTGCTCATCACCGTCGCGGATCCAGTCACCTTCCGCGCAAAATACCACGTGTCGTCCGGCCTGCAGATCATCGGCCCGTCCGGGGGCAACTTGCAGGACAGCGGCGAACGACTGGAACTCAAGCGCCCCGACGTTCCTGATACCAACGGCGTCGCCTATGTGACCGTGGACGAGGTGCGTTACAACGACAAGGCGCCGTGGCCTGCGGCGGCCGATGGCAGCGGACCTTCCCTGCAACGAAAGAACGCGTCGGCGTACGGCAACGATCCGGCCAATTGGGATGCGGCCGTCGCCACCCCCGGCACCGGGTTTCTGGGCGGGCAATCGCCGGCTCTCCTCACCCAGCCGCAAAACCGGACGACGACCATTGGCGCGTCGGTGACCTTCAGCGTGTCGGCGGACGGGCCCGCGCCGTTGAATTTCCAATGGCGTTTCAATGGCACTCCGATTCAGGGCGGGACGGGATCAACGCTTGTTCTCTCCAACATTCAACTGGCCAGCGCGGGCGACTACAGCGTGGTGGTGTTCAACAACTCGGGCTCGGCCGCGAGTTCGATTGCCCAGCTCACCGTCAATCAGCCGCCGCGGTTTGGCGCTCAGCCGGCCGATCAGTTCGTGAAACCAAGCTCCAACGCCGTCTTCAGTGCGAACGTGCTCGGAAACGGCTTCCTGCGCTATCAATGGCGGTTCAACGGCGTTGCCATTGCCGGTGCGACCAACAGCACGTTTGTCGTCACCAACGCGCAGTTCACGAACGAGGGAACCTACACGGTCGCGGTCACGGACAGCATCGCTCCCGCCGTCAGCGCTCCGGCCAGGCTCGCCATCCTCGTCGAACCACTCATCTTGCAAGCGCCGCTGAGCCAGACGGTGGTCGTCGGCGCCAGCGTGACCATCAGCGTGACGGTCACCAACACCGCCACGCTGCCCATTGGCTACCGCCTTCGACGCAACAACGCCTCGCAGCCGGAATTCTATGCGGCCAATGAACGATCCGGGTTCTTCACGATTACCAACGTGCAGCTCCCCTTCACCAATTACGCCATCATCGTGACCAACGCCGCCAGATCCGGAGGCATCCTCAGCGCCTCGGCGTTCCTGACCTTCCTGACCGACACCGACGGCGACGGGCTGCCGGATGCCTGGGAGGCCACCTACGGTTTCGCCACCAACAGCGTGTCCGACCGGGATCTTGACGGCGACGGCGATGGCATGGGGAACTGGCAGGAATATGTCGCGGGAACGGATCCGACCAATGTGTCGAGCTATTTGAAAATCGATTCCTTGCTCCTGTCCCACGGCGCGTGGATGGAGTTCGGTGGTGTTTCCAACAAGACCTACACCATCCAATACCGCGACGACCTGGCTGCAGGCGGATGGCTCCGGCTGACCAACTTCGCCGCGCGCCCGACCAACCGGGTGGAGCGGATTCTGGATCCCACGGCTGCCACGAATCGCTTCTATCGCGTGGCGACACCTCGACTGCCATAGGGGATCTGTCATCCCCCGACCGGGCGGCGCGACTGACTTCGTTGCCGTGAAGTCGTCGCTGCGCAAAGCGCGCGGCGACGGTCAGTACGAGGACATGCTCACCACTCCCATTCCTTGAACAACCCGGCGACCTCGAACCGGAAGCCCGGCAGCACGTCCTCCCCGTCGAGCATTCCGTTCGGCGAGAGCAGGCGGCGCTGCGTGGGCGAGCGGCAGATTTCGACGAGTTCGCGTTCCGGATCGATGATCCACGCGAGCCGGGTGCCGCTGGCGAAGAAGTCCTGCAATCTTTCGTCGATCTCGCGGCGCGTGTTGGAGGGGGAAAGGAATTCCACCGCGAGGTCGGGAGCACCGGGAAAGAAGCGCGGTTCGCTGCGCTTCAAGCCGCGGAGCCGCTCCTTGCCCACAAAGGAAATGTCCGGCGCCCGGCAGTTGAGATTCTCCATCCAGAAGCCGGTGCTGGAATCCCAGACCGCGCCCAGCTTTTTGGCCTTGGCAAATGCGCGCAGCGCCATCGGAAGTTCGGCGCAGATGTCCCCATGTTGCCAGTTGTTCTTCGGGCTCAGGATCAGTTCTCCGTCCACCACCTCCTGGAGGTAACCATCCTCGGGCAACGCCTGTAGCTCCGCCTCGGTCCAGACCTTCTTCTTGATTTCGACTGCCGCAGCCATGACGCGAAACAACGCGCAGTCCCGACGGGTGTCGAGACGCGAAACCATCACGCCTTCGCCGCTTCCGCCATCTTCGGCACCTCCTGCAACACCTGCGCGATGATCTGGTCGGTGGTGATGCCTTCCGCCTCGGCTTCAAAGTTGAGAATGAGCCGGTGCCGAAGCGCGGGCGTGGCCACCGCTTGCAGGTCGTCGAAGCTCACGTTGAAGCGCCCTTGTGTCAGCGCCCGCACTTTGCCGGCCAGCAGCAGGGTCTGCGCGCCGCGCGGGCTGCTGCCGAAGCGCAGGTATTGACTCGCGATGGGCCGGGCCGTGTCGGTCTTCGGATGCGTGGCCAGTGTCAGGCGCACCGCGTAATCCTTCACATGCGACGCCACCGGCACCTGCCGCACCAGATCCTGCCAGTCCAGCAGCGCCGCGCCGTCGAGCACCTTGTTCACGGTCGCCTTGGCATTCTCGGTCGTTCGATTGAGCACCTCGGTCAACTCCGCCGCGCTGGGATAGCCGACAATCAGTTTGAAGAAAAACCGGTCCAGTTGCGCCTCGGGCAGCGGATAAGTGCCTTCCTGATCGATTGGGTTCTGCGTGGCGAGCACGAAGAACGGTTCGGCCAGCTTGCGAATCTCGCCCGCGGCGGTGACCTGCTTTTCCTGCATCGCCTCGAGCATGGCCGATTGCGTCTTGGGCGTGGCGCGGTTGATTTCGTCGGCGAGGATGATGTGCGCAAAGATCGGCCCGCGCTGGAACTGAAACTCGCGCCGTCCGTCCGCCGTTTCCATGACGAGATTCGTGCCGAGAATGTCGGCCGGCATGAGGTCCGGCGTGAACTGGATGCGGTTAAACGACAGGTCGAGCGCCTGGCTGAGCGTGCGCACCAGCAGCGTCTTGCCCAGGCCGGGCACGCCTTCGAGCAACAGGTGCCCCCCGGCGAAAATGGCGGTGAGGGTGCCCTCGACGATGGCCTCGTGCCCGACGATGACCTTGCCGATCTCGGCACGGAGAACGGTGTATGCCTCACGAAAGGCCTGGATCCTAGCTTCGGTGCTCATGTGCTGATTAAGCCAAAAGCCGCCGCGAATGCACACGAATTTTCAGTGGCTGATCGTTGACGGTGATGGCTGGTCATGTCCGGGCGAGGGAGTTCGGGTCGGGCGAGGCGTGCGCTTGACTGACATCAAGTGAGCGGCGAGGTTCGTTCCAACAAACCCACCACCGCTATGAAACGCACTCTCACGATTCTTGGGATCGCCGCCCTTGCCTTCCTCCTCACCGGCATCATCGTGTTCAAACAACAACGGGCGCGGTTGAGCGAGCAAGCGGCGCGGCAGGCGGCGAACGTCATGCCGCGCTCGCCGGGGGCACCACCGCGGGGTCCGCGTCGGGAACTCAAGGATCCTCTGGCGCGCGAGGCGCTGCGCTTGGTCGGAGCCGACATTGCGTCCACCGAAATTTGGTCGCGGTCCATCAACAACCAGAATCTGCCCGCCAACGAACGCCAGGATTTGATCGAAGATTTGAACGAAGAAGGTTTCCAGGATCCGAAGCGCCTCACGCACGAGGATCTGCCCCTGATTCTGAGCCGCATCGAACTGATCGAATTGCTCGCGCCCTCGGCGGTTGATGATGTCAACGCCGCCGCCTTCAAAGAAGCCCACAAGGATCTGATCGCCATGCGTGACCGCGTGCTGAGTCTTCCACCACCACCTGCTGAACCTGCTACGGGCAAACCAGGAGGCTGGAACTGCGGATGAACGCTGCGGAGCGCGGATAAATTCCCCAAAGCCGGAGTCTTGAACGGGCAGGGGATTTGGCCTGCGGTGTGCGTTTTTTTAGATATCGCGCCTCGAAACCATGAACCGGAGCCACTGATCAGGCGCCGGTTTGGAGATCGTCGCTCCGAAATGCCAGCCGGGTCGGGGTCGGCCCTGGCTGCGAACCGGAAACGAGTGGTTCAGGAGGATTCGCTGGAAGTGGCGAGCGCCGGGAGATACGATGCGCCTCCAGTTAATGCAACGCCGCGCACCCAGACGAAAACCCAACGGGAGAACCGTTCCCCACGCGCATCCGGTCAACCACGTCCGTGCGATCGTGCTCGTGGATGGCACGGAGATCCGGAAGAAGATCAAGAAAGGCTACGAGAAGGCCGTGCGCGACCTGGAGATTTCGCGGCGGCAGCTCGACCAGTTTCACCACACGGATTTGCCGCTGTTCACGCGCTGGTTGAACACGCACTTCGGCGCGATGCTCACGGAACTCCGTGAACTCAGCCAGCAGATGGCGGCGGATGAAGCGCTCATCTTCCAGGTCGAGAACGAGGTCATGTTTGGTGGCGGCTCGTATGCCCGCGCCTACCAGCGGGTGATGGAACTCCGCGAAAATCCCGAACCACTGCCGCCCCCACCCACGGGTGGCGCCGATCGTGACGAGGAGTGGAACCCGTTTGGCGCGCGCCCGGAAGCGGGCGACTGCGAGGACGGGGAGGATCCGCTGGAAGCAATGTTCAAGGAGATCTTCGGCGATTTCGGGCCGGGAGAACGACCGCGTGCCCAACGCGGCCCCCGGGGTGGGCTGCACCCTGAATCGGCCGCGCCGGCTCACAAGGCCACGCGGCTCAAGGAACTTTATCGCGCGTTGGTCCGCCGCCTGCATCCCGACAGCCAGCGGGAAATGACGGCGCAAAAAACCGAATGGTGGCACCAGGCGCAGGTGGCCTACGAAGCGGGCGACGCGGAGCAACTCGAAGTCATCCTCACGCTCTGCGACATCCGCGAGAGTGGCACGACTGCTCAGACCAGCGCCTCGCTGCTGCAGCGCATCACGGCGCAGTTGAAGAATTCGCTGCGCGAAATCAAACGCCAGCTTGCGGGCCGGCGGCGCGATCCCGCGTGGAATTTTTCCAGCCGCACCAACCATGACGCGCTGGCCGTTCAGATTCGCCGCGAGCTGACGGATGATTTGGGGCGGATGCGATACCAGTGCCGGCAGGTCCAGTCGCTGATCGCGAAGTGGAAAGCCGCGGCCGAACGCATCAAGCAACCGCGCCGCCGGAAGCGCACTCCACCGCAGAGCGCGGAGTTCCTCTTCTAACCAAGTTTCTTCTTCGCCTCGTCGGGCACGGAGACCTTCGTTTTGCCCACATCCTTGATCTCGACGGTGGTCGTGAGGTTCACGCTCATCTCTTCGTCTCTCACGGTGACGTTGGCCTGGACGTTGAACTCGTACTTCGTCAGCAGCCCGTCCTTGCTCCAGAACTTCACCGTGCCCTTGAGGTCTTTGGCCGCCGAGGCGGCGCGGCGGTTGAGGCGGCTGAGGATCTCTTTGATCGCGTCCTCTTTGAGATTGCCAGTCACGACGCCGTCATCGCCTTTCTTCAAGTTGCTGGCATTGCCCAACAGTTCCTCGGCTTCGCCGGCGGCAGCCTTGTACTTCTTCAAGCGCTGGGCGATCCATTCCCGATCGCCCTCCAGATCGGACTCGGAATTCCACTCGTCCTGAAGTTTGATGGCTCCCTTGCCGCCTTTGAAGGCCATCTCAACCTCATTGTCGTTGTAGCTGAACACCACGAAGGTGTAGCCATCCTTTTCCGTCTTGCCCTCGGTGGGGCTGAGGCTGAGCCCGGGAAACTCGGGCTGATATTTTGGCGTCGAAGTCCAGCCGTAGCTGGGTTTCTCAGCCAGCTTGTTCGCGGCGGCTTTCACCTCCGCGGCCAAATCGGCGGCAGCCAGCCAGGTGGGAACGAGCATCGAGAGCAGCAGAAGGGCGAGTGGATTTTTCATGGTCATGCGGGTGTTTTTGATCGCACTGATGCTTATCCGCAGCCCGCCTGTTTGTCATGTTAAAACCCGTTGAGTCTCGGCGCCGCAGTGGGCGGCACGTCGCCAGTTGGTTTGGGTCTGGATTTCGCGATAGGATCTCGCGGATAGAGCCACATCCCCCTGAGCCGGACGGAGGCAAGTCGTTGTCTTGAGGAGGCTCCGGTGGGATCCTTGACACGATCGGGTTCACGGATAATGTTCGCCCACGAATAATGAAGTCAAACTCCGACCAGGGCGCGGCTGATAGCGAGCCTGACCCAGCCCGATTGAAGAGTCTCAAGGAATTCCATCCCGCAGGACGCGGCTTCTGGCACGATGTACCCGAGTCCGACTGGAACGACTGGCACTGGCAGTTGAAGCATCGCATCAGCAACCTCGAACAACTTCAGCGGCTGATGCCCATGCTCACGCCCGAAGAGGTGGCCGGGACGCGCCTGGCGAATACCAAGCTCGCCCTCGGCATTACGCCCTACTATTTCAACCTCATCGACCCGGCGGATGAGCGTTGCCCGATTCGTCGGCAGGTGATTCCGCGCATCGAGGAAACCCGCACGGCCGATTGGGAAATGAGCGACCCGTGCGGCGAGGACGAGCATTCGCCCGTTCCCGGCCTGGTGCATCGCTATCCGGATCGCGTGCTGTTCCTCGTCACCGACCGGTGTGCGAGCTACTGCCGCTATTGCACGCGCTCGCGGCTGGTCAGCAACGCCAGCGGCTACGATTTCCATCCGGAGTTTGCGCGCCAGATTGACTACATCCGGCAGCATGCGGAGATCCGCGACGTGTTGCTCAGCGGAGGCGATCCGCTGCTCTTCAGCGACGATAAACTCGCGCATTTGCTCGGCGAATTGCGCTCGATTCCCCACGTGGAATTTTTGCGCATCGGCTCGCGCATCCCGATCTTTCTACCGCAACGCATCACGCCGGAGTTGTGCGCCACGCTGCGGAAGTTCCATCCGCTCTTCATCAGCATCCACACGAATCATCCGCGCGAACTCACGGTCGAGGCCCGCGACGCCCTTGAGCGCCTCGCCGATGCAGGTATTCCGCTGGGCAACCAGTCGGTGCTCCTCCGGCACGTGAATGACGACGTCGTCGTGATGCGCTCTCTCGTGCAGAAGCTCCTGATGTGCCGGGTGAAGCCGTATTATCTCTACCAGTGCGATCTCATTGCCGGCTCCGCGCATTTGCGCGCCAGCGTGCGCAAGGGGTTGGAGTTGATGGAGGGATTGCGCGGGCATACCAGCGGTTACGCCGTGCCGCAATACGTCATCGACGCCCCGGGCGGCGGTGGCAAGGTACCGGTCAATCCGGAGTATGTGCTGAGCCGCAATGCCGACCGGGTGGTCATCCGCAACTTCGAGGGCAAGATCTTCGAGTATCCGGAAGCCAGCGACGGCACGCCGCTGGTGCGCCGGCCGAAGCGGATCGAAGAGCCGGAGTTGGTTTGAGACCCGGGGCGCATGACTCTCTTCGGGAAAATGACTCAAAAGGGCCATTTTTGATGGCGTGATATATACGGTAGTATATACTGCGGCCATGAAACAACCCGACGCCGCGCAAATCCTCCAACAAATCGCCCAGATCCGGCACATGGAGCCGGGCAAACTTTGTGTCATGGGCCAAGGCCCCAACGGCCCCTACTACAACCTCCAATGCCGGGAACAGGGTAAGACTCGCACGCGCTACGTTCCCGGCGACCAAGTCGAGTTGGTGGCCCAACACACCGCCAACTATCAAACCTTTCAGACCCTGGTCGGCGAATATGCCCGACTCCTCATCCAAGAAACCCGTGCGCAACGGCAGGCCGGCTCAAAAAAAAAGACCCGACGCCCCACCTCCTCCTGGCCCAAGACCAGGAAATCCAACAGTTGATGGCGCAGTTTCAGGAGCAGGAACCCAACGGGCCGGCCGTCCAACAACTGGAAGTCTTGGTCCGCACCGCGCTCTTCCAGCCGGCCACCGCACTGGTGGGATTTCTGCTGCAAGCGGCGGCCGACCGGATCGATGCGGCCTACCAGCCCCCGCCGGGCCAGCAGCGCAAGGGGCGGGAAGCCCGCCAGGTCCAGGGTCTGTTCGGTTCTTTCACCCTCGCACGCGACTACTACTATCATGCCGGCAAGCAGCAGGGGCATTATCCGGCCGATGCGGCGCTGGGGTTGGAGACGGGGCAGACGCCGGCGCTGGCGCGCTTGGTCTGTTTGGAGGGAGCCGATGAAACCAGCTACCAAAAGGCGGAGACCCATCTGCTGGAAACGGGCGGCATCCGGGTTTCGGCGCGGCAAATTCAACGCCAGGTCCAGCGGGTGGGCGCGGCGGCCCAGGCCTAGCAGGAGCGGGAGGCCCAACCCGGCGGCCGCGCCGTGCCCAAGATGTATGTCAGTGCCGATGCCACCGGGGTTCCCATGCGCAAGGAGGAATTGGTCGGACGGGCGGGCAAACAAGCCGATGGCAGTGCCAAGACCCGCTCGGCTTACTTGGGCTGCGTCTTTACCCAGCACCAAACGGATGAAGAGGGCCATCCGGTGCGGGACTATGAATCGACCACCTACGTCTCCAGCTTTGGCTCCATCGACGCATTTGGTCCAATGCTGCGCCAGGACGCGATCCGCCGGGGCCTAGCCCTGGCGCTCCAGGTCGTGCTGCTCATCGACGGGGCGGAGGGCCTGGCCAGGATGGGGCGACTCTGTTTTCCCACGGCGCTCCAGATCGTGGATTTCTATCATGCGCTCGAACACGCCGGCCAGGTGTTGGTGGCGCTGCTGGGCAGCAAGGAGCACCCCGACTACAAAAAGCGCCTCGGCCGCTGGGCTCGCCGCCTGCTCAACGACCAGGTGGAATCCCTGATCGCCCAAGCCCGCCGGGAATGCGCCGGCCAAGCCCGAGCCCAAGCCGTCGAAAAGGTATTGGGTTACTTCGTCAACAATGTCGCGCGCATGCAATATGGCACCTTCCGCCGCCAGGGCTTGTTCATCGGCTCCGGCGTGATCGAAGCCGGCTGCAAGACGGTGATCGGCGCCCGGTGCAAGCAGTCAGGCATGTTCTGGGGCGAACCGGGCGCCGAGCACGTCCTGGCCTTGCGCTGCATCCACAGCAGTCGCCGCCTGGCGGAGTTCTGGAAGGACCGGCTCAATACTCACGCCGCCCGCAACGACAGTCTGACCCTCGCCGCGTAACCGAAGAATCCTGTCCCGCGCCCTGAGACCCGGGACCGGTGCTTTCGACCTTGCGAGGTGCGTCGCCGAAGAGTAGAGAGACGCGTGTTGAACATGGCTGTTGCTGAATCCATCCAGAAGCTGACCGAAGCCGAGTATCTCGTCATCGAGCGCAAGGCGGAATTCAAGAGCGAGTTCTTCGACGGTGAGATGTTCGCGATGGCGGGCGGTTCGCTCCTGCATAGCCTCATTGCAACCAACCTTGGCCGCGAGTTTGGAAACAGGCTCCAAGGGAGGAGCTGCGTTCCTTTCAACAGCGACCTGCGCCTGAAGGTCGAAGTGACCGGCCTCTACACCTACCCGGATCTATCGGTCATCTGCGGGCCGCTCACGTTCGCCGACGACGCGCAGGACACCGTGGTCAATCCGGCGATCCTCGTGGAGGTGCTGTCGGATTCGACTGAAGCCTACGATCGCGGCAAGAAGTTCGAGCACTACCGGCACATTCCCTCACTCAAGGAGTATTTGCTGGTCAGCCAGAACGAGCCGCGCATCGAGCTGTTCATCCGCAGCGATGCCGGCCAGTGGCTGCTGCGCGAGGCGGCCGGTCTCGATGCTTCGCTCGAACTGCCTTCGCTCCAGATCACCGTGGCGTTGAGGGAAATCTATGCCAACGTCGCCTTCGCTCCGCCCGCGCTTCGTCCGAAGACGGCTCGCCGCGCCTGAGACGGCTGCGTATTCATGCCCCGCGAATCGAAGTCGTCACTCGCCCTGCGGACGCATCAAATCATCGCCGCGCTGCAACGCGCCTACCCCGACGCCCACTGCGAGTTGCATTACTCGAACCCGCTGGAGTTGCTCATCGCCACGATTCTCTCGGCCCAATGCACCGACAAACAGGTCAACCTTGTCACGGCCGACCTCTTCCAGAAATACCGGCGTGCCGCGGATTACGCCGCCGCACCGCTGCCTGAACTGGTAAACGCCGTGCGTCGGATCGGGTTCTTCCGCAACAAGGCGAAAAACATCCAGGCGTGCTGCGGCAAACTCATCGCGCTGCATGGCGGTGAGGTGCCGCGGACCATGGAGGAGTTGACGCATCTTGACGGCGTCGGACGCAAGACGGCCAATGTCGTGCTCGGGAATGCCTTTGCCGTCCACGCCGGCATCGTCGTGGACACGCATGTCTCGCGACTGGCGCAGCGGCTCGGGCTGACGCGCGCGACCACGCCGGAGAAGATCGAGCAGGAACTCCTGCCGCTGGTGCCGCGCGCACAGTGGACCCTCTTCAGCCACTGGCTCATCTGGCATGGACGGCGGCGGTGCGGGGCGCGCCAGCCGGATTGCGCAGGGTGCGAGTTGCGGGTGCTTTGTCCTTCGGCGGATCGGGTTGCCTCCTCCCGCAAGAAATCGGCATCTGCTGCCGAATAGGTGTGTTTTCCCGGCGTCCATTGATCGTTCCTGCGAGCATTCGGAGCCACCTAGTTAGCCTGGGCCGTCGCGGAGGTTGACGCAGGCTGGGCGCCTTCGTAACACTCACATCAACCGAAACCCCAAATCTATGAATGAGAACTCGTCGCCTCTGACCAACCGCCGCCATTTCCTGAAAACCTCGTCGGGTGCCATGCTGGCGTCCACGCTGGCGGCGCCGCTTCTATTCAACACCTCGCGCGCCGCTTCGCCGGGCGACACCATCAAGGTCGGTCTCGTCGGCTGCGGTGGGCGTGGTGTGGGTGCGGCGCAGGATGCTCTTAACGCCGACCCGAACGCGATGTTGACCGCGGTGGGCGACATCTATGACAAGCAGGTGGCCGGCGCGGTGAAGGAGTTGGGCGGTGCCGAGAAGATCAAGGACCGTGTCAATGTGCCCGAGGGCAATCGCTTCGTCGGCTTCGACAGCTACAAGGCGGTCATCGACAGCGGCGTGGACCTGGTGATTCTGGCCACGCCGCCGGGATTCCGTCCACAGCACGTGAAAGCCGCGGTGGCCGCGGGCAAGCACCTGTTCGTGGAGAAGCCGGTCGCCACCGACGCGCCGGGTGTCCGCTCGATCCTCGAAAGCACGGCCGAGGCGAAGAAGAAGAACCTTGCCATCATCGCCGGCTTCTGCTGGCGCTATAATCTCGCCGAGAAGGCGCTGTTCGAGCGGATCCTCGCCGGCGACATCGGCGCTGTAAGGACCAGCTACGTGACCTACAACACTGGCTTTCTCTGGGACCGCGCCAATCCCGCCGACGAGACCGACCTGCAAAAGCAGATGCGCAACTGGTATTATTACACCTGGCTCTCCGGCGATTTCATTACGGAACAGGCGGTGCATGCGCTCGACTGGATGAGCTGGGCCAACGGCGATGTTCCTCCAGTGAAGTGCAGCGCGCATGGCGGACGCCAGGTGCGCACTGCGCCGCGTTTCGGCGACATCTACGATCATTTTGAGGTCGTGTACGAATACGCCAACGGCGGGCGCGGCTTTGCCTTCGCGCGTCAGCAAGCCGGATGCGCCAACAACAACCTCGGCGTGTTCTATGGCGACAAAGGCACCGCTTACGAAATGGGCTTTGCCGGCATGCCGCACCTCAAGAACCTCCAGGGCGAGGAAACCTGGAAGTATGCCGGCAAGCGCCCGAGCATGTATTTGGTGGAACACCAGGATCTCTTCGCTTCAATCCGCGCCGGCAAACCGCTCAACGACGGCGACCGCATGGCCAAGAGCACGCTCATCGCGCTGATGGGGCGCATGGCCGCCTACACCGGACAGGAAATCACCTACGAGCAGATGCTCAACTCCAAGCAACAACTCGTCCCGGATAATGTGACCTGGGACACTCCCGCGCCCGAAGTGAAAGTCGCGATGCCGGGCATCACCAAGTTCTCGTGAACTGACATTTGGACATGAATCAACTCTCATCCGATATGAATATGAATTTCACCCGTCGTGGATTTTTCCGGACTGGCATAGTCATCCTGACCGCGGCAGTGCTTGTGCCGTCGATGCTCTGGGCCGCGCCGGAGCGGTCGATCAAGAAAGCCGTCATGATCGACACCCTCGGCCTCAAGGGCTCGCTGGAGGAACGCTTCAAGGCGATGAAGGCCGCCGGCTTCGACGGAGTGGAGCTGTCGAGCCACATGAATCAGGACGAGGTCGTGAAGGCGCTCGTCGCGAGTGGATTGAAAGCGGCCAGCGTGTGTTGCTCGACGCACTGGAAGGACACGCTCTCCGATACGAATGCCGAGGTGCGCGCCAAGGGTCTTGAGGGGCTCAAGCAATCTCTGCGCGATGCGAAGCGCTACGACGCAACTTCCGTGCTGCTCGTCCCGGGCGTGGTCAACAAGAACACCAGCTACGACGAATGCTGGAAGCGATCGATCGAACAGATTCGCCTGGCCATCCCGCTGGCGGAGGAACTGGGGGTGAAGATCGCCATCGAGAATGTCTGGAACAATTTCATCACCACACCCGAGCAGGCCGTTAAGTACGTGGATGAAATCAACAGCCCGATGGTCGGCTGGCACTTCGACACCGGCAATGTCATTAAATTCAGCCCGCCCGAAACGTGGATTCCGCTGCTCGGCAAGCGTATCATCAAAGTCCACTTCAAGGAATATGGCAAGGCGAAGGGATTCGACGTCGAGTTCTTCCAGGGCGACAATAACTGGCCGGCCATCATGAAGGCGCTCGACAGCATCGGCTATGAGGATTGGGGCATCACCGAGATGCCCGGCAAGCAGACCAAGGACACCGAGAGCCTCCAGACGTTCAGCGACAAGCTCAGCAAGATCCTTGCGTCGGAGTAGCCCGCGCGATCCTCAACTTCAATTTCCCGAAGCCGACTTCACGAATCGCGCGAGGTCGGCTTTCTGCTTCTTCAGGTCGGGCAGGTTGAGGTACATCATGTGGCCGGCGGTGTAGTAATCGAGTGTGATGTTTTTCGCCAAGGCAGGAGGCAGGGCGAGGTGGTTGACCGTGTAGCGAGTGGCAAAGTAGGGTGTCGCCATGTCGTAGAAACCGGAGGCCACCGCCACCTTGAGAAACGGATTTCGCGTCATGCTGTCCGCCAGCGTCTCGGCGACGTTGAGGAAGCTGTTCTCCGCATCCCAATCCCACGGCCCCACGCTGGCCAGAATCTCGTAGTTGCGGTCGCTCTCGTATTTCAGTTCGCTGCGGATGTAGGTGTTGAAGGTCGAGGCGAATACGCTGAACACATCCTCCGCGCTGGGGTCGAACGGCGCTGAACTGGCGGCCCGGTCACGCACCAATCCCGTGTAACGGCTGTCGAAGCGTCCAATCACCTTGTCCTCCGCGCGCAGCAACTCGACGCTGAAACGCCCGAGCGGAATGCGCAGGTCGAGGCGGTCCACCAGATCGGCCGGCAGGCCGGTGAAGCGCGCCAGCCGTGCCACGACGCTGCGACGTTCCTCGGTGGACAGTCCTGCGCCGGCCAGCAGTGCGGCGTTGTAATCGCCGGCCGCGAACTTCTCGACTTCGGCCAGCACGTCCGCCAGAGGTTTCTGCTGCAATTCCGCCGGCAGTTTCTTGTGATACCACGCCGTTGCGGTGTAGCCCGGCAGGTAAAGCACGTTGGGCAAATCGTTCCCCCGCGAGAGCGAGAGCGTCTGGAAGTTCAGCACCGTCGAGACGAGGATGATGCCGTTGACGTTCATCTTTTGCCGACGCGAAAGCTCGCCGGAGAGCGCCGCGGCGCGCGTGGTGCCGTAGCTCTCACCGATGATGAACTTCGGCGACTGCCAGCGAAGGTTGCGCGAGCAATAAATGCGGATGAACTCCGCCACCGATGCCGTGTCCTCCGCTACGCTGAAATACTTGCGCGCGTCATCGGGCTTGATGGTGCGGCTGTAACCGGTGCCGACGGGATCGATGAAGACGAGGTCCGACTCGTCAAGGAGCGACCATTCGTTGTCGGTCAGCTTGTAGGGCGGTGGCACCGGTCCGCCGTTTTCTTCGAGCACCACGCGGCGTGGTCCGAGCAGACCCATGTGCATCCAGACCGACGATGAGCCCGGCCCGCCGTTGAACGAGAAAGTCACGGGGCGTTTGATGAGATTCGTGGCATCGCTTCGCGTGTAGGCGATGTAGAAAATCTCCGCCACCGGCTTCTCCTCGCGGTCGCGCAGGGCGATCACTCCGGCCGTGGCGATGTAATCGACCTTCTGTCCGCCTATGACCACGCTGTTGGTGGTGATCACCTTCTTCTCGGAGCCGTCGTCCTTGGGTTTCTTGTCCTTCTCAGCGGCGGGTTCGGCGGGCTTCTCCGTGGTCGCCGGCTTGTCCGCGGCGCAAAGCACGCCAGCCAGCGAGATTGAACCTAGGGCGAGAATGAGAACGAATTTCTTCATGCGCATCAAACTGCCCATCGGTCCAGTTGATGGCAAACGCAAAACCAGCAGCAGGTCGCTGGCAAGGTTGACTCCGAGGCAGTGGGCGCGAATCAATTTTAGGCAAGCGCATTACTCCCCAGGCAGTGGGAAGGACGACACCCGGACTAGGTGGGGCGCGTCTGTCCCAGCGCGCCGCGAAACCACTCCCGGCCAACCCGACGGCGCGCTGGGGACAGACGCGCCCTACCCGTGAGGGGTGGGCCCAAGTGTCTTCTGCTGGCCCATTCCAAGGTCTTGTTAGTAGGTGTCGCGGCACCGCTGTTTTGGCCCCGTAGGGATGAAATGTTTATAGCGAAACGCCTGCCCAATATGAATCGAGCCCCAGCGGGACGCTCATTTAATGCAGTTTCATTGGTGTATTGGCACTTTTACCTTTTCGTTCTGACTGGGTTCTGACAGACTTCGCCCATGTCGAAAATGAAGTTTCCCAAGGTCATCAAACGCGGGCATACCCTCGTCAAAATCTACCGCACGCCGGTCAGGGGCTACCCGCAGTACACCGTCGTCCACTACCTGGGCGACCAGCGCCAGCGGCGCATGTTCTCCGACCTGCAGCTCGCCATCACCGAGGCGGAGACCATCGCGAGCAAGCTGTCCGCCGGTGAATTGAACGTCCTGGAATTGCGCAACGAGGACCGTCTGGCCTACGTGCGCGCCGTGGCGGCGCTCCAGCCCACCGGCACTCCGCTCGAAATGGCCGCCCTGCAGTTTGCCGAGGCGTGGCAGAAGCTGGGCGGCCTCTCGCTGCTGGAGGCGGCGAACTTCTACCTGAAGCATCATCCGCAGGGTCTGCCCCGCAAGACGGTGGCGGAAGTGATCGAGGAAATGATGGCCGCCAAGCAGGCGGATGGCGCCAGCGAGGTGTATCTGCAGGACCTGCGGTGGAGGCTGGAACGGTTTCGCGATGCGGTCGGCGGAACGCTCGCCGCGGCCACCGCGCCGGTGATCGCGGATTTCCTGCGCGGCTTGCAGCACGGCGGCTGCTCGCGCAACTGTTATCGGAAGAGGATCGGCACCCTGCTCCACTTCGCCGAGCAGCGGGGTTACCTGCCCAGGGGCGACCGGCGCATTGAGATGGTGGCCCGGGCGAAAGAGGCGGCGACCGAGATCGAGATCTTCACGCCGCGCGAGATGCGCAAGCTG
>JBBRWD010000101.1:0-27277 GCA_038249465.1 Limisphaerales bacterium | reverse complement strand
GCCAGACCCCAGCGTGGCGGAAGCCGGGGCCGCTGGCAAGTAAAACAACCATGTATTAGAGACAACACATAAAGCCCCACCTGGCCCCTGTCATTATTGGCTGTGTCGCTTGGAAACTAACCTCCGATGGGGGAAGATGAGCCGGGAGTTGCCACGTCCACGCGGAACCAATCCACGTCGGTGGAAGTGCAGATGTAGGCCGAGACATTACCGCCAAGGGCGAGTGATGCAGCAGAAGTGGAGCGTTCATTTGGTTCGAGCGAGTCGGTGCAAGTGGGTGCCGGTCCATTGGCCACGGTCACGACGCGAGGAAGCGTGGAACCGAGCAGCGTCGGGCCGGCGTACGCTCTTGCCACGATTTCGTGCGGTGAATCCTCGTCGAGCGCGGTGTTTCACGCCCATGTGAAGGGTGCTGATGAATCGGTAAAACGGCGTTCACCATCGAGCCAGAATTCCACTTTGCCTGCCTCAGGCGCGCTGGCGCGCACGGTGATGGTGCCGGACAAGTTTGCCCCGGCGGCAGGAGCAGTGAGCACGACCGGAGCAGCCGCCGGATTGACGGTGAGGACCGCGATACGGCTTTGCGCCACCCGGCCGAGGGAGTCGCGAACTCTCACCTGGTATTGGCCGGGATCGCTGACGGTCCAACTTGGCCCGTCTGATCCAACGTCTTGCACGCCGTTGAAGAACCAAGTGTACGTGAGCGGTTCGTTGCCCGTGGCAGACACCATGAACGTAGCGGCTTGCCCTTCGGTGATGGTCTGGTCAACGAGGTCGGTGGCGATAACCGGACCAGAGGGCGCGATCACGCGACCAAAAGCTTCGCGAAGCGTGACGTTGTCGTTTTCGAGAGCGGCTTTGGCTTCTGCGAGCAGCCAGTGGTGTTCGGCTTCGTTGAAAAGATCGGCAGGGGTCATGCCGGGGACACTATTAACGAACCCGCCAGAGCGATAAAGCCAGCCTTGATCGCTCTTTGTGAGAAATCCTCCGGTTACGTCGGCTTCAATCAACTCCCCGGGGGCGGCGCTTACGATGGCTGCGTACGAGTTGTGGGCGCGAGCGGCGAAATAATAACGCAGGTGAAGCTCGTGTGCTGAAGCTTCGACGGCGACCTCAAACCTATTGATGCCCCACTCCACCGGCCAAGCTGCAAGGTTGGCAATCGGAACCACACCACTCATCCCAATTCCCTTGAGTCCCCGGTTCACCACTTGCTTTGCGGCGTATTTTGCAAGCACGCCACCCGCTTCCTTCAGCTTGCCCTTCCCGTAGAGGTTCTGGAAATCCCAGCCCACGATGAGCGCCTTCACGTAGTCGCGGAATGGGAAGCCAGCATACGAACCGTCGAGGGCCACTATGATGGCGTTGTCAGAAAACTCGCTCCAACCCCAGATGTTCTTCGCGTACGCAATGACTTCGGCTTCGGAAATTTCGCCGGTGGTGCTGTCAGCGCGCACGGCGTCTGTGGCGAGAAGCAGAAGCCCGCAAGCGATTCCGCAACGGATTGAGCGTGTGTGCGCCGCGAACTTTGCGAAGAAGCTACCTCGGATAAAATGGACTAGCGCAGGCGATCTGCACTTTCCTGTTTTGGTGGGAGGAAGAAGCCGTGCTGCGTGGGCCGAGACGCTGAGCTGTCGGGCCATGTCGGTTTTCATGGGCGGTGCGGTTGAGGGAAGGGGTGGCGCTGAAAGCGGATTCCGGAATCGAGGACATTATGCAGTGGAGAGCAGGCGGAACCGGTTGTGGTCCGGTGGTCCTTGGCGATTGCGAGGCACACGGTCATCGCGTGATGGTGGAAGGAAGAGAACTCATTTGCGCGGCAGGCGATTGCTGTCTTGGCTGGCGGGCACGTCCGGCACTTCATCATCCACTGGTTCGTTCGCGGCGAACCAACCCACCGTTCGGGATTCCTCAAGTTTCCCCACATACCACGCCACTCCTGCGGCTTTCCTTGATTGGATGCTGCGTAACTGAACAGTTCTGCTCCGCGGAATCAATTCCGAAGCAGGCAGCGAGGCAGGTAGCAGCACGGGTGACCTGCACCATTAGCGCGCATTCGCAAAAGGGGAGGGCCCGCGCCGTGGTGCCGGTGTCCGCGCCCGTCGCCCTGACGATTGCCAGCGAACGCTGGATTGCCTTTTGACGCATTTTCGCAGCGAATTTTCGCAGGGCCGTGAACATTGCCCTGCCGCGAAACCTCGAAGACTACGTGGCCGAGTTGGTCCAAACCGCCGGGCTGGCGGCGAGGGCGGGCAAGACCAGAGAAAAGAGCAAAGCGAGGATGGCAAGGCAGGCAATCGTGCGGTGCCTGGCGATGGCGATAAGAAGACGAAACTTCGGATTTGCAGTCCGCACAGCCGTTCGCCCAGGGAGGTGCCGTGCCTGCCGCCAGCCCAGCCGAATGCAATTCTGTGCTACGAAGAAATCTGCCGTGCGACCTTCGCGGCGAAGCAGACCGGATCGAGTCCAAGCCGCTGAATGCGGGAGCACCGCTCACACCGGCAGCCAGATGCTGAACGTCGTCCCGGCGCCCGGGCGCGAGCGGACTTTGAGCCGGCCGCGGTGGGTCTCGACGACCCGGCGCACGATGGCGAGGCCGAGGCCGGTGCCTTCGCGCTTGGTCGTGGCCAGCAGCGACGTGAACGCGCGGCGCTGCTGTTCCGCAGTCATGCCTTCACCCGTGTCGGCAAACTCGACCGCCACCCACGAAAGCCGGCCTTCGCGGCGCGGCACCCGCACGGCGCGCGTGCTGATGATCAACCGACCGCCCTGGGGCATCGCCTGCACGGCGTTGAGCGTGAGGTTGAGAAAGGCCTGTTCGAGCTGGGTGGCATCGGCCATCACCGGCGGCAGGTCGGGCTCAAGACGCCGCACCAGTTCGATGCCGTGATTCTTGAACTTGTGGCGCGTCAGCAGGCCAAGGTCTTCGAGGATCTGGTTGACGCTGACCGGCTCCAGCGTCGGCTCGGTGCTGCGGGCAAAATCGAGCACCTGCTCCACGATTTTGTTCAGGTGATCCATCTTCTGGCCCATGATCTCCACGTCCCTGGTGCGGGGATCGCCCGGCCCGAACTGCAGGTTGAGCGAGTGGTAGAGCATCTTCATCACCGTGAGCGGATTGCGGATCTCGTGCGCCACCTCGGCGGCCAGCAGTCCGAGGGCGGAGAGCTTCTCGTTCTGCCGGAGTTGCTCCTCGACATCCACCACGCGCTCATAAAGCCGGGCCTTCTCGATGGCGACGGCGGAAAGGTCGGCCAGCGCGGAGACAATGCGAACTTCCTCGTTGGAAAAATTGTGCGGCGTGGCCGTGTAAAGGTTGAGCGCACCGATGATCTGGCCGCTGAACACCAGCGGCACACTGAGCAGCGAGACCAACCCCTCCTCGCCGGCCATCACCGCGTTCTGGTAGCGGCCGGAATGCTGCACGTTCTCCTCCTGGAGCGGTTTCCGGCGGCGGATGACCACGCCGATGAACGAGTCTGCCACGCTTAGCCGTGGTTTCCGGAGGTAGGCGTCGCCCGCACCGTGACAGGCCTTGAGATCCAGCCATTCGCGCGACTCGTCGAGCAGCAGCACCGAGCACATCTTGGCGTCCATCAGCGCGCAGGCCTGTTCCGTGATGACCGGGAGCGCCTCGTCGAGATTGAGCGTGGAACTGATCGTCTGCCCGACGCGCACCAGCGTCTCGAAGAGCCGCGCCTTCTGCCGGAGCTGCTCGTAAAGCCAGGTGTTCTGGATGACGCGCGCCGCCTCGACCGCCAGAGCTTCGAGAAGTTCCTGATCGTCCTGGCTGAATGCCTCCGGCCGGTCCGAATCGACATTGAGCACGCCGCGCGTTTCCCCGCGCACCTCCAGCGGCACGGCCAGTTCGGAACGCACTTCGTCCCGCACCGGCACGTAGCGCGGATCGCCCTGCACGTCGCCGACGCACGCCGGCTTGCCGGTGCGGGCCACCCAGCCGGTGATGCCCGCGCCCACGCGCAGCTTGAGACGGCGCGCCTCTTCAGGAAGACCCTGCGCCGCCTGGATTTCGAGCAGGCCCGTGGTGGGATTGATGAGCACGACCGAGCCGCTGCTGGCCCGCATCAGACGCACCGCCTCGGCGAGAATCAGGTGCAACGCCTCCTCGGGATCCAGCGTGGAATGAATCACGTGGCTGACCTGGTGCAGCAGTTGCAGCCGCGCGTAGCGTTCCTTGAGTTCGGAAAGTTCGTCGCTCACGCGGCGCAGTTAAGCACACCCGGAGCGGAGCGCAAAGTACCGCGAGGCCGCGCGGGATCCGGCCGGCGCATCTCGACATTGGTTTCCCAACCTGCTGTATCGCAGTGCTTCCAGCCTGCGAGCCGTTGCACCGTCCAGTCCGCGTCGTCTTGGCCGGCCCCAGCCGGTTGGAAACCGGCGATACCGCAGACTTGGAAGTCTGCGCCACGGGGGCTTGGTCCAGGACCCGAAACCGGGCGGCGCGGTCAGCGAATGCGCCAGGCCAGCGCAAGACCCAGCGTCCCGAAAAAGAGATTGGGCGCCCACGCCGCCAGCCACCCCGGGAGATAACCACCGGTACCGAGTGCGAGGCCCAGTCGCATCAGGATGAAATACGTGAAGCAGATGAAGATGCTCGAAGCCACCCCGACGAAGACGTTGCGCCGTCCCGGCGCGGCGCCGAATGGAATGGCGATCAGCACCACCATCAGGCACGTCCACGGTGCGGCGATGCGCCCGTGGTATTGCGTCTCCAGCACCATCATCTTGACCGGATCATTGCGGTAGTAGTCCTCGGTCTCGCGAATTTGCGCGATGGAAAGCTGCGCCCGCTTGGCGGCGTCCGAAGGCTTCGCGAGCAGGCGGCTGACGCGCACATGGCTTTTCACCTGTTCGGGCGTCTCGATCATCCGTGTCACCACGAGTTGATTCGTCCGCGAGTGCAGCGGCGTCGCGCCGACCTCCGGCGGATAGATATCAATCTCGGCGTTGAACAAGGTCCACGCTCCATTGGTCCAGACCCCGGCCGGCGCCTGGATGATCTGCCAGCCGCCGTCCGGCTCGGGCAGAACCAAATGCATGTCCAGAGCCACCGTGGATTCCAGGTTATACGCGCCGAAATAGCAGGTCCCGCCTCCGCGCAGGACAAAACCCACCTTGATGGCTCCCTGGGTGGCGGCGCGCATCACCGAGTCCGTGATGCGACGGCGGCGAATCTGCTCGGCCGCGTCCGCCGACCGCGGCACCCAGAGTTCGTTCAGGGCAAAAAGCCCGAGGCTGAGGAGAAATCCGACGAACAGATACGGCGCCGAGATGCGTGCGAGGCTGAGGCCCGCGGCGCGCATGGCGGTCAACTCCTGGTGGCGCGCGTGATTGGTCAGCGCGTAGAGAATGGCCAGCAGGAAGGCCACCGGCAGCACTTCGACCATCAGTTCGGGCGTCGTGACCAGGTAGTATTCCGCGATGTCCAGCGCCGTCAGGCTCGCGCGCTGGTAGTTGCTGAGTTTGTCGAACAGGTCGAAGGCGATGGAAAAAATCAAAAAGCCGCTGAGGCAATAGCCCAGCGGGACGAGCAATTCGCGAAACAAATAGCGATCAAGCAACCGCATGTCCGCGCAGGCTAATCCAGAGCCCGCGCCCGAAGCAAGACACGCGGGCCGGCGCGGTGGTATTAGTCCAGAAACCGACGTCGATTTCGGAGGCAATAAGCGACAAACGCGTCCTCGCCAACGAAGCGATGGATCGGCCTGGGCAGGCAATCGTAGATTGCGCCGAACAGCTTGCGGAGAAAGTCTTCGTCGCGCAGCGCCTTGCCGGTGGAATCAACGATCCTCCCTTTCAATTGAGACTGCGTCAGCTCCCGCAGACGCGGAGCAAAATCGTCCAGAAGGCGGTTCGCAGCCTGCGGCAACACGTGGCGTGGAGCAGGTTGGTGGCGTGTTGTTCTCTCTCGCCGCGCGGCGCCTCCGGCATTGGTTCATTTGCGTCCGGAGGATTTCCGCACGGCTTCTTTCTTATCCTCGAACTCGGCCTGGATGGCCTTGCGCTCGAGGACGAGTCGCTGTTCGAGCTTCTCGACTGCCTCGAAGTCCTCCCTCTGCGCCACTTGGACGATCTCCGCCTTCAGCCCGATTTCGCGCTCGGCGACCTTCGCCTGACACTTGGAGTCGAGATCGGCGATTTTTCGCTTCTGCGCGTCGGTGATTTTGACGGTCGGAGAGGTTTTGTTGAGGCGCTCCATCGCCAGTTCGTAAGCGGATTTCATTTCGGTTCGGGATTCGGATTGGGGTTGGCAGATTCAGCGCGGGGCGATTCGGAGGGTGATGCCGTTTTTTTCTTCCACGGCATATCGCGAGGTTTCAGCGGCGGACGCGCGGGCGGGGGCGATGGTGCGGCGACGGTCAACTCCGATTCTTCAGCAGTTTTAACGCTCGGCGCTGCCATGTTGCCGCGCCACGAGGAGATGCGCGCCTGCAAGCCGTGATGCTCGGCGGTCTGCTTGTCGCCCGCCTTCATGTAAAACAGCGAGAGGTTGGTATGCGCGAGCTGCTCCTGCGGACGCAACTGCTCCGCCTTGTGCCCCTCGGTGATCGCGGTTTTGAAATCGCCCTTGCGGCAATAGGTCATGCCGAGAGCGAGCTGCGCGTCGAAGTGCTCCGGTTCAGCAAGGAGGATCGCCCGCAGCTTCGCGATGCAGTCGTCGTAGGCGCCCATGCTGAAGTCGAACATGGCGTCGTCGAATTGTTCCTGGGCGGTTGGCATGATGGCTCGTGTCCCGGTGCGATATTCCACGATTGCCTCGGGGGCGCAAGACGGGAGACGGCGCATGAATTGGTTTGTCAATCCGCCCTCCCGCCACTAAACACCGGGGCAAGTTTGACTAAGCCGACCCACAACGCCCGCATCGCGATCATCGCGGTCATCGTGCTGGTCTTCGACCAGTTGACCAAGGTGGCGGTGATGCACTACATCCCGCTGATGGGCGAGGAGCGCGCCGTCATTCCAGGTTTTTTCCGGCTGGTGCATTGGGGCAACACCGGCGCCGCCTGGAGCATGTTCACGGGCAACAACGCGATGCTCGCCCTCGTGGCCGCCGTCGCGCTGGTGGTGCTGTTCTTCACGCGGCATCACTTTGAAGTCCATCGCCTCGGCGGACAGATCGCGCTCGGCCTCATCTTCGGTGGCATCTGTGGAAATCTCATCGATCGCCTCCGCGTCGGACATGTGATCGACTTCCTTTATTTCCACGTCCTGCGCCGCGACGGGCAGGAGGCGGGCTTCCCGGCGTTTAACGTGGCCGACAGCGCCATCTGCATCGGCGTCGGGCTGCTTTTCATCCTGTCGCTCGGCGATGAGGCGGCGCGCTCGCGGGCGCGGAGCGGAAGCTGACCCGCCGACACTTTCGCCGCGACTCCCATGTCTGCGCGCACCGAAACCTTCACCATCGAAACCTCGCAGCCCAATGAGCGGCTCGATGTCTTTCTCCACGCGCGTTATCCGGCCGTGTCGCGCAGCGCTTTGCAGCGGCTCATCGACGAGGGGCACATCCGCATCAACGGCCAGCCCGTCAAGCCGACGCATCGCCCGCGCGCCGGCGAAACCGTCGAGGTCCACTTTCCGGCACCGCGCGCGGCCGAGGCACAGCCGGAGGACATCCCGATCGAGGTTCTCTTCGAGGACGCCGATCTGCTCGTGCTCAACAAGCAGCCCGGGCTGGTCACGCATCCGGCGGCGGGCAATGAGGAACACACGCTCGTCAACGCCTTGCTCCACCACTGCCGCGGCCAGTTGAGCGGCATCGGAGGCGTCGAGCGTCCGGGCATTGTCCATCGCCTCGACAAGGACACCAGCGGCTGCCTCGTCGTGGCCAAGAACGATTCGGCCCACGTCGCCCTGTCGGAACAATTCGCCGGACGCACGACGGAGAAGATCTACCTCGCCATTCTCTGCGGCGAAGTCCCGCGCGAAGCGGGTGACATCCGGGCGGACATCGCGCGGCATCCGTCGCATCGCAAACGCATGGCCGTGACCGAAGGCGGGCGCGAGGCGTGGACGCATTACCGGGTCGCCGGGCGATTGCTCTACGCGACGCTGGTTGAGGCGACCCTGCACACCGGGCGCACGCACCAGATTCGGGTGCATTTCCAGCACCTCGGCTTCCCCATCGTGGGCGATGAAACGTACGGCAAGAAGCAGAACGCCCGCCTCCTGGAACTGACCGGCTGCCACGCCGAACGGCAGATGCTGCATGCGCACACGCTGGCGTTCACGCATCCCCGCACGGCGAAGCGGCTTCGCTTCACCGCGCCTTGTCCGACGGATTTCGAGGCAACTCTGCGCCAACTGCGCGTGCCGGGTTGAGCGCGCACCGGTGCTGTTCGATGCAGCCGGCGTAGCGGCGTCTCGGCAGAGCGCCGCCATTTGAGTCGGCGGAAGCATGCGGCGCTCTACCGAGACGCCGCCACAGTGCGGGGACATTCGCTGCTGCTCAGCGAAATCTTTCCGGAATTTGTAAGCGCCACCACTCCGCGTTGGCGTAAGTTTGCGCCGTATGACAACGGAACAAATCATCGGACTGGTCCTGGCGCTGGTGATCATGAGTGTCGGGGTGGCGGGAAGCATCCTGCCCGGATTGCCCAGCACGCCGCTCGTGTTGATCGCGGCCATCGGCCACAAGCTTTACTTCGGAGAGACGGGCGTCGGCTGGCTGGTGATGACGCTGCTCGTCGGTCTGACGTTGCTGTCAATTCTGATGGACTATCTCGCCACTCTGGCCGGCGCGCGCAAGCTGGGCGCAACCTGGCGCGGCACGACCGGCGCCGTGGTGGGCTGTCTCATCGGCCTGTTCTTCTCACTGCCAGGATTGATCCTCGGCCCGTTTCTCGGCGCGACGGCGTTTGAACTCGCGGGAGGCCGGCCGTGGCAGGAGTCGAGCCGCGCTGGCCTTGGCGCGACGCTGGGTCTGCTGGCCGGCGCGATTGGCAAGGTGGCCTGCTGTATGGCGATGATGGGCTTGTTCGGCGCCAACGTGGTTTACCGCACCCTGGCAGCAGGTTGAAGCGCAACGACGCTGCGCAGAATGGGGAGCGCGCGCCGCGGGCGCTCCCCGAACATCATGGCTTCGCGAAGGCGTTCTGAAGGACGCGCAGTTCGGACAGCTTCAGCGGCAACAAGCCGCCATGCCGCGCGCCGACGGGCACCGAGTAATCCTTCCAAAACAGGCCGTGCCACGCGCCGCCCAGTGATGGCGCGGTGAGCAGGGTGTAGGAGACGCCCGGATATTGTTCGCAATATAGATACCAGCCGCGTCCATCGGGGTGCGGAATCACCATCGGCGCCTCGCGGAAATTCGGGGAGATGCTCGGTCCGGGTTCGCTGTAGGGGCCAAGGAGATTCTCGGAGGAACTGATGCGGATGGTCTTGCCCGTCGGCCAGGTGTCGTCGGGGTATTTCTCGTCCTTGAGGATCGCAAAATACCGATCGCCCTCGCGCCGGATGAGCACGTCGATGGTGGCCAGATCGAAACTGAACAGGCGGCGCGGTTCGCTGAACGTTTCGAGATCCTTTGAAAGCACGTAGAGCGTTCTCATGCCGCGCCAGAAGGCTTCTGTGTCCTTCGGGGTCGGCGCAATCATCGAGCTGTGCCAGGTCAGGAGATACTGCCGCGAAGCCTCGTCGAAGAACATCTTGGGCGCGCCATGAAACCCGCCCGGTCCCCAGAAGCCCGGCGGCGTTTTCGGATCGGGCAGGTCGTCCCGCAGGTGGCGCCATTTCACCAGGTCGTCTGAAACCCAAAACCGGATGCCGGGATCCTTGGGCGTATTCCCCACGAGATAGAACCGCCCATCATGGCCGCGCGTGATGTCGGGATGGCCGCGATAATCCGGCAGCACTCGCCGCCCGCTGTTCAGCGGCGTCCAGTGCAGGCCGTTGGTGCTGATCGCGTAATAAAGCCGGCCGTAATCCTCCCGGGTCATGTGGGCGAAAAGATAGCCGGCGGGTCGCTCCACAGCGGACGCGACATCGGCGGCGTGGCTGGCGCCGGGCGTGCTGAGCGCGATCAGAATCCACGCCAGTGCGATGGCAAAACACCCGCCACGGCGCCGCGGTTTCAGCCGGCGATCCCCCATCAGTCGATGCGAAAGTATCCGTAAAGCCGCGGCGACCCAGAGAGGTGAGGCGCGTCTTTCCCAGCGCGCCGCGACTTCCGAAGATCCCCCGACGGCGCGCTGAGACAGCCGTGCCCTGCCATTGGATGATCTCGCAATGATTGCCATGCCTGCCATCGCCGTTCCCGCTCCTGCATTCACGGCCGGATCATTGGCCGCCGCCCATGCGCCGCTCCCGCACATCGAAAAACGCGCGTTGCTGCCGCTCATCCGCCGCCAGAGCCGGCACGCCCACGGCAAACGAATGGAGATTCGTCTGGTAGAACATCTCCTTGGCCTCGATCGCGCGACGTGCCGCCACCCAGTCGCGCGCCTGAATGGAGCGCAACACCTCGAGTTGAACCCGGGTATAGGTCAGGCCGAGATGCAGGAAATCGATCCGGGCCAGCGTGCCGGGGTCATCCACGGCCAGAATGCGCGCGTCGTTCAAATGCCGGAGCAGCGCGATGCCGTCGCCCTCCGGATAAAGGGTGATCGCGTTGGTAAGAAACTCAGCGTGCCGGTCCGGCAGCGCGGCGCGAATCCGCAGCGTCTGGCTCTCCAGCAGATTGAAATAGCGGCGAATCGCCGGAGCCGCCGGACCGAAGCCGGCGCGGCAATAGTCGTCGATGATCGCGTCCACGTTCGCCTCGGGATTCCACAGCAGCTTCGCGAGCACGTAATAGTTCAGTCCCTGCGCCGCCCAGTGATGCGGGAGCGTTTCCCAGTGGCAGCCCTGCAGGCCGGTGTCGTCGCAATGCCGCAGGGTCTGGCTGAGCCAGTGGGTGTAGTTGAGCGGAAAACCATGGCCGAAATGGTGCAGGTTCGGCCGGAGGATCAGATTCGTGGTCAACGCGGCCCAGCCATCCCAGGCGCGCCGCGAGGCGCCGATCTCGGAGTCCACCAATTCGTTGAAGGCCACCACGCTGATGAGCACGTTCGAGCGCACCTTCTCCCGCACCGGCGGCGTGAGCCAGGCGCCATACGCCAGCCCGCCGACCATTTTGCCCGGAGCGACCGAGGCCAGACGGTCGGCGGCGAGATTGTAGAAATGCACGTAGCGATCGGTGAGCGCAGGGTGGCTGAAGGTGACGCGCTTGCCGTCCTCGTTGAGGCTGATCAATTCGACCGTCGGCGCGTTGGTGGCATCCCACGCCTGGCACGCCGCGCACAGGCAATGGCCGCTGAAACCATTGTCGTTGGGCGAGGCGGTGACCGAGAGATGGTCGGGATATTTTTCGAGCTGCGTGCGCGCATCCAGCAGCCACTGGGCGAGCACCGCCGGCTGGCTCACGCAAAGTTTCACGCGATTAAAGTCGCCCAACTGCGGCGGCCATTCGCGCGAACCATTGAGTTGCCGCGCAAAATAGGTGAGATGCCGCTCGTGGTATTTCGGCCACCAATCGGTGAAGCCGTGCCCGTAGTTCCAGATGACTCCGCGCCCGGTCTTCATCCGGCGAAACCACGCCCGCGAGTCGTCCTGCATGACGGACAGCAAGTCCGGAGTCATGCCGAGGCGCCGGCGCGTGTCTTCGAGATGGGTGCTGTTCAACCCGTCTCGAATGGTCCGCTGCCGCAGTTTCGGTGCGCCGGCAATCGCGAGCGGGCCGATGCTGATGTTGGTGCGCGCCGGCGCCACCGTCCCGAGCGGTCCCGGCCAGAGCCAGCGCACCCCGAGCTGGCTTTCGAGGAATTCGCTCACGGCAAACGCGGTGCCTTGCTGGAATTCACCGGCGCCCAAACGATCGTCGCGTCCCGCCAGGACAAGGTGGTTCGAGACCGTCTGGATGAGAAACCCTTCCGGCGGCAGTGAGGTGATGCGCACGCCCAGCGCCCGTGCCAGTTCGCCTTCACCCACGAGCACCAGCGGACCGGCGCGTTCGGCGTCGTCGAGATCATCCTCGCGCTTCACGGTCATCGCGGCGCCCGAAAGCAATTGGAGGTGCGCCTGCAAATCGTGCGCTGCCGCCATCGCCACTTCGTTGGAATCTACGGGCACGACAATGACCGCTTGCGGATGACCGGCGCGGACCAGCGCGATGGAGTCCGCCGCGTCCAGCCGCAACGGGCTGGCCAGCGCGGCGAAAGTCAGCAAAACGAAAACAGATTGGAACCTATTCATCCCTAACGCCGAAATAGGAAAGGGGGGCGTACGCGGCCCGCGTGCCGGTTTGGGCGGCCCGCCCAAACCTTCGTCACCCATTTTCCGTCCCCTTTCGGTGCGAGAAAATGTTTCGGACGAGGTTTTCGGCGGGCCGCCGAAAACCGCCCGCCAGCGGCGTGCGCTCCCCGTGCGGCCGGGCCGCATTTCGACTTCGACTTCGGCTTCGGCTCTCGGGTTCATGGTGTCAGCATCGTGGCGGCGTTTTGGACGCGCGGCGACCGGGAATTGTTCGCACCGCCCCAAACCGCTTGTCACCCGGCTGATGCGTTCGTAACTTCCGTCCGCGTGCATCCCATCGCGTTTCATCTCGGCAATCTGCCGGTCACCTGGTATGGCATCCTCGTCATGCTCGGCTTCGTGACGGGTTTGTGGACCGCCAGCCGCCGCGGCCTCCTGTGCCGCGTCTCCCCGCAACAGGTCTGGGACGCCGGCACCTGGCTCATCATCGGCACCATCCTCGGCGCGCGCACGCTCTACGTCCTCTCCTACTGGCGCGAGGAATTCGCCGGTCGCCCGTGGCTGGATGTTTTCAAGGTGTACGAAGGCGGGCTGGTCTTCTACGGCGGTTTCATTGGCTGCGTTGTCGCCACCATTATTTTCACCCGGCTGCAAAAGATCCCGCTCTGGCGTTTCGCTGATGTTCTCGCGCCGAGCATTTCGCTGGGCTACGTCTTCGGCCGCCTCGGCTGCCTGATGAACGGCTGTTGCTACGGGCAGACCTGCGATCTCCCGTGGGCGGTGCATTATCAGGCCGATCATCGCACGCAGGGCGCCGGAGTGCATCCCACGCAGATTTACGATGCGCTGTTGAACCTCGGATTCTACTTCGCGCTGGCCTGGCTCTTCCGCCGGAAGAAATTCGATGGCCAGATCTTCGCGCTCTGGCTGATGGGTTACGCGATGCTGCGCAGCCTGGTGGAATCGTTCCGCGGAGATTATCCCGTGCGCTATCTCGGCGGCGTCTTCACGCCCGCGCAACTCCTCAGCCTCGCCGTCTTTGCCGCGGGTGCGGTGCTGTATCTGGCGCTCCGGCCGGCTCCCGCCAAGTCCGCCTGAGCGCCGCCATCGCATGGCTGGAGACTCCCCAACTCAAGAGCAGTCGCCGTTGCTCTGCCTGGCCGGGCCGACCGCCGTCGGCAAGTCCGATATCGCGTTGAACCTTGCCGAACAGCTTGGTGGCGAAATCATCTCGGTGGACTCCATGCAGGTTTATCGCGAGCTCGACCTCGGCACGGCCAAGCCCGATGCCGCCGAGCGCGCCCGCGTGCCGCATCATCTGCTCGACGTGGTGGATCTCACCGCGACGTTCGATGCCGCAAAGTTTGTCGAACTCGCGAACCGCGCCAGGACGGACATCCGCCGGCGGGGTCGCCGCCCGATTCTTTGCGGCGGCACGGGACTTTATTTCAAGGCGCTGCTCGAAGGCCTTGGCGAGGCGCCACCTTCCGACGCCGTCCTGCGCGCGGAACTCGAGCGCACGCCGCTCGCGGCATTGCTCTGCGAATTGGACGAGAAGGATGCGCTCATCGCAGCGCGCATTGACCGGCAGAATCCCCGCCGCGTGGTGCGCGCCGTCGAAGTGATCCGTCTCACCGGACGGCCCTTTTCCGCACAGCGCACCGGATGGGCCAAGCCAGAATGCGGAACGCGGAATGGCGGATGCGGCATCCTGTTCATCGGCCTGGCGCGTGAGCCGGCGGATTTGCGGGCGCGCATTGATGCGCGGGTGGACCGGATGTTCGCGCGCGGATTGGTGGAGGAAACGCGCGCCTTGCTCGACTGCGGCCTGGCGCAGAATCCGACGGCGCGGCAAGCCCTCGGCTACCGCCAGGTCATCGAGCATCTCCAGGGCGGGCGTTCGCTGGCAGACACCATCGCGCTGGTCAAGCAGCGGACGTGGCAGTTCGCGCGGCGGCAGCGAACCTGGTTTCGGCATCAGGCGGAGGTCGTGTGGGTTGAGTTGCAGCAAGACGAGACAGCAGAGTCGGGTGCCGCCCGGGTGCGCGCCTTGGTCGGTTGATGGCAATGGACGTGTTTCGGCACCGCTCGCGTGCTGGTCAGCCAGGCGTTTTGCAGGAATGTGGGGTGCCAACGAACGAATCCCTGGACCGTTACGGAACGTCTCGGAAGCGCGATGGCAAAAGCGCTTGCCCGGAAAAGTCAGCCTGCTATCAACTGACGCATCTCCGGGCGGGAGGCTTGCCTCGCAAAATCCGGCTGGTCTTCGCCCGCAGGATGGCGCTTCCTTGGCGGCATTGGCTCGGGCCCATAGCTCAGCGGTTAGAGCAGGCGACTCATAATCGCTTGGTCCTCGGTTCAAATCCGAGTGGGCCCACCAACTCGCGCAAACCGGCCAGTTTCTCCGGCCCACTTTTCGGGTGAACCTTTCGGCCATCCACAACCGTCATGCCGCTCCTCCGATTCGGTGCGGAGAATGGTGGTCTCCGGGTGTCGAACGCCGACAATGCTGGCTGTCATCAGCCGTTATTCCAGCCGCCCCAACAGCCGCAGCAGGCCGTCCAGGATCGTCAGCGGATGCGGCGGACAGCCCGGAATAAACAAGTCCACCGGCACCACCGAGATCGCTCCGTTGAGCGATTCCGGGCTGCCCACGAATGGGCCGCCCGCGATGGCGCACGCCCCCACGGCGATCACGATCTTCGGCGGCGGCACCGCTTCCCAGGTCTTCCGCAGCGCCAGTTCCATGTTGCGCGTGACCGGCCCTGTGATGAGCAATCCATCGGCGTGGCGTGGCGAGGCGACAAACTGGATGCCGAAGCGGCCGAGATCCCAGCCGATGGTTCCGAGCACGTTGGTGTCCGCCTCGCAGGCGTTGCATCCGCCGGCGCTGACCTGGCGCAATCGCAGCGAGCGTCCGAAAAGCGTGCGCAACTTGTCGTTGAGCGCGGTGGCCAGGCGGACTTCCTCCTCGCCCGGTTTGCCAAGCAGCAGATCCTCGCGGCTGCGCACGGCCATTCGGTGATCGCGCGTTTGGGTGATGGCGTGAGTCGGGCAGACCTCCACGCACGCAGTGCAAAAGATGCAGCGGCCCAGATCCAGCGCGACCGGAGCGCGGGGTTGGCGAGTGATGGCTTCCGTTGGACACACCGGCACGCACGCCTGGCAATCGGCGGCGCACTTGGATGCATCCACACGCAGTGCGCCACCATGCCGATCCGGCAGCGCCGGCGCCGGGCCGTGGGGGTAGGCCATCGTTTCGCAGCCGCGTTTCAAGCGATGGGCGATGGTATCAAGAACGAACATATTTCTCAGTGCTCTGAACGTCTGAACTCACCGTGGTTCACAAATCAAAGCCGCAATACGAGAGGTTGAAGCTCTTGTTGCAGAGCGGAAAATCCGAAATGGCCTGGTTGCGCAACGCCAGCGCCAGTCCGGTCCAGTTGTGGAATGACGGATCCACCATCTTGTAGCGGCGCAACCGCCCTGCGGCATCCGTCAGGGCAACGTGGCAGGTCTCGCCGCGCCAGCCTTCGACCAGCGCCACGGCCAGCGTGTCGGCCGCGAGAACAGCGGCATCTGCCAGCAGAGGTCCATCGGGCGGCGTGGCGATTTGTTCTTCGAGAAATTTCCCGGCGCGCTGAATTTCCAGCCACCGCACCCGCGCGCGGGCAAAGACATCGCCGCCCGGCCACACCGCCACCGGCACCTGCGCGAAACGATGCCAGCCCGCCGGGTGATCGTAGCGCACGTCGCGCACCAACCCGCAGGCGCGCGCCGCCGGGCCGACGAGGCCGATGTCGGCGGCCTGTTCATCCGATACGACGCCGGTGCCTTCAAACCGGGCACGAACGGACGAGGCATCCCAAAGCCATGCCGCCGCCTCGTCCACTTCAGCGAGCGCGACGCGGAGTTTCTCCAAAAGCTGCGCCCCGCGTTCTGGTTCGAGATCGCGGCGGCATCCGCCCGGCCTTACGAGGCCACGGCCAAAACGGTTCCCGCAAAGCAGCGCCGTGAGATTCAGGAAGTCTCCACGTATCTTGCCGCACGCCGCCGAGCTGGGGAGAAAAGCCACATCATTGGTCAGCGCGCCGAGGTCGCCGGTGTGGTTGGCGAGACGTTCGAGTTCGAGGGCGAGCGAGCGCAGCCACTGGGCGCGCAGTGGCGCCTCGGAACCGGCGAGCGCTTCGAGCGTCAGTGCGTAGGCGGTGGCGTGCGCGATGGTGGAATCGCCGGCGACCGTCTCCACCTGGCTCACCGTGGCGCGATGCGGCCCCGCGGCCAGTGCCTGCTCGATGCCGCGATGCTGGTAGCCGAGCGCGATTTCGAGGTGCAGCACTTCCTCGCCCGCGCATTGGAAGCGAAAATGCCCCGGCTCGATGATGCCAGCGTGGACTGGGCCGACGGCAACTTCGTGAATCTCGCGGCCTTTGACTTGAAAGAAATTTCCAACCGCCGGCCCGTCGCCGTGGTCGCGGCGCACGGGCTTGAGCCAGGGATGACCTTCGGGCACGAGCCCATGTTGCTCCCAGACTTCGCGCTCGAACAAATGCGCCTGCGCGCAGGTCGGAGTCAGTGCCGGGTAACTGCGGGCCACCGGCGCACTCCGGCCGACCGCGAGGGTGTTGTCGGCGTCGTAGGCGAGCACGGCGACGAGCTGCGTGGCGCTGCCCTCGGGAACGCCGAACCACGCGCAGAGCCGTCCGCCGCGATTGATCTCCCCCGCCGTGGCGCCAACCAGTTCTGCAATCGGCCACTCCGGCACTTCCGCCCACGGAAGGCTCGTGGCATTACCCAGCCAGGAAAATTGAGGCGAGGTGCTCATGACTCAAAGCCGGCGCGCGGGTGTCTCACCCGCAGCAGGATTCGCAAGGATGCGGCGCGGCCCGGGTTCTGAGCCGTTTGCTTCTTCCATGTTGCTGCGGCTGGGACAGCCGCGCGCCGATGTTTGAACTGCATCTTCATGGCGAGGCGAAAAGCGCCTTCGCTGCGGCGCTCCAGACTTCTTTCAACAGCGGCGGCGTGGCCAGTCCGAGCCACAACGAAAAACCCAGGAGCACCAGCGGTGGCACGATGACGCCGGCAGTCTCACGCATCCGGTTTCCGGTCGCCCTCGCCGCCGGGCGCGGGCGGCCGTCCACGATGGCGAAGGCAAGCCGTGTGATGCCAAAGAAGGCAAACAGCATGCAGCCGAGAAACGCCGTCGTGGCCCACAGGTGTCCGGTTGCGATGGCGGTGCGCACGATGCCGAGTTCGCTGAAGAACGGACCGAATGGCGGGCACGCGGTGACCGCAAAAAGTCCCACGACGAACATCCGCGCCGAAAGCGGAGTGAGCCACGCCAGGCCCGCGACTTCATCCACGGTGCGTGCGCCGGCAGCACGCCGGAGATTGCCCGCGGTAAGGAAGAGCGCCCCTTTGGTGAGGCTGTTGGTCCAGACGTGGAACAGCGCGAACCACACGCCCGCGCTGCCCAACGCCGCGCTGACGCTCAGGATGCCCATGTGCTCGACGCTCGAATAGGCCAGCAGCCGTTTGAAGTCACGCGTGCCGAGCAGGAACAGCGCGGCCACCAGCATGGAGAACAATCCCAGGGCAAGCAGCGTCCGCGCCGCGACGGGTCCAGCCCCGGCGGCGTCCACGACCTGCCGCACGCGGAGCAGCGCGATGAACGCCACCGTCGTCATGCCACCGGCAAGCAACGCGACAACAATACCGGGCGCTTCCCCGTAGGCGTCGGGCTTCCAGGTGTGCATCGGCGCGAGGCCCATCTTGGTGCCGTAACCGGTGAGCAGCAGCACCCACGCGGCCAGGACCCACGGACGTGATAACGCCGCGCCTTGCGCGGTCAGCGCCGAAAAAGTCAGGTCGCCGCCCGCTTCACCGTGCAGCGAAGCGTAGCCGAGAAAGAATGAGCCGAGCAGCGACAGCGCGATGCCCGTGCCGCCGATGAGCAGGTATTTCCACGTCGCCTCGAAGGCGCGCGGCGTGGCGTTGAAGTGCAGCAGCGGTACGGTGGCGAGTGTGGCTCCTTCCACGGCAATCCACAGCAAACCGAGATGCTGCGCCTGCAACGCGAGGCTCATCAGTCCGAGCAGCACGAGCAATCCGGCCACAAACACGCGGTTGGGCCGCTCGCTGCGCAGGCGCAGATACGCGACGCCATAAGTCGAGCAGACCATGAACAGCAGCGAAACCGCCGGCAGCACCGCGCGGGCAACGGGGTCGAAGCCCAGCCATGTTCCGGGCGCAACGACTGGCGGCGATAACAGCAGCCACATTGCCACCAGCGTGTGCAATCCGCCCGCCGTCGGCAGCAGCCACGGGCGCGATGGCTCGCGCGGCCAGGCCAGAGCCGCTGCCGCGGCCACGAAAGGCACCACGATGAGGGCCAGTTCTCTCATTCGTGCAGCGAGGTGAGTTTGCGCGTATCGAGCGTATCGAACTCGCGCTGGATGCGGTCCACGATGATGCCGATGACGAACACCGCGACAGTGAGATCAAGCAGGATGCCGGCTTCTACGATGAGCGGCGTCGCCCGGATGAGCAGCATGCCGAAGAGGTAAATCCCGTTTTCGAGCAACAGATAGCCGCAGACTTGTGAGATGGCCTTGGTACGACCCATCAGCAACAGGAAGCCGCTCACCAGCGTGGCGAACGCTCCTGGCACCAGCAGCGATCCGGCGTGCTCGGGACGCAGCGGCAGGGCTCCCGCCAGCGCCACCGCGCCAATCGTGGCGCCCGCGCCGATCAGCAGCGACGGGATGAAGCCGATCAGCGGCTCCACTTCGCGATCGATGTTGGCTGCGCGCAGGGCCCTCTGCAGCAGCACCGGGATCACGAAGCCTTTCACTGCCATCGTGCCCGCAGCCACAAGGACGGCCGCCCAATGGAAGCCGTGCCCAAGCAGCAGCGGGAGTACGCCGAGAATCATCCCCTGAAACGCCGCCGCGCGAATGATCGAGGGCAACCGACTGCTGCCCAGCGCAAGCAGGTTCAGCCCCATCGCCAGACCGACGAGCAGATTCAGCGCGCCGCTCATGCGCCGGCTCCTTTCCATGCCGCGGTGCGCGGCTGTCCCAGCCGCAGCAAGGTTCCGACACCTGGCGCACTAGGAATCGTCGCAGTTGCCGGCAATGCCGAGGCTGCCGTCGCTGCGGATGTTTGACCCACCTGTTTCGGCGAAGTTTCTGCGGCTGGGACAGCCGCGCGCCACTCCGCTTCCAACAACTTGCATCCCTGCCCGCCACGCGCTTCAATCGCGCCATGAGCGACGGCCCCCGACGGCGTCTCCCGCAGCCTCCATACAATCCCGGTCTGCGCGACCTCGTCGCGGGCAAGCGCCAGGGGTCTCCGCCGGTTTCGCACGAAGACGCCAAGGCGGGCTTTCGTGGCTGGCACGAGCGCGGTTATCTGCCGCACCGCGACGAGCCGGGGCTCACGCAGTTCGTCACGTTCCGGCTTGTTGATGGTTTTCCCACCGAACTCCGCAGCGAATGGATGCATCTTCTCGAGATCGAAGTCGACCGGCAACGACGTCTGGAGCTTGAAGCCTACCTCGACAAGGGCCGGGGCGCGTGCCACCTGCGTCAGGAAGCGGTGGCCAGAATGGTGGAAGACGCGCTGCGCTTCTTTCATGGTCAGCGCTACGGGCTGCGCGCATGGGTCGTCATGCCCAACCACGTTCATGTCTTGTTGAAGGTGGACAAGATTCCGATGAGCCAGATCGTTGAGTCGTGGAAAAAGTTCACGGCCCATGAGGCGGACAAAATTCTGCAACGGCGGGGCCGGTTCTGGGCGGAAGATTACTGGGACACCTACATGCGCGACGCCGATCAAGAGGCGCGGACCATCCGATACATCGAGTGCAATCCGGTCAAGGCGCACCTGGCGCGCGAGCCGCGCGAATGGCTTTGGACAAGCGCACGCCACCGCGACAGGGCTAATGCACTGACGCTTTGAGGCACCGGCGCGCGGCTGTCCCAGCCGCAGCAACTCCCGCACGGCTGTGGCGCTGGTTGGTGTCGATGCCTCCCGACTTCCGGACGTTGCTGCGGCTGGGACAGCCGCGCGCCGGGCCTTGCCTGCTTCCTCCTGACTGCCTTTCCATGCTGCCAGCAGCGCAAACAGGCAGAGCAGGAAGGCCGTGGTCAGCAGCAGCGGCACGCCGCGAAACGCCAGACGCGCCAGCAGCGATTCCACCAGACCCACTCCCACCGCCACCCCGCAGATCGCGCCGACCATTGCTCCGGCCGCCGCGACCGGCGGCAGTTCTCCGATGGGCAGCACCGCCTCGACCAGCAGCACCGCGAAGAGCAGGAGCTTCAACGAGGCGCCATGCAGAATCACCGCCAGCGGCGGCCCGCTGTGGTCGAGCACCATGACTTCGTGGATCATGGTCAGTTCGAGGTGCGTGTTGGGATCATCGAACGGCACGCGGCAATTCTCGGCCAGCAGCACGGTGAAGAGTCCCGCCGCCAGCAAGGCCGCACCCGCGCCCGCCGACGGCGCCAGCATCTGCGCCAGCGACACGCTGCCGGTTTGCACGCCGAGGGTGAGCAAGGCTGTGATGACCGCCGCTTCGGCCAGCACGGCGTAACTCACTTCGCGCGCCGCGCCCATGCCTTCAAAGGCCGAACCGGTATCGAGGGCCGCGCAGGCCGTGCAGAAGCGCGCCACGGCGAGCAGATAAATGAATAGCAGGGCGTCACCGCGAAACGAGAGCGCTGCCCCGCCCGGCCCGAGCGGAAGCAGGAGCGCCGCGCCGAGGATGGCCACCCAGGCCACCGCCGGGCCGGCGATGTGTCCGGGCGAAACCGCCGTGCTGAGCACGACGCCTTTGCGCCAGAGCTTCCCCAGATCGTAGTAAAGTTGGAGCACGGGCGGACCGCGACGGCCCGCGACCCATGCCTTCACCTTGTTAATGATGCCCGGCACGAGCGGAGCGAGCAGCAACCACACGGCGAGACGCAGAACGATGGCCAGCGCGGTGGTCACTTCATCCCTCCCAAAAATGTTAGCAGCGCCAGCGCCACCAGACCGAGCACGAGATAAAAGATATAGGATTGCAGGCGGCCGTGCTGGAGCCGGCGCACGGCGGTCGAGACGAACATGACCGCGGCGCCCGCCGGCTCGACGATTTTCTCCAGCACCGTTTCCGGCGTGTGTTCAGTGCGGCTGGCGTGCGCTGGAAAATTGCCCTTCACCGGATGCTCGTGTTTTTCCGGACGGAGAATCCACGCGAACCAGCCGGTGATGATGCCCGCAAACGAGCCGGCGGTGTATTGCATCCGCGAGGTGGGCGCAGCGTAACCGCAATCCCAAGTGACCGCGCGGCTCAGGCCATTTCGCCTCACGCGACGGAACAGCACGAAAACCGCCAGAGCCGCAAAGACGGCGAAGGTGATGTTGACGGTTGCAAGCGTGGCCAGGGGCGCCGGCGTTTCAGCGCTGGTCCAGGCTGGCTGCCAGGCACTGATCGCATGCGCGACGGCAGGCCAGAATAGGAACGGCGCGAGTCCGATGGCCACGCACAGCAGCGCCAGCACGAGCATCGGCGCGCGCATAAACCGGCCGCACTCGTGCGCGTGGCGTGCCGCTCCCGTGCGCGGGGCACCCAGAAAAACAACGCCGACGACTTTGACAAAGCACGCCAAGGCCAGCGCGCCGGTCACAGCCAGCAAGATGGCCGCTGGCACCGCGGCGGAGGCGACCGGACCTCGCGCCGCCACGGCATCGAACAATCCGAGATAGACGAGCCATTCGCTGATGAAACCGTTGAGCGGCGGCAGTCCGGCGATGGCCGCCGCGCCCAGCGTGAAGAGGCCGGCGGTCCACGGCATGGCGCGCCAGAGTCCGCCGAGCCGGCTCATCTCGCGCGTGCCGGTCGCATGCAGCACGGAGCCGGCGCCGAGGAACAGAAGCGCCTTAAACAAGCCGTGATTCCACACGTGCAACAACCCGCCGGCAAGCGCGAGTTTTCCCCAAGCCGCGTCGCCGTGCGTCGCCGCGATGAGTGCGAAGCCGAGGCCGATGAGAATGATGCCGATGTTCTCGACGCTGTGATAGGCGAGCAGCCGCTTGAGATCATGCTGGCCCAGCGCGAAGGCCACCCCGAGCACGGCGCTCACAACGCCGAGCGCCGCCACCACCCAGCCAGCCGCATCCGGCACCGGCATCCAGCCGCTGAAACGCACCAAGCCGTAGATGCCCATCTTGATGGCGACGCCGGAAAGAATGGCGGAGACGTGGCTGGGCGCGTTGGCGTGCGCCGAGGGCAGCCAGATGTGCAGCGGGAACAGGCCGGCTTTGATACCGAATCCCGCCAGCGCCAACCAGAACAACGGCGCCAGTTCAGGACGGTCGCGCATCGGGCCGAGTTCCCAACTCCCGGTGCGGGCTGCCAGCGCGGCGAAGAAGGCGAACAGGCACAGCGTGCCGGCGTGCGACGCCGCGAGATAAAGCCAGCCGGCCCGACGGACTTCTCGGCGATTCCGTTCGCGGGTGATGAGAAAGTACGCGCTGACCGTGAAGAGTTCCCAGACGATCAGAAAGTGCAGGCCGTTCGCGCAGAGCAACACCAGGCCCATACACGTCAGCAGCGCGCTCCACCACGCCCGGCCTGAGGGCGCCGAACGCGGATGCATTTTGTCCGGCCAGTATTCCTGAGCATAAGCGCTGCCCGCGCCGCCGATCACCGCGACCAGCGCGAGGAAGAAGGCGCTGATGGCATCGAGCCGTAGATGGAGTTTCTCTCCGCCGATGACAAATTCAGTCCGCCAATCCCAAGTCGCGCCACCCGCGAGCACCCACACGGCGGCGGCCAGTGCGGCGGTGGCGCTGGTCAGGGTTGCCGCCAGCCAGACGCGCGGGGCGCGCCGCGCACTGCCAAGGCCCACGGTCATTCCCAGCGCCGCCACGAGCAGCCACAGGCCGGGAGTCATCCTGCGCCCCCCGGATTTGCGGCGGTCGCATCCGCGGCGGCGAAGGCGGTGAAGATATCCACGTCGGGCGCGGCGTCGAGCACCAGGCGACGAAGGTTTCCACGCGTCAGCGCGCCGCTGAGTTGGGCGAGGATTTCGAGGTGGGCACGCGGCGAAGGCGCAATGAAGAACAATAGACGCGTCACTGGCACACCATCCGGCGGCGGATCCCCGAGCGGCAACGCATCACGGAGGAAAAGGATGGCGAGCAATCCAGCGTCGCGTCCGAGCGTGACGTGCGAGCGCAGATGCGGCAGGGCGAGACCCTCACCCACCGGCGCCCAAGTGACGCCGCCGGGAGCGTGCAGCCGTTGGGCGAGGATGCGACGCACTTCCGGCGTCGCTCCGGGCAGGGTGGCAACGATGCGTTCGAGGACCGAAAGAATCTCGGCGGCGGACACGTCGCGATGGAGCCCGCCGACGCGAAGGAGGTGTTCCAAGCGGCGGCCCGGACTGGCAGCACTGCGCGCCGGAGCGAGAAAGCCGGCCTTGGCGGCAAGACCGCGTTCGGCGGCCCACTGAGCGACTTGCGCGCGGTCGAACAGCATCCGGCCGCGATCGGCGATGGCGGGCAGACCTTCGTTGCGGATCCAGCCTTGGATGACGCGTTCTTCGACGCCCAGCGATTCGGCGAGTTGGATGACGTTCAGATACATGGCATCTGCGCCGGCTGAATCCGGAGGTGAATCCGAATGCTGATCAGAGTCATCGCGGCTTGAGTGAACCGAAAATCTCGGGGCAGAGCAAGCCGCGCAGCAGCGCGCCAAGGCTCACCGCTTGTCGGAGCGGGACGCGTCGCTGTCGGACGGCGGCGGGCGCGTGCTGCCGGCCTTGGTCGGTGAATTGAGCGCCTGGCCAGCGCGTTCGATCGCGGTGGTCAGTTCGCGGCGGGCGGTTTCCAGCTTCTGCTTTTCCTCGTGCAATGGGTCCCTCGACGGCGCGGGCGGCAGGCCGAGGATTTCACGGGAGCGGGCCAGCGACAGTTCGATGTTGGCGCAGACATTCCCGGTGCCGAGCCGGTCGAGGAAACCCGCCTTGTCCATCATGAACAGCGGCTGCGTGTGCGGTCCGCTCAGGATGAGATGCTTGCCGCGCGCGTGCAGGCGTTCGTAGAGATCTTCAAGCGCGTTCAACCCCGTGGCGTCGATGGCGAGGACTTTTCTCATGCGCAAGATGAGCACGTCAGGCTCTTCCTTGAGGCGCTTGAGGGCGCTCTCGAGCTTGTCGGCCGCACCGAAGAAGAAGGAGCCGAAGATGCGGTATATCATGACGCCCTTGGGAATCTCCTTCCCGACGAGCGAATGTTGCGAGCCTTCGGTTTCAGACGCTTCGTCCACGGCGGTGATCTGCGTGGTTTCGGAGACGCGTTTGATGAAGAGCACGGCGGCCAGCACCATCCCGATTTCCACGGCGACGGTGAGGTCCACGACGACGGTGAGGCCAAAGGCCGTGAGGAAGACCGCGGCGTCGGAGAGCGGCCACTTGGGCAGGCGGCCGAAGTTGTGCCACTCGCCCATGTTGAGCGCGACGTTCACGAGCACCGCGCTGAGCGTGGCCAGCGGAATGAATTTCGCCAGCGGCGCGGCGATGAGAATGATGGCCAGCAACGTCGCGGCGTGAATCATCCCGGCCACCGGCGTGCGGGCGCCGCATTTCACATTGGTGGCGGTGCGGGCGATGGCGCCGGTGGCCGCGATGCCGCCAAAGAGCGGGCTGACGATGTTGGCCAGACCTTGCGCCATGAGTTCCTGGTTCGAATCGTGGCGGTCATCAATCATGCCATCGGCCACGACAGCGCAGAGCAGCGACTCAATGGCCGCGAGCAGCGCGATGGTCGTGGCCGGCTGGAACAAGTGGCGGATGTTCTCCCACGAGAGCACCGGAATCTGCGGCGAGGGCAGCCCCTGCGGAATGCCGCCAAACTTGCTGCCAATCGTTTCGACGGGCAGGCTGAACAGCACCACCGCCAGCGTGCCCAGCACGAGGGCGACGATGGAGCCGGGCACGCGCCGCCACGACTTGGGCCAGAACAGGATGATGGCCAGCGAAGCCGCGGCCAGCGCCACGGTGGGCCATTGAATTGTGCCGGCGTGCCCGCCCAGCACCTTCATCTTCTCGACAAACTCCGACGGCACCTTGTCCACCTGGAGGCCGAAGAAATCCTTGATCTGCGTGGTGAAGATGAGCACCGCGATGCCGGAGGTGAAACCCATCGTCACCGGATACGGGATGAACTTGATCATCGTCCCGAGGCGCGCCGCCCCCATGATGAAGAGGATGACGCCCGCCATGATGGTGCAGATGGCGAGATTGGCCGCGCCGTATTGCGCGAGAATGCCGTAGAGGATGACAATGAACGCGCCGGTCGGCCCGCCGATGGCCACCTTCGTTCCCCCCAACGCGGAAATGATGAAACCCGCGATGACCGCGGTGAAGATGCCGGCTTGCGGCGGCATGCCCGAGGCGATGGCGAAGGCCATGGCCAGCGGCAGCGCCACGATGCCCACCGTGACGCCGGCAATGAGATCGGCGGTGAACTCGGCGCGGGAATATTCCTTCAGACAGTCGAGCAGCTTCGGACGAAACGAGAGGTCGAGCTTCATGGGGCGGTCGGCGTCACGATATGGAAGCGATCAGGTGCCGGCCTTCTTGCGCGGGCGCACGATGCGGGGACGCTTGACCGGGCCGGATTCCACGGGCGCCGCCGGTTCCTGAGGGGCCAGCACAAGATAGCGTCCACAGGAACTGCAGAGATGGACTTCGTTCGCGATCGCGAGACTGGCGACCTCGCCGATGGGCAGGCGCATGTGGCATTCGCAACACACGCCGTTGCGCAACAGCGCCACGCCTTTCTTGCCGCGGGCAACCAGGCGGTCGTAGTGCCCCAGGACCGGCACGGGCACCAGGCCGCGCAAACGCGCCAGCTCGGTTTCCTGGGCCGGCGTTATTTTGGTCGATTGCAGTTGGATTTGTTGGGCGGCCAGCAGTGCTTCCATGATCGTTCGCATGAGTTCGAGCTTTGCGCATTCCTTGTGCAGAAGCAATCCAGCATCGAGAGATCACCGGATTGGCTGAGGAACCCGCCCGCAACCCGGCGGTCGTTCCCCACGGCAATTCAGGCGAGCGGTGTGTTTGGCGCACGCTTCGCACCGCGCCAGGTGATTTTATGAATGGACCTTTGCCAAGGCCATCCCGCCGAAGGCTGCCCTGAGTTCAGGGCATCTTTCCGCTGGACACTGGTTTAGCGCTCTTCATCTTCCGCCTATGTCCGGTTTGTTTTGCCGCAATCTGCGGCCGAATCGCTGTTAGGTCGCTTTGGTCCTTTATGAAGATCTCGGTTATCTTGGCGCATCCTGATCCCAGCAGTTTCAACCACGCGATTGCGAAAGCTGTGGCCGACGAGCTTCAGAGTTGTGGTCACGCCGTCAGCTTTCACGATTTGTATCGTGAGAGGTTTGATCCATTTTTGCGAGCAGAGGAGCTTGATTCAAAAGCAGGGCCTCTGCCCGATCTTGCAGAACTATGTGCGGAGGCCGCGGTGGCTGCCGGCTTCGTGATCGTGCACCCGAACTGGTGGGGACAACCTCCCGCAATTCTCAAGGGTTGGGTTGATCGGGTGCTGCGGGCTGGAGTGGCCTACAAGTTCGTAGATGGAGATGACGGAGAGGGGGTTCCGGTCGGTCTGCTCAGAGCGAAGGCGGCGATCGTCTTCAACACTTCAAATACGCCCAAGCAGCGAGAAGACTCCATATTTGGAGACCCTCTGGAAGCGATCTGGAAGAAGTGCATTTTTGAACTTTGTGGTGTCGGCTCCGTGGATCGTCGGATGTTCGGAGTCGTGGTGAAGAGCACACCGGCGGAAAGGGAAGGGTGGTTGGCTCACGCCCGAGAGCTGGTGAGACTTCGTTTCCCCGCATCGAGTGAAAATCCCCATATTTTCTGACAGTCGTCAAATTCGAACCCTCACGGGCAGGGCGCGGCTGTGCCCGCGCGCCGCGAAACACACCCGGCCCACCCCACGGCGGCGTGGGGCAGACGCGCCCCGG
>JBBRWD010000100.1:0-27941 GCA_038249465.1 Limisphaerales bacterium | reverse complement strand
TCCGCCGCGCGTGTATGCCCAAGACCTGCCGCCGAGCGGGCCGCAAGCCGCCTGACTTTGTGTGGCCGACCTGAGGGCCTGGCACCGCGCAAGCGCCTGCAAATCAAGCTCAGCGTTGTCTGCCGTGCGAAGGTCGGGCTATGAGGTGGCGCAGCAAAATCCACAGGCCAGCGACGACAGCCCTGGCACGGTTGAGCGACCGTGGAGGACTCTCGGCAAGGCAGCGGGCAGCGTGAGTCCCGGTGACCTGATCCTCATTCGCGGCGGAGTCTATCGCGAGCGTGTGCATGTGAAAGCCAGCGGCACCGCACAGGCGCCCATCCGCTTCGAGGCGGCGCCGGGAGAGCACGTCATGGTGACCGGAGCAGACCGCCTCAGCGGCTGGCGCAAGGCCGACGAGGCGCGCCCGATCTACAGCGTGGCCTGGCCACACAAGTTCATCGTGTGGAACGCGAACATGACCCATCCCGACGACGCGTATCATCGCATCATCGGCCGCTGCGAACAGGTGGCGGTGGACGGCTATCTCCTGCGCCAGGTTCTCAGTGCCGGCCAGCTTGCGCCCGGCGCGTTCTTCGTCGACGGGACCAACAAGCTGCTGTTGGTCTGGGATGCCGGCAGTCGTGATCTCAACAAGACCCACGTCGAAGCTTCGGTGCGACAGGAGGCGCTGCGCGTGGACGGCGATCATGTCCAGGTGCGCGGGGTGCGATTCCGCCATGCCGCCAACATGGCCCAGCATGGCGCGGTGGTGCTGGCGGGGCACCACGCTGTGATGGAAGACTGCGCGGTCGAAGCGATGAATGCCGGCGGCGCGATGTTCCTCGGCCACGACGCGATCGTGCGGCGGTGCGTGTTTCGCGACAACGGCCAGTTGGGTTTCGGAGCAAGCCACGCGCACCGGCTGCTGTTCACGGAATGTCTCGTCGAGAACAACAACGCGAAGGGCTTCGACCGCGGCTGGGAGGCGGGCGGCGACAAGCTCGTGTTGTGTCGTGACGCCGTGCTGGAGCGAAGCCGGTTCGTGCGCAATCGCGGCAACGGGATCTGGTTTGATATCGGCAACACCAATTGCACCGTGCGCGAATGCCTCATCGCGGACAATGAGGACGCCGGCATATTCTACGAGATCTCCTTTGCGCTGCACGCGCACGACAACGTCCTCGTCGGAAATGGCTTTGCTCCGAACGCAGGTGCCTGGGGCGCACAGGCGGGCATCTCGCTCTCGAGCAGCCCCGGCTGCGTCATCGAGCGGAACCTGCTTTTCGGAAACCGCGAGGGATTCAATTTTCGCGAACAAACGCGCACCACGCCGACGATCGAAGATCGCACGGAGCGCCCGGTGTGGAATCACGACCAACTCATCCGCCACAATCTCATGGTCCTCAATCGCGACGCTCAGGTGTGGGGCTGGTTCGACCTGAAGGACAACCGGCATTGGCCGGCCGGTGACGCCGCAACGAACCGCGCGACGGAGGCAGCGACGGTCAAACCGGGCGACATCGCCGGCGCCTACCTCGCGAAGACGATGGAAGGTCAGCCGCAAAATCTGACGCTGGAAAATCTTCGGCTGCGATTTGAAAACAACGTGTATTTCGCCGGACCGGGCCAGGGCTGGTTCAAGTGGGGTCCGACTTGGACGCGCCACCGGAGTTACGCGAGCCTTGACGAATTTCAGTCGGGTCTCGGCATCGATTCCCGCAGCCAATCGATCAACCTGGAGTTCGCCGAACCGCTCCAACTGGATTTCCGCCTCCGTCCCGAAACGATGGCTCGCTGTAAAGAAAGCTATCCGCAGGGAATCGTTCCAAACGTCAAACTCGGAGTTCTGCCTTGAGGAAATCCATTCACTGACCCGACAACCGTCCCGTGTGCGCGGGACGAGGCGTGTTGTCGGGCCAGAGCGTACGTGGACGGCACGGAGTCTGGCGCACCAAGGCCGGCGGCGTGTCGCAGGTGCCGGAGCTTCTCAAACTGACCGAGGAGATCGGTAAATGGGGAGACGACATCACCAAGGCCACGCTGCCGGACTACTTCGAGGTCGATTACGTGCGCGTGGACGAGATGAACCAGTGATGGCGCGGTCTGGCCCGATTGGTCTCCACGGTCTCAGGGCGGCGCATGCCAGCCAGCAACCTGGAAGTGCCGGGCAATGGTGAGCGAAAATCCGCCATTTCCCGTCGGGTCTCGAATCCCGGTGCAAAGGAAGCAGCATGGTCCTCCGGGCGCAGATCTGGTTTGTGCCGATTGGAGAGAGACGATCTTCCGCTGGCAATCGAGGCTTGGCAGTTCGGGCGGATTATTTGTAGCCTCCGCGCGTGATCGGCTTTCTGAGGTTGCTCGGTATTTTCAACGCCGCCTTGTGGCTGGGCGCGGCGCTGTTTTTCACCTTCGGGGTCGCACCGGTGTTTTTTCAACCCGCGATCAAGAAGCTGGCCGGCGAGACGCAATCCGGCATCCTCGCGATGCTGGTGCTCGAACGTTATTTCCTGCTCAACATCATCTGCGTCACCATCGCCTTCCTCCAACAACTCGCCGAATGGGTCTATCTCGGCCGGCCGCTGCATCGCCTCACGCTCATCCTGCTGGCCTGCCTGGCCTGCGTTGGCTTGATCACCGAGTTCGGCCTTCAACCGAAGCTGCAACGCTTGCACCACACAAAGTACGCCTACACGAGAACCGCCCAGGGTTACGCGCGCAATGACACGGTCACCCCACTGCAGCGCGATCAGGCCAAGAGCTCTTGGCCCATCTGGCACGGTGTTTCCCAGGCGACGAACCTTCTCGTGCTCGCGGGCATCGGCCTCCTCCTCATGCGGATGGCCAACCGTCCCGAAGAGACACGCTTCGTGAGTGCCCGCCAATTCCGCGGTTGACTTTCCCCCTCGAATGGCCGACCAAGGAAGTGCAATCGGAAACCCTTTTCCAGTCAGGCAGCGGCGGTCGCGGACTCAAAACCAAACAACCCGTTCTTGGGCTTCAACCAGCAAAAATTATGGCTGCGAACGAATGGACCCCGCCCAATGGTGTCGGCCCCTCCGCCGACGGAGAGCCGCGTCCCGGCTCGTTCGAGGAAACCCTCCTGAGTGAGAAGCTCCAGGTCGAGCGCAAGACGTTCCTGTTCAACCTGAAAAAAAACCCCCGCGGCTGCTTCCTGCGCATCACCGAGGACGTCGGGGGCCGGCGCGACTCGATCATCATCCCCGCCCCAGGTTTGGAGGATTTCAAACGCGTTCTGGAAGAAATGGTGAAGGCCGTCCCGCAATGACCCCGGACGCTGGCCGGAGCCTCCGGAAACTCAGGATGAGGCGGCTGATTTTGAAGTCCGCCGACGCGGCTTGATGCGGGGCACGTCACCCCAAAGCGTTTCCAAATCGTACTTTTTGCGCACCTCCGCCCGCATCAGGTGGACGATCACATCGAAGTAATCCATTACCACCCAAGCCGTCTGCACCGTGCCATCCACTGCCTGCGGTTCCCGCCCATGCTCGGTGGCGAGCTTGTCGGAGATTTCGTCCGCGATGGCGCGCAGATGCGGTTCGCTCGTGCCGGTGGCAATGACGAAGTAATCACAGATCGAAGAAACCTTCTTCACCTCGATGACTTCGATGTTTTCGGCCTTTTTGTTGTCGGCCAGCTCGCGGCAGAGCAGTGCCAGTTTCTTTGCGTCCATCGCGGGGAGGTTGCCGGAAACTTCCTCAGAGATAAAGCCCGGAATTGCGGATGGCCTCTGCCACCGCCTCCGGCACCAATCCATCCACCGGCAGACCGGCTTTGACCCTGACGCGAATTTGGGACGATGACACCCCGAAGGGAAAGCCGGTGAGCGCGCGTCCTTGAAACGGTTCCGGCAGTGGCGCCACGAGCTGGCCGGGCCTGGAAATGACCACGAATTCCACCAACCCGGCCAATGCCGCTGCTTCACGCCACCTCGGCAGCGCCGCCACATGATCCGCTCCGATGAGCCAGAACAACCGCGCTCCCGGGAAGCGCCCGAGATAATCGCGCACTGTGTCGATGGTGTAGGAAACTCCTCCCCGCCCAATCTCCTGCAAGTCGAGCGCGCACCGCGACTGTCCGGCCAGGGCCAGACGCAAGAATTGCAGACGCGCTGCGGCGGGAGCCGGTGAACTCGCAGGCTTGAACGGAGATTGCGCCGCGGGAATGAAGAAAAGCCGGTCGAGGGCGAGTTCTTCAAGCGCCGCCTGGGCGACGAGGAGATGCCCGAGGTGAACCGGGTCGAAGGAACCGCCATACAGACCGATGCGTTGCATGTTTTTCATTGCGAAAGTGTCCGCGCCCCCGTCGCAAACCGGAGAGGTTCCTGCCTCAACACGCAGGCGACGACAGTTTGGAGTGCGCGCGACTTGTCGCCGCTTTTCCGCCTGGCCGACTCGTCGGTCAGGCAAAGCCTCGTCCAGCGGCTCGGGCACGGCACACGCGCCCCCGTCCAACGGCGACAAGTCGCCTGCGAAAAAGCGGCGAGAACTCGCCGCACTCCAAATCGTCGCGGTTGCGGCGACAGCCGCGCCTTACATCTGCTCGAGCACTTCGATGCCGAGCACTTCAAAGCCCTGCCGCAGGACGCGCCCCGTCAATTCCGTGAGTTGCAGACGCGAACTGCGCTCAGGCTCGTCGGCCTTCAACGCCGGGCAGTTCTCCCAGAAGCGCGACAGATCCCCTGCCAGCTCGTAGAGGTAATTGCAAAGGTAATTCGGCCGGTAATCGTCGGCCACCGCTTCGAGCACGAGGCCGAAGTTGAGGAGCTGCCGGGCAAGCGCGATCTCCTCCGGCGCCTGCAACCGGATGCCGCCCCTGGCCACGGAGACGCCCGTCTCTGTGGCTTTGCGCGCCAGGCTGCGCGTTCGCGTGTAGGCGTAGAGAAGATAGGGGGCGGTGTTGCCCTGCAACGCGAGCATCTTGTCCCACGAAAAAATGTAGTCGCTCTGCCGGTTGGGGAGCAGGTCGGCATATTTCACCGCGCCGAGGCCGACGATGCGCGCCACCTCGCGGCGTTGCGCTTCGGGCATCTCGGAGTTCTTCGCGGTGACGACCTGGAAGGCGCGCTCCTGAGCTTCGTCCAGAAGGTCAGCCAGCTTCACCGTCTCGCCGCTGCGCGTTTTGAACGGCTTGCCGTCGTCGCCGAGGATCGAACCGAACCACACATGCGCCAGCTTGACCGCACCGGCTTCCGGCGCGCGCCAGCGGAGAAACGTGCTGAACACCTGCTGGAAGTGCAGTTGCTGCCGTCCGTCGGTGACGTAGATAATCTCGTCCGGCTGCCACGTCTCCAGCCGATGCTGCAACGTCGCGAGATCAGTGCTGGCGTAGTTGAATCCACCGTCGCTCTTTTGGATGAGCTGCGGATTCGAGGCCCATTCGCCATCGCGATGGATGAGAAACGGATCATCCTTGGGCGGCAGCGAGCCGTCCGTAAAAACACACAGCGCCCCCTCGCTGTCCCGCGCAATCCCGCGCGCCCGCAAGTCCTCCACCACTCCCTTGAGGCGCGGGTTGTAAAAGCTCTCGCCGAGCGATTCATCAAAAGCGATGCCCAGCCGGCCATAAATGGAATCAAACTGCGTCTGCGAAAGCCGGATCATCTCGCGCCAGATGGCGAGATTTTCGGCGTCGCCCTGCTGGAGCTTCACCAGTTCAAGCCGGGCGCGCTCGCGGACTTCCGCGTTGAACTCCGGTTTCCGCTCGTCGCATTGCGGGCTGATCGCCTTGTAGATGCGCTCCAATTCGGCAATCGCGTCACGCTCCAGTGCGGCCTGGTCGAGCAGCGTCTTCCAGCCCACCAGCAACATGCCGAACTGCGTGCCCCAGTCGCCGATGTGGTTGTCGGTGATGACGCGATGGCCCAGCAGACGCAGCGTGCGTGCGAGGCAATCGCCGAGGATGGTCGAGCGGATGTGTCCGACGTGCATCGGCTTGGCCACGTTGGGCGAGCTGAAATCCACCACCACCGTGCGGGGCTTGAGGGCCTTTTGAAAAAACAACGGCCCGCCCAGCGTGGCGGCGTCGAGCGCGGCGGCCAGCGCGGAAGGCTTCACGCGGAAATTGAGAAAGCCCGGCCCGGCGATATCAACCTTGTCGCACCATTCCGCCACGTCGAGGCGCGCCGCCACCTCGGTGGCGAGCTGGCGCGGGTTCATTTTGCGCTCCCTGGCGATCGCCATCAGCGCGTTCGATTGGTACTCGCCGAACTTGGGATCAGGGCACGGACGCACAAGAACAAAGGCGGTGTCAACGCCCGGCAGCACGGCGGCAACGGCCTGCTGCAAACGCTGCTGAATCTGGAGATGAATCACAGTCGGAGAAGGACAGCCCGGCGCAGTTCAGGCCAGGCAGCCGTTCAGGATGCGGCCAATCTCGGCGGCATCACGCGCGCCACGCAACGCCTCGCGCGTGGCGTCATCCTGAAAAAGCCGCGAACACTTGGCGAGCAGGTTGAGGTGGGTCTGGAACTGCCCCTGCGGCGTGGCGAAGAGCAGCACGCAATGCACGGGCTGCCTGTCGGGTGAATCGAAATCAATGCCGGTGGCCGATCTCCCAAAGGCGATGACGACACGGTTCACGAACGCGCCGGAAGCATGCGGCAAAGCGGTGCCGCGGCCGATGCCGGTGGTGTTGGTGGCTTCGCGCAGGCGGATGGCCCGGGTGACCGCCAGCCGGCTGGTTTCATCGAATGCCTTCTGATCGGCCAGCGCGTTGACGAGTTCCTCGATCGCCTGCCAGCGATCCGTGGCATTCATCTCGGGAATGACGACGTCGGGTGTCACTTATTTGGTTCCGGTATCACCCTTGACAATGCGATACATGGCGTCGGCGTCGGGCGCCTCTTCCAGCGCCTGCCGAAATTCTTTCCGATGCAGCAGTTTCGCGATCTTCGCCAGGGTGTGCAGATGTTTCTGGAACTGCCCCTGCGGCACGAGAAAAAGCATCACGAGGTTGACCGGCTGGTTATCGAGCGCCTCGAAGTTGACGCCCTTGATCGAGCGCCCGAAAGCACCGACGACTTCGCCGATAAGATCAGTCGAGGCATGCGGCAGGCCGATGCCAAAGCCGATGCCGGTGCTCATCGACGTCTCCCGCTTGCGCACGACCCCGACGATGGCTTCGCGGTTTTCCGGGCGGATTTTGCCGGTGGCGACGAGGAGATTGATCAATTCGTCGATGGCCTGCCACCGGTCGGTGGCTTTCATGTCGGCGAGGATGACGTTGGGACCGAGTATATCTGCAAGTTCCATAGCGAGAATCGCTGCGGCATTTCGCCTCATCGCCTGCGGCTTGGCAAGCGAGAATCGGAGAATCGATCGTACCGGCGAAAAAACCTCCGCGGAAACCGGTCGCTCCCGACCGGAATTTCTTCGCAAAGCAAGGCCCGCTGCGGGGGGCTGGCGCGCGGCGTGCCACCGCGGCGCCAGCCCCATTCCTCCGCGGCTTACCGAATTTCCAGCACAGTGTAGAAACGCTGGCTGTGCGCGCCGACTGGATCGGCGATGAGCAGCGCCGTGCCGCCGGCCGGTTGTGGCGCGCCGAGCGGCAGCCAGTCCGGCTGGCTCAAGTCATCCTTGTAAAAGACCTGGTAGGTCCGGCCGGGCGTGGTGCTGATGGTGAAACTGAAATCCCCGCCAACGATCTGCACTCCGGACAGCTCCGGCTCCTGTGGCGGATTCGGAATCTCATTCGGCATTCGCGGCGTGTCCGTGGGCATGAAGTAGCGCGGCCCGTTGCCGTCGGGGTAGTGCCCCTCGCTGATGTTATTCGTCTGCGGACCAAAGGTGACGGTGTCGATCGGGTTGCCGTCCGCCGCGAACAAGCCGATGGCTTCACCCGCCTGGCGCAGGGCGAAGCTTACATGCAGATCGGGGCGGTTGGTGGTGTTCTGACCGGTCTCGTTGTCGGCCCAGACGAGGAGGAATCCGCCCGCCGGGATGGTGTAGCCGTCCGGAATGCGGAACTGGAACTGGTTCGTGAGCGTGTCGGTCAGGTAGTAACCCGCGAGATCCACCGCGACCGGGCCGGGGTTGTAGAGTTCAAACCAGTCGTCGTAATCACCATCGGCCGGATCGGGGAATCCGCCCGGCGAAGTATTGGCGGCCATCCATTCATTGATGCGCAGGACCAGCGGGGGCGAGGCGGCATTGTTGGTGTTGCCCGGCGTCGGATAATACAACTCGTAGCGATAGAACGGCTGTCCGTCAGGCACCGCGCCGTAACTCCAGTCCGCCGGCACCGCGCTGAAATTGAGGTAATCGAGTATCTGCGGCGCTTCGCCGACCGTGCGCGACAACGCCACCGCACCCGTGCCGCTGTTGATGCGGAAACTGGTGTGCAGGTTGCCTGGACCGGATTGGTTGGTCTGACCGTCGGCCCACACCACGAGGAACTGGCCGGGATGGATCACCGCATCGGAAGGGAAGGCCCATTGGGCGAGGTTGACGTAATTGTCCGAGAGGAAGCAGCCCGCCAGCGACACCGCAGCGGTGCCGGGATTGAAGAGTTCGATCCACGGCTCGCGTTCCCCAAGGTTGTCAGTCACGCCGTTGAAGTTCACCGGTTGCACTTCGTTCAACCAGAGCGACGGAAATGGAGGCACGGCGCGCATGGCGACATTGGAGGCGCCGGGCGTGGCCCCGGAGCGTAGATCCGGCTTTGCCTGGAACGTCGACCCGGCGCGCAACGTATAGGCTCTGTTCGTCCCGGCACCAAGCTGATACCAGCCACTCAAGGTGAAGGTCGTGTTGGTCACCACCGCCGGATTGACGTCCTGATAGAACGAGGTGAGCGACGCCGCACCCACCTTCTGGATGTAATGCAGGCTGCCGTTGCCGGAATGGGCGAATCCATTCGTCACATGCGAATTGGTCGTGATACCCGTGGCAACCCACGGCGGAGAGAGGGCGGCTTCAAAACCGCCGTTGACGATCGCATTGACCCCGACCCCCGGGGCGCTGCCCGGCACGAGCGTCAAGTCATCGAGATAAATATCGCCGCCGGACGCATCGAAGAAGAGAGAAAGGCGCGAGGAGCCAATGGTGCCGGTGAAGCTGAAGTACCGCCAACCGGAGCCATCCGACCAATTGCCCACCCGGCTGTCATCCTGGAGCGGATCCACCAATTGTAAGGAAGGGAGGCTGCCCGAGCCCGGCGGCCACGGAGCGGCGCCCTCATAGCGCACCCGGTCGATCACCACCTCTTCCCCCGGCAATGCGCCCGGCTTGAGCAGGGTGAGCGTTTCACCGTCGTGCTGCAGGTTGCCGCCGAAGTCACCGAAAACGACATTCGCCGCGCCATATAGGTTGGCAAATTCCGTCCGGCTGCGCGCCAGCACGAGATACTGCCGCGGCAGGATCACGGAGCCCGTCGGGAACGTGTAGCTCAAACCGTTCACGGACCAACCGGACAGATCGAAGGCGGTGTTGGTGGACTGGTTGAACAGCTCGATGAACTCGCCATCGGGCGCCGGCGGATTCGGCGCGATTTCATTGAAGACGAGGCTGCTCTCCGGGGACTCCGGCAGGCCCGTGTTGGCGAGCGTGACGCTGTTGGTCGCACCGGCAACCGGCTGGCCGTTCCGATCCAGCCCGACGAGCGAATACACGTTCGTGCCAAAGGGGAGAGGCAGCCGCACCAGCCAGTGGGTGGTGCTGGTCCAGACCGGCGTGAAGGACTCGCCGTTGACGAGAAGGGTGACCACGGCCAGCGGCGCGGCTCCGGTGAGGGTGACCAGGTTGGTCGCGGTGGTAAAAGAACCGGCCGTCGGCGCGAAGTTGGCCGTGTCCAGCGGGGCCATCTGACTGGCGATGCTCACGCGCGCGGAGGCAATCCAGTCCTTGACAACCTGCGGCGGGGTGGCGGTCACGCCGTTTGCCTGGAAGGCCGCGTATTTCGCGTCGAGCAACGGCTCGTAGGCGCTCGCTTGCATCGGCCCGGCCACCAGTTCCTTGTAAGCTCGCAGCAACATGCGGCGGAAGGTCGGATTGTTGTAGATCTGAACCCAGTAGTCCGGCGTGACGGTGAACAGCTCCGCCCCCGGAGCCCAGGAGATGCGGTTGCCAAGCACGATGTTGAAATCGAACATGAACAGCGTCCACTTCTTCTGCGGGCTGACGTAGCCGTAAATGTTCTGTCCGTTCTGGATGCCGTAGCAATCCCAGTTGCCCGCGGCGTGATTGGCCGCCACCAGGCGCATCCAGTTTTCCATGTCGGCGACGTTCTCGAGGAACGCGACGTAGTTGGGACTGGCCGACGCGGCCGCGGCATCCACCAGGGTGAATACGTTGGTGAAGTTGTTCAGCGTATCCGGCGACTGACGCGGCTCGTACCACCAGCGATAGCGCGCGGTCTTCTTGGCACCGCCGGCGGTCACGAAATTGTTGAGATAACACCATGATTCATTGGCCCACGGCCAGTAGTTGCCCTGGGCGGCCGGGCCGCCCTCGAACCACGGTTGAAACTTGTAGAGGTAGCCACCGGTGTCGTTCGGGAAGTACTCGTCGGGCACGCTCACGCTCGGGCGCAGCGCATCCTCCATCAACTGGCCGCGCTGCACGCCGTTCACCTGCATGCGGAAGAAACGGCGATACACCCACGGCTGCCCGAGGCCACGCAGGAAGGTGTTCGCGGTCTGCTCGCGCTGGAGCGTCGAGTCGTTGCTGTTCACGGTGCCGCTGTCGTCCTGAATGTCGTTGCCGATCCACGCAAGTTTGTTGAACGAGGCATGGCCAAGGAACTTGTCATCCCGCGGCACCTCCATGTTGTAGTGGCAGGCGTTCGGTCCGAGGGGACTGTTGAACGCCTGATGATACGGGCTGCCGGCGTAGCGGACGAAGACGTTGTAAATCACGCGACCGCCGGTCACGAAGGTGGCATCCATGTCTTCATTGCTCAACACCGGCAGAGCGATCCATCGATTCACATTCGTTTGCGACACCCAGAGGTGGTAAGAGGCGAAGCTCATCGCCATCTGTGGTTCACCAAACCGCACCAGGCATTCGCGCACCGGCGCGTTGTCATTGAGCAGCTCCGGATATCGAACCGCCGCTCCGAGCGAATCCGCCGCCGTGATCCAGAACGCCACGATGGTCCCGGCCGATTGCGCTGGGATCTGCGCGGTGAACAACCCGTCGCCCGCCACGACATCGCCGCCTGTCCCGTCATCAAGCATTGTCGCCGTGCCGACGGCACTCGATGGATCGATGCGGTAATTGAGCGTGCCCCCGGCCACGCCATCCAGATCTGAAACGCGCGCCATCACCGCGCAAACCTGTCCGGCGGACGGCATCGCGGGTGAATGAGTCACGGCATACAGCGCGGGGCCGGCATTGGTGACGGCGCGGCTGTTGCGCTGGCCAGGCGTGCCAAGGTTGGCCGGCACGCTCAGGCTGCCGGACGCTTCGAGCCAGTTGCCACTGAGACGCATGACCATGTCGCGGCAGCCTTTCAACCAGCGGGCCTGGAAGCGCAGCGTTGCGTTCGCGCCTGACGCCAGCACGGGGGTGGCATTGAGCGCAGCCTGCGCCGAGTTGGCCATGGTGAAAAGCCGGTTGCGCGTGCGCAAGTGCAGCGCATTTCCACCTCCGGAACCGCCGCCGATCTCGAGGCTGGAGCGCGAAAAACAGCCGAGCAACGACCAGCCGGTCAGACCAGAATCCAAGCCGGGATTCGCCACGACGTTGACGCCGCCGGTTCCGCCGGGCCGCACTTCCACGTTGTCGATCAAACACTCGCCCGGGTCCACGACGCCGATCTGCGCGTTGGTGATTGCAGGATCGTAGTTCACGCCGTTGTCCAGCGTGCCGGTGAACTCGATTGTCGTCCACGGAGCCTTGGAGGTTTCGTCGCTGTCCGCCCAGTTCGAGGGCAGCCGGTGGTCGCTGCGCGGGTCCACGAGTTCGAGCGAGCTGCCGCCGCCATCGGACCATTCGCCCCAACGTCCGCCATCGCTGTAGGTAACTTCATCCACTACGATGTTCAGGATGTTCGTGGAGATTTGTCCCCCGGCGCCAACGGTGTAGTTGGCAAACGGCCGTGACAGCGCCACCCGTTCTCCGTTGCCGGCGAGGGTGCCACCGAAGCCGCCCGCGGTGTTCGCGAGGTTCAAGGCCGGATATTTCGCCAGGAGATTGGTCATGTTTCTCGCCACCACGAAATAGCCGCCCGCGGCGATGACGGCATTGGACGGAAAGGTGAAGCTCACGCCGTCCGCCAGCTTCCAGCCGCCCAGAGAAACTTCGTTCGCGCCCTGGTTGTAGAGTTCGATGTACTGGTCCTCGTCGCTCTGCGAAATCGGATGGTACATCAGCTCGTTGATGACCACTTCGGAAACCGCGATCGGTCCGTTTTTGGTGCCGGCACTCAACGCGGACAGACGATAGAAATCGTTCGCGCCATCCGGCCAGCGTCCGAACGAGACGCCTTCCTGCTGCGCGTCAAAACGGACGGCGTCGAGCACGCGGGTGTTGTCGCGATTGCGCAGGTAGATGGTGTCGCCGCCCGCCTTGAGCCCGAAGCCGAACTGGGACTGCGAGAGGACAAGGAAGCCGCGCGGCGGAACCTTCGTGCCCGACGGGAAGACAAATTTGTTCGTGTCCGGCGAGTCGCTCAGGAAGCAGCCGGAGAGGTCATTCGTCTGGTTGCTGTGGTTGTAAATCTCAACGAAGTCCTGCGAGGCGCCGGCGTTGGCCAGCACTTCGTTGATGAAGAGATTGCGCAACGGACTCGGACGATACACCTCGAACGCTCCCGGCGAACCGCCCACAACCTCGCTGATGGCCCAGGCGGACGGATCGTTTTCGCCATAGCTGGGCCGCGCGAGCACGATGGCATGACCGGTGCCATCGGCGCCCATCGGCCAGGGATGCGTGTTGCGATAATCGACTTCGAGGAGGATGGAATCCTGCTCGTCGCGCAACCGAAGCGTGCCGGAGTTTTTGAGCGAATCATTCGTGCTGGCATAAGGTCCGAAGACCTGGCTGAGACCGTACACCGATTGCACGGCGGCCGGAGCGGCAGCCACCACCATGAAGCTGTTGGCCGCGATGATGGTGTTCGCCGGGAAGGTGAAGCTGACCGAGCCGCTGAGGCGGTAGCCGCTGATGTCGTGATAGTAGGGATTCGAGTTGTAGAGTTCGATGAACTCGAGGTTGTTGCTGTCGGCCCGCGCGGCGGGTTTATACATGATCTCGGAAATGACAAGGCCGGTTCGCCGCGTGGACGGGCCGAGCGGCTCGCCGGTGTCGGCGGGAGCGCCCAGCGCCGTCCCCGCCGGGGCGCCGAAATCGTGCAACTGCGCGGTCGCTCTCTGGCCGTTGATGTGGCTGGCCAGGGCCATGCCGAAATAAAGTGTGTTGGTCAGTGGCAGACTCGCGGTGCCAAGGACGGTCCAGCTTTGCCCGTCATAGCTCGCAAAGCCGGTGAACACATCGCCGGCCCGCTGCAAACGCAGATACGAATAGGGAAAGTTCGGCGGGAAACTGCCGCTCATCGTGACATTGGACCCCACCGCCGGACGATACTCGAAGAACGATCCGGCCGATGCCGGCGTGGCGAGCACGCCAGCGAAGCGGCTGTTGGTGGCGAGCGTCTCGCGCGCCACCAGGCCAGCTTTAGTCCAGAGATCCACCCGCGAGAGAGCCTGCACCCGCACTTGCAGGTCAAAATCACCCGCCACCAGCCCATAGGTGAAATTGAACTGGTCCGCCGTGCCGCCGATGTCGCCGCCCGAGCCGGTGAGATCAAAGTCGTTGGCGACATTGGTAAATCCGCCAGCGGGGGCGGCGCCACCGATGTCGGCGGAGGTGAAGAAAGTGGCCCCAAAGCCCGCCGCAGTGTTGGGCACAATGGTGTTCGGGGTGGTGGCACGATCGCGGACGTTGCTGATGACGAGCGTGTAGTTGCTCCCGTAAACCAGTGAACCGGTGACGAACGCGACCGTGCGCCGATCACTTCCCAACGACGCCGAATAGATTGGCAGGCCGTTGGCAAAGGAGTAATTGGCCAGATTGGTCGCCGAAACCGCCTCGACCGGCTCGGAGTAGATGAGCGCCACGTTCGACAACGATCCCACCACATTGAGCAGCCCAGAAACCGTGGGTGGCACCGTGTCGGTGACGACGGTCAGCACGGCGTTGGAACTGAGGGTGAAGAAGGTGACATTTGTCACGGTGTTGGTCAGCGCCACCGAGAACACCGCGCCATTATCCGCCGTGGCCGCCGGGAAGCTGTAGGCGGCATTGGTTGCGCCCGGGATCGATGCGCCGTTCTTGAACCATTGTGCCAGCACCGGAGGCGCGCCGATGAAGGTGGTGCTGAAGATCGCCATTTGCTGCTCGTTCACGGTGGTGTTTTGCGGTTGCGTCGTGATGGTGACCGGACCGCTGAGCGGCGAGATGTCGGGACCGGCCTGAAAATTCTGGACGATTTGAGCCGCGCCCAGCGGGGAGTCATAGATGCGGAATTCGGTGATGGAGGCATTCAAAAACGCATCTCCGCTCCACTGCGAGCGTCCGATCCAGTTGTTCACCGACGGTTCAAGGTCCGACGGCTTGATCGTCATCGCGTCATTGCTCCCCACCAGCACCCCGTCCACGTAGAGCCGGCCGGTCTGCGCATTGCCGTCCGTGACCCAGACCACATGCTTCATCACGCCGGTAGGCAGACTCGCTCCCGGCCAGTTGATGATTTGCTCACCCGCGCCGCCTCCGGTGACGGTGTAGGCGCCGCGCATGGTGCCCGGCCCGGGACCAGGGGTGAGGAACATGTAGCGCGTTCCCGATCCGGCTTGATCTTCCGCCGCCGTTGAACTGCCAAGGTCGTAGATGCGTGCCCAATTGCCGCTGCCGTTGTTGATCAGCCACACCTCGATGGTGATGGAAGTGAGGTTGCTGAAAAGTCCGTTGGGCAGATTCACGTATCCCGACGAGCCATTCAGCGCGACGGCACCGCCGGCGATGGCGGCTCCGCCCACCAGCGCGCCATTGGCGGTGCCGACTGAATCGCGGGCATCGCTGGTGAAGCTATAACGATGGAGGATGTCCGCAGAGGCCGTGAATGGCAGACTCGCCAGGACGCAGGCCAGGACGGCGGAGAGGGTCGGTGTTTTCATGTGAGTTGGATGGATGATGGGGACCAATGAAAGCCGATGCACGGCACGAGGCACTTCATCTGACGTCAGGTTGAACTTGATTCCAGTTAAAATACACGGCCAAAGACCGGCGTCCATCACCTGAACATCCGCCGCAACGCCCTCGCGGCCGGCGACGCGAATTCCCGGCGCAACAGACGGATGGTGACGCGACTGTAACGATGGTAAGGATCGCTCCTCCTGAGAAGTCGCATAAAGATGCGACGGTCGCCGCGCACCAAGAAACAGGCCGGCGGCAACCTGCTCGTCAGGGCGCCGGCGGTTTCAGGCCAAATTCCGCGACGAGGATGCGAACCAGATCCTCCTGGCGCATCAAACCGACGGCGATGCGGCTGCCAATGATGGATTGAGGCATCGAGCCCTGGCCGGCGCGGAAGCTGATTTCGTAAATCGACACGCCTTGCTTGAGTTGATTCTCGACCCAGGGATCGGCCAGCGCGCGCTTCAAGGCCTCGGAGCCGACCAGTTGCTCGGCGAACATCATGGCGTCGTTCGTCGCCGGAGGGCGTTCCGGTTTGAAGATGAATTCGTCGAACTGCGCCGCTTTCGCGCGATCGGCGCGCACCACCGCCAAACCAAGACGCCCGAAGAAGCAGGCGTTGACATGGTCAGGATGCGGCCGGGTTACCGTGGGATTGCATTGCGGATCGAGCGGCATGGGCAGCGCGATGATGGCCAGATCGTTCGACCAGGTGTGTTGCGCCTCGATGAGCCGTTCGTGCGTGGTGCGGCAATGATGGCAGGTGTAATCGAACAGGCTCACCATGAGGTGCGGCGCGGTCGGCAAACCGATGAGCGGCACTGTGTCGAGGTTGAAGGTGAACTGACCGTTGTAGATCGAAAAGACGCGGTTGGTGCCGGCTGCCGCCGCGGGCAGGATGCGGGAATTGGTGGTGGAGGGAACGGATGCCGACGGCGTGACGACGACCGTGCGAGCTGTGCCGGTAGTGACTGGGGTTGCCGCCAGCGGAAGCGACGAAGTCCGGGCGTTGCTGGAGATGGCGGGGAAATTCGACGTCAGCGCCGCCACATTGCGTTCGATGTGGCTGCGCGGCTCATGAATAATCTGTCCACCGATCAAGACCGCGAGCAAAAGACCGGAGACGGTGGCCAGCTTGAGCGAAGCGGCCTCAGCGAGGGCGGCGACGCCTTCCCGCGCGCGGGCGGCGAGGAGTAGAATCGAGGCCGCCGATCCAAGAGCATGCGCCGTCATGCAGTAGGGGCAGAGGGCTTGGATGACGGCGAATTGCAGCACCGTGTACCACACCGCCGCGCCGAGCACGAGCAGGGCGCCCGGCAGAATGAGGCGACCCGCGCGCTGGCGTTGGATCAAACTGGCGTCGCGGCGCAATCCCAGCGAGGCCGCGAAGAGGATCGAGTAGATCACCAGCGAGAAGCCGCTGACCGGCAGACCGAACCACTTCGACCAGCGGCTTTGCAGGACCTGGTCGCAAGCGGAGCCGGGACCACATCCCGCCACCGCCCCCCCGCGCAGGGAAACCCACAGCAGGTAGAGCGCGACGGCTGCCGCAAGGGCGAGGCAGAGGCGGGCCGCGAGGATCGCGCGCCACGCCGATCCCGCAACGAATGGCTTTGCGGGCAACGGCGTGAACTTCGGCTCAGCGGCGGAATTGGTTTCCGGTTGGCATGGCACCGGTGGATTCGGTCTCTTTCGCTTGCTCATTGGGGCGTGGAAACTCCGGCGTTACGACTGGAACGGTTCGCGCGGTGTGACGCGCCCAAGGCATTTTGATGGCTTGAATGGCATGACGGCATAATTAAAAACCATTCCTGCTCCGGCGTAAACGGGCATTTCAAACGGGCCTTTCAAGGATTGGCGCCGCCGGAAAACATGCCTCCGGCGGAAATGGAAAAACCGCAACCGCCCGGGCGGTTGCGGTTGAAAGACGACTCGAACGCTCAGATGGCCTTGAGCACGTTGATGAACTGCTTCATGGCCGGCGAAAGGACCTTGTTCTTTTTGTAGATGGCAGCCAGCGGACGATACAGGTCGGTGCCCTCGAGTTTCACCTCGGCGAGCGTCTGCTTGGAGATTTCCTGGGTGATGCAACCATGCGGCACGATGGCCACGCCCGCGTCGATTTCCACGGCGCGCTTCACGGTCTCGATGTTGTCGAACTCCATCACGTATTGCACGCTGAGCCCCTGTTCCCGGAACACCTTGTCAATGGCCCGGCGCGTCGGGATGTCCGGCTCGAAGCCGATGAATTTCTGGCCGGCGAGTTCCTTGACCTTGAGCGATTTGCTTTTGGCGAACGGATGCTGCGGGTGGCAGATGAGCACCATCGGGTCGCGCCGCAGCGGGACCGTCTCCAGCTTGGAATCCTTCGTGGGGAAGGCGACCAGGCCGATATCGACCACATTGCCGAGCACGTCTTCGTACACCTGGTTGGAGCGGCGGTATTCGACGTGGACATTCACCGTCGGATAGGTCTTGAGAAACTTCTTCAGATACGGCGGCAGATCGTGCAGGCCGACACTGTAAATCGTGGCCACGCGGATGGTGCCGGAAATGATGTCCTTGATCTCCTGCAGCTTGCTGTGCAGCGAATCATAGGTCTGGATGATTTGCTTGCTGTAATCGTAAAGCACCTGGCCCTCGCGGGTGAGGCGGAACTTTTTCTTGCTGCGTTCGATCAGCAGCGACTTGAACTGCCGCTCGAGCGAACTGATTTGCTGGCTCACGGCGGACTGGGTGACGCCGTTGATTTGGGCTGCCTTGGTGAAACTTTCCGTTTCAGCCAGATCGCAAAAAACTTTGAGACTTTCGATTTGCATAAGGTGCCCCGAGGCTAATCAAAAGCCCGATTAAGTCAAATCATGCTTTAACAAAATATGAACCAAGATGATGCAGCAGGGCCGGCCGGGAGGCCGGAACGCCGCGGCCAGCGGAAGGTTAAACCAGACGGAAAACCCTGTTTTTCAAGGCTTTTTAACGGGCTTCAAAACCTGGCGGACCCGAGCAAGCAGCTCCTGGGTGGTGAAAGGCTTCTCCAGAAAAACTTCCTCCTCGGCCGCATTGGACGATCCGGCGTAGCCGCTGGTGCAGATGATCGGCAGGTTCGGATAACGTCGTTGAATCTGGATCATCAGTTCGCGCCCGCTCATTTGCGGCATCACGAGATCGGTGATGACGAGATCCACCGGAGGCGTGGCCGAGGCCAGCGTTTCCAGGGCTTTCAGTCCCGCGTTGGCCGTCAGAACCCGGTATCCGAACGAGGAGAGAATCTCCCGCCCCATGGTCAGCAACAACTCCTCGTCATCCACCATCAGGATCGTCTGCAGGCCATTGGACGGCTCATTGTCGGCCGGACTGTCCAGCAGGATCCTTTTCGTGGCCGGCAGGTAGATGCGTGCCGAGGTGCCCTGGCCATGCTGGCTGGTAATGGCAACGCTGCCGCCGTGATTTGAGACTATGCCGTAAACCCACACCAGACCCAGTCCGCGGTGCCCCTCTTTGGTGGTGAAGAACGGCTCGAAAATGCGGGGCAGGTGCCGGGCATCGATGCCGGCGCCCTTGTCGGAAATCTCGACGCACACGTAGGATCCCGGATTCAGGTGCACCGTCCCATCGGTGGTGGCCTGCGCCAGATCCATATTGCGCGAGGTGACATCGATCACGCCTCCGTCCGCCGTGGCTTCGAGGGCGTTTTCGAGCAGCCGGGAAAACGCCTGTTCCAGCTTGGTCTCATCAAATCGCGTCTTGTAGAGCGGACTTTCCAATTGAAGGGTCCATTGCCGCGTGACCCCGGCACCCGTCTTGAACTTCTCCGCCACCCGCCGCAGCACATCGTTCAGATTCGTGCCTGATGGTCCGGCAACATCCTTCTCGGACCGGCTGAAATTAGCGAGTTGATGGGCAATCTCGGCCGCCCTGTTCGCCGCCCGCCGGATTTCGTCGAGCGATTTGCGCCATGGGTGGTCAGGCTCGGCCTTGGAAAGCACCAGAGAAGTGTGGCCGAGAATGCTGGTCAGGGCGTTGTTGAAATCCAGCGCCACCGTCCGGGTGAGTTGTGCCGCACGGTCCAGTTTCAGGCGCGGATTCACCCCATTGTCCCGCGTCCACATCTTCGTATTGCCTTCGCTGGGCTTCTCCACGGCAACGGCATCCGGCCGCTCCGGCAGAAGCTGGAGGAGAAAACGGCTTTGCTGGTCTTGACGCAGCGGGCAAAGCAAGACCGGATAAACCGTTGAGGGCCGCGCCTTGGGCAAAAATCGGAGGGTCATCGTGAAGGTGGCCTGCCGCTCACAGCGAGCCAGCAATTGTTCCGCGGGCTCGCTGCCTTCGGCGAGCAAGGCCGAGAGGGACATCGACTCCCCTTCAAGCTTAGGCCCGAAGAGGTTGATGGCCGCCACGTTGGCGTGGCGCACCAGACCGCTGCCATCGACGATGAAGGCGGGCCAGCCGGCGTGCTCTAAAATAAAGGTGTTGTCCGACTTCATGCTCAATTAGGGAGCGAAGACACCCATTCCATCGGCTATCCCGGCGATTGCTTTAAGGCACAGTGCGAAAAGCGTCTGGCAGAAGCTTTTGGACGGAAAATTGCCTCACCAATCGAGGCTGGCGGCTGTCCGCCACCCACACCCTCGCCCGGGGGGCATATTCGGCCAGCAATTGCCGGCAGGCTCCGCACGGCATGGGTCCGCCTGGCGCCGGAGCGACCACGGCAATGGCGGTGAAATCCCGTTCGCCCCCGGTCAGCGCCTTGAACAACGCCACCCGTTCCGCGCAGCACGTCAGTCCGTAACTGGCGCTCTCGACATTCGCTCCGCCGATGATGCGGCCCTCGCGGGTCAACAGCGCGGCGCCCACCGCGAATTTCGAATAAGGCGCCACCGCGTGCCGTTGCGCCTCAAGCGCCGCGGCCACGAGTTTCCGTTTGGTGTCGGGCTTCATAATTCCTCACAAAATTTTCCAGCAACTGCGCGGCCTTCTCCTTCACCTGCTCACCTGTGGCCAGCACCTCCGCGTGCGACAATTCTCCGCCGCCGCGCCCGGCGGCCAGGTTGGTGATGCAGGAAAGCCCTGCCACCCGCAGGCCGCATTGTCGCGCCACAATCGCCTCCGGCACCGTGCTCATGCCGACCGCGTCCGCCCCAAGGCGCGCGAATGCTTCGACCTCCGCGGGCGTTTCGTAGCTCGGCCCGGACACCGCGAGATAGACCCCTTCGCGCCGCCGGATCTTCGCCTGTCCCGCCGCGCGATGGAGTTGAGCGCGCAGTCCGGCGTCGTACACCGCGGTCAAATCCACGAACCGCGCCCGCCCCGGCATCAGCGGACCACGCAGCGGATTGGCGCCCATCCAGTTGATGTGATCAGTCAGCACCATGAAGTCCCCGGGGCGCAGGGTCCGCGCGATGCCGCCGGCCGCATTGGTCAGGAGCGCATCGCGCACGCCCAATTCGGCCAGCACACGGACGGCGAACGTGACCACCGCCAACGAAGGACCTTCATAGTAGTGAACCCGTCCGCAGAGCAGCAGGACGGGCGCGTTTCCAAAACGGCCCACGATCAACTCTCCGGCGTGCCCGTGGACACTGGTCTGCGGTAATCCGGGAATGCGGGTAAATGGGATGCGGCTCTCGACCTTGATCCGCGCCACTGCGTGTTGAAATCCGCTGCCCAGCACCACGGCGAGCGCAGGAATCGAGTGGACGTGAGCGCGGATGAAGGCGGCGGCGCCTCGCGGATCGAGCGCGCCTGGCAGTGCTGCTCCGCGCGGCGGCTTGATGCCTCGCTTGCTTTCCCGGCGTGCGCTCCTAGGCTGATCGAGTTTCATGGCTATGGTCGAATTGTCGAATGATGAAATCCGCCGTTACTCGCGGCACTTGATCCTGCCGGAAGTCGGTCTGGCGGGCCAAAGGAAAATTCGCGCCGCACGCGTGCTGTGCATCGGTGCGGGAGGTCTTGGCTCCCCGATTCTCCTTTACCTCGCCGCCGCCGGCATCGGGCGGCTGGGCATCGTCGATTTTGACGCGGTGGATTTCTCCAATCTCCAGCGCCAGATCCTTCACGCCACGGCGGATGTTGGCCGCGTCAAGACGCATTCAGCCCGCGACGCCGTCCAGGCGATCAATCCGAACGTCGAAGTCGTCCTGCACGAAACCGCCCTGACACGCGACAACGCACTCACGATCATCGCGGACTACGATGTGGTGGTGGATGGCACCGACAATTTCGCCACGCGTTACCTGACCAATGACGCCTGCGTCCTTCTGAAGAAGCCCAATGTCTATGGGTCGATCTCCCGGTTCGAGGGCCAGGCCAGCGTCTTTGCGCCGCATCTGGGCGGACCCTGCTATCGCTGCCTTTATCCCGAGCCACCGCCGCCGGGATTGGTGCCCGGCTGCGCGGAAGGCGGCGTGCTCGGCGTGCTGCCGGGCATCATCGGATGCATCCAAGCCACGGAGATTCTCAAGCTGGTGCTGGGCAAGGGAACCTCGCTCCTGGGTCGTCTCCTCCTTTGCGACGCGCTCGACATGCGCTTCAAGGAAATCAAGGTTCGCCGCGATCCGCAGTGTCCGTTGTGCGGCGCAAACCCCTCCATCACCGGCCTGATCGACTACGACCAATTCTGCGGCGCACGAGGTTCCCACGCGTCGGCGACGGCTGAACCGGCGGTCGAGGAGGTCAGTGTCCACGAGATGCGCCGCGCGCTTGCCGAGCCAGCCTTGGGCATCCGCGTGCTCGACGTGCGCGAAGCGGGTGAACGGGATCTGGCGCACATCGCCGGTACAGAATGGTGGCCTCTCAGCTTGCTGCCGTCGCGTTGCGGGGAACTACCCTTCGACCAGCCGCTCTTTCTTTGTTGCAAGACGGGCGCACGGTCATTGCAGGCGGCGCGATTTCTCAAGGAGCGTGGTGTCCGGTCCGTGAAGAGTGTTCGCGGCGGATTGAACGCGTGGAGCGATGAAGTGGACCCGAGCCTGCACCGCTACTGAAAGTCTGGCCAGCACTGCGGACCCTCGCCGCCCCGCGCCCCGACTTCCCAAGCCAGCGCGTGCTCCCAATCACCCGCGCCTCAGTATCGCGGCACCTTCGGATCCACCTCGACCGACCAGCGATCGATGCCGCCCGCCAGGCTGGCCACATTGGTGAAACCCAATCCCTTGAGAATGCCCGCGCCGCGCAGGCTGCGCACGCCGCCGTGGCAATACACCACGACCTCCTCGTTCTTCCAGGACTCAATCTCGCCGGCGCGCTGGCCCAGTTCACCGAGTGGAATCAGCGTGGCGCCGTCCAGTTTCGCCACCGCGAACTCATTGGCACCGCGCACATCCAGCAGGCGTGGCGGTCTGGCCGCGCGCAACTTTTCCGCAAGCTGCGCCGGGGTGATTTCGGGGACGCCGGAGGCACCCATGAAGAAGTTGAGCAGGCCCATGATCGGTTCGGGTTGGAGGTTACTGGTTCAGCGCCGCGAGAAACCGCTCGCAATCGATGGCGGCCGCGCAGCCCATGCCGGCTGCGGTGACGGCCTGACGATAGACATGATCCGCGCAGTCTCCGGCCACAAACACACCCGGCACCCTGGTGGTCGAGCCTTCCTTCGGGAGGATGTAGCCGTTCTCGTCCATGTCGATCAGCCCCTTGAAAAGCTGGGTGTTGGGCACATGGCCGATGGCGATGAACACACCGGCGCAGTCGATCATGGATTCCGCACCCGTCTTGACATTCTTGACCCGGACGCCCGTGACGGTGTCTTTGCTCACATCGAGCACTTCGGTGACGACCGAGTCCCAGACGGGCTTAATCTTGGGATTGGCCAGCGCGCGATCGGCCATCACTTTCGAGGCGCGCAGCGTGTCGCGACGGTGGATCAGGTAAACCACCGAACCGAAGCGGGTCAGGTAGGTGGCCTCCTCGCACGCAGAATCGCCGCCGCCCACCACCACGAGCGGTTTATTGCGAAACATCGGCAGCGCGCCATCGCAGGTCGCGCAGTACGTGACGCCTTTCTTTTCAAGCTTCTCCTCGCTCTCCAGACCGATGTGACGATGGCCCGCGCCGCTGGCGATGATGAGGGTCTGCGCCTCGACCGGGTCGCCATCGACGACCAGCTTGAACGGTCGCTGCGAAAGGTTCACGGACTCGACGGTGCCAAACTTCACCCGGGCGCCGAAGCGCTCGGCCTGCTTCTGCAGGCGCGTCATCAACTCGTAGCCATCAACGCCCTCGGGAAAGCCCGGAAAATTCTCAACGATGCTGGTGGTGGTGAGCAGGCCGCCGGGCATGATGCCGGTGAGGACAAGCGGGGCCAGATTCGCGCGCGCCGTGTAGAGCGCGGCGGTGAGTCCGGCGCAGCCGGAGCCGATGATGACGACTTTTTCCATAGGGCGCAGAAAATAGTTTTCGCCCCGGCGGATGGCAAGCACAGGGTACGCGCGGAATGAGAGCTCCTCAAAACCAGGCGCGCCTGGCCTCCACCCCCCCAAAAAATTGCGCAACCCGTGGACGGTTGGCTTGAATCCCGGTTGGCAACCGGTAACTTCGCGCCGTGATTGGCACCGGCATCATCAAAGGCATGGCCACGACGGCGAAGAATTTCTTCGGCAGCTACGTGGACTCCGAGCGGTTGACCACGGTCCAATACCCGGAGGAACGCATTCCGACGATGGAGAACGCGCGGCAGTTCCCGTTCCTGGTGTTCGATGGGGATGACCCGGTGAAGGGCCTGCGCTGCGTGGCCTGCCAGATCTGCGAAAAGGAATGTCCGCCGCAGTGCATCTACATCGTCAAGGATGCGACCAAGAAACCGGACCACGTCGGCAAACCGCAGAACCAGCCGAAGATTTTCGACATCGACCTCTCGGTCTGCATGAGTTGCCAGATTTGCGTCGAGGTCTGCCCGTTCGACGCAATCAAGATGGACGTCGAATATGAACTCAGCGGCACGGATCGCTTTGGAGCGTTGCTCTGGCGCAAGGACCAACTGGCGAAATCGAACGATTACTACCGCAAGATTCACCTCACTGAAGCCGCCGAGATCGACGCCCGCCGCGCCGAAGAACGGGAAAAGGCGGCAGCGAAGACGGGGGCCGAGTCCCAAGCCAAGGCAAAAACCGCGGCGGACGCCGCTGCCCAAACCACCCCATCGTCCGCCGGCCCTGGCGCGTAACCACACCATGAACCGGTGGTTCGTACAGATGTGCCGCGAGGTCAGCATCCCGGCGGTGGTCTTGATGATGCGGTCGAACTCCTGTTTCAGCAGATCCACTCCATCATGCTTGATGGCGTGAATCAGTCACCCGCCTTCCAGAAGTTCCTCCACGAACTGTTCGCAGGTCACCGGATCGTCCGTGGTGTAGTGACCCGTCTGCACGCTCCTCCGGAACTGCGCCGCATATTCGATGGTGTATTGAGGTAGCATATTGTTCCTTTCGTCTGGTCGTTCCTTTCAGACCGGAGCACCCATTACCGCACGGCCGGCGGCAGACCCAACATCTTTCCCCGGCGAGGGCACAGTCCTCCCCTGCCCTCTCCCCCCTTACGTCAAGCCCGGCAAATCTCGCCTCGCTTCCTCCCCTCCGGTGGCCGAACAGCCCGGATGCCCCAGCGCTCGTCAGATGCAATCTGACGCGTCCCACCATCGCCCGCCATTGCGGCGTGGGCCTAAATTGGACCCTCCCACCGCCGCTCTGCAGGCTGTCTCGCGGCTCACCCAGCGCGGTGATGATTTTTATCATTGTTGCCCCGGGGCCGACTTCGCATCATCCGCGACTTGATTTTGCTGCGATGGCCGACGCCGTTGACCAAATATTCGTCACATTGAAACACTGGCTGGTGGGCTTCTTCCCGGAGGCCCTTCAGCCGGTCGTTTCGGCGCTTCTCTCCATCATTCCGATCCTGTCGGTGTTTCCGTTCCTCTTCGGCATTGCCACCGTGCTGGAACGTAAAGGACTGGGCCGCATTCAGAATCGCTACGGCCCCAACCGCGTCGGGATTCCACTCACCAACATCCGCCTCTGCGGCTTCGGCCAGTTTGTCGCTGACGGCTTGAAGATTCTCACCAAGGAAGACGTGGTGCCGCGCAGCGCGGACAAGCTCGTCCACTTCCTCGCGCCGGTGATGCTCGTCGTGCCGATTCTCCTCGCCTACGCGGTGCTGCCGGTTGGACGCAACATGGTGCCGGTGGACTTGGATGCCGGCATCCTGTTCTTCTTCGCCGTCGGTTCCGCAACGGAACTCGCGGTCTTCATGGCAGGCTGGTCGAGTCACAACAAATACTCGCTGCTCGGCGCCATGCGGGCCATCGCGCAGATGATCAGCTACGAACTGCCGCTGGTGGTCTCCTCGGTCACGGTCGTGATGATGGCGGGCACGCTGTCGCTGCCGCAGATCGTCGCCGCGCAGAGCGGCTGGCTGTGGGGCTGGCTGCCGGCGTGGAACGTGTTCACGCCTTGGGGCTGCACCGGCTTCATCCTGTTTGTCATCGCGGCCATCGCCGAATCAAACCGCACGCCGTTCGACCTCCCCGAGGCGGAGTCGGAGATCATCGCGGGCTATTTCACGGAATACTCCGGCTTCAAGTTCGCGCTCTTCTTCCTCGGCGAATACCTCGGCATGTTCGCCGTCAGCGGCCTCGCCATCACCCTTTTCCTCGGCGGCTGGCAGGCACCCCTGCCGTGGCTGACCTTCATTCCTTCGTGGGCATGGTTTTTCCTCAAACTTTTTGGATTCATCGCGTTTTACATCTGGCTGCGCGGCACGCTTCCCCGGTTGCGCACGGATCAACTGATGAATTTCGCGTGGAAATTTCTGCTGCCAATGACGCTCATCAACATCGTCGCGGCCGCGGTTTGGTTCTATTCGCGCCATTGGGCGGTGCCGGGCGGGCTGGCTGGGCGGTGGATTCTATGTGCCGCGTTGGTGGCGGTGCCGTATCTCCTTTTCGGGCGCGCGTTCGAGCGCACGGTGCCGAAGCGCGTTTATCGCTATGCGACGTGATAGGAACCTCAAGCGGAGTGTTGGACTATCGGGTGACTGAATGAGTCTCGTATTTTTCATCCTGGCGGCAGTGACGCTGGCGGGCGCGGCGGGGGCGATGTCCCTGCGGCGACCGGTGCATTGCGCTTTGAGCCTGGTGCTGTCGCTGGTGGGACTGGCTGGTCTCTTCCTGCGACTCGGCGCGCAATTCGTCGGCTTTGCGCAGGTGCTGGTCTATGTCGGTGCCGTGGCCATCCTGGTCGTCTTCGCCATTTTGCTGACGAACAATGCTGAAATCATCGGACGCTCCTCCACGGTGTCCTCCGGCTGGCTGGCCGGTCTCGGCATTGCCGTGGCGGTGTTTGTGAGCCTAGCCGCAGCCATGGCAAGGAGCAGTGCGCTCAACAGACCCGCATCGCCGCCGCCGACCGCATCAGTGCGCGATCTGGGTACCCGGTTGATGGGGGAATATATCCTGCCACTCGAAGTTCTCGGCCTGCTCCTGACCGCGACCATGATCGGCGCAGTCGTGATCGCCCTGCACGAAAGGAGAGCCAAATGAGGATAGAGGATGGAAGATGGTGGATGGTAAGGAGCAACGGCTCATGCTTGCACCGAATTCCATCCTCTGCCCTCCATCCTCCATTCACGCCGTGAACATGAGCCCGCTCCACCAATACCTCATCCTGAGCGCCCTGCTCTTCTGCATCGGGCTGGCCGGAGCCTTGACGCGGCGCAACGCCATCATCGTGCTCATCGGCGTTGAGTTGATGCTCAACGCGGCGAACCTGAACTTCATCGCCTTCTGGCGTTATGGCCCCAACCCCGAAGCGCAAACGGGGCTGCTGTTCGCCATGTTCTCGATTGCGGTGGCCGCTGCGGAAGCCGCCGTCGGCCTCGCGTTGATCATCGCGATTTACCGCCACTACAAGACCACCAACCTCGACAAGGTGGATGGGTTGAAGGGATGAATTGCGAGCGATCCAGCTCAGAAACCCTGCGTGTCCAGCACGGAAAGTCCGCTGACATTTTGAAAATCCGAAATGTTCCGCGTCACAATTCCCGTTTGTCGGAGCAGGGCTGTGGCCGCGATGATGGCATCGGGCGATTTCAGCCTGTAAAGACGGCGCAGACGAATGGCTTCCTCATTCGTGTCGAGCAGCCAGCGCATCAGCGGTGGCCCCACAGCTTCCGTTCACACTCATCCCACTCGGCACGCGCCTCGCGCTCGACGGCCAAGCCGTCGAGCTTGCCCTCCGTCGTGCCGAGCAAACCCATGACTTTGCCCCAATCCGGCTTGTGCTCAGGCGACTCCAACAGCGTGAGCAAAGCCTTGCCCGTGACCGGCAATTTGTCCGGCTCGGCGACGGTGATGCGCCCGTGGTCAATGCTGGCTTCCATCGTCAGATATGCCATACGCCCCGAGCTTACTCCGACACGGGCACGCGACAAGGCGGGAGTTGATCCGACGCGGACTGCCCCTTCCTTGACCCCTTCTTCCGGTCTGGCGGTGACGCCAGCCGCAGAACGTGGTGTAGCCGCGATGCCCTGCTGACGGGCAAAGGCGGCTGCGGACAATCCGCTGCGTTCAAAGGCTGCCAGCAGATGGGCGCGGCGGACCGGCGCCGTGTGGTGACAACAACAAGGTGGAAGACCGTTCGAACTCTTCATCGCCCCGGCCTCTAGCCCGTAGGTAAGTGCGATTTTTTTGGCAGTGGAAAGGAAAAGCTCGAAAGGCCCGTCCATATTGGCTGAAATGAGTTTGTGACACAACAAACCAGCCCATGAAACGAATCTTTCGAGTGAAACGAAGCTACCGCAAGATCCTGCGCAACCGCAAGG
>JBBRWD010000099.1:0-28004 GCA_038249465.1 Limisphaerales bacterium | reverse complement strand
CGTGGCGCAGGGCCCCCCCCCGCCCCCGCCCCCGGGGGTGGGGGGGGGGGTCGGCCCGCGGGCGGGGTGGGGGGCCCTTGGTACGTGGGGCGGCGCGGGCCCCCCCGCGCCCTGCCTGCGAACGCTTTCGCAACGACGGATGGTCGAGCCGCCAGTCGGCTGACTTGTGCAATTCTGATCTTCATTCCCACGCCTCGCTGCGCAGCACCGCTGTTTCCGAGAGACCGAAGCGTCCGGGTTGATACATTGCTTCGACCTTGGCCGATGGCGCCGTGGCCTGTCCCGCGGCGCGGACCCGCGCCAGATAGCGAATCACGTAACGGCCGGCTGGCAGATGATCGCGGAAGAAGAGCACGCGATCCGCCCGCATTTCGCGGTAGTCACTAAACCAGTCGGCGCTGGTCTTGGCCGTGCCCGCCGCCTGCGACGTGAAGGCGGGATTCAATCCCTCGAACACCGCCGGCAGGGCGTCATCAATCGCCACGTAACGCGCCGCCTCGTGCGCATCGAGGGCGAGTTCGATGAGCACCCGATCGCCCACGCGCCAGGGTCCGTCCTGTTCCGCGCCGTCGTCATTGAGCCGCGCATATCGTCGGGTGAGGCTGAAGCCGTGGTCCTGCCGCGGCTGATTCCAAGCGGTGGGACGCGCTTCGACCGTGACCGTGGTGAAGAGGCGCGCGCCCGACGGATTCTCGAGTCCAAGCGGCGCGGAAGCGAGGTCGGCGCGATTAGTGAACACGCGCTCCACGACCGTCGGCTTGTCACTCAACGAAAACGCCACTCGCTCATCGCCCCAGCGCAACTCGCCCGAGGTTGGACGGAGCGCCGTCTCCACGCGGGTGGCATATTCGGCCAGCGCGAGCAGACCCCAAGCGTTGCCTTGCGTGGTCGCCCAGCGTGCCTCCTTCTGCGCGCGCATCAACTCGCTCACCAACCGCTCGACGGTCGCGTCGTCCCGCGTGGTCTTGAGACTGGCCAGCAAACGCAGCGCGACATCAGTGGTTTCAGAGCCAAACCAATCACCCTCCGCCCGCGGCGCCATGCGCGCGTTGTCGAGCAAGCCGACTGTCATCGAGGATGGCCCTTTGCTTTCAGCAACGGCGAGCGCCAGCCAGGAGCGCGCTTCCGCAGACAATTCAGCGCGGCGGTTGAACAACTGCTCGTGCGCGGCCGATTCCGGTTTGCCCGCCAGCGCCAGCGCATAGCAGGCGAGACCACGATCCGAGAGCGCCACCGGACCGTCCTTGGCCTGGGCGCCGCGCGCGCGTTCCCCGAGATAATGCCAGAGTCTCTGGCGTTTCGATTCCGACATCGCCACGCCCTGCCTTTGCGCGAGAGCGACCACCATTCCGCCGTAGGCGCTGCCCCACAGCATCGGCTCCCGGCCGCCCGGCCAATAGCTGAGGCCGCCGGATTCGGTCTGCATCGAAAACAGACGCTCCACTCCGGCGCGAATGGCGCGCGCAAATTCGGCCGGAGAATTCGTGAGCTTTGGCGCGATGGCCGGGGCGCCGCGCAACACGATCCACGGCAGCAGGCTTGAACTGGTTTGCTCAACGCAACCGTATGGATAATGCAACAGATGCTCGGCGGCTCCGCCAAGTTCGTTGAGCCGCGTGTTGGCGATCCGCACCACCACCCGGCCCGTTCCGCCGCGCAACTGCGGATTCACCTCGGCCAGCAGATCCGGCCGCGAGCCGTCAAGGCGGGCCTGATGCACCTCGCGCATCAACGGCACCGGATAGCCGACGTCAAGCGTCGAGACCACCGCGTCAGTGAACGAGGCGCGATTCGCGCGCACGACGGCATTGGAGGCAACGGCGGTGTTCACACCCGCGTCGAGCGGATCGAGGAAGCGTCCACGCCAAAGCCATTTCGCCGGACCAGCCTGCACGAAGACGAGCGGGAACTCGATGTGCGCTGAGCCGCCGGCCTTGACCGTGGTGCGGCGTGTGAGGATTTGGCCTGAAGCCATTGCGTGATTCGGCTCATTCTCGCCATCCGGCTTCGCGGCGGCATCAAGCCGCAGCGTGACCTCGACCTCGCCCGCCTCCGTGGTCTGATTATGCACGACCCCGCGGACGATCAGGCGATCCCCGACATTGGCAAAGCGCGGCAAGGCCGGATCGAGCATGAGCGGCTTGTTGATGCGCACGCGACTTTCGCCGCTGCCGAAACGATCCGCGCCGCCCACGACCACCGCGATGACCCGATACCGCGTGAGACTGTCCGGGGCGGAGAAGCGCGCCGTGGCGCGTCCCGCGGCGTCGGTGCGCAAGTTTGCGTTCCAGAACGCCAGCGCGAGGAAATTCTTCCGCGCCGCCTCGGTGCCGCCACCACCGACGAGGAATCCTTTGTTGCTGAAACGCCAGTGCGTCGGGTCTTCCGGAAACAGATTGGGCAGCGAAAGAAAGCTGCGCACCGCAAGCGGGCGGGGCTGAAAGAAGAATCGATGCGGGTCGGGCGTGTCGTAGCCCGTCAGGTTGAGCACGCCTTCATCCACGGCGTAGAGCGTGACCTCGGCCTCGGCCACCGGTTGCGCAGCGGCATCCTTCACCTCGACGGCCACGTCGATGGCTTCGCCCGGACGGCGCTCCTCCGCGCCGGAATTGACCGCGACCGCGAGACGGGAGGCGGGATTCTCTACGTTGATCTGGCAATAGCCGTAGCGAAATTCCGGCTCCGGAAATTCCCTCGGACTGTCCGACGTGCCGCGCAACACGGTGACCGAGACGAACACATTGGGCGCGTCGGCCGCTTCGATCGGCACACGGATCTCGGGGGCATTGCCTGCAAGTTGCGTGACGAACGAGCGCCGCACTTGATCCCGCTCGACCGTGACCAACGCGTGGCCGCCGATCGGCGTCTTCACCAGCAGCCGAGCGGTATCGCCCGGGGAGTAGGCCGCGCGGTCGGGCTGAAGTTGAATCTGCGCCGGATTGCGATAATCCCAAGCGACCGCGTCCCGGCCGGAAACGGCCAGGCTCACGGTTGTCACCACCGGCCGCCCGGCTTCGTCTTTGGCCCGCAATTCGAGCAGGTATTGGCCGGGAGACGGCGGAATCAACACCGGCACCGTTTCGTTGGGCGGGACGACGTCCCAACCGTTCGTGCCCTGACGGACGCGGTGACTCACGAGTTCCACGGAGGCGATGTTCGTCATCTGCGGATCGCTGCGGTATCCCGGCACGAGCCCGGCCTGCAAGGTGCGCACGGTGAGCCATTCGACGCGCCGGAGTGTCGCCGTGACCTTGACCGGATCGGATCGCGGCGCGCCATTGGCCTGCACGGCGATCAATTGGAGCGGCAGCGTCTCGCCCGCGCGCAGCACCTCGGACGGCAGCCGCACGCCGAGATAGAAGGCGGCGCAGTGCCGGATGAATTCGATCTCGCGCCGGACGGATTTCTGGCTCGGGTCCGTCATTTCGACGGAGAAAGAAACTCTGACCGGTCCGGAAGCCGATTCCTGGGGCGCCAGGCCGGGGTGGATGACAAAATTCGTTGCCTCGTGGAGCACGATCTCGCCGCAGGGCGAAGTAGGGGAATAATCCGGCAAGAGCCGAAAATCATCGACCTGCGCGCCGAAGCGAAAGCCCGCCAAGCCCGGCGGCACAAAATCATGGCGCAGAATCATGGCCGACCAGCGCACGCGCGCACGCGACACCGGACGGCCCATCAAGTAGCGCGCCGAGACCGGCACAGCGACGGGTTCCTCCGCGGCGTAAGCGGGCTGGGCGCCGATCTTCAACTCAAACGCCTCGGGTTCGTAGTCCTCGACCCGAAACGCATGGCTGTACTGACGCTCGCCGAACTGCAATTCCACGCGCCACGCACCACGTCCGCGTTCGGGCAGCAGAATGGTTTGCTCGGCGGTGCCCAGCGCGGAAAGGACGAGATTCGTTTCCAGAAACTTGTCGTCCCGGGCATCGAAGCAGCGCAGCGTGCCCGACAAACCTCGCGGCACGGTCAACCCGTCGCGCTGCCAGTCGCGGACGATGGCTTTTAAATGCACGGCGTCGCCCGGGCGATACACCGGCCGGTCGCTGAAGAGCAACACCTCGCGCTCGCGCCCGGGCTGCGGCCAGTTCTCAACATCAAACCCGAAGCCGTAGGCGCTGAGTTGTCGGCCATCGAGGCGCTCGGCGTGGAGGTCGTCACCCAATTCGGCGAGAAGCCAATGCGCATTGGTCTCCGAAGCAAGACGCGCGCAACCCGAGGCATCGGTCAGCACCTCGGCGAGAGTCTGATTGTCACCATCGAGCAGGCGCACCGCCGCACCGGCCACGGGCGCGCCGCTGTGATGGGAGAAAACCAACACGGTGGCCTCGCCGGCAGTGGTCTTCCACAGCAGCCCGAGGTCGGTGAGTTGGACCAGACACTGCGTGCCGAGGCGACGGAAGGTGTTCGTGATGGCCGGGGCATTTGCGCGGTCCACCTCAGCCGATAGAAAGACCGCGCCATGCGCCGCGGCCCCAAGCAGGTCGTCCCAACGCCACTGGAGACGCTCCGTTTCATCCACGCGGTTGGTCAGTTGAATCACCCGCTCGGCAATGAGACGCCCGGGGACCAGATCGAAATCCACCTCGCGATGCGGCTCATCGCGGACATCGTCCTCGTCCCAATTCTTGAAATACTTTCGGTAGCCGCGCAGCGCGTGAATGAGCGTGTGCCGGTCGAGTTGGCGGACGCGGAGGCGGACGGCGTTGACGTTCACCGCGAGCAATTCCATCGCGCGCCGGCCATCGCTCAGTTGGGCAGTTTCATAGGCCGGCAGGTAGAGTCGTGGCGGCAACGGATCGAACCGGACATGATTCGTGAAAGCCTGATCGAGCCGAAACGGACTCTCGGCGGCGGGCAACCCCGGAAGCACACGCAGCGCGTAGAGGCGATCGAGCGAAAAATCACCGTGGATGACCACATGGGAACCCCTCGCGTCAAAGCGCAGGTTCTTCGGCTGCGGCGAGACGGAAAACCATTGCGCGGCGTTGGTGGGATCGATGTCGGATGCGAGCGGCTTGGAGAGCCGCAATTCGACGCGCCGGCCCGCTTTGAGCCCGTTCTCGGGCGCACAAGACCTGACGCAGAACCGTTCCACATCGCCCAACATCGCCGACCATTCCGCTGCGGTGCGATGACGGCGATCCGCAGAGGGCAGCCCGCGCGCCACCACCATCGTCCAGTTGCTGCCGACCGGCAGCGGGCGCAGCGGCGTCACCACCAGGAGATTTGGGCGCGGGGGAAAATCATTCTCAGAAACCACGACTTCGCCCGTGGCGGCCGGCGAGGAATTGGTGGCGGCGGCAAAGCGTTCCTCCCAGCCCAGCGGCGAGAAGCCTGCGCCGCGATTCCATGAATCAATCACCTGCGCGACGGTCCCCTGCGTCACCCGCGCGGGCACACGTCCACCGTCCGGGCTGCGAAATTCGCAGAACCCCTGCGCCACCTCCGCCGCGATCGGCGCGTTGAACTGCAAACACAGCTCCGGCCTCGCGGGCAGACTGGCGCCTCGGAACGCCTGCGGCTCGATTGTCACGACCGAGAACGGCGGCGCCAGAAAGGTGCGGTCAAGGCGAGCACCCACGGGCCGGCCTGAGTCATTGGGCAGATCGGCGCGCAAGCGGAAACGATACGCCCGGCCCAGTTGCATCGGCTCCGCTGGCGTGAAGACGCCGCTGCGGACGGAGCGCCATTGGAAACGACCGGCGAGCGGCGGATCGATGACGAGCGGCGACGCTCCCTCGACAAGGCCGACATCGCGCGCGCCAATGACTGGTTGATCAAAGCGCACTTCGAAGGTGGTGGTGGCTTCCAATGTGGCAGAACTGGTGACGATTTGAACGCCGCGCGCGATATCGGAGCGCGGCCCGCAGGCCGTGAACAACCACGCAGAAATGACCATCCCAAAAGGAACGGCGACCCGACCGACGGAGAGAATTTGTTTCATAAAATTTCCAGACCTGGCTCAGGCCTTCGAGTCGCAGGCTGGATTCGTGAGAAAGGGAGTCAAGGGGCAGTTATTCACCGCCCGCCGGACCGCGCTTTGCATGGCATCTGGCTCTGGAAAGATGCTGTTTACGCCATTTGTTGCCCCGTCGCGCCTGGCGCTCCGCCACCTAATCCGTGCAAGCAGCCCGAAGATCTTTCACGGACGAATCATCCCCGGACGGCGATGACAATTTCCTCATCAAATCTCCGTGCCTCTACGCAGTTTCCGACCGGTTGCGAACCAGATTTTGGCTTTCACCCTCTGATTACCGAACTGTTCGTTGACGGTTTTTCGAGGTGTGTTTTGATGACGCATGACACAAGCCAGTGAATCTGAGGACAGCCGCGGTGTTTCTTCGGGCAGCGTTCTCGAATTTGCGGTGATCGGGTGAAAGCCTGACTCAAAGCCATCCGCCGGTTTTTCCGGCCGGGTCTTTGATCGGGTCCACGCTCCTCCGGGCTGGGTGTTCGATCGAAACAATGTGTGCGTTCCAAGGATTAGGAACGATCTGAATTATGATATATGGATTATATCAGAATGTCCGAAGCGGTGTGATGTCCGGGCTGGTGCGCAGCGCGCCAGGTGCTGTCTTCTCCGCCATTTGCGCGGTCATCCTTCTGGGGAACCTCCCCTCCCTGGCGGCCCAACGCGTGATGCTTGCCTGGGATCCGAGTCCCGATGCGAGCGTGACCGGCTACCACGTTTACCGCGGTGTCGGGCCCGCTCCCGTCTTTGACGCCATTGATGTCGGCGCCAGCAACACCTGCGAACTGACCGACCTCTACGAGGGCGAAACCTATCAGTTCTACGTGACGGCCTATGACGCGATGGGGATCGAGAGCGAACCTTCCAACACGCTGGTGTTCGCGGTCCCGCTGCGGCCGTTATCCCCTTTGGTGACCCGCGATTCAGCAGGCCGCCCGGCCATGCGCATGAAGGTGGCGGCGCTGCCCGGCAAACGGGTCGCCTTGGAGACCTCGACTGACTTGGTGAATTGGGTGCGACTGAGCACCAGCACAGATGGAGGCGCGGTCGATATGACGGTTTTGGTGTCGCCCAGCCAGCCGCAGAGGTTCTTTCGCACCACTTTGGCCAAATGATCCCGCACCGGCGAAACCGCTGCGCTTCGAGAAGACATCATCGGAAGCGCCACGGTTCCGCCGCGCGACAAAACGCTTGCGCGCGAACGAATCACCGGTGTTACGTCGAACTCCGAGAAGCTAAACGGCCGTCCCTTTGCCGGGCATCGCCACGGGATACGCGCCCTTGTCATCCGGCGCGGCGCTGGCCGGCGGCGGGCCATCGAGAGTGAGATTTTCCAGGCCGGGAGCGAGTTCGCGGTCTGATTTAAAGGCTTCGTCCCAGGTGAGTTTCTTCCCGGATTCGCAGGCCATGCGCCCCATGATGGCGGTAAAGCAGGATTTCGCGCAGCGCTCCGTCTCGTTATACGCCTGGTTGTTGCGGATGGCGGCAAACAGCAGGTCGTGCTCGACCTGATAGGCGTCGCGCGAGGTCTTGGTCGGCTGCCAGGCAATGTTGTCCTGCGCCTGACGGTGGCTCTTGTAGAGGAGCGGACGCGTGATGCCCTCGCCGAGCACCGCGGAGCCTTTCGTTCCGTGGATGACGTCGCCGAAGTAGTCGAAGCAATTGTTCATGTGCCGACCTTGCGCCATCAAGCGCGTGCCGTCCGCGAAGGTGTATTCGGCGGCGTAGTGATCGAACAACTGGTCGGCGTCGGTGCGCACCTGTCGGCCGCCCATGCCTTGCACGGAAACCGGCCACGCGTTCTTTGCCCAGCAGCACACGTCGATGTTGTGAATGAGCCAGTCCACGATGAAACTGCCATTGAGCCATGTGAAGCAACTGTAGTTGGTGATCTGGTAGGGCACCTCGCCCATGCCAGGCTGCTTGCCGCTGACACCCACCGGTCCGTGCATCCGGTACGCCCAAGCGGTGATGACTTCGCCGATGAGGCCGTCGTGAATCTGCGCGATGGCGTCGGCCAGCGATTGGTTGTGCCTGCTCATCAAACCGCCCGCGACCTTCAGATTCTTCTTGGTTGCCTCTGCGCCAGTCTGGAGCACGCGACGAATGCCGGGCGCATCGACGGCAAATGATTTCTCCATGAAGACGTTCAGGTTCTTGTCCACCGCGTGGCTGAAGTGGATCGGCCGGAACGCCGGCGGCGTGGCCAGCAACACGACCCCGCCCGGACCAACGGCAGCCATGGCCTTTTGATAGCCGTCCAGCCCGAGGAACTGCCGCTCGGCGGGCACGTCAACCTGGGCGCCAAACATTTGCTGAAGCTGCTTCAGGCTGTTCTTCATCCGGGGATCGAACACGTCGGCCACGGCGACGAGTTTGACCGGGCCTTGCGTGGCGAGCGCCTGCGCCGCCGCGCCGGTGCCGCGTCCTCCGCAGCCGATGAGCGCGATGTTGATGGTATTGTCCTCGGCGGTGTAGCCCGGGCGGGCCACGGCGGCAGCCAGGGCGGCGCCGGCCAGGGCTTTGCTCGAGGTCTTGAGGAATTCACGACGGTTCGGGTGAGAGTTCACGGTGTTCATCGCTGTATGCGGGGATCGATCTGGTTGGATTGTGTTCTCCGCTGCCGCGGCGCACTGGCCGGTTGACCATGCACGGCACGACAGATGAATGCTGGCGGGGAACAATGACATCGGGCCATTGGACGGCTTCTTGCGAGTTTTCTTCGAGGGAATTCCCCGCACGGAAATAAATGCGGCCGTCGGAGGCAGGCACGCCCCGCCGCGAGCCGGGCTTGCCAAGCCCGCGGGCCGCCAGTTAAATCCGCGCGTGTTGCATCAACAGACTCTGCGTCAAAGCGCCTCCTATTCAGGCGTCGGCCTGCACAGCGGCAATCGCGTCAACATGACTTTCCTGCCCGCGCCGCCCAACACCGGCATCCGCTTTCGTCGCGTCGATCTCGATGGCAAACCCGAGGTCGAGGCCGCCGTGGAAAACGTCAGCCAGACCAACCGCTCGACGACAATTTCACGCGGCAATATCAAGGTGCAGACGGTCGAGCACATCCTCGCCTCGTTCACCGGCTATCGCATCGACAACGCCATCGTCGAACTGGACGCCAGCGAACCGCCCATCGGCGACGGCAGCGCGCGGATTTATTGCGGAATGATCGAGGAGGCGGGCCTGGAGCCGCAACCGGACAGGCGCGAGCCACACAAAATCAACTCGCCGATCGAAATTTCCAGCGGTGAAACGCACATGGCGATCTTTCCTGCCGACACCTTCAAGATCTCCTGCACCAGCGCCGACAAGAGCGGACGCTTCACCCAGTTCTACAGCGTCGAACTGACGCCCGAGACCTGGCGGAAAGAATTGAGCGAGGCGCGCACCTTCTGTTTCTTCGAGGAGATCGAATACCTGATCAAGAACGGCCTCATCAAGGGCGGCAGCCTGGAGAACGCGGTGGTCATCCGGGATGACGCGGTGCTCACCACCGAACCGCTGCGGTATCCGGAGGAGTTTGTCCGGCACAAGATTCTCGACATCATCGGCGATCTCACGCTGACCGGTCGTCCTCTCCTGGGGCACGTCGTCGCCATCCGGCCGAGCCACAGCGCGAATTGCGACCTGGCGCGGCTCATCGTGCAGCAGATTCGCCAACCCATGTTGGCGGTGCAGACCTTCACGCCGCCGCCCCCGCCGCAGAAGCCGGTGGAGCGCGGAGGCAAGGATGAAGCCGGCGATCCGGCCGGCATGGTGGCCGATGGCTTGTCGCTTGACGTGATGCAAGTGATGAAGATTCTCCCGCATCGCTACCCCCTGCTCATGGTGGACCGGATTCTGAAGATCGACGGCAAGAAAATTGTCGGGGCCAAGAATGTCACCATCGGTGAGCCCTATTTTCAGGGACATTTTCCCGGACATCCGATCATGCCCGGCGTCTTCCAACTCGAAGCCATCGCCCAGGTGGCCGGCATCCTCATGCTGCGGCAGATCGGCAGCCTCAATAAAATCGCCTATTTCATGGCCGCCGAAAACGTCAAGTGGCGCAAGCCGGTTCGTCCCGGCGACACCCTCGTCATCGAAGTGGATATGACCCGGTGCCGCGGGGCCATCGGCAAGGCCAAGGGCGTTTGCTCGGTGGATGGCGAGGTGGTCAGCGAAGCCGATGTCACCTTCATGATTCGCGACGCCTGAACACCATGACGACTGAGATACATCCAGCGGCCATCGTTCATCCCCGGGCGCAGATCGGGGACGGTTGCGTCATCGGCCCGTTCTGCGTCATCGGCGAACACGTCACCCTCGGAGCACAATGCCGGCTGCATTCGCATGTGGTCATCGACGGTCACACCACGCTCGGCACGGGCAACGAGGTTTTTCCGTTCGCCAGCCTCGGGCACAAGACGCAGGACTTGAAGTGGAAAGGCGGCCTCACCCGCACCGTCATTGGCGACCACAACACCTTTCGCGAATCCGTCACCGTCCACAGCGCCACCAACGACGGCAACGCCACCCTCATCGGATCGCACAATACCATTCTCGCCTACGCACACATCGCGCACGATGTCCGGCTCGGCAACCACATCGTCATGTCCAACGTCGGCACCTTGGCGGGGCATGTCACCGTCGAAGATTACGCCATCGTGGGCGGCCTCGTGGCCGTGCATCAATTCTGCCGCATCGGCAGAATGTCCATCATCGGAGGATGCTCCAAGGTGGTGCAGGACGTGCCGCCCTTTATGCTGGCCGACGGCAACCCCGCTCAGACGCGCACGGTCAACAAGGTGGGCTTGGAACGCAATGGCGTGTCGGAGGAAGCGCAGACCGCGCTCAAGCAGGCTTACAAAATCCTCTTCCGCGAAGGGCTCACCATCAGCAACGCACTCACGCGCATCGAGGCCGAGGTGCCGATGCTGCCCGAGGTGCAACACCTCGTTCAATTTGCCCGGACCAGCGAACGCGGCTTGAGCAAGTAGGCCGGAGCGGGGGGAATGCCGGTCTCCCGGTCTTCGGCCCTGCCAGTTCAAACCGCCGTTTCGGGAGGATGCGCCCGCGCCTTGACGAGTTGCGGCCAGGCGATGATGGCGGTGAGAAAAAGGATTCCAGCGCAGATCCCGTACGGAATCATCGGATTCCGGTCGAAGAGCGATGCGGCGAAGATTGGTCCGATGATGCGTGCGAGGCTGGCCAGGCTTTGCGCCACACCGATCGTGACACCTTGCTCCGAAGAGGATGTGAGGTTCGAGAGCAAACCGAACAGCGGTGGACGAGTCAGAGCCGAGCCGATGGACAGCACCGCCAGCAACCCGAGAAGAGCCAGCCACGGCAATCCCGCGCTCTGGAAAAGCCCGCCAAAGGAAAACGCCGTGGTGCTGGCTGGAAAGGGCAGCGGCAGCATTGCCAGGCCGGTCAGAAGCAGGCTGACCGCGATGAGTTTTCCCTCACCGAAGCGTTTCACCAGGCGTCCGATCATCCCACCCTGCACGACCGCGCCAATGATGCCGCAATAGGCAAAGAGATAGCCGACAGTGGCCTGCGCGTGGGTGTTGTGCTCCAGATCGACGAGGTGGAAATTCTTCATCACCAGCAAGCCGAGCGTGACTTCAAAACAGGCGAAGCAGAACGTCGCGAGAAACAGCACCACCACCAGCAAACCCACCACCGGACGGCGGAGAATGTCCGACCATTGCGTGAGGCGCGGCCGTGCCGGCACCTGCTCGGAAGTCGGCTGCCAGCTCTCCGGCAGGATGAACAGCGTGAGGAGGAAGTTCGCCGCGCACAGTCCCGCGGCGACCCAGCCCGGCCCGCTCATCCCGAACCAGTTCAAACTGACCGCGCCAATCGCCGGACCGAAGATGAAGCCGAGGCCAAAGGCCATCCCGATCAAACCCATCCGTTTTGAGCGTTGCTCCGGCTTCGAGATGTCCGCGATGTAGGCCTGCGCCACGGTGATGTTCGCGCCGCAGATGCCGGCAAACATTCGTGAGATCAGAATCACCACGAGGACGGTGGTGTGATTCTCCAAGCTGCAGCCGATGGCGAACAGCGCGTACGACAGGGCCGCCCCCAGCGTGCTCACCAGCAGCACCGGCCGCCGCCCGATGCGATCCGAGAGCCGGCCCCACGACGGCGCAAAGAGGAATTGCATCGCGGAGAACGACGCCGTGATCACGCCGATGAGCCATCCGCTGGCGCCGAAGTCCTTGCTGAATACCGGCAGCAACGGCAGGACGATGCCAAAGCCGACGAGGTCGATGAAGACCGTGAGGAAGACGACCAGCAGGGACGGTTTTCTCATGAACAAAAGACGGCGCCCGCACGACGCGGCGCGATGAAGATGAATTGATGGACGTGATAATACACTCGCAACACGGGCGGACTGTAGCCGGTGAAGTGCTTGAGTCAAGCGACCGCCCCTGCCCTGGATGCGGCGTTGATCGAATTCCTGCGCGGACTATGCCGGCACGGACAGTCCGCGCTGGCGCATCAGTACGCCGACCTTTTTCCAGATCTCGCTCGCGACCTCGGCGATTGGTTTCGTCGCGTCAATCACGCGGACGCGTCCCGGTTCCTCGGAAGCAATCGCATCGAAGCCCCGCTGCACGCGTTCGAAGAAAGCGCGGCCAGCCTCCTCCATGCGATCCCGCAACGGCTCGTTGAACTGCAACCTCGATTGCGCACCGGCGTTTTCGTGGGCGGGCACCTCCAACAGCCTTGCCTGGCGCGAGAGGCGTCGCCTTTCGCTCACCGCCAGCGGGACGTGCAGCAGCAGCGTCAGGTCAGGCCGCGTGTGATCGACCGCAAAATCAATGATGGCCCGGACATGCGCGAGATCGATCTGGCGTCCCCAGCCCTGGTAAGCGGTGGTGGAATCGTAGAAGCGATCACACAGCACCACTTCACCGGCGGCGAGGGCCGGACGGATGATCTCGCGCACGAGCTGGGCGCGGCTCGCGTTCATCAGCAACAGTTCGGCCTCGGGCGTCATGGCGCGATTGGCCTCGCTGTGCTTGAGCGTGTGGCGGATCTCCTCGCCAATGGGTGTTCCGCCCGGCTCACGCAAGGTCCGCACGCGCTGGCCTCCGGCGCGCAGGCGTTCTGCGAGAAGCTCGATCTGCGTGGATTTTCCGCCCCCCTCGGTCCCCTCAAAGGTGATGAACAGACCTGGCATGAGCGCGGCAACAGCGGTTTTGGACGCCGGAGTTTACTTTGCCAGCGGGCTGCTCGCGGCCTTGTCCGACTTCGGCGCGCCTGGCTTGCTGGGATGCGAGCGCACCAGGAAATCAACCAGCGAGGCGATCTGCTGATCGGTCAGCGGACCTCCTTCGGCCTTGGCGAATGACGGCATGAGCGAGCCGACCCGGCCGTAGGTGATCCAACCGCGCCAGTGATCGGCGTCCGTGGCGTGCGGAAGATTCTTCAGGTCGGGCACCATCGAGGCGCGGTGTTCGGCTTCGTGGCAGACGCCGCAGACGGCGGTGAAGAGTGCGGCGCCCATCTTGCCGATGCCGGGCGTCACATGACAGCTCGCGCAATCCCCCTTGAACACCGCCTGGCGATCCACGAGGGCCATTTGCTGGTTGCGCGCGCGGTCCGCCTCGCTCTCCATGACCTTCGCACCCGGCGTGCCCGGCACGGGCACGGACATGGCTGGCGGCGGCGTGGTGGGGACGTTGGCCTTGATGATCAGGGTCTTGGTCCCGGCGGTCGAATCCACCGTGACCGTTTTCATCACCACGCCGAACTTGCCGGCGACGTTCAGGTTGATTTCCAGCGGGGCGTTGGTGCCCGGCGCAATGTGCCACGGCATGGGCGGGAGTTTGGTGGTCGTGCAGCCGCAGGAAGTGCGCACGCTGTTGATGATGACTTCGCTCGACGAGACGTTGGTGAAGGAAAAAGTGAACGGCAGGTTGACCTGTCCGGCAGGGACGTTGACTTCCTTCTGGTCGGCGTCCCAGACCAGCGCGTTGGGATTGCTCGGTTGCGGAGGAATAGCCGGGGTCCCCGCTGGCGTCGGCGTCACCGGGATCGTCACCGCCGCAGGCCGGACCGCGGACACCGGCGTGACCGGTGGGCGGACTAGGGCGCGATTGGTGGCAAGCGCCGGCGGCAAGACCGGCCGGTTGTAGGCGGGATTGCGCACCGGCATGGGAGGCAGCGGCGGCGGCAATGATTGGGCGAGCAAGGGCATCGCTCCGGTCAGGGCCAGAACGACCGTCAGGGAAAGTCTCCGCGAATTCGCGCTCATTGGATTCATAGTCAGTCCGGGGAACCTAGTTCCGGCCCGGGGGATTTGACGAGTAAAAATTGATCGCGTTAGGAATGGCGTTCGACGTGTTTCAGCCGTTCAAGGATCTGCCGCGCGTCGCCGCCGGAGGTCCAGACCAGGCGCAGGAAATCCGCCGGATGCCAGCCCACCTCGCGCAGGAAGGCCCGATCCCCACCGCAGCCGTACATCAATTCCGCGGGCATTTCGCCGCGCAGCTTGGCCCGCGCCTTGGCGATGAGGCGCGGCAACCAGCGAAAACCGCCGAGTTCGGCGTCCTTCGCCGGCAAGCTGTCCATCGCGATGGTGCGTCCGCTGGCCTGCCCGCCCATCTCTTCGAGAAAATATGCGCGCCGCACCGCCGTGATGAGCAAGGCCACCTCACCAGTCGGTTCACCGTAGCGCACCGAGTCATCGGCGAAATCAAACATCTCCTGCGCGGAACAACCCCACCTCGCGAGTTGCCGCACTTCGTCGGGCAAAAACATTTTCGATGGCTCCCGCTGTCCGGCCCGGCAGTTGGCGGCGGCCTGATCGAAAATGCGGCGGAATTGTTCAGACCAATCGTAGGTGGACATGGCAGGGTGTTGCTGGAGTGAATCGTGGAGGGTGTTGCGGTGTTTCCGCCAATGGTTCGCCCGGGATGGCATTCACACCAGCGCCTTGAGTTTCTTGTCCTCGGAAAGTTTGCGCACCAGTTCCTTCACCTTTTGCGCCTGGCTTTTGTGCGCGCTCATCACCGCATCGTCGGTGAGCACGAGGATCGAATCGCGCAATCCGACGATGGCGATGGGCGTGCGGTTCTTCGTCCGCGCGTCGAAGACGATGTTGCGCGCGGCATCCACGTGGATGAACTCGCCCACCGCGCAATTCCCCTCCGCATCCGGCTTAAGATGCCGGCCCAGCGCCGTCCACGAGCCGAGATCGTCCCACTCAAAAGCGCCATCGGCCACGACCACGTTCTGCGCTTTCTCCATCACCGCGTAGTCGATGGAGACCTTTTTGAACTCGGGATATTCCTTGGCCAGCACCTTGGCGAGCTTCGGCGTCCACGCGACCTCGAACCACCCTTTGCACGCATCGGCCATCTCCTTCTGGTGCATCTCCAGCGCGTTGGTGATGGTGACGAACGACCAGATGAACATGCCCGCGTTCCAGCGATACTGACCGCTGTTCACGTATTCCAGCGCCTTGTCGAAATGCGGCTTCTCCACGAACCGCTCGGCCTTGAAGAACGTGGTCTTGTAAGCCTTCGCACCCTGTGGCGGCGGCAACTGCGGCCCGACGTGGATGTAGCCGTAACCCGTGGCCGGCTCAGTGGGCCTGATGCCAATGGTGACGATGACCTGTCCACGGCTGGCAAGGTCGAATGAGTCGCACAACACTTGCTGAAACTTCTTCGCCTCGGGAATGACGTGATCCGCCGGCAGCACGGCCATGACGCCAGTGGTCGAGCGCGCGCCGACCAGAGCCGCTCCGAGCGTGACCGCCGCGCAGGTGTCGCGCCCGCACGGCTCCGCGATGACGTTTTCCTTGGGCAGCTTGGGCAATTGCCTGCGGACCTCGGGCGCCTGGGTCTCGTTGGTGATGACGATGATGTTCTTGAGCGGGACGACGGGCAGGACGTTATCGACCGCCTGCTGGAGGAACGAGCGGTCGCCGATGAGCTTGAGCAATTGCTTGGGCGTCTTCTCGCGACTGACCGGCCAGAAGCGCTCGCCGCGTCCGCCGGCCATGATGATGACAAAACGATCGTTGGGGTTGGAGGTGGCTTTCGTTTTCATACCGATTTAATCGCCGTCGATAGTGACTGCACGAACTCGCTCACCTTCTTCACCAAGTCCGCGCTCTGCCCGTGCTGCGCGATCTGATTCACGATGGCGCTGCCGACCACCACCGCCTCGGCGTTCGCCGCCACGGCCCGCGCCTGTTCGGGATTCGAGATGCCAAAGCCGACGGCGATGGGCAGATGGGTATGCGCGCGAATCTTCGCCGTCATCGCGCCGATGGTGTCCGCGACCTCGGTCTGCATGCCGGTGACGCCTTCGCGCGAGACGTAATAAAGGAAGCCCGTGCCGCGCTTCGCAATGATCTCCATGCGATCCTCGGGCGTGGTCGGCGCGATGAGGTAAATCACGCACATCCCGGCGGCGCGCATTAATGATTCGTAGTTGGCCGACTCCTCGGGCGGCAGATCGAGCACCAGCAAGCCATCCACGCCCGCCTGAGCGGCGTCGCAGATGAATCGCTCCAGCCCGTGCCGATAAATCAGGTTGAAGTAAATGTAGAGGACGATGGGAATCTGCGACTCGCGCCGAATGGCAGCGACGGTCTCCAGCAACTTGATCGGTGTGGTGCCCGAGGCGAGGCCGCGCTGGGCGGCGAGTTGATTCACCAAGCCATCGGCCAGCGGATCACTGAACGGCACGCCGAGTTCCAGCACATCCACGCCCGCGCGGTCGAATGCCACGGCGAGCTGCCGCGTCGCGTCGAGATGCGGGTCGCCGGCGCCGATGTAAACGACCAAGCCCTTTTTCCCATCCTGCCGCAGACGCGCGAATCGTTCCTCAATCCGGTTCATGTGACGCGGAGCTTGCCAGCGGGGCGTGAGAGTGTCGAGCAGGAGAAGAAAGTGGCCGCGAATGGGGAGAAGGAACAGGCGCTGTCCGCCGCTCGTATTAACGGAGGATCACCGACCCCATCCCACTCGCACCCATCGCGCCGCGCTGGATGAAGAGGCCCCCTCTCCCAGCGGGAGAGGGCTGGGGTGAGGGAGAAGACTTAAGAGGTCTGGCGGCGTGACTTCCGTCCTGAAAGTGCGGGACGTTCTCCCTCACCCTCGCCCTCTCCCGCTGGGCGAGGGAATGCGACCAACGGATTCACCATCCGGCTAGGTGAGGCACGCCCAGCATGTCGTCTCGTTGGATCGACAGTATTGGGAGTCCTTTTAAGGACTCCATGGTAACAAAAGGCACTTGTGAGGGCCGCTGTGCTGGAGTGGGCCGGCAGCTACAAATAAGACCAGGAAAGCAACCAAGTAGGCAACGACTGTATTTCGGGAATACCGCCAAACAGATCCCCAATAGCTGTGACTACGGTATCGCCCCAATGATGCCAATGTGGTGTTGACAAGGATCGCGGCAAACGGCCCAAGAACAACTAAATACGAGACCCACTCCGGAAAACCAAAACCAGCGTGATTTTGAATGCACCGCGGACTCGCCGCCATACCGGCTACACAGAGAGGTAGCCAAAGAAGAACGGGAACAAGCACGATTCCCAACCCCTCGCCGACTTCTCTCAGAATCTTCATAGCTAATTCGACCCCCACCGTAGGCGGTTCCCGCAACGCGTCAATCTGCGCCGTGACTGTTACGCGTTTCCGGAACGGACCGGCCGGGGTTCTGGCGGGGCGCTCTGGCGCGTGGGGCGGAAGGGACGGCGGAAGGCGGCGTCGAAATCGTAGCCGCCTTTGAAATCCTCGCGGGTGTCCTTCTTCGTCTTCGCCAGCAGGCCGGCTTCGACCATGTTGAAGACGAGTTCGCCAAAATCCTCGCAGCGGGTGAGCCCCCACTCGCCGAGGAGCAGCGGCGTCATCGGGCCGTACTGTTCCAGGGCGAATTCGCGGATGCCGTCGAGCAGTTCCTGGCCGCTGACATGGCGGACCTTTTCGCGCCCGCTCTTGGTGGCAATCTTCTGGGTGAAATCGAGGGCTTCGCGGACAAAGACGTAGGCCTCGCGTGCGTAACGCGGATCCTTGGCGAGGATGCGTTCGAGGACTTCTTCAAATTTCGGTGCTTGCATACGTGATTCACCTGGCTGGCGCGCGGGCGGCCGGCGGCGGATGTGCCGTGCGCCATGCCTTGACCGCCCAACCGGTCAGCAAAAGCAGCAGCACGACGCATAAAAAGGTCTGCTGTTGCTTCGTCAGGTTCAACATCGGCGCGAACTGTATCGCACGGCGCAAGCGGGAGCAATGGCAGGTTGTTACCCGCCATCGCGCGGGCGCAGCTCACATTCCTGCAACCCTGTTGCCAGCGAAATGGGATAGGGGTAGGGAGAGCGGACATGGCCGCTCCCCCTCCCTCCAAACCGGACAGGCGGTTCTCCCGCATCCGGCTTTCCAGTCGGTGGGTGCTCTGGCGAGAGGGAGCGGCTCTTCGCCTCGTCCCCAAGTTCGTCGGTCAGACGTGCGGTATCACCCAAGCCAATTGCACTCGGCTGATTCCACCACTGGCTAGCCCTCGCGGGCACTCGCGTTGGTTCTCTTTTCCGTCTTTCTGTCCGGCGCACTTCCACCTTCCTGCGTTCCTTCGCTCCACGGTCGTTACCCGTTTCGCAGCTACTACGGACGCTCTGACTCCCGCCAGCCAAGCACGCGGACTGTTGGCCCGACGCACCCTCCAGCACTGGCGGGTCTCCCTGGTTTCCTCGCTGGGGCTTCCGGCCATTCCGTCTCCAACCATCAGCGTGTTGTCCGGGGGCTGCCCGGCTGTCCGGCGATTCGGCTTCCCGCCTATCGCCCGCCCTACAGGCTTCGCCATTCGCTCGCAGGCTCGCCCATCCACGCCGACCGAATCGAGTTCACGGCGGCGACCCATTCGGGCCGCCTGTGTTACGGACTGGTCGTTCTCGTTCCGGTGCTCTCCACCCCGCCTTGCGGCGACGCAGTTCCGGTTCGATACCGCACGGCTCTTCACCGCACAGAGGCGGACTTCCACCGCCCTATCCCAACGCCATCCCAGGCGCACGAGCGCACCCGCCCTCGCGTGCGGCCGACGGCGCCCCGCCGTCGGCACGAGGCGCGCCATCGCGCGTCGCATCAGGCGCGGAGGCGCGCCCGCAGGCGGTTGACGCGGGCGTCAACCGCCGCACGCGAGGGCGCGTGCGCTCCCCCTCCATTGCGCGCTGCAAATAAGATGAAATGCGCCCCCGGCGGATCCGGCCTGCAAAATCTCCTTTTCACCCGCGGGGTGCTGGCGTTTAGTGGCGCCACCTTTTGACTATGAAAATTGTTCTCGCATACTCCGGCGGCCTCGACACCTCGGTGCTGCTCTCCTGGATCAAGGAAACCTACGGCAACGCCGAAATGATCGCCTTCTGCGCCAACATCGGCCAGGAAGACGAGCTCAAGGGCCTCGAAAAGAAGGCCCGCAAGACCGGCGCCTCGAAGATTTACATCGACGATCTCCAGGAGGAGTTCGCCCGCGACTTCATCTACCCGATGCTCCGCGCCGGCGCGATTTACGAGGGGCAATACTTACTCGGCACCAGCATCGCCCGCCCGCTCATCGCCAAGCGCATGGTCGAGATCGCCAAAGCCGAGAAGGCCGATGCCATCGCCCACGGCGCCACCGGCAAGGGCAACGACCAGGTGCGCTTCGAACTGACTGCCGCCGCGCTCGCGCCGGAGTTGCCGATCATCGCTCCGTGGCGCGACGAGCGGTATCGCAAGGATTTTCCCGGCCGCCAGGAGATGATCGATTACTGCGCCGCCAAGGGCATTCCCGTGCAGGCCAGCGCGAAGAAGCCGTTCTCGTCCGACCGCAACCTCCTGCACATTTCCTACGAGGCGGGCATTCTGGAAGATCCCTGGTTCGACTCCTTCAACCTGAAGAACCGCGATTACTTCACCACGCTCTCGGTGCTGCCCGAGGACGCGCCGGACAAGCCTGAATACGTCACGCTCGACTTTGTGAAGGGCGATTGCGTGGCCGTGAACGGCAAGACGCTCTCGCCGCTCGGCGTGATGAAAGCCCTCAACAAGCTCGGCGGCAAACATGGTGTCGGCCGCGTGGACATGGTCGAGAACCGCTTCGTGGGCATGAAGAGCCGCGGGGTGTACGAGACGCCGGGCGGCAGCATCCTGCATTACGCGCATCGGCAGATGGAGAGTCTGACCATGGACCGCGAAGTCATGCACCAGCGCGACGCGTTGATCCCGAAGTATGCCGAACTGGTTTACAACGGCTTCTGGTATGCGCCCGAACGCCTCGCGCTCCAGGCCTACGTCGAGGAGAGCCAGAAGAACGTCACCGGCACCGTGCGCGTCAAGCTCTACAAGGGCGGCCTCTACGTGGCCGGCCGCAAGTCGAAGTTCAGCATGTACAATCCGCACATCGCCACGATGGAGGCCGACCCGACCAGGGCCTACAATCAGGACGACGCCACCGGCTTCATCCGCCTGAACGGCCTGCGCCTGCGCGTGAATTCGGCCGTGAACGGGGCGAAGAATCTGGCGAAGCTGAAATAGGCATTCTCCTCACAGCCGACCCTGCCCCGAGACCCGCGCCAATTGGCTGGGGAGCGCACCCGCCCCGGGTGCAGTTTTGCGCGCCCTCGCGGAAAACCCGGTGCGCGTGAAATAGTTCAGGATGCCTCGGCACAGCGGGCGGCGTTCCGTCGTTGCGTAAGTTCATGCGGCCGTCGCAACCCAGAGAGAGAGGGCGCGTCTGTCTCAGCGCGCCGTTCGTGGCCCCTCGGAAGACGCGGCGCGCTGGGACAGACGCGCCCTGCCTGCGCATACTTTCGCAACGATTGATAGCGGGCTGGCTGCGAGGCGCGTCCAGCCACACGCGAGGGCGGGTGTGCTCCCCAAGGTCAGTCGCCCGGCGAACCACCAGGCGAACCCGGGCCGGCACCGGATCAAGGACTCTGCTGTTGCTCAGAAAGACGTGCGTTGGGTGCGGTCGGCCCTGCTGCTGGAGCGCTGCTGCTTCCGACCTCCCGGATCGGCGGGGCGTGCTGCGCGGGAATTCTTATCCGGATGGGTTCCCTGACGCCGACGGTGGCGCCGAAATTTCTGAGCCGTTCGAGCAGCGGGAGAGAGACCAGGGTGTTCGCATTGACAATCATGAGCCCGTCGATGGTGGTGACCTGCTCCAGGAGCAGATGTCCTGGATGAATGTCCCGGAGCAGCACGGACACCTCTTCGGTGAAGGGGATGGCGGATTCGGGCAGGCAGAGGTCGAAACACTTGTAGGCCGCGGCGAGCACGCCGGCATCATACCATCCCTGCCTCCGGCCCATCGCTTCCAAAGCCTCGTGTTTCTGCATCCCTTCGGCTTGCAGACGGTCCAGATCGCCCAGCACCTTCAGAATCCGGCTTCCGATGGGGATGTCCTGACCGGCCACCTCGTCGTGGGGGAAGCCCGAGCCATCAAACCGTTTGTCCTGGTAGCGCACGATCTCGGCCACGGGTTCCAGGCGGGGGATTCGCGCCAGGAGACTGGCGCCGAGATCGGGAATGCGTGTCACCAAATCGGTTTCCGGCCCGGTCAAGGACAGGCGGCTCCGCACTTTGAGCAGGAGTGGCGGCGGCAGCGTGACCCAGCCCAACTGCGAGAGCATGGCGCCCATCTCGAGTTCCCACCGGCAGGCGACGCCCAGGCTCTCGGCGAAAAGGCGCATGGCGGCCCGGAGTTCCTGCCCGCGACCGAACGAGGCGGGATCCACCAGCGACAGCACGTCCGTGAGCATCGCCACACTGCCATTGAGAGTCTGCTCCAACAGTTCGCGCTCGGCCAGAATGAGGCGATGCTGTTCGATGCCGGCCCGGAGCGCGATGGCCAGATCTTCGGGAGAACACGGTTTGGTCAGAAAGCGGAAGATGCGCCCCTTGTTGACTGCATCGATGGCGGTTTGCTGATCGGCATTGCCGGACAGCATAATCCGGATCGTGTCGGGCGCCTGCCGCATGACCTCGGTGAGCAGATGCACCCCATCCATGCCCGGCATGCGCATGTCGGCCACGATCACCGCGTAAGGTCCGTGTTCTTTCAGCATCCGGAGGGCCTCGCCGCCGCCCGGCGCCACGTCCAGGGAAAACAGCTTGCGCAGGTTGCGTTGAAAACCGGCGAGGATGTTCTGATCGTCATCGACGCAAAGAATCCGGGTGCTCATGGCTGAAGTTCAATGTTGGGGATGGTTTGCATAAGTCCACGCCAGGCGGGAAGGCAGGATTCCAGGCCAAGGGCCGCCAGATAATCCACGTCCAGGCTGGGCGGGTGGACGGCGCTCTGGCTGCGCGGGCCTTCCCAGTCGAGCACGTTGGCCACATGGACCGCGGTCAGGGGCGTGAAGGTCTGGTCTGGACTGGTGGCGGGCTGATGATGGCAGGCGATGGCGTCCACCACCGGCGGCGGCAGACCCCATAATCCCAGCAGGTAGCCTCCCACGTCCGCGTGCGTGCAGGCAAAGATCCGCTCCTCGGCGGCCTCGAAGGTCATCTGGTCGCGCTGCACGAGTTGAGCCACCTCGGCATACTCCTCCGGGCGGTTGCAGGCCAGCACCAGACGCCCGACGTCATGCAGCAATCCGCCGGCGAAAGCCGCATCCGCCATGCTGCCGGGCAGATTCTGCAACTGGACAATCCCTCGCGCGAGCTCGGCCGTGCGCAAGCTATGCTGCCAGACCTCGCTCAGCGACACCCCCGGCGTCTGCTCCTTGTCATAACGGGCGAAGGCATTGATCGAGAGCATGAGGGACTTGATCGTCTCCAGGCCAAGATAAGTGACCGCCTCGAGGATGCTGGAGATCGGACGGCTCAAGCCGAAGAAGGCCGAGTTGACCAGTTGCAGCAGTCTGGCGGTGAGGCCCGGATCCTTTTCCACCACCGCCGCCACATCCTCCAGGGAGGAGTCGGGCGAATTCAGCACCTCCACCAATTCGGAGTAAAGCGCCGGGATGGTGGGGAGCCGGCCCATGCCGGCCACGAGCTTGCGGAGGGCGTCGCTCTTGAGCGAGTGGTGCGACTGCAGGGCCCGCTGGACGGTGTGGCGCAAGGTTTCGGGGTCGCAGGGTTTGCTCAGGCATTGGTGCGCCACGCCGACGCACCGGAAAATCAGTTCCTGATCGGCGTGGCCGGAAAGCACCAGCCGGACCGTTTGCGGGTGGTGTTTGAGCACCGCCTCGAGCAGCTCCGCCCCGTTCATGCCCGGCATCTTCATGTCGGTCACCACCGCATCGAACGGTTGCTGGGCCATCAGCGCCAGGGCCTCGCTCCCGCTGCCGGCAAATTGCAGATCCCACTGCGCCCGCATGCCGTGCAAGGACCGCCGCAGGCCCTGGAGGATCAGCGGGTCGTCATCAACAAACAAAAGGCGTTGTTTCATGGCTGTTCAACTGGGTGTGGTGGGATTGTCCTGACCGCCTCCGGGACCAGGGCCGGAGGGAGGCAGCCCCGCCGGTGCCAGGGATCGCCCGGAATGATCGTGATCGATGGCGCGTTGAGGTTGTTCATAGATTCCCTGGGGCTGCTCCGGGGTGCGCCGCCCCGGCTCCGGTGCTGGCGTTCCGGGCGCACGCTGGCACTCTCGCCGAGCTGGATTGGGATCGGCCATTCGTGTTCTGCGGGGCCACCAGCGGCAGTTGCAGAATGAAGGTCGTGCCCTTCCCCATCTCCGTCTCGAAACGGATGGTGCCGCCATGCTTGTCGGCGATGACCGAGTGGGCGATGGCCAGCCCCTGGCCGGTTCCCCGGCCCACGTCCTTGGTGGTGAAGAACGGCTCAAAAATATGCGGGCGCGCGGACTCCGGAATCCCGGTGCCGGTGTCGGTGAGGCGCACTTCGGCCCACCCATCGATCCGGCGGGTGGTGACCGTCAGGGTGCCTTTGGAGGTCGTGCCGTGCCCCAACGCGTCGGTGATCGCGTGGGCCGCGTTGACCACCAGATTCAATATCACCTGGTTGAACTCTCCGGGCAGACAGGGCACCGCCGTGAGCGCGGGGTCAAAATCCGTGACCAGATCCGCCACGTACTTCCACTCGTTCCGGGAGACGGTGAGCGTGCTCTCCACCAGCCGGTTCAGGTCCACCAGCGCCTTCTCGTCGGTTCCGGGATGGGAGAAGTCCTTCATCGCGCGGACAATCTTGCTGATCCGTTCGATGCCTTCCAGCGTCTGGCGCAGGGCGGAAGGCACCTCGGCGCGGAGGTAGTTCACGTCCGCCGCCTCCCAAAGGCTGCCGCACTCCGCCACCAGTTCCGGGGTGACGCACTGGATGCGCCCGGCCTCGATCAGCTGGCCGCACTTGTCGAGAAGCTGGTCCAGCCCTCCGAAGATTTCGCCGAGAAACCGCGTGTTGTCGCCGATGAACTGGACCGGCGTGTTGATCTCGTGGGAGATCCCGGAGGCCAGTTGGCCGATGGCTTCGAGCTTCTGCGAGTGGCGAAGATGCAATTCCATCCGGCTTCGTTCCTCTTCCAGCCGCTTGCGCTCGGTGATGTCGGTCCCCGCGCCGACCAGACACGGCTGGCCGTCCACGAGGGCGGTTGCGCCGGTAAAGTGATACGGCACTTGCTCGCCCTGCTTCGTCAAGAGGCTCGCCTCGACTTGGCCAAAGCCTGTCGCAAACACCTGCCAGATTTCCTTTGCGACTAGCTCTTTGTGCTGGGCGGCAATGATGTCCAGCGGGTGCATCCGGGCGATTTCCTCGCCGGAGTAGCCGGAGGCGGTCTCGGACCGACGGTTCCAGCGCAGGAACCTGCCTTTCTCCGTGAACAGGTAGAACAGGCCCGGCATGTTGTTGATGATTGCCTCGCTCAAGTTATGCTCTTGGGCCAACCGCTCGTCCAGCCGCTTGCGTTCGGTGATGTCCTCAATCGTGGACATGCCGCGGAAGGGCTGGCCCGCGGCGTCCCAGATCAAGGTTGCGTTCACATTGACCCAGGCGATGGAGCCGTCCTTGCGCAGGTACCGTTTCTCCACGCGGTATTCGGAACCCTCGCCGCGCACGGTCCGCTGGTGTGCTTCGCATTGCTTTTGCCAGTCTTCCGGATGCGTGATCATCTCGGCGAAACCCAGGCGGAGCATTTCGTCGGCGGAGTAACCGGTGATCGCGCACATCTTTTGGTTCACGCGCAGCCATTGCCCGGTCTTTGGATCCGACTGGGCCATGCCAATGGAAGCCAGTTCGAACATGACGCGGAACCGTTCTTCGCTCTCCCGCAACGCCACCTCCGCCCCCTTGCGATCGTGAAAATCCGTACACGTCCCGAACCACCTGACGATTTGCCCGGCGGCATCGCGCATCGGCAGTCCCCGGATGATAAACCACTGGTAGGCGCCATCCGCCCGCCGCAACCGGCACTCCAAGTCATACGTTCCACCCGTCTCGATGGCCAGCCTCCAAGCGTCCCACGCGCGTTGCCGGTCGTCCGGATGAAATGGCTTGTTCCATCCGTGACCGTAGCTTTCCTCCAAAGTCATCCCCGTGTATTCCACCCAGCGCTGATTGAAGTAAATATTCCAGCCATCGGGCCGGCACATCCAGACCATTTGTGGTATCTCCTCCGAAAGCACGCGGAATTTCACCTCGTTCGCCCGCACCGCCTCCTCCGCCGCTTTGCGCTCGGTGATTACATCGAACACCGCCACGAAATGATCCGGCTCAGGGCAGTACAACGCGATCGCACACCACATCTGCAAGGCCTCCACGTATATTTCGATGCGCTCCGGCACTCCGGTCCGCGCCACCCGGCCGAAGGACGCGATCATCTCGGGATCGGATTCGCAGACGCCCGGAATGACTTCGGAGACCCGTTTTCCCACCACGTTCTTCAACCCGGTCAATGACTCGAAGGCATTGTTCACGGCCAGATAGATGTAGTCCTGCGGACGCTCCCCATCGAACAACATCCGGCAGTAAGCGAATCCGTTCAGCATGTTGTCGAACAAGGAGCGGAAGCGCGCTTCGCTTTGGCGCATCGCATCCTCCGCGTGTTTGCGCTCCGTGATGTCCCAGAATATCCCCTGAATTCCCACGACGGCTCCCGAGGCATCGCGCAGCGGAGTTTTCAGCACCTGGACAAACATCGCCCGGCCATCTTCGCCCACGTTCTCCTCGACCTGCTCCAGGGTCTCGCCCGAGGCCATCACGCGGAGGTCATCCTGCCGGAAAGCGAGCGCCAGCCCGGGCGGAAACAGATCGGCATCGGTCTTGCCCAGGATCTCTTCCATTGGATGCTTCACGACTTCACAGAAGCGGCGATTGCAGAACTGGAAACGCCCTTCGCGATCTTTGCGAAAGACGCATTGCGGCAGGTTCTCCACCAGCGACAGATACAAGGCCTGGGAGTCGCGCAAGGTCCGATCCACCCGCTTGCGCTCGGTGATGTCCTGCTTCACCGCGAGGAAATTGGTGATGTGTCCGCCCTCGTCGCGCACCGGGGAAATCGAGGCCTGCTCCCAATAGTCCTCGCCGCTCTTCCTCCGGTTGTGGAATTCGCCCGACCACTCTTTGCCGGAGGTGATCGTCTTCCACAACTCGCGGTAGATCTCCGGCGGATGTGTGCCCGACCTGAGCACCCGCGGGTTTTGCCCGATGGCCTCGGCCGCCGTGTAGCCGGTGACCTTTTCGAAGCATGGGTTCACATACTCGATGCGCCCCGCCGGATCGGTGATGACGATCGAAGCCGGAGTCTGCTCGATGGCGCGCGAGAGCACGCGCAGGCGGTTCGCCGTGCGGTTGCGTTCGGTGATGTCCCGCACGATGCCGACGGAGTGCCATTGGCCGTCCAGGGACACGGCGGACAGGGAAAGCTCCACCGGGAACTCGGTGCCGTCCTTGCGCACTGCGGTCAGCTCCAGCGTGCGGCCAATGGCTTCGCCCTGGCCCGTGCTTTGAAACTGCGGAAACGCGCGACCGTGGGCGGCGTGATACTGCGTGGGCACCACCAACTCGTGCAACATCTGCCCCATCGCCTCCGCCGCCGTGTGGCCGAAAGTCCGCTCGGCCGCCGGGTTCCAGAAGGAGATGCGCCCGTCCGGCCCCATCAGAATGATGGCGTCCAGGGCCGCGTCCGCAATGGCCCGAAACCGCCGCTCACTCTGCTGCAGCATCCGGCCCGCCTCGGCCCGCACCACCGCCTGCTTGCTCAACCGGGCCTTCACCGCGACCAGCATTTCCTCCGCCGTGAACGGCTTCCTCAAAAAATCATCCGCGCCCAGATTCATGCTCTGCCGCATGGCCGAGGGCAGGTTGCTGCCGGTCATGAGAATAAAGGGGATGCTGGCGGTGGCGCGGCCGGCCCGCAGCTCGGTCAGCACATCCCACCCGGAGCCGGGCCTCAGATAAAGGTCGCACAGCACCAGATCCGGCAGGTGGGTGCGCGCCATCTGCAAGCCGCCCTCCGCATCTTCCGCCTCCAACACCTCGAACTGGGTGGCCCGCAAGGAGGCTTTGACCGCCGTGCGAAAGTGAATTTCGTCATCAATGACCAGGATCCTGCTCATGGTGCAATCTCGTTGGTGGTGGAAAAAAGTGGTCCCATCAGGCGGGGAAAACGCCCTCGAGTGGAGGCCGGGCGCGCGGCTGGCAGGCCCGCCGCGACCTGGCACAACCGGCCGCCAGCCCTGGTGGTTATGTTTTTCATCTCGCCAAGCTATCGGGCGTTAGCGGGAGCGGTTAATCAGGAATAGCCTGATGTGCGAGGCAGATGGCCAAGTGCGCCCGCGGGTCAGATTTCGTTTGGTTGCGGAAAGGGGCGACGTGGTTCCACCCGAGGCAATCCTCCCCGCCAGTGGAATGGACGGCACCCGGACAGGGTGGGGCGCGTCTGTCTCAGCGCGCCGTCGGGTTGGCCGGGAGTGGTTCGCGGCGCGCTGGGGACAGACGCGCCCTACCCATGCGGGTTGGGCCCGCCCCCGGGTGTGGCGGGACGCGCCGCGCGGCCAGCCCGCTGCGCCTCCCGCTGTTCCGGGGCGTCCTGAGCAATTTCACGCGCACCGGGTTTTCCGCGAGGGCGCGGAAAACAGCACCCGGGGCGG
>JBBRWD010000098.1:0-28062 GCA_038249465.1 Limisphaerales bacterium | reverse complement strand
GACTGGTTCTGACAGAAAATTGGGGCCGTGGGGTGGTGAGGTTCGGGGTGGCTCTTTCCGATGAATTGTATAACTACATTATTTACAGCTTGATACCACATCTCACCGAACCTCCCCGAAACCCCACGGAGTCCCAGCGGGACGTAATGTATATAGCAGGCATCCTCCAAGTTAAGGTCCCAAGCCCCAGCGGGGCGCGATGGTCGCCCTCGCGTCAGTGCGGTGAGATTTGCAGCAGCATTCCGCCCCTCCAGGGCTCGGGGCCTTTGAAGCCGCTTGGTCTATAACATCGCGTCCCTCCGGGACGGACACGCGCCGCCTCTTCTCAATGCGATTCCAACATCACCGCTGGCCAGCCATTGCCTCAACTGCTCACGCCCTTGAGATCAGGCTCCAGCTTCTTGTTCTCGTTGATCAACTCAGCCAGTGACACCTCGCGGCTTCGGTAGGCGGCCTCGCGTCCGAGGATCGCGGTGAGGTTCGATCGCACCGAAGGCGCAACGGTGGGGTTGTCGGTTTTGCCTTCCGTGATGAACTGGTGGAACTCGTGGATGTTCGCCTGCGTGCCGGTCGTGTAGAGGTTGCCGACGTCGCCGCCTTCGAAGACCTCCTCGCCGCGGATGAAAACCCTGCCGAAATAATCCGTGTCGATGACGCCTCGCGAACCAAAGACGCGGGCACGGATTTCGTCCTTCACCTCGGGGATGGACTGGATGCAGGTGAACGAAAGCGGTATCTTGTCGGAAAACTCGTAGTTCACCGCGAAATGGTCGTAGATGCTGTTCGCCGGGCGAACCTTGTGGCCGCCGAGGGCGACCGCACGAATCGGATCGGCGTCCAAAATCCAGGTGGCCACATCGAGAGAGTGGATGGCTTGTTCGACGATGAAGTCGCCGGAGAGTTCCAAGACGTAATACCAATTGCGCAGCCGGCCCTCCGCCGTGTTCGGCGGCTCACCTCGTCCGCCGCCGCGCCAAGGATAGTGCGCCTCGCCGAGGATGATCTTCCCGAGATCGCCTTTGCGCACCCGGCGCAGCGCCTCGCGATACAGCGGGTTGGCGCGCGTCTGGAAATCCACGAGGAACACCAGTTTCTTGGCCGTCGCCCGCTTGCCGGACTCCGCGATCGTCATGCAGCCGGGCACATCGACCGCGATGGGTTTGGCGATGAAAACGTGCTTGCCAGCGTCCACCGCATCGGCGGCCTGTTGCGGATGAAAATACGGCGGTGTCTCGATGACGACCGCATCGAGCTTCGAATCAAGCACCCGCTTGTACCCCGACAGACCAATGTGGCGTCGCGCGGCGTCGATTTTGTATTTGTTGCCCACCGCATCAACGCGGTCCTGGAAATAATCGGCGCAGGCGACGAAGCGGTATTTGCCGGTCTCGGCGAACAGGTCGGCAATCCACGCGCCGCGTCCGCCGCAGCCGATGAGGGCGATTTCCAGAACGGAATTGGCGGGCGCACCGAAGACGGCTTGCGGTTTAAGGACAGTGAAGGCCGTTGCCGCGGTGGCGCTGGCCAGGAAGGAACGTCGGTTGAGGTTCATGATTGATTGAAGGGTGGCAGGTTTCAGGTTTGTGTAACTCGTCGCGAGATGAACTTCTGCTTCGTAGCGGCGTCCCGGCAGAGCGCCGCTGATCTCGTGTTACTACCCAGGCAGTGGGATGGACGACACCCGGACTGGGTAGGGCGCGTCTGTCCCAGCGCGCCGCGGACCACTCCCGGCCAACCCTACGGCGCGCTGGGGACAGACGCGCCCTACCCGTGCGGATTGAAACCAAGCGTCTTCTGGTAGCGCATCCCAAGGTCTTGTCAGTAAAAGATGGCGCTCTGCCGAGACGCCGCTACGCCGATGCCTGCCACTTCATTGGGCATTCGTCACTTGCTTTTCGCCGCGGTCATCTTCTTCCACGCGTCCATTGACCGGGCCAGATGTTCGCGCACGTCGCCGCCGATGCCGTAGCACTGGAGGCCGACCGGACCGGTGTAGCCCAGTTCGCGCAAGGTGCCTAGGAACGCAGCCATGTCGAAGTTGCCCTTGTCCAGCGGCTGAATGTAGCGGTCCCAGCCGGGCTTCTCGTCCAACTGGTCAGCGCCATTGATGGACACCGCCCAGAGGTGCGGCATGGCCTGCTTGAGCAGCGGCTTGTAGTCGCGCGATTTGTCCACGCGCAGCCAGTGGCACAGGTTGAACATCACTCCGACATTCGGCCGATTCACCTTGTCGGCCACACGGATGGAATCCTCAATGCGTTCGATCCATGAGCCGAGGTGCGGATAGAGCAGCAACTGCGCGCCCGAATCGCGAGCCTGATCCGACATTTCACGGAGGACGGTGACCGCCTGATCATCAAAGGCCGGATCGGATGGCTTGCGGCCGTTAACCAGTAGATCGAATTGAACGCCGCGGCCCTTGATGACTGAGCAAACTTCCTTGAAGCGCTTCGCGTCGTAGGGCGGCTTGCCCGGCGCGAGGTCCACCACCATCGTGATTTGATAAAGCCGCAGCCCGGCGGCATCGAGCGTCTTGAGCCGCTCCTCGACCTTGTCGAGCCAGATGTGGCCGACGCCGGGATAGCCAAGTTCCTTGAGCATGATGGCCTGCTCCTCGAAGCCGCGCTTCTTGGTGTCGTGCCAGTCGATGCAGAACGGGAAAAAGGCGTTGGTCGCGACGGGTTGAGCCTTCGCCGGCAGGGCAGCGCCGAAGGCCAACAACACCGCCAGTGAGGTGCAAGTGCGGCTGAGCCGCATCCAGGTAGTATGTAGCATAAAGTTCACGCAATCCACGGACGTTCCCGCTGACGCGAGTTTTCAAGCGACTCGGCAGCGAGCTTCACGTCTTCGCCGATTTCGAAATCGAACATTCCCGCCAGCACGAAATCCGCCCCGCTGGTGTAGGCGTAACGGAACGCCTGCTTCGGCGCAATCGCACCCGCAGCCATCGTCTTGAAGGCGATCCACGGCTTCTCGACGGTTTTCATGAACTCGGCGGTCTCCTTCGGATTGGCGCACCAATAACCGGGGAACTCGTTGTAGGCGCCCTTGATTTCATCCGGCCGCGGCGCGGTGGGATAGGTGTGGCTGTGAAACGTCTTTATGTAGAAATCCGCTGGGACGCCGTGCTTCTCGCACGCTTTGACGACTTCCAGCGAATGCGCGCCGACGCCCGAGGGCACTTTGAATTCTTTCGCCACCTCGACGGCTTTGGCAATGAGATCGATCTTCCCGAGCGCCGCCAGCGTGTCGGCATGAACGCCCCACAGGTAGATCGCCTCGCAGCCGTCCTTGACCAGCGCCTCGATGTGGCGACGGTATTCGCTCATGTCGTCCTTCACCTCGGCCGTCGGGCAGATGATCCACTGAATCTTGCCGCCGCGCTCCTTGCGGTAACGGCGCAGGAGCGAGATGGGATGCGGCGGATTATGCATCGAAACGGTGTTGATGCCGCTGGCCTCGGCGGCGGCGAGCGTGTCGAGAATCTTGTCGTCGGTGTTGTAGCGCGCGGCGAGGCTGTAAACGTATTTGAGATCGCGGCTGTGGGTGAAGTGCGTGAGCAGATTGCCGCCGAGAATGAGGCGGCTGACTTCGAGGTTGCCAATCTTGCCGCGCGGAAGCTTGCCGGGAGTCGGCGCAGGGGCGGGCAGAGGGGAATCTTGTCCTCGCGTGTTCAGCGCCAAGGCAAGCCCGGCGGTGGTGAGGATGGTTTCCTTGACGAACGAGCGACGGTTCATTTCGGGGTTCATAGGCTTGGGTGTGTATTTAAGCGGAGGCCAGTCGCGCCTGGTTCAGCACACTTTCGAAGACCGCGCGAAGCTGTTGCTTTTGCCTCACAACGGGCTTCGCGAGATCAAGCTTCTTCTCCAGCGACAAGCCGGATTCCCGGTCGGCAAGTCGAAGGAGTCGCTCCCCGTTGGCGAGCTTGATCAATTCTACTTCAATATGTTCACGGTGATTCATAACGTGATTCGCCGCCAAAGCCGTATTGCCGCAACATCCGGAACAAACCCTCGGGTGTCACTGGACCGAATTTATCACAAGCGGCCACCGCCGCACGCTCAAAGTCCGCTTCATTGAAGTCGGCAAGGACCGAAGGAGGATTGTCGCTGGCAACGGCCGCAGCTTCCAAGACTTCGTGGTAAAGCGAGATGGATTCATCACGAATACCGGCTCCACCACGCAGACGGATCAAAAAGCTGCAGCCCGAGATACGCGTCTGTGCCAGCGCCTCGCGGCTGATCGCATCGACCATCGGCTCATCGGCAATTCTCAGTTCCTCGATCACAAATCCGCCCGGCAGGCGAATCCCGATGAACTTGGATACCTCGATCATTTGCACACTCCGGCGAACTTCGGCTCATCTCTTCTTCCGCAGCCCCTTCACCACGCTCCTCATCCACGCCACGCTCTTGCTCGTGTTCTCATCCGTGCCGCTGCATTCGATGGAGACGACGCCATCCCAGTTCGTCTGGTGGAGATATTGCAGGCAGGCGCGGATGTTGTCGGCGTTGACGCCGCCGCCCACCGGCACCTCGGAGCAGCCGATGCCGGTTTCCTCGCCGCGCACCGCCGCTGCGAGCGCCGGGCTGACGTCCTTGATGTGGCAATGCACGATGTATTTGCGGAGCGCCTTCAGGTAATCGAGCGGGTTGTGGCCGGCGATGAAGGTGTTGCCCGTGTCAAAATTGCAGCGCAGCCACTCGGACTCGAAGTGCTTGAACAGATTCTGCATGAACTCGAGGTCGTTCGTGTAGGGGCCATGCGGTTCGACGTTGACGACGATCTTGTAGTCCGCCGCCCACTCCAGCACCTGGCGGTAGTTGTCGCAGGTCACGCGGAAGACCTCCTTGCGCGACATGCCGGGCGTCTCAAAGGCGCCATCCACCGTGTCCACCATCGGGCAATCGAGCTCCGCTGCGAACCGGATGGTTTGCGTGACGTATTGCACCCCAAAGGCGGAGCCGTTCGGGCCCATCATCGGATACGAGCCGTCGATTTGCGAAACCTGAAGGCCGAGCTTGTCGAGAAAGCGCCGGACCGCGCGCGGATTCGATTGGAGCGAGACGCCGGGATCGTAGCCGAGCGCCGCGATGAAGTTTTGCCCGTGAATGGCGCAGAATTCGATGTGCTTGAGCCCGGTCGCCGCGATCTTTTGGCAGGCTGCTTCAAAGCCAGTGCTGAGGGGACGCCAGTTGTCCGCGTGAAGGCCGAGGTGAATCATGGGGTTCTGCTACGCCTCCGCAAGGGCAGCGTCAAGACATGAAACAGACTTGTCGCCTCTCAATTCACCCGCAGTCGAGCACCGGCGAGCGCTGAAACGGGAGCTTGGATCTTTTCTCCGGCGGTCGGTCTGATAGACTCGCGCCATGTCGCAGGAAGATCTTTTCGCCAAACCTCCGGAGTCCGTGCCCGCATCGGAGTCCGCGCGCGATGAGGCGGCACCGAGGTCCGGCGCGTCCACCGCTCCGCTGGCGGCGCGGATGCGTCCGCGCAACCTTGATGAATACGTCGGCCAGCAACACATCCTCGGTCCGGGCCAGCTCCTGCGGCGGGCCATCGAGGCGGATCGAATCCAGTCGCTGATCTTCTATGGCCCGCCCGGCACCGGCAAAACCTCGCTGGCCCAAATCATCGCCGGGCAGACGCGCAATCGCTTCGAGCGGCTCAGCGGCGTGGAGTCGAATGTCGGCGACATGCGCCGCGTGCTGGCGTCCGCCACGAACCGGCTGGAGAACACGGGCCAGCCGACCATCCTGTTCATCGATGAGATCCATCGCTTCAACAAGGCGCAGCAGGACGTGCTGCTGCCGGATGTCGAAGCCGGCGTGGTGCGGCTCATTGGTGCCACGACGCACAACCCGTTTTTCTTCGTCAACTCCCCGCTCGTCTCGCGTTCGCAGATCTTCGAACTCCGACCCTTGGCCGAATCGGACCTGCTCGCGTTGTTTCAGCGCACGCTCGCCGACGCGGAGCGCGGTTTGGGTCATGTGAAGATTGTCGCCGCGCCCGAGGCGCTCGCGCATCTCGCGCGGATGGCGGACGGCGATGCGCGCAAGGCACTGAATGCGCTCGAAATCGCCGTGCTCACCACGCCGCCGGATGAGGGCGGCGCGATTCAACTCACGCTGCCGGTGGCGGAGGAGAGCATTCAAAAGAAAGCCATCGTGTATGACGGCGACGGTGACGCGCATTACGACACGATTTCAGCGTTCATCAAATCCATGCGCGGAGCCGATCCAGATGCGGCGATGTATTGGCTGGCGAAGATGATTCATGCCGGCGAAGACCCGCGCTTCATCACGCGGCGCATCGTCATTTGCGCAGCCGAGGACGTCGGGCTGGCGGACCCCATGGCACTGGTCTTGGCGAATGCGGCCCATCAGGCGGCGGAGTTCATCGGCTGGCCGGAGGCGCGCATCCCGATTGCCGAGGCGGCGATTTACGTGGCGACGGCCAACAAGAGCAACAGCGCCTACCTGGCCATCGATGCCGCGCTCGATGACGTGCGGTCTGGCCGGACGCTGGCGGTGCCCGAGCATTTGCGCGATGGCAGCTATGCCGGTGCGAAACGCCTTGGGCACGGCGCGGGTTACGAATACGCCCACGCGCATCCGGGGCATTTCGTGGCGCAGGATTATCTCGGCTCGGACAAGCGCTATTACGAGCCGACAGAGCAAGGCGTGGAGAGGAAGATCAAGGAACGCGTCGAGAAGTGGCGGGCTTTGATGGTCGAGGCCCGCGCGAAAAAGGGGGGCGCGTCTTGAGCGGCGATGTCGTCAGCCGGAAAGCCGCGCTGCGGCGGCAATTGCGTGGCGCACTACGAAGCCTGAGCGAGGCGGAGCGCGCCGAGGGTTCGGGTCTGATTTGCGAACGTGTGGTGAGCGATTCGCTCTGGCGTGACGCCAACTCGGTCCTCCTGTTCATGCCAACGCCGCTGGAGCCCGACGTGACGCCGCTTCTCGACAAAGCCCTGCGCGAGGGCAGGCGGGCGGCGTTGCCGCGCTATCGGGCGGCCGACGATGCATACGAGGCCTGCTGGGTGGAGCGTCCTGAGATGGATCTGACTCAGGGTTTGTACGGCATTCGGGAACCGGGAAAGAATTGTGCGCCGGTTGCGGGAAACGCGCTGGACTTGATTTTGGTGCCTGGACTAGGATTCAGCCCTGATGGCGGGCGACTCGGACGTGGAAAAGGTTATTACGACCAGTTGCTCGCTTTGATTCCGGGCGTAAAATGTGGCGTGGCATTCGATTGCCAGATCACCTCCGAGGTGCCCATGGAATCGCATGACGTTGTTCTAAATTGCATCCTGACGCCGACCCGATGGCTGAAGCTCACGAGCTCGGGGCGGTCCTGAAATGAGTTTGCTGGAAAATCCGTGGGTAACCGGCGCAGCAGCCTTTTGCGTGGGCTCGCTCGTGGGTTACTGGCTTTTGCGCTGGAAGGAGCGAAATCTTCGCGCCGCCGCTGCGCTCAAGGAGCAGGCACTCCTTGAAAGCGCCCGTGGGCAGGCCGGGAATCTCGTCCGCGAGGCGCGCGTCCAAGCCAACGAGGACGCCCTCAAGCTCCGCGAGCAGACCGAGCAATCCTTCGCCGCCCGCCGCACAGAGCTTGGCCAGGCGGAGCAGCGCCTCACCGAGCGGGAATCCCTCATCACCCGGCAGTTTGAAACGATTGTTCAAGAGGAGCGGAACATCCGCCAGCAGAAGGAGGATGTGCAGCATCAGTGCCAGGCTCTGGAGTCGGAACGGGAAAAACTCAAGGTGCTGGAGCGCGAGCGTCGTGATGAACTGGCGCGGGTCGGGCATTTGTCCGAGTCCGATGCGCGGCAGCAAATGCTGCGCGAAGTGGAGACGGAAAGCCTTCAAGACGCCAACGGCCTCAGCCGCCGGATTCTCGAGGAAGCCAAAAGCCGCGCCGAGGAGAAAGCCCGCAGCATCATCAGCGTGGCTGTGCAGCGCTATGCCGGATTCCACACCTTTGAAATCAGCAGCGCGACCGTGGCGTTGAACGGCGATGACATCAAGGGGCGCATCATTGGACGCGAGGGCCGCAACATCCGCGCCTTCGAGGCCGCCACCGGCGTGACGGTGCTCATCGACGACACGCCCAACGCGGTGGTGCTCTCGGGCTTCGATCCCGTGCGGCGCGAGATTGCCCGCGATTCCATGCAGCGGTTGATTCTCGACGGACGCATCCACCCGACCCGCATCGAGGAGGTTGTGGCGAAGGTCACGCAGGAGATGGACGAAACCGTGATGCGCGCCGGCGAAGAGGCCGCAGCGCGCGTGGGCATTCCGACGTTGAGCCCCGAGGTCGTGCGGACGCTTGGCCGCCTCAAATTCCGCCACAGCTTCTCGCAAAATGTCCTCGAACACTCGGTGGAAGTCGCGCAACTCACCGGCTTGATGGCGGCGGAACTTGGTCTCGATGTGCGCATCGCCAAGCGCGCCGGCTTGCTGCATGACATCGGCAAGGCCGTCAATCACGAGGTCGAAGGCACCCATGCGGCGGTCGGGGCCGATTTGCTCCGCAAGCACGGCGAGTGCGAGGAAGTCTGCAACGCCGTGGCCGCGCATCATGATGAGGTGCCGCACCTGGGCCCGTTGGGCATCCTCGTCAGCGCCGCCGACGCCATCAGCGCCTCCCGTCCGGGCGCGCGGTCGGAGACGCTGACGACCTACATTAAACGGGTGGAAGATCTGGAACGCATCGGCACTTCCTTCCCGGGTGTCGAGAAATGCTACGCCGTGCAGGCGGGCCGCGAACTGCGCGTCATGGTCCGTCCAGACCACGTGACCGACGAACACGCCTTTGGTCTGGCGCGGAGCATCTCGCGGCGCATCGAGGATGAACTTCATTATCCGGGGCAGATTCGTGTCACCGTTCTGCGGGAAACCCGCGTGGTCGAATACGCCAAGTAGCGGTTTTGACGCCCGGTCCGGAGGCGTCGTCGCGCCAAGGTCTGCTCGCTTTCGGCTGCCGCTCCTGGTTGGTTCTATCCATGAAAAACCTGCGCCACCTCCTCACCCTGGGATTTGCGAGTGCGCTCAGCGTTGCTCTGGTCGGCTGCCATTCTGGGCGGAGCCGCGTTCCGGGAGTGACGGTGTTGCCGGGACGCAACGATCCGCAGGTGTCGGTTGAAATCTACCCGGATCGCGCGGTGCTCGACATCGAGTCCCCGCCTGGACTGGGTGGCGCCGTCGTGGAACTGTCGGAAAGAATTCATCCAAAGCATCTCTCGTTTCGACTGCATCTCCGCGGCTTGGAGGAACTCCGTTTCAGCTACGCGGGCCGGACTGTCATCACCGCCCTGGCCAGCACGAGTCCACACGAAGTGCGCGAGCGGTTGCTGGAGAAAGGCACGGAGCGGATGTTGGCGATGGGGGATCGGCATTGGATGACCGTGCGGCTGGCGGGTGGAGCGGCACCGGTGATTCCACTGCGCGACGGCTGGATCGAGGTGGATGCGCCGCCGGATTTTGCAAAGTCCGGAGCGCGGCAGTTCACCCTCGAGTGGGTGGATTTTTTCCGGTGAGACTTCCGTGTCCGTGGGCAGGCGGCGGCGTGGTGCGCCCCTTTAGCGCAGCGCGGCCAGCCAATCCACCGCCGCGTCCGCTGACCAGGCGGAGTTCTCGATGCGCAGGCGCTCCGGCGCACCGCTCGCGGCAAACGCGCTTTGGGCCAGCGGATTTGCCCGCCGACCGGCGGTGTTGAAGACGAGCGCGGGCTTCGGCGCCGCGAGGGCGAGTGCCGCATCAAAGCCCCCCATTCGACGCAATCCCGGAAGAAACAAGTCCGCCGAGAGCATCGTCGCGTCATCCGACGGATTCACCGCGTTGGCATCGGCCATAATCGCGTCCGCGGCCGGCGCGGCCAGCAGAGACCAAAGTCCCGCCTGTCCGGTTCCGCAGAGCACCACGGGCCGAGTTGGGGTCTGCTGCTTCGCAAATGCACATAGCGTCACGAGATCCTGCACCCGCTCCTGCAGGTCGGTGCGATTATAGGTGGTGAAAAAATCAACGAGATGTTTGCGCGCGGTTGCGGCGGAGGCATCGGCGAGTTCGCCGGTGAGAAACGCGTCGGCCATCAAAATCGGAAACCCACGTTGGAGCAGTTGCGCCGCCAAGGCGGCGGGCGCGCCTGATTCATCCAAGAATCCCCCCATGCCACGCGGATGCGCGAGCACCACGAGGGTTTCGCGCGGATTCTGCTCCGGCGTGAAGATCATGACCGGCAGACGGTCGCCCGCGCCGGGCCGGCCGACGGCGAATCGCTTCGCGGTCACGCCTGGAAAAGTTTTGGTGAACGGCAACTCTTCCGCGAGCACGACGCGGACCGGGAACTCGAGTTGCAGACCGTGCCGCCATGCGGGCTGGAGCGTGCGCCGAAAAGCGGTGAGCGAATCCGCATCGCGCGGCGACAGCGCGGCCAGTTGCTCCCGGGCCTGTCGCACCAACGCGCCGGTCAACTGGCTGGCGGTGACGGCATTCGTCGGAAGCTGCTGGCCGGGGAACACCAGCAAATCTTCATCGGCCTCCTTGCTGTAAGCCTTTTCCTTGACCGCATCCGCCGAGGGGTGATTCAGCAGCCACCGGTTGAACCAGCCATAGACGGCTTCGCGCGTGGTTTGGTTGTAATTGTGGTCGAAATCGAAGATCTGGTACCGCAACCGGTCGTCGGCACCGAAAAGGCGATAGACGCTTTCGACCGCCGGACCTTCGATCTTCAGGGTCGCCTTGGTCCAATCGCCGGTGGCCGCGACCAGAATCTGCGGTCGGGGCGCGGCGGCGCCGGCAATCTCCATGTTGGAGTAATCGACGCGCAGGCCCGGGGCGTTTTCGCATGAGCAGCCTCCCTGCATCGAATGTGACACCATCACGCAAGGAGCCAGCACGGAGAGGCGCGGTTCGATCGCGCCGAGCATGAACGTCTGCGTGCCGCCACCAGAGGCGCCGGTGCAGCCGAGGCGCGTCTTGTCCACGTCGGGCAGTGATTCGAGAAAGTCGAGCGCCCGCAGGCTGTTCCAGGTTTGCAGCCCCATCAGGCTGATGTTCCAGAGCAGGTTCGTGGGATCGGTGGCAAAACTTCGATGCTTGTTGTAACCCGCCGGCGTGGCGTCGCCTGCGGTGAACTGGGTGTCGTTGTAGCCGACCATGTCGTAGGAAAACGCCACCAGGCCCATGCGCGCCTGTTGAATGCACCGCGCCGGAATGCTGCCGTCCTTCGCATCCTCCAGCCGGCCGTGGGCCCAGTGCCCGTGCGGATTGAGCACCCCGGGGAATGGCCCGCGGCCCTGGCCCAGCGGACGGTAGAGGTTTCCCGCGAGAAAGAAACCGGGCAGCGTCTCGATGGAAACCTTCTCAACACTGTAGCCATCACGTTCGATGCGTCCGAAGACCCGGACGTTCAAGGGTGTCCGCGGCGGCATCGGCCACAGGCCGCACGAGAACAGGATCTGTTCGCGAATCTCCTTCGCCCGCGCCTCCCACTCGGCGCGCGTCCGAATTTCCGGAAACGTCCGCAGCGTATTGAGCGTCCTCGGCGGGCCCGCGCGCAAATCTTTTTGCGGGAGGGTGGCGGCGGCCATGTCGTTTGGGAAACCAAGCCCGGAGGCTGAGAGCAATGAAATCGCCAGAACGAGTTTTGCGGTGGAGTTCATGGCCGGGAAAGTAACGTGCCCGGGACCGGACGTCAGGAAAAATCTCCGATGCCGCCCCGGCGCTCCGTGAACTTCCCGTCGTCACGCCAGGAGATTCGCCGACAAAACCGTTCCATCTCAAGCGCGGCGGCCTAGCCACGCGGCGAAGGCGACCCGGTTGTCTCGGGGCAGATAAAGAAAGTGGAATTCTGCGCTGCCGCTGACGACACGCTGGCAACGCGAGTTTCCGGTGGCGCCGATTTCTTCATCACATCTGCCAGCGTGGTCTCGGCGAGAAGGCTGCGCAGAGCGCTGCGCAGCTTCTGCCACGGCTGATGCGCCGGGCATCGACCATGGGCTGGACAATCCTGCAACCCGAACGGACACGTGCCCATCCACTCCTTGTTTTCGATGGCTTCAACGACTTCGAGCAAGGTGATGGATGCGGGCGGCCGGGTCAGGGCGATGCCTCCCCGGTAGCCGCGCTTGGCCACCACCAGACCATTGCTGTTCAGGTGCGTGACCAGTTTGGCGAGGGTGGCGCTGCCGATGCCGACGTGTCGCGCCACATCGCGAATCAGGCAGGAATCCATTCCCTCCATGCCGAGATAACTCAGCGCATGGATGGCATACCCGCTTGATTTAGAAAACTGTATCATGAGCCGTGCAGATAATGAGACAGCTTGACTATGTTTGTTCAACAAAAATTTGAATCAAACGCCAGCAGCGGGGCACCTCCGGGTGGGTGAGTAAACTTCCTGCCAACGCCGGTATCTCCTCTCGCGCCACGGACCACGCCGGAGATTCCGTGCGCCATCTTCATGCTTGCCTCGCGTTTCCCGGCGGTCTAAGCGATTCGGGCATGGACTGGTACTACGCAGGTGGCGACAAGCCGGTGGGGCCGGTTTCCGAGGCTCAATTTGAACAATTGGCGCGGTCGGGAACCATCAAACCCGACACGCTCATCTGGCAGCAGGGCATGCCGGAGTGGCGCCCGCTGCGCGAAGCGTGGAGTGCGGTCAGGGTGTCGCCGCCACCGCAGTTCCAGCCGGACAGCGCCCCCGTGGCAGGCGGCGCGGCGGTCTGCGCCGAATGCCGTCAGCCGTGTCCGCCGGGCGAGATGATTCAACTCGGCGGCTCGTGGGTTTGCGCGCGCTGCAAGCCGGTCTTCCTGCAACGCATCCGCGAAGGCGCTCCGCCGCCGTCGTCCGAAAGCATCTGGCGCGACGGCAAATCGCTCGTGATGGCGTCGGGCGCGGAACTGCCGTGCCGCTGCGCTCGATGCAACCATCCCGTCACCCGGTCGCCCATCAAACGCCTGCTCTATTGGCATCAGTCTTGGATCTACCTTCTCATCCTGCTCAGCGTGCTGATTTACATCATTGTGGCGCTCATCGTGCGCAAGAAGGCGGTGGCCCGCATTCCCCTGTGCGACCAGCATCGCCAGCAGCGCTGGATGATCGTCGCGGCGAGCTGGCTCATGGTGCTGGCGGGAATCGGCGCGTTTGTGACCGGAATCGGCGCGCAGACAGGTGGCGGATCGGCCGCGGTGGCCGGGCTGGTTTTGTTCATCGCCGGCATCGTGCTCGGCGTGTGGAAAGGCCGTCTGGCGGTGGCGAAGCGAATCGACGGCGACAAGGTGTGGATCGTCGGCTTCTGCCCGAAGTATCTCGATGGACTTCCTGAGTGGCGGGGATGAAGGAGAATGCTCGGTCCATGCCGAGGCGTTTTTCTTCAGGCCGCACCGGTGTCCAGCGTCGCCATCGCCTTGCGCAAGGCCGTGATGGTGGCCGCGCAGGCTTCGTCATTCGGCAGATCGTTCAGCTTCTTGTTGAACGGTTCGGCGCGGATCGGCGCATCGCAATCAATCTTCTGCAAAGCCTTGAGGAAGGTGGCCACCGGAATCACTCCCGTCGCCGCGGGTAGCTCGCGCTGGCCGTCCTGCTGTTGCTCCAGCGTGAGCCCGGCGGGCGCGTCGTTGAGATCGACCGAGACGATGTCTTCGTTGCGCAGCGCGAGCAGGTCCGCCTCGGTGTCGCCCGCCGTCCACCAATGCCAGCTATCGAGTATGATCCCGACGTTGCCGGTGCCGATGGCGGCGATGAGTTCGCGCGTCTCCGGCAGGCTGTGGATGAACGGATGCTTCGCGCGCGCCCGGGCGGATGGCGTGCCGACGTATTCCAGACCGAAGCGCAGCCCGTTGTCTTTGAGCACGCGCGCCACCTCGGTCAGCCGCTGCTGGTGCAGTTTGAAATTGCTGAGGTAAGTGCGGTTGCCGCTGCCTGGGGAAATCCAGGTGCCGACGCGGGTGGCGCCGGATTTCTGCAAAGCCACCGCGAGCCGGGGGAGTTCGCGCAAACCCTGATTGAAACGCGCTTCGTCACCCCGGAAATCCACCGGCAATCCCGCCGCGCCGAAGACGAGTTTCCTGGCCTGCAACTCCGCGACCAGTTCCGCGCGTGCCTCGTCGCTCAAGCCGGCAAGGAATGACGCGGAGGGTTCGACCGAAGTGAAGCCATGCAGTTGCGCGAGCGCGATGGTGGCACGCTGGTCCGCATTCACGCCGATGGACCCGGGCGAGAGGCACAACGTCATCCGGGTGCGGGGCGCTTCGGCGAAGACGCGGCTGGCCAGCGGCGCAAGGGATACAGATGCCACGGCCGCAGAGGTTCGGGCGAGGAAATGGCGGCGGTTGAGAGGGGTTTTCATGAGGGGGATTTGGATTTGGGAGGCATTCAAGTTTCTTTGGGCCTGGCCATATTCGCCACCGCGACGATGCCGTCCAACTTGGTGACAATCTCCGGGTCAAGGTGTTCTTTGGGAACGAGACGGGCGAGGATGTGGTAATCGGTTTTCCGCAGGAGATTTGGCAATTCCAGCTTGTCGAAGAACAACCGAAAGAGCGGATCAAGAAATTCGTCAGTGGCTTTGATGTCAGCCGACCAGGGTTCAATTCGGCGGAGGGTGCGAAGAGCGCTGCCGATCTCCTGAATGCATTCGCGCATAATTTGCTCCCGTCGGCCGACCTCAGCACGACCGAACAAATCATCCGGCTGGTCATGCCTGGCGTAGGCCAGGAGAACTGATTCCAGACAGAGGTAGTTCTCGATTTCCCGCTTCTGCCACATGGTTTCAGTCAGCGGCGTGCCGCTGACCAGCGGTTTTTCAATGCGGTCGAACAAGGCGAAGCCAACCAAATCCGGCTTGGCTTCCTGAATTCCGAAGAAATGCTCACGCGCCCGGGTTGGAAGATTGGTGGTGAGGTAATGGACAAAGGGACGTTCCAAAACCGTTGCGGCAGGATGCCCCAAAGTTTCGGCAAAGGCCTGAAGGATCGCGAGGTCGGTCGAGCCTTCCAGATAGAGTGCCCAGCCCTTGAGTTCCGCCTGGTAATACTGGTCGAAACCGATGTCGGTGAGTGCCTTGAGAACCTGCTGACCTCGGTCATCCATCCTATGCGGTTGGCCGACGAAGGCGATGACCACATCCCGATTAGCCGCCTCATTCAGGACTACTTCCGAATGGCTGGCGGCGATGATCTGCGAGCCTTGTTTGGCGGCGACTCCGGTTAGAAGCTGATAAATTTGACGCTGACGCAGAACTTCAAGATGGGCATCCGGCTCGTCGAGCAACAGAACGGTCTTAAGGTTCGCGTAGAGCCGGGCGAGCAGGAGAAGTGTTTGCTGCAATCCGCGACCGGCGGAAGAAAGGTCAAGCAGACAATCCTCGGCATCCTTGTAGGACATGGTGATTTCGGAACGCTCCAGAAGTTTCGGCGGTTGGAGTTGCACGCCGAAAAGTGACTGGATGTGTGAGCAAACCGCCAACCAAGCGCTCTGGTTGCCCGGCTGATTGAAAAGCTGATAGCAGAGGTTGCGGAGCACCTGGGCTGTCTCCCCTTGGCCAATGAGAAATCCGATTTCGCCAGGCTGTTTAAGGAACTCTCGATCCGTCAGACCAGACATGGGAGGAAGGAAAGCGATCAGCGTTTCTGCCGCTTCCGGTGGGACCGCCATGCGCTGCGAATCCTTTTCGTTGTTCAAACGCAACGGACGACAATAAAACGATTCGTCGTTCGCATAATCGAACTCCAGTCCGCAACTCCATGACCTGCCGTCTTTGACTCCGTCCACAATGATGTCTATGCGGATGTTTTGGGTCTGCTGCTTTCCATTCTGTCTTTTAACGTCGCGAACATGCAGGTTCCGCCAGAGCATATTGGCACCGGGCACAGGAATCGCGACCAGGTCACGCCGGTTGATGGTCACTCCCGGGCGTTGCGGTGGAACAGTTCTTCCTTTGTATTCTTCGTTCCATTTGCGCAGGCCAACATCCCAAAGCGCGAGCGCCTGCAACGCAGTGGTCTTGCCGGAGTTGTTCTGTCCGATGAAAACCACCGATTGACCCAACTCGATGTCAGCATCGGGGAATCGTTTGAAATTCTTTATTCGCAGTCGCGTCAACATGGCCGGGAGTGTACAAAATTTCGCGTTTCAAAGCCCCAAAAATCTCTGCCTTGGCACACCCGGAATCACATCTGCGTGACTTCGGATGGTTCAGTGGCCCGGACTTTCCCGGTCACACGCTTCGGGAATCCGCGGGCACGTTTGAATACCTTCCAGATCGGAAAATCCCCGGCGCCCACACCGGCGGATTACCCAGCCGCGTGATGTCATTTGTTTTCCGACGCCGGGGATTCGACGCGGTAGAGGTGCGTGCGCGTTCTCAAGTAGAACGCCTTGCCGGACACGGCCGGCGAAGCCATGAAGCCGCTCGCGAGCGTGTTGGTCGCCAGAACATCCAAGGCGCGGCCAGGCTTGAGCACCAGGGTCATGCCTCCCTGATCGAACAGGTAGAGCCGCCCGTCGGCATACACCGGCGAGGCCGCATACTTGCCGCCAACCCGTTCCGTCCAGACGGTTTTTCCCGTGGCGGCGTCAAGGCAGGTGACGAAGCTCTCGTCGGCCACCGTGTAGATCAGGCCGTCCACCAGAATGGGCGAGGCGTATTTGCCCACGCGCGTCGTGAGCTTCCAGGCCACGCCGGTGTCGGTCACATCGCCTTGTCCGTCCGTCTTCACCGCCCACAATTCCTTTTTCGCCAGGCCGGTGACGAAGTAGGCCAGGCCGCGGTCATAGAGCGGCCGGGGAGCGACCGACCAGTCGGGGAATTGCACCTTCCAGAGTTCGCTTCCGGTGCGCGGATCGTAGCCGTAGGCCGCCTTGGCGCCGGCGCTGAGCATCTGGGGTTTCCCCGGAGTGTTCGCAATCAAGGGGGTGCTGTGGGCTTTGCGCAAATCGCCGTCCTTCGCCATTTGTCCCGGGACGTTTTCGTCGTTCCATTTGACCGAGCGGTCGGTCTTCCAGACGGTCTTGCCGGTCTCTTTGTCGAGGGCGACGTGATACTGCACGTCGGCGCCGTCCATCGTCAGGATCAGCAGGTTCTCGAACAGGATGACCGACGAGGCCGGTCCGCGGTAATGGCGGCAGGGCAGATCGTCTCGTTTCCAGAGCGTCTTGCCGGTCTTGGTGTCCAGACAGGCCGTGCCGAAGCTGCCGAAGTGGACATAGACGCGGCCCGGCTCAATGGCCGGCGAAGGCGTGGCATAACAGTTCATCGAGGCTCCGTTGCCGAGCGACTCCGGGTTCTCGCTGTGAAACAGTTTTTCGTTGAAAAGAATCTTCCCGGTTTCCGCATCGAGCCCCAGAGCGAAGAAATCGTGGCCGTCCTCGGTGGCGGTGGTCAGCCAGACCTGGCCGCCCATCACCACGGGCGTGGACCAGCCGCGATGGGGAATCTCCGTTTTCCATTTGATGTTGTTGGTCTCGCTCCAGCGCAGCGGCAGGCCGATGGTTTTGGCGTCGCCCGGGGCGGAGACATGGCCATCACCCCGGGGACCGCGGAATTCCGGCCAGTCCGCCTGCGCTGTCGTCCCGCCGGCGGTCATCAGAACAAGGGTGAGGAGGAGTCTTCCCGGGTTGTGATGGCGCACAATTTTGGTGGCAACGGCGAAAGGGAGCTTGTCGTGGTTCATGGGCAAAGGGTGATCTGGCAAGGGAGGCAAGTCAATGATGAGGGAGGTCAGGAGGCGCATTCAATCCATCCCGGCTGCGCTCCGGCGCGTCCTGGCCAGATGTTGCGGCAATAAATCGATGCCCGTCCGGGCAGGCGGGATCCTCGCAGATTCAAGGGAATTGGCCTTCAATGGATTTCACAGCGGCAGCCACGCCGCGATGAACGTGACGATGAGGAGCAGACCATGCTGCGGCGGACGACTCATGCGCCGGCGCCGAATTCGTAGGCCGCGTCAAACATCGCCACAATGTTTTCCGGCGGCACGTCGGCCATGATGTTGTGGACTTGTTGGAAGACGTGGCCGCCGCCGGGCCGCCAGATTTGCATCAGTTGCCGGACGTGCTCGCGAATCTCCGCCGGCGTGCCGTGCGAGAGCATGTGCCGCGTGTCACAGCCGCCGCCCCAGAAGGTGAGTCGCGCGCCGAAGTCGCGCTTCAATCCCGCCGGGTCCATGCCGGCGCAGGTGATCTGCACCGGGTTGATGGCGTCCAGCCCGGCTTCGATCAATCCATCGAGCAGCTCGCGCACGCCGCCACAGCAGTGCAGCATGATCTTGAGATGCGGGGCGAGTTCGCGGACGCGCTGCCACATGAGTTGCTCGCGTGGCCAGAAAAACTCGCGGTACATCCTGGGCGAGATCTGCGGTCCGCTTTGCATGCCGAGGTCGTCGCCGAAGAGGATGATGTCGATGTGCGGGCCGACATCTCGGAGGAAGTTCCCCAGGTTGGCCAGATGCATCTCGGTCACTTTGTCGAGGAAGGCGTGGGTGCGCTCCGGTTCCCCGGCGAGCAGCAGGAAGAAGTTGTCGTTGCGGTAAAAGAACTGACCCATCTCCAGCAGATTGCCGCCGAACAGGCCGATGATGGCGCGGTCGGTTTGCTCGCGCAGGAGGCGGGCGCCCTCGGCGCGGAGGTGCGGCCCATCTCGACCGGTCACGATCGGCCCCGGCGGCGAGGCGACGGCGGTCCACATGCTTTCACTGAGCAATCCCGGGAGGTGATCGAGATTTTCCTGCTCGGCGAACGGCCAGTGGCATTGCTCGAAGTAAAGACAGCCGGGCGGCATGCGCGCGATGACCTGGTTCCGGGGCGAGCACATGATCCACTCGTCGCCGACGCGTTCGAGATTCGTCCACGCCGGCATCAGGCACGGCGTGCCGTCGGGCAGCGTCCATTCCTTCCACCATTTATCTTCCAGGGCAAAGCCGCGGCCCAGTTCGATGGTGTCCACATGGAAGAGTTGCAGCACGTCCTCATCCACGATGGCCAGTTGCTGCACCTGGTCATAGACGCGGATGGGCTTTTCCGGAAGGTCGAGATGCTGGCGCAGCCGGGCGTAGGCGATGGCCGCGATGCCGGAAGAGCGATGCCCGGAAAGGTCGATGGGTACGCGGTCGGGCTGCCGGTGGTTGAGCGAGGTCAGGACTCTTTCGCGCGAGGTCATGGTGGCCATGGAATTATCAGTGACTGCGTTGTGAGGTTGGCGGCGTGAGTTTGCAGGGCGCGTTGACTTCGGTCAAGTGGAGGCCACCGCCGATGTGGCACTACAGCGGGCAACATTGATGAAATTGTCCTCCATGACTCGTTCCTTGCTTCTGGCGTCAGCGTTGTTCGGCGCGGCGACGGTGGCGTTGTCGGCGGCTGAGCCCGTCTTTCGCGTGCTGGTCTTCTCCAAGACGCTGGGTTACCGGCACACTTCGATCACCAACGGCATCGCCGCCATCCAGCAGCTTGGCGTGGCGAACCATTTCGCCGTCGAAGCCACGGAGGATTCGGCAATGTTCACGCCCGGCAATCTCCAGCGTTTCCAGGTGGTCGTGTTTCTCAGCACCATCGGCGACATTCTCGACGCGGCGCAGCAAACGGCCTTTGAGCAATGGCTGCGGGCGGGCGGCGGCTTTCTGGGCATTCACGCGGCGATTCCCGGCAAGATCGCGACCGAAGGCGACTGGCCGTGGTACGGCCGGCTGCTCTGCACGGATTTCACCAACCATTCGGCCGTCGTGAAGGGCACGCTGCGTGTCGAGGATCGCGCCCATCCCTCGACGGACGGCTTGCCGGAGATTTGGGTGCGCACCGACGAGTGGTACAATTTTACCGTGAATCCCCGCGCAAAGACCCGCGTGCTGGTGTCCATCGACGAGAAGACTTACCAGGGGGGCACGATGGGCGGCGATCACCCGATGACCTGGAGCCACGCCTTCGAAGGCGGGCGTGTCTGGTACACCGCGCTCGGGCACACGGAATCGAGCTTTGCCGAGCCGGAATTTCTCCAGCATCTCCTCGGAGCGATCGAGTTCGCGGCTGGGGCGAAGAAGAGCGATCTCGCGCCACTGCCCAAGCCGGCGGCGGGGCAATGAATTTGGTTCCACACGCCCAATCGAAACTCCCCTTCAATCCCATCAGCCCACCATGAAAATTGGTTTTCACACCGACGCCTTCAACTCCGCCTATTGGTCCTTCGAGAAATGCCTCCAGTGGGCGAAGCGCAACAACGTCCACTTCATTGAGTGCGGATTGATCGATGGCGTGAGCTGGATTCACGGCCTCGGTTATCAACCGCATGTCGCGCTCTACGAAGATCCGGTGCTGCTGCGCCGCAAGATGGATTCCTACGGCGTGCGCTTCTCACAGGTCGATGCGGCCTATCCGCTGAGCGGCCAGGATGGTCCGTTGCGCGGCGTGCCCTACGTGCTGAAATCGATCGCGTGGGCCGCACAGATTGGCTGCCCGTGCGTCGATACCACCGACGGCCTGCACGCGCCCGAGGGTTTGACCGAGAAAGGCGCGATGGCGCTGATGAAGCGCAGTTACGAGCAGATTCTCCATGTGGCCGAGGCGCATGAGATCGTCGTCAACATCGAACCGCACGGCCACTTCACGACCAACCCCGCGCGCATGGCCGAGATGCAGGCGTTCAGCAAGAGCCCGTTCCTGCGCCTGAACATGGACACGGGCAACACCTACATCGCCGGACAGGATCCCGTGAAGTTCCTCAAAAAGTTTCTCAAGCGAATCAGCCACGTCCACGTGAAGGATGTCTCCGAGTCGCTCGCCCTGGCGGTGCGCGGCGGGCAGACGGGCATCGCGGTCAGCCAATGTGCGCTGGGTGATGGCGTAAACGCGGGCAACATCAAGACCTGCCTCAAGCTGTTGCGCGACGCCGGCTACGGCGGCACGCTCAGCATCGAATGTGAAGGGCAGGGCGGCCCGATGATTGAGCAGTCGCTGGCCTGGTTGCGCGGCACGCTCAAGGATTTGCGCATCAAGGAAACTTTCTGAATCGAAACCACCGGCAAACTCGTCATTCATTGCACTATGAATCCATCCCAACCCTCCCCGAAATCCGTCGCCGGATCACGCCGTGACTTCCTCAAAACTTCCGCCACCGCCACCGCGGCCACGGTGACGCTCGGTGCGCTGGACCTCGCCCGCTTTGCCCACGCGCAGGGCACCGACATCATCAAGGTCGGCCTGATCGGTTGCGGTGGACGCAACTCCGGCGCGGGCAACGAGGCGCTGCACGCGGACAATGGCGCCCGCCTCGTCGCCATGTGCGACATCTTCGCCGATCGCGTCAAAAACGCCCGCGCCGCCATCGGCAAGCAGAACCCCGGGCAGGTCGAGGTGAAGGACGAGAATTGTTTCACCGGCTTCGACAGCTACAAGAAGGTCATCGAGTTGTCCGATGTCGTGCTGATCGCGAACGCGGCGAAGTTTCATCCCCTGCACTTGCTGGCCGCGATCGAGGCTGGCAAACATGTGTTCGTCGAGAAACCGCACGGCATCGACCCGGCGGGCATCAAGATGGTCAAGGCCGCAGCCGTGTTGGCGAAGGAGAAGAAACTGAGCGTGATGTCCGGCCTCCACAGCCGGCATCATCCGGGTTACATCGAAACCATCCAGCGCATCCACGACGGCGCCATCGGTGAAATCATTGCCCTCGAAGAAAATTTTCTGCGCGCGCCCTATGGCATTCTCGAACGCAATCCCCAGCTCGATGAACTTCGCTGGCAATGCAGCACGCAGTATCATTTCAACTGGCTCTCCGGCGATGATGTGGTGCAATCGCTCGTCCATAACATGGACCGCGCGACGTGGGTGTTGCGCGAAGCCGCGCCCATCAAATGCCACGGTCTGGGCGGACGCTCCACCATGACCGCGCCGATCTACGGCAACGTCTTCGACCATCACTCGGTCATCTACGAGTTTCCCAACGGCGTGCGCGTGTATGCCTTCTGCCGCACCACCAACGGCTGCTACGATGAGGATTCCAGCCTCATCTTCGGCTCGAAGGGCAAGGCGTCGGTCAAGAACGCGCGCATCTGGGGCGAAACCAACTGGAAGTCGGAAGCGAAGGGTAACCCTTACCAGATCGAGCACGATAAACTTTTCGCCGCCATCCGTTCGGGCAATCCGGTCAACTGCGGCGACTACATGGCGCGCAGCACGCAGATTGGCATCATGGGACAAATCTCCTGCTATACCGGCAAGGAAGTCACCTGGGAGCAGATGGAGAAATCCGAGTTCTTCTATCCGCCGAAGTCCACCGATTGCCACGACGACATGGCGCCGCCCGTGGTGCCTGGTCCCGATGGCAGCTATCCGACCTACAAGCCGGGGCTGACGAAGTTGATTTAGCGGAATGTCATTGGACGGGTGGGGCGCGCTGGCCTCAGCGCGCCGGTCCCTGAACCAGGCTCCGCGTCGTCTGGATTATCCAGACAACACTGGCAGACTCGCTGCCGCCATCGCCTGGCCGTGGCGTTTCTCCTTCTCGTCTGGCATGTGCAGCGCCACCTGCTGCGCCACTTCGGGAAACTCGCGGCGAAGCACGTCGTTCGCGCCGGCCATGATGATTTCGCCGCCCTGGCCCGTGGTGACCCGCCCGAGCAGGAGCAGGTGCTTGAGATCGTAGAACTCCGCGTAGTGCGCGACCGAGTAGCCCAGGCAGGTGCCGATGGTCTGATAGATTTTCGCCGCGCGCTCGTCGCCCTTCGCCATCAACTTCTGCACCTCGACCAGCTTGTCGGGTAGCGACAGCTTGGCGTCGAGCGTGATGCCCGCCGCAGGAATAAGCCGCCCCACACCTTGCTGCGAGAAATACTGCACGCCGCAGCCGTAATCGCCGGACCACTCGTCCACTGCCGCGCCCGGGTTGTAGTCCACCGGCGCGAAGGCGAGTTCGTTGAGCCACGAGGTGATGTTGCCATCGCGCGTGCAATAGCCCGCCGCGAGACTTGATCCCATCGCGATGCCGAGCACGGCGTTGTCTTCCAGGCTCATTGCGCCCGCGAGTGCGGTGACTTCGCCGTCATTCACCACATCAAACGGAATGCCGCCCCAAGCCTGGCGCAGTTCGAGAAACAGCGGACGCACGCGCTGGGCGAATTGCTCCTCGGGCACGCCGCGAAAGAGCGACGCCACCTTGACGAGATTATCCACATACACGCCGGCCGAGCTGCCGCCGATGGCCTCCACGCGCGGGAGATGCGCCGCCGCCTGCCGGAGCGAATCCATGATGCCGTCGAAATGCTGGCGCGGATCGGTGAAGGACTTCGGATCCCACGGCGTTTCGTTGCTGAACACCACCTCGCCATCCTTGACGGCGGCCACCTTGCGGTCGCTCGCGCCGAGATCGAATCCGATGCGGCAGCCATTCCATTGGCGCCCGAGCGGCTTCGACGATTCGCACGCGGCGGGCACTTGCTCCGGCGAGGTAATGACGACTTCAAACGCGCGCTCGTAAACCTTGTCGCCCATGAGGCGCGCATCGAAACGGCCGGCGTCGGTTTCGCGGAAGCGCCGCTGCAATTGCTCGCCCAGTTCGCGCGGTCCGGCGAAATGGATTCGGCCACCGCCTCGCGACCAGAGCAGGAACTTCACGAGGCGTTCGAGATAAACAAAGTTGCCCCGGGCCGCCGACGTGCCGGGCGCGGCCACGACGGTGTCGAAGCGCGAGATGGAATCAGGCGAGCGTTCGAGCGCCAGCGCCACGGGCACGGCGTGCAGTTGCGCGGCGTCTCGGAAAGCACGGTTGGCCAGCACCGCCGGACGGAAGGCGGCATCGAGGACGGGCACAGTGGGCGGCGCCACGAGGGGCAGCCCTTGATTTTCTGAGACAGCATTCATGTGAATCGAGGGCGGCATTGATAGATTCCCGACGCGCGCGGCGGCAAATCTTTTTCCGGAGAGGCGAACTAGGTAGCCGGGCGTGGGATGGCTGGATTGATGCCCTGCGCTGGAGTGTAGGCCTCGTGCAGCCGCACTGGCAGATTTGATTTCGCCAATCAAAATGGTTCAATGCAGCTATGACGGCGACGTTGGAACAAACACAGTCCGATCTGCTGAAGCTGGTCAAACTAGTTCAGCAAGGCGAGGAGGTGGTCATAACCAACCAGGGCCGCGCGGTGGCCAAGCTCAGCGCCGTGCCGCAAGCGGCACCTTCGCCGGATCGGAAGGCATGGTTGGCTCGGCTGGCTGAGCTTCGCGACCAGTTGTCCACCGGCAAAACGGGCCCCACCGTGGAGCAGATTTTGGACGAAGACCGGGGCGACTGAGCGCCTGAGCTACTGGGACGCCTCCACCCTCAGCAAACTCTACCTCCCGGAATCGGACTCGCCTGCCTTCGCTCAGAAGGCAGCCAACGCGACGGTCATTGTCACGGTCACACTCGCTCTGTACGAAATGCGGCGGGTGGCTTTTCGCAAGGAGAGTGATGGGCTGATTCCGGCCAACCCGGCGGAGGCTGTGCTGAGCAGCGCCGCCGGGCAAATCCGGGTGGTGGCAATGGACACCCAGGCCGAGGCGGAGTTCAACGCGATCATGGCCCGGTGCTACCGCCACGCGCCGCCGATTTCCATCCGCACGTTTGACGCCATCCATCTGGCGACCGCCCGCGTGGCGGGCGAGACGGAGCTTGGGGCCACCGACAGGCGGATGCGCGAGATGGCCAAACTGCTCGGCTTCTCGCTGTTTCCGGTTTGAGAAGACCGGCCCCACTGCGACGCCTGCGCAGTTCCTCCCGCATCCCGCATTCTGCATTTCCGTCGAATCTCGGCTGCTACCACCGCGGGGCAAGCCGACGCAAGGCGTCTCATTTCTCCGCTGTCGATTCGCTGGTGGGTGAACGGCGTTTGCGCCCGCGCCGACTCTCCGTGAAGGCGTGAATGTCCTTCTCGCCCGAACGGTGGAAATCGTCCTCTCGTAGCAGCCGACGTGAGGAGGCTCTGATTTTCTTCCGCGTTTCTAGATGGCGTTTTTAGATGGATCTCCTCACGTCGGCTGCTACGACGAAATAGGTGGGCGCCGAATGTTCCCCGCGTCCGACTGCTTCGCTTGCGCGTGGAGCTTCCAAAACTTCCGCCAGAAATTATCCTGGAGCGGATGGAGCTTCGGGTAGCCAGGCACGATGGCACCGTTGAAAGGCCATTCGCTTGATTGCTTCACCAGCCCGGCGCGCACCGGATTATCGAGGGCGTATTGGCACGCGGTAGCGAAAGCGCTGCGGCGACGCTCCGCCGGCTTGAGCACGTGATCGTGCGCCTGATGCTGAAATCGTAAAGGAGCCAGCTTCGTTGCGAGATGCGTGCGCAGGAACGCCATGCCGTTGAGTTGGTCGGTGTCCCGACACAGGCCCATCCAGACAAGGTGCAGATGGTCCGGCATGAGGCAATAGACCGGACAGAACAATCCCTCGCGGGCGGCGGTGTGGAGCATGAGTTCCCGGAAGGCGGCGTGAAAGCGCTCGTCCAGCCAGCCGGTCTTGCGCAGCGAAATCGGCAGCGTCCAGTGAACTGCCGCGTCGCCCTGGTAATGCTCGCGCGGCAGGCGCGGCAGGTAGAACTGTCGGTTGGTGCCGCGCCCGGTAAATCGCCTCGCGTCCTCGCTCTCTGCTTCTGGCATAGGTGCGGGGGAGCGTAGCTGCCGAGGCCGGCGGAATCCAGCATGTAGCAGCCGACGTAAGGAGGCTCCAATTCTTCGTTCCGCATTCAACATTTCGACTTCCGCATTTGAATGAGCCTCGTGACCTCGGCTGCTACGACGGGAGCGGACGATGCCGACGCCGTTCCGGGATTTCCAGCGCGGGCAGAAATCCCGCGTTGCCGAGAGGAAGATGGAGCCTCCTCACGTCGGCTGCTACGGAGGTAACTTCGGCGGCGCATCTGCGGGCGGGGCTTTCGGTTTGCTGGTGGGTGATTGTCGCCTGCGCCCGCGCCGACTCTCCGCGAAGGCGTGAATGTCCTTCTCGCCCGAACGGTGGAAATCGTCCTCTCGGGCGCGTCTGGCTCAGCGCGCCGTTCGTGGCCCCTCGGAAGACGCGGCGCGCTGGGACAGACGCGCCCTGCCTGCGCATACTTTCGCAACGATTGATATCTGCGTTCATCTGCGATTTTACCACTCAGCCGAAACCATGCAGCCAGGCTGGGGAACGCCGGTCGCTGGCCGGCTGTGCTCGGCGGCCCGCAGGGCACTTCGTCTCACCATTTCCTCGGGCAACTTCCGGTGAGACAAAAGAGTGAGGCACGAAGTGGTCGCCGGGCCGGCAACGACAGCACGCGGGCCGCGCGCACTCCCCATTCGAATGCATGGATACGGCTCAGTTTACGATCAAACATTGAATCCACTCCACTGTCTGGTATTGAATTCACGCCATGCACCGCCCCATTTGTCTTCGCCTGCTGATCCTCTTCGTCATTGCCGCTTGGTCCGGTGGCTCGGAGGTGCGCGCCGCCGCTCCCCGGCTCAACGTCCTCTTCCTCGCCACGGACGACATGAATTGCGATCTCGGCTGCTACGGAAATCCGGTGGTCAAGACGCCCAATCTCGACCGCCTCGCCGCGCGCGGCACCCGCTTTGACCGGGCGTATTGCCAGTTTCCCTTGTGCAGCCCGAGCCGCACTTCGCTGATGACGGGTCTGCGCCCGGACACGACCCAGGTGTTTGATCTGAAGAAGCATTTCCGCACCGTGCTGCCGGACGTGGTCACTCTGCCGCAATTGTTCCGCACGAACGGCTACGTCGCTGCGCGCGTCGGCAAGATGTATCACTACGGCGTGCCCGGCGACATCGGCACCAGTGGACTGGACGACCCGGCCTCGTGGGACATCACCTTCAATCCTCGCGGGCGCGACAAAGCGGAGGAAGGCCAGCTCATCAACCACACCCCCAAGCGCGGCCTGGGCAGTTCGTTGAGTTTCCTCAAAGCGGGCGGTGCAGACGAGGAGCAGACCGACGGCATCGGCGCCACCGAAGCCATCAAACTGCTGGAAGTGCATCAGGGCCGGCCGTTCTTCATCGCCTGCGGATTCTATCGTCCGCATTGCCCCTACGTGGCGCCTGCGAAGTATTTTGAGCGGATTCCCTTCGAGCAGGTGCGGATGCCGGACATCTCACGGAGCTTTCCAGAGACGGTGCCCGCAACATCGGTGGCTTCCACGAAACCCTGGCCGTGGTTTGGCGTGACGGAGATGCAGGCGCGCGAATCCAAGCAGGCGTATTGGGCGGCGATATCGTTCGTGGACGCGCAGGTGGGCCGCTTGCTGGACACGCTGGACCGGCTCAAACTGGCCGACAAGACCATCGTCGTGTTCTGGAGCGACAACGGCTACCACCTCGGGGAATTGGGCCTGTGGAAAAAGCAGAGTCTGTTTGAGAACTCCGCGCGCGTGCCGGTCATCGTCGCCACGCCCGGGCAAAGGACGAAAGGACAGGGCAGCCCGCGCACGGTGGAGTTGCTCGACCTCTACCCGACGCTCGCCGACCTCTGCGGCCTGACACCACGGCACAAGCTGGCCGGGCAGAGCCTCCGGCCTTTGCTCGACGATCCGAAGGCGGCGTGGGACAAGCCGGCGTTCACGCAGGTCTGGCGCGGCGGCTTTGCCGGTCACAGCGTGCGGACCGAACGGTGGCGTTACACCGAATGGGACGACAGCAGCAAAGGCGCGCAACTCTACGATTATCAGAACGACCCCGGTGAGAAGAACAATCTGGCCGACGATACGAAACACGCACAGAACGTGGCTGAATTGAAAGCGCTGGTGAAGAAGAACTGGGCCAACAGCTATCGCCCGCCAGCAGCCGCCGCAAAAGCCAAAGCCGGCGCGAAGGGTGCAGACAAGAAAGCAGACCGACCATGAACATCAAACACCTCGGTCACCTCCAGACCATCGAGAGGCGTCTCCAAGACTCCGTAGCGGCGTCTCGGCAGGGCGCCGCATTTTGCAGCCCAGAATCCGAAAATGGCGGCGCTCTGCCGAGACGCCGCAACGACAGCGGGGCGCTTACGCCAAACGCAATGCTCGGGTTGATACTGCTGGGGACCGCATTCTTACATGCCGCGCT
>JBBRWD010000097.1:0-28067 GCA_038249465.1 Limisphaerales bacterium | reverse complement strand
CGTCTGTCCTCAGCGCGCCGTCGGGTTGGCCGGGAGTGGTTCGCGGCGCGCTGGGACAGACGCGCCCTGCGAGTACTTTCGCAACGATTGATATCGAAGCGGCCTGAAGGCCGCGCGCCCGGTGGCGGAACGCCGCGATTCTGAAGAAGGAGGATTTGCGGCGCTCTGCCGAGACGTCGCCACGCTGCTCTTCCCGGAGGTCCGCTCGCTTCAGCGATTCGCTGGCGCGGTCTTCACGAGATGGCCGCCCACGATTTCCCGCCAGAGCGCGTAGCCGCGCGCGTTCATGTGCAGGCGGTCAGCGAGAAAGATGTCCGGCTTGGGCTGCCCATCCGGGCCGAGCATGTGCGTGAAGACGTCGATGAAATCCAGGTGCGAATCCGTGTGCGTGTATTCCTCGACCAATTGATTGAGTCGTCGCACCCGTTCCACCTGCGCCCAGCGGGACGGATTCGGCGCACTCGCGATGTAAGTGATGCGCGTGGCCGGCAGTGCGGCCTGCACTTTGGCGACGAACGCCTTGAAGTCGGCGAAGATCTGCTCGGGCAACTTGCCGGCAGCGATGTCATTGCCACCCGCATACATCACGATCTGACGCGGCGCGTAGGGCAGGACGATGCGATCCGCGAAATGCACCGAGTCGATGACCTGCGATCCGCCGAAGCCGCGGTTGACCACCGCGCGATCAGGGAAATCCTTCGCCAGACTCTTCCACAGGCGGATGCTCGAACTGCCCACAAACACGATGGCCTCTTTCGGTGGCGGATTGGTTTTATCAGAAGCCTCGAAGGCCGAGATTTCCTTTTCCCACTTGGCGAAGGGCGAATTGGTCTCGGCCGCAACACCAAAGCGGGCGGATAGCAGGAGGGTGCCAAGGAGCATCCAAACCGCCATGCAAGAAGCCAGGGCGGGACGGGTGAGGAAACCAGTCGAGGTGCGGGAACGAGACAACCCGATGCTGTGACCTGAGGTTCGATCGCAGGCCGGCCGGTCAGTCACCCTCTCCGCTCCCGGAGGGAGGGCAGAGGGAGGACGCTCCCGGCATCTTTGGTTGCTATTATCCATCATACGGACTCCTCGTTAATTCAGATGCTGGGGATTCGGCCGGACTACGGTTGGGTGGCGGATTTGGTGCGCAGGATCACTTTGCCATCCTTGACTTCGATGCGGTCGAACTTCTCGAACTTGGCAGCGGTCTGCGGATTCTTCATCACCTCGCGGGCGAGGTTTTCCTGGCGGAGCGCGGCGGTCAATTGCGGCGGCAGCGTCTTGCCCTTCACCGCCACGTCGAGCACGCCCACGAACAGCGTGCCATTGGTGAGCGCCACGTTGAAGGTGGCATCGCCATTGATGAAGCGCCCCTTGAGTTTCAGCGGCCCCATGTCCGGCAGCGGCCAGCTCACCTTGCCGCGGACCTTGTCCCCCTCGATGCGCACGAAGAGTCGGTTGCGGGCATCCTTAAACGATGGATCGCCGCCGATGAGCGCATTGATGTCGTCGGCCGTGAGCACCAGTTCCTCCTGTTGCTGTTTATCGAGGGCGCTGGCAAAGCGGGCCACCCGCTCCTGCAAACTTTTCATCTGATCGGCCGGCACCTCCACGCTCTCGATTTGCGCGGGAGTCGCCTCGGTGTATTGCTCGGTCAACTGGGTCAGGGCTTTCTTGGCGTAGAGGTAGCCGACGAACAAAAGCGTGGCGCCCACCAGCGACAGGATGATCATCGTCAGGCAGCCATAAAACAGGCAGCCCCGGCGTTTGGGAGCAGGAGCAGTAGAAGGTGTGGTCATGCGGCGATGTTGCCCGAAATCGGGCGGCAGGCAAGCCCGCAACTGCCTTCCGGGTCGTTTCAACCCGAACTCCGAGTCGGGGAGCACACCCGCCCTCGGGTGTGGCTGGACGCGCCGCGCGGCCAGCACGCTGCGCTCCCGCTGTTCCGGGGCGTCCTGAACTATTTCACGCACCCCGGGTTTTCCGCGAGGGCGCGGAAAACTGCACCCGGGGCGGGTGCGCACGTCGTCTGGTTGCGTGGTTCTGGAACGTAGTTTGAAACAAAGGCGGTTGCCTCATGCAGCCGCGACGGCTGTGCTACGTTCCTCGCCCGCAGGTGCTGGCTTGCGCGCTGCGCCGACTGGGGTTAATTCACGTCCATGCAATCCACGCGTCTTCTGTCCCGCCGCGCCGCCCTGGGCAAACTTTCTGCCGGCAGTCTGCTGGCCCTGGGGCTCTGGCCCGGCACACTGGCCGCCGCCGACCGTGGCCGCGGAGGTAATTTCCGGTTCATCGTGGTCAGCGACACCCACTGCACCAGCCCCGAGTGCGGACCTTGGCTGGAAGGCGCCGTGCGGCAGATGAAATCGCTGCAACCCGAACTCGTCTTGCACGCCGGCGACCTCACGGATCTGGCCAAGCCGGAGCATTTCGCCACCATGAAGGAGGTCTTCGGCAAACTCGATGTCCCGTGGTACCCGGTCATCGGCAATCACGATTACGCGTCGCAGACCGACCGGAGCGCCTACGATAAGTGTTTCCCGAACCGCCTCAATTACGCGTTCCGGCATCGCGGCTGGCAGTTTATCGCCCTCGACAGCAGCGAAGGCCAGCGTTACGAGGGCACCACGATTGGCGACGAGACGTTTCGTTTCGTGGAGAAATTGGCGCCCGGTCTTGACCGCACCCGCCCGACCATTCTGCTCACCCATTTTCCACTCGGCCCCGGCGTCAACTATCGCCCGGAACGCTCGGATGAGTTGCTCGACGTGTTTCGCGACTGCAACCTCCAGGCAGTTTTCTGCGGTCACTGGCACGCGCAGACCCGGCGCGACCGCGGCAACTACTTCCTCACCACGGGACGCTGCTGCGCCCTCAGACGCGGCAACCACGACGGCTCGAAGGAGAAGGGTTTCCTCGTCTGCGAAGCGCAGGATGGCCGGGTGATCTGGCAATTCGTGGAATACGCCGGTCAGGGCAGGGGGCAGGCGTAGGGAATTGATTCTGGCGGGGAGGTGCCGTGCGCGCAACCGGTTCAGCCGGAGGTTTCTGGCACTCAATCCGCAGAGACGTTCGCGCATTCGTGAGTCTGGGTGTTTCCGGACAGCATCCGCCCAGTGCCCCCGAATGCACCCGTGTTGGAGCGCGACTTTTACGTCGCTTTATCGTTCAAGAGACCGTCCGCCAATGGTTCGCCAACACCCATCGAACGCTGAAGCGGCCTCAAGGCCGCGCCCCGGGGGCAGTGCGCAGTTGCGCCTGTCCAGATCGGCAGCAACTTTGTGTTGTCAGCGGGATTACGGTTTTGCTAAGGTGAGTTACAGTCAACCCCACAGCCAAACACACGGAACCGATTGCCTATGAAAAAGTCGCTATCCCTCGCGGCGGTCGTCTCGGCCGTCCTCTTTTCAATCGCCGTCAACGTCTCTGCCGCCGACAACCTCGTCCTCTCGGAATTCATGGCGGACAACACCAGGACGCTCGTTGATGAAGATGGACAGTATTCGGACTGGATCGAGATTTACAACGCCGGCACCACCACGGTGAATCTCGATGGCTGGTATTTGACGGACAATGCGGGGAACCTCATCAAGTGGCGGTTTCCGGCCACCAATCTCCCGCCGTACGGATACCTGGTGGTCTTTGCGTCGAACAAGAACCGGACCAATGGGCCGATGCTGCACACCAATTTCCGCCTCGACGCCGGCGGCGAGTTCCTCGCGCTGGTCCGGCCGGGGGGAACCAACATTGCCACCCAATACTCGCCCCAATATCCCGGTCTGGCGCCGGATCAAACCTACGGTCTGGCCATGATCCCCGGGCAGTACGCCACGCTGGTGAGCACGGGTTCGACCGCGCGGGTGCTCATTCCCGCGAGCGATATCGGAACGGGGTGGACGGCGCCTGGGTTTGATGATGCCGCCTGGCTCAGCGGCGTTTCCGGCGTCGGCTTTGACGCCGGAACAAATTACGCCAGTTTCATCAACATGGGCATTGGAACCCAGATGCTGGACATCAATTCCTCAGCGTATCTGCGCTTTCCCTTCACCGTGGCAGACCCGAATCAGTTGCAGGAACTGGCGATGAATCTCCGGTATGACGATGGATTCATCGCGTATCTAAATGGCACCGAGGTGGCGCGTGGAAACGCCCCGACGAATGCAACGTGGAATTCGGCCGCTCCTGGCAATCACGGCAGCGAGCCAGGCTTGACCGCCGCGCTGCTGGCCGATTTCGACACCAACACGCCAAACTTTACTCTGGCGCAGCAAGGCACCGCCCCCGGCGCATCCATCCAGAATGCCGGCAGCGGAAGCACGGGCAAATTCTTTCGGCTGATTACCGATGCCGTCAACGGCCAGGTAAACGGTGTTGCATTTGACCGGGTCGCTCCCGGTGTTTTCCCGGCCATCACCGCCGACTTTGATTTTCGCATCTCCAGCGCCGGAGATCCTGCGGACGGATTTGCGTTCCTGCTCCTGCCTACCTCGACGTACGGGACGAATGGCCAGGGAGTGGCTCCCATCATGGGAACCGGGTCGGCGGAAGAGCCGAACTACCCCGGAATTTTTGCGGTCGGGTTCGACTTGTATGAACACGCCAGTCGCAACGACGTGTCCATCCACTGGAACGGAGTTGAGCTGAATAACATCACCATCCCCCGGTCCACCATTGAATTGGTGTCGGGCGCGTTCCACCGTTGCAGTCTGACCATCGAATACGTCTCCGGAGGCGCCTACGTCACGGTGGTGATTTCACCCAATGTCAACAGCGGGGGCGGCGCCGCCTTCACCGCAATCAACCGCCAGTTGGTCGCCATCCCGCAGTACGAGTGTCGCGTGCAGTTCGTGGGACGCACCGGTGGATTAGATATGTCGGTGGATTTGGACAACGTCAATGTGCGTTTCCTCTATCCATCCGGCCTGGTCGCCGCTGAAGGCTACCGTCTCGACCAATGGATTCCCCTGCTCCAGCCCGGCAACAACGTGCTCGCCATTCACGGCTTGAACGTGCAGGCCACCAACAAGGATTTCTTCATCTCGCCGGAGTTGACGGCCCGCTCGATCACGCTGCAAGCCAATCCGCCGGTCAATCTGGCCGCACCGACTCCGCGCGCTTTGAACCAGCCGGGCGCGGAATTCATGGCCCAGCGACCTCAGTTCTCCCAGCCGGGCGGTGTCTTCGCGAGTGATTTGAACATCGAACTCACCACGCCTGCCGTGGGCGCGGTGATCCGTTACTCCCTGGATGGCAGCCTGCCGACCGAGCAGTCACCGCAATACGCCGGCCCGCTCGCGATTACCAACAGCGTCCTGCTGACGGCCCGGGTCTGGTTACCCGGCTTCCTGCCGAGCGATCCGGCGTCGCAAAGCTACACCTTGCTTGATGCGGGTGCGGCTGCGTTCAGTTCCGGCCTGCCCGTCATCGTGATCGATACGTTTGGCCGCGCGATCAACCAGGACATGGATCCGCGCGTCACCGCGAATTTCACGGTGGTGGATGCGCCCAAGCCAAACGGCCGCGCCACCCTGATGGGGATCGCCGATTACCACGGACGAATCGGCATCGAAGGCCGCGGGCAGACCTCGTGGGGCTTTGCCAAGAAGCCCTACAATGTCGAAATCCGGGACGAATTTGATCAGGACCAGAAGGTGTCGTTGCTCGGCTTTCCGGCGGAGTCGGACTGGATCCTCGGCAATCCCTACAACGACAAGACCCTGATGAACGACTTTCTGGCATACGAATTGTATGAGAAGATGGGCCATTACTCCGTTCGCCGGCGCTTTGTCGAAGTCTTCCTCAACGGTACCCGGCCCGACGGCTCGGCGGATCCGTCCGGCAAGGTCGGGACCAATGACTATGTGGGAGTGTATCTGTTCCTCGAACGAATCAAGGTAAGTCCCGTACGGGTTGATATCGCAAAACTGCAGCCGGATGAGAATACCGAACCGGACATCAACGGCGGCTACATGTGGAAGAAGGACAAGGCCAGTCCCGGCGATACCATTTTCACGACCACCAGCGGACAACAGCTCCGCTATCACGATCCCAAGCCGCAGGATTTGACCGCCACCCAGCGGAACTGGCTGCTGAATCACCTCAACCAGTTCGAGGGTGCGCTTTATTCGCCCAACTGGCTGTTGGCCACGGGGACCAACCATTATTCGTGGTACATGGATGCGGACTCATTCGTCGATCAGCACTGGCTGGTGGAATTTACCAAGCAGATCGATGGCTATCGCCTGAGCAATTACATGTACAAGGATCGCGAGGGGAAGATTACGATGGCGCCAGTATGGGATTACAACCTCAGCTTCGGCAATGCCTACTATCTGCGAGGCGGAGCCACCAACGGCTGGTATTGGACCAACGAAGTCGAGGGCATCACCCAGAATGAACACATCTGGCTGCGCCGGCTGATTACCGGATCGAGTTCCGCCTTTGCCACGTCGGGCGATCCGGATTTCCGCCAGAAGATTACCGACCGTTGGGGCGAATTGCGGACCGGGGTGTTGAGTTCCACCAACCTCCTTGGCCGCATCGACCAGATCACCAACTACATCTGGGAGGCACAGGTGCGCGATTTTGTCCGCTGGCCGCGCATCAATATTGAGCAATGGCCCAATCCGAACGGAGCGCAGAATGGCACCTACCCTCCGACTGAGGGATGGCACGTGAACTATGCCACGCCGGCGAGCTACTCTGCCGTCATCGGTGATATGAAGAAATGGATCGGCGGCCGTTACAACTGGATCGACGGCCAGTTCCTCAAAGCTCCGGTGCTCAGCCGCTACGGCGGTTCGACGACCTCCCCCATCAACATGCTGGCCCAGGCCGGGAGAATCTATTACACCGTCGATGGTTCCGACCCGCGCCTGCCCGGCGGAGGCATCTCGCCCAACGCCCGAATCTATTCCAACTCGGTCGCCTTGCCGCTTGAGGCGCAGGTGATGGCGCGGGCGTATCTCCCCGGCACCAATTACATGACCCCCTGGACGCCGTGGAGTCCGCCGGCGAAGGCCATCTTCGGGTATGCCAGGCCGTCGCTGTCGATCACGGAATTGATGTATCATCCTGCCGATCCGCCGCCGGGAACGGCTACGAATGCCGCCGATGATTTCGAGTATATTGAATTCGCCAACACCGGAACCATGGCCATCGATTTGACAGGGGTGCATTTCGCCGATGGGATCGATTTCACCTTCCCGGGTGATCCGCCCAGGCAAACGGGTGCGGTGACCACGAACAACTTTGATGCCGTCGGAACACCCTATGCCGCGCAAACCCTGGGCAGTGGTGCGGGCGCCGCGGTTCAGCCCGGTGGTCCTGCCGGGAGTTACCTGCGCTTGCTCAGCGAGAACACCGGAACCAATCGCAACCGGATCGCCTTCGACCAGACCGCCAGCGGAAGCTATGACCGCTTCGTGGCGGATTTCGATTTCCGGGCCAGTAATTTCAGCATCCCGCCATCTTTGGATGTGCCGACCTTGCAGAATTTTGACGCCCCAGGAAGCACCTATGGCTTGCGCAACTGGGACACGGCTGGCGATCCCAACACGCCGCAGGTTATGGCCGATGGCGGACCGAACGGTAATTTCGTGCGCTTGACCGCACAGGTGGGCAACGATATCGGCGGACTTTACTTCGACGCCACCGAAGCCAGTGCGAACAGCGCCGTGATCGTGACCTTCGACTTCCGATGCCTGGGCAGCGCGGATGGATTTGGCTTCTCTTTCCTGAACATGGCCAACTGGGGTCTCGTGGGAACGAATAATGTGCCAGTCCCCGGAGATGCCGAGTCACCTGGCTATACCGGTTCGATCGGCGTGGGCTTCGACATCTACGCCAATGCTGCCTCGGCGCAGGAGCCCAATGGCAACCATGTTTCGATCCACTATAACGGCGCCCAGGTGGGCAACGGCGCCATTCCAAATCTGTCCCTGGCCGCCGGAGTCTTCCATCGCGCGCAGATCACCATCAAATTCGAGGCCTCCCGCGCGCTCGTCACGGTGAAGGTGTCGCCAAACATCCATGGCGCCGGCGGAGCCACCGAGACGCTGTTCAGCGACCTTGCCATCGCCGGAGCCACGGCTTATCGCGGCCGCGCTGCGTTTGCGGCTCGGACCGGTGGTGCCTTTGCCAACCACGATATTGACAACGTCAACATCCAGTACATTGCCAGCCTGCCGCAGTCGGGCGGGATCTCGATGCAACTCCTGCCGGCCGCCGTCTTCGGCACGACCGGCGGTGGGACGACGCTGAGCAACTTCACCGATGTCCCGGCGGCCACCAACATCCTCGCGCTCAACTTCGACATGCATGTGCTGACCGACGTGAACAACGTCAATCTGTACTGGAACGGAGTGCAGGCGGGAGACAGCTTCCTGCCGGTGGGATTGCTCAATCTCGATGGCGGGGCGTTCCATCATGCCCGGCTTGAGGTGACGCGGGTCAGCTCGAACTCCCTGGCCACCCTGGTTCTCCAGCCGGATGTCCATGGCGCGGGCGGACCGGCCCTCACGGTTTTCTCGAACCTCCTGATCCGGGGCTATTCGCCCGAGAATGCGCGCATTGAATTCGCCGGGCGTTCCGGCGGACAAAATCTCCGCGCGGACATCGAGAACGTGAACGTCCGTTTCGAGACAAATGGTCCCAACCTGTTGGCGGCTGGCGCGCGCTTGTTACTGGTGAAGAACCGCGCGGCCTTTGAGTCGCGCTACGGCACCGGTCTGCCCGTGGCTGGCGAGTATCTGGGCAACCTCGACAATGCCGGCGAGCACCTTCTCCTGCTGGGCCGTTATGGCGAACCGATCCTCGATTTCAACTACCACGACGCTTGGAATGCGATTACCGACGGCAGTGGATTCTCGCTGGTGATGGCCAATCCCACTTTGCCCGCCAATGCGTGGAACGACGCGGCCAACTGGCGGGCCAGCGCCAATGTCGGCGGCTCGCCTGGTACGCTGGATCCTGCTCCTCCAGGCTTTGCCCCGGTGGTCATCAATGAAGCCCTGTCGCGCAGCGAACCCGTCGCCGTGGCGGGCATTCAGGATTACATCGAGTTGCACAATGCAGGAAGCAACAGTGTGAACGTCCGCTATTGGTATCTCACCGATGATTTCAACCGGCCAAAGAAATATCGCATCACCGCGGACACGGTGATTCCCGTGGGCGGCCATGTGGTTTTCTACGAATCTGCCTTCAATTCCCCGGGCAATGGCACCAATGCCTTCGCGCTGCGGGCCGAGGGCGAGGAAGTCTATGTCTTCTCCGGCGACGCCGCCGGCAATCTCACGGGCTGGTATCACGGCTTCTCCTTCGGCGCGGCGGATACCAACGTCTCCTTCGGCCGGGTGGTGAAGAGCACCGGGGCCGAGGATTTCGTGGCCCAGACCTTGCGCACCCCCGGCACCGCCAATTCAGGACCGGTCATCGGGCCGGTGGTCATCACCGAGGTGATGTACCATCCGCCGGATTATCCGGGAGGGGTGGACAATCAGGACCACGAGTTCATCGAACTGCGCAACATCTCGGCTGGGCCGGTCAATCTATACGATCCATCCTATCCTCAAAACACCTGGCAGTTGCGCGACGCGGTGGATTTCGAGTTCCCGGCCAACACCACGCTCCCGGCTGGCGCCTACGCACTCGTGGTCAGTTTTGATCCCGTGCTGGATTCCAATCGCCGCGCGTCATTCGTGGGCAGATACGGACTCACTGGCAGCGAACTGCTGTTCGGGCCTTACGGCGGCAAGCTGGACAACTCCACCGACTCGGTCGAACTCACGAAGCCCGCCGCGCCCGATCCGACCTCCGGCAATGTGGACGCGATCCTCGTGGACAAGGTCCGCTATCACGGCGAGCCGCCGTGGCCGCTGGCGGCGGACGGAAGCGGATACTCGCTGCATCGCATTCAGCAGGCGCAATATGGCAATGATCTGGCCAATTGGGCGGCTGGTCCGGCAACTCCGTCGGCTGGTTATGCGCCAGGCGTTCCTCCGGTCATCAGCCAGCAGCCGGTCAGCCAGACCAACAACCTCGGTGCCCCGGTGACCTTCTCGGTGGCGGCCACGGGACCGGGCACGCTGCGGTACCAATGGCGCTTCAACGGATTGAACCTGCCGGGCGCGACCAACCAGACCTACTCCATCCCGGCGGTGGCCTTCGAACAATCAGGCGACTACCAGGTGGTGGTGCTGAATGAATCGGGTGCCGTGGAAAGCGCGGTGGCGAGCCTGGTGGGCAATTCCATCTTCGCGATCATGGTTCAGCCGGTCTCGGTCAGCCTTGCCGGATCCTCCAACGTGGTCAACTTCGGCGACACTACCAATGGCACAGCCACCTTCACGGTGGGCGCGCTGGGCAATGGCGTGATGAATTATCAATGGCGGTTTGACGGGGTTCCCATACCGGATGTGAACGGTCCGACCTTGGTCATTACCAACGTCAACCTCATCCACCAGGGCAGTTACGATGTGATCGTGTCCGATGCGCTTGGCGCCTTGCAATCGCAGAAGGCGTTCCTCGCCATTCTCATCCGGCCGGTGATCATTGTGGCTCCGCTGTCGCAGACGAATGTCCCGCTGGGCGGCACCTTTGGGGTCAGCGTGGTCATCCGCGGCAGTCCGCCGCCCTTCTACTATTCGTGGCGGCAGGGTCAGTTGGAAAAAGTGAAAAACATCAGTAACAGCACCAACGACGTGTTCACCTACGGTCCGGTGGGCTTGACGAATTCGGCCTCCAACTGGCGCATCATCGTCACCAACCAGGCGTTGATCAATCCGCTGGTGACCGACATCCGCTTGTTCACCGTCACGGTGCAATCGGACTATGATCAGGATGGACTGCCGGATGCCTGGGAAGTGGCCAACGGTTACAGCACCAATGACACCAGCAACGCCACCGCGGATCTCGATGGCGATGGCATGACGCTGCGTCAGGAGTTTATCGCGGGTACCGACCCGGCGGATGCAACCAGCGTGCTCAAAATAGGCAATGTCACCGCGCTCGGCGGGGCGGGATTCCAGTTCAATGCCGTGTCGAACCACACGTATTCCGTGCAATTCAAGAACGATGTCGGTCTGCCGGCCTGGACCAACCTCACGCACCTGACTGCCGTTCCCTCCAACCGCGTCATGCAGGTGTTCGATCCGGCCGCGACGAACCAGTCGCAGCGGTTCTATCGCATTACTGTCCCGGCACAGCCGTGATCCGTTACGCGCCGCGCCGCGCCCAATAACATGCGGGCCGGTTGCTCTCTGGGGAGGGCAACCGGCCCGGCTTTTTTGGAACTAAGGGGAGTTGGTCGAGGACAAGATTGCCCGGCAGAACTTTGGGGATGATACGGACGGGACTTTGCCGGAACCAGCGCGGCGACGGTGTTGCGGGCCAGTCGAAGTTAGCGCCGTCTTCCGCCGAAGATCGAACCGAGCAAACCGCGCACGATCTCGGGTCCCACCGAACTACCGATGGTGCGCACGGCGCTTTTGGTCGCGGAGGTGAGGAGCGATGACGGCTGCCGTCCGCCGCGGCGCGGTGCGGTGGGCAGTCCGACCCCACCGCTGGTGCCGCCAAAGAGCGACTCGAAGAATCCGCCCTTCTTCGGCTCTTCGCCGGGTTGCGGGGCGGCGGTGCCTTCCACTCCACCGAGTGATTTGGTCAGCCGCTCGTAAGCCGATTCGCGGTCCACCATTTTTTCATAAACGCCGGCCACGATGGATTCCAGCAGGATCTTCTTCCGCTGCGCCTCGGTGATGGAACCCACCTGGCTGCGGGGTGGAAGAATGAACGCGCGTTCAACAATCCCGGGCTGGCCCTTTTCATCCAGCAACGAAACGAGCGCCTCGCCAACGCCGAGTTCGAGCAGCGCCGCGGCGGTGTCCAGCTTTGGATTGGCGCGGAAGGTTTCGGCGGCGGCCTGCACCGCCTTCTGGTCGCGCGGGGTGAAGGCGCGCAGCGCGTGTTGGACGCGGTTGCCGAGCTGGCCGAGGACATTGTCGGGCACGTCGCGCGGATTTTGCGTGACGAAATAAACGCCCACTCCCTTCGATCGGATCAGCCGGACCACTTGTTCAATGCGTTCCAGCAGCGCGCCGGAGATGTCGTTGAAGAGCAGGTGCGCCTCGTCGAAGAAAAACACCAGCTTCGGCTTGGCCACGTCGCCCACCTCGGGCAGGCGCTCGAAGAGTTCCGACAACAGCCACAGCAGGACGGTGGCATAGACCTTGGGCGATTGCAGCAGGCGGTCGGCCGCGAGGATGTTCACGTAGCCGCGCCCATCGGCGTCCGTCTGCATCATGTCGTCGAGATTGATGACCGGCTCGCAGAAGAACTTGTCGGCGCCTTGGGACTCGATGGAAAGCAATCCGCGTTGAATGGCTCCGATGCTGGCAGCGGAGATGTTGCCGTATTTCGTGGTGAAGGCGGAGGCGTTGTCGCCCACGTAACTGAGCATGGCCCGCAGATCCTTGAGATCCAGCAGCAGCAGGCCGTTCTCGTCGGCGATGCGGAAGACAATCTGCAACACGCCCGCCTGGACTTCATTAAGCTGGAGCAGGCGACCGAGCAACAGCGGTCCCATCTCGGAGATGGTCGCATGCACCGGATGCCCCTTCTCGCCGAAGATGTCCCAGAACATCACCGGGCACGCAGCCGCCTCATAGTCGTCGAGCCTGAGCTGCTTGACGCGCTCCTGGATTTTGGCGGACTGTCCGCCGGGCTGGCTCAAGCCGGCGAGGTCGCCTTTGACATCGGCGAGGAAGACGGGCACGCCCCGCGCGCTGAAGGCCTCGGCCAGCACCTGCAAAGTGATGGTCTTGCCCGTGCCGGTGGCGCCCGCGACCAGACCGTGGCGGTTGGCCATCTGCGGGAGGAGGAACAATTCCAGCGAGCTGCTTTTTGCGACAAGGATGGGATCGGCGGCGCTCATGAGGACGGAAGGTTGAGGCGAACGGGCAACTTAGTCAAACCGGCGCAGGCGTGAGAATTCCCTGCGGGCGCATCTCGACCCTGCCCCCGAATGCAACCGGGTTGGAGCGCGACGTTTACGTCGCTTCATCGTCCGAGAGACCTTCTGCCAATGCTTCGCCAGCACCCATCGAACGCTGAAGCGGCCTCAAGGCCGCGCGCCGGGGGGGCAGTGCGCGGCTGCGTCCATTCGCCGCCGCTTCGGGAACGGATTCGAGGGCCTGGTAAATCCTCGACGCGCGGGCGGACGTGCTCGATTTTCCCTCCCATGAAGACCGACTCGACTCCGATGCGGCGAGATCAACTGAGCCTCGCCGTGCTGTTGTTCGTCATCAGCCTTGGCGTGGCGCAGGCGTTGTATTTTCGCGCGGAACTGCCGGCGCGCGTGGCGTCGCACTTCGACGGCGCCGGACGGCCCAATGGCTGGATGTCGCGTGATGGTTTGGTGCTGTGGCAATGCGTCCTGCTCTTGGCGCTCGGCGCACTCTTCGGAGTCGGCGGGCGGCTGCTGGCTGTGACGCCGAATGGCCTGATCAATCTGCCCAATAAGAATTACTGGCTGGCTCCGGAACGGCGCGCGGAGAGCGTGGCCTTCCTGACGGGATGGTTGCGCTGGGTCGGCGCAGGAACGCTGGCCTTTCTGATGGGGGTGTTTCAATTCAGCGTTCAGGCGAACCTCCGGAGGGGCCGCCTTGACTCGATGCCGTTCCTCGTGGCGACGGGATTCTTTCTCGCCGGCCTGGCGATTGCGGTGGTGTGGCTTTACCGGAGATTTCGCGCGCCCGCACCGGTGCGCGCCTGAGCGAGGCAGATGGCACGCCGGATGGCGGATTGTCATCGCTGGACCGGTCGAGCACAGTGCGTCCGATGAACGCAACGGGAAACAAGCCGGTCCGGCCTTGGGGCTGGGTGTTCGCGCTGGCGATTGCGCTGATGTTCGCCACCGTCATCCTCGGCGTGCTCGCCATCGGGCTGATCGAGAAACGCAAGCAGCGGCTCTATCGTCTGCGCGGCACGGAAGCGCCAGCCTCGCGCCAGACCAACAGCGCCGCGCCGTCCACCGTGCGCGTGGCGGCATCGGGAGCGACATGGCTGCGGTGAAGCAGTCGCTGTTCTGCGCGGAACGCGGTAACTTCGAAGTCGAAGTCGTGGCAGGATCTGGGCGAATGGGGAGCGCACGCCGCTGGCATGCAGTTTTCGGCGGCCCGCCGAAAACCTCGTCCCTCTCCAACTTTCTCGCGCCGAAATGGGATGAAAAATGTAGGACGAGGGTTTGGGCGGGCCGCCCAAACCGGCACGCGGGCCGCGTGTGCTCCCATTCCTGTTTCGGACTCAATTCACCGGCTCCTTCGTCGCGCGCTTTTTCTTCTGGTCCGCCTGCCATTCCTCCAGATTCTGCAACGGCCAGATATCGGACGGCGTGCGCGCGGTCTGCAAATAGGATTCGATCTTCGCCACCACTCCAGGTTGTTGCACGGCCACGTTCGTCTTCTCACCGAGATCGGATGAAAGATCGTAAAGCTCCAACGGAGCCCCGGGTGCGGGGCGGATGGCCTTCCAATCTCCCATGCGCACCGCCTGCTTCGAGCCGCGCTCGTGGAATTCCCAGTAAAGGAACTCGTGCCGGTTGGTCTGCTCCCTGCCCAGCAGCGTCGGCAGGAAGGAAATCCCGTCGATGTCCGGCGGCGCCTTCACCTGGGTGATGTCCGCAATCGTTGGCATCATGTCCCAAAACGCGAACACCGCGTTCGTCACCACGCCCGGTGCGATGTGCCCCGGCCACCAGGCAATGAACGGCACGCGGATGCCCCCCTCGGTCAGGTCGCGTTTGATGCCGCGCAACGGACCGGAGCTGTTGAAGAACACCGGGTCCACCCCGCCTTCCTTGTGCGGGCCGTTGTCGCTGGTGAAGAAGATCACCGTGTTGGTGTCCAGGCGCAGTTGCTTGAGCTGGGCCAGCAGCAGGCCCACCGAATCATCCAGCCGCGTGATCATCGCCGCCTTGTTCCGCTCCATCGCCGGCCAGTCATTCGTGGCGTATTGCCCGGCGGATGGCACCGGCATGCCCTGGTCCTTCAACTCGTTGTGCGCGTGCGGCAGCGTGTAGGCGAGGTAGAGGAAGAACGGCTGGTACTTGGCCACCCGCACATAATTGCTCGCGGCCATCGTGAAGAAATCGTGCGAATAGCGGCCCTGCTTGCCGCCCTCATTTTGCGGGAGCGTGAAGATGCGGTCGTTCCGGTAAAGCTGCGTCGGGTAGTAATCGTGCGCGTGCGTCTGGCCCAGGTACCCGACGAAATCATCAAAGCCGCGCAGGTTCGGCCTGGATGCGGTATCCGCCAACCCGAGTCCCCATTTGCCGATCAAGCCCGTCTGGAAGTTCGCCTGCTTGAGCATCTCAGCGATGGTCGTCTCGTTCGTCGCGAGTGGAACGGCGGCATTGCCGCGGATACTCACATGGCCGCTGTGACGCCCCGTCATCAGCACCGCCCGCGACGGCGCACAGACCGTGGTGCCGGCGTAGAACTGCGTGAAGCGCCTTCCCTCGGCCGCGAGTCGGTCGATGTTCGGCGTCTGGATGCGTTTCTGACCGTAGCAACCCAGGTCGCCGTAGCCGAGGTCGTCGGCGAGAATGATGATGATGTTCGGCTTGCGCGGGGCGTTGAGTTTCTCGAGGAGCGTCATCGGCGCGCGCGGCGGTGCGGGCGCATCGGCGGAGCAAGATGGGAGCGCGGCGGCCAGCAGACCAAGGAGAACGCGCACCACCATACCGCGCTGGAAGTTCACGGTGAGCAGCGGGACCATGAACCATTCGTTACGCACCCCTCTCCCTTCCCTCTCGCCGCCAGCGCGGGGAGAGGGGACGCTCGATGGAATTCCCCGAAACGAAGATTCGCGCGTGGCGCTCCCGATCCGCAGCGGCGTATCGGCAGAGCGCGGCCATCCTGAAAGCGGGAAGTCTGCGGCGCTCTGCCGAGACGCCGCGACGCCGAGGTGCATGGAAAAGTTCGCCATAGATGCGGGATTGTTAGGACACCGCCCCGGTGCCTTCAATGCTTTTGGCGTCCGCCGGCCCCAAAAGCCGAAGAGACGCATCCCCCCGTTGGGCAATGCGTCTCGTTTGACTGACTCGGACCAGCTCGGCAGTGAGGCCCGAAGGCCGGGGCAGTGCGCGTCTGTCCCAGCGCGCCGCGTCTTCCGAGGGGCCACGAACCGCGCGCTGAGACAGACGCGCCCCACCTCTCTCTGGGTTGCGACGGTCGCATGAACTTACGCAACGACTGATACAAACAAAAGCCCAAGGTGGGCCCTGCTTTCCCTGGCGCGCCGTCGGCGGAAAAGGGCAACCTGCCACAAGGGATTCCCCACGCGCGGGTGTGCTCCCCAACTTCGGAGTTCGGGTGGAGAATTTACAATTGAAAATCTGCAATTGCCTGAAGGGGCGCGGCGGCTCGGCCGCACATGAAGTCCCACGTCACTTCGCCAGCCACCCGCCGTCGATCATCAAGGTGGACCCCGTGATGAACGCGGCTTCGTCACTGGCGAGGTAGAGCGCGGCGGCGGCGATTTCCTCCGGCCGGCCCATGCGCCCGAGGGCTTGCGTCATCGACATTTCCTCATAGGCGCGCTTCGGGTCGGAGTATTCGCGCAGCCGGGCGGTCACGAAGGGCGTTTCCACGCGGCCGGGACAGATGCAGTTGCAGCGCACGCCGTCGCGGGCGTGGTCGAGGGCGAGGCATTTCGTCAGGCCGACCACGGCGAATTTCGTGGCGCAATACGCGAGGCGGTCGCGCACCGCAGTGACGCCGCCCACCGAGGCCAGATTGATGATGGAACCTTTGCGGCGCTCGATCATCGAAGGCAGGAAGGATCGGGTCACGTTGAAGACGCCGCGGACGTTGACGGAATACAGCCGGTCGAGGTCCGCGCCGGTGGTGTGCAGCAGGGTGCCCACGTGGCCGATGCCGGCGTTGTTCACCAGGATGTCGAGGCGCTTGTGATGCAGCAGCACCTGGTGCGAGACGCGGGCGCAATCCTCCTCGCTGGTCACGTCCAGGCGCAGGAACTCGACGCGGCCGGTGAAGCGTCGCTGCAATTCGACGGCGGTTTCGCGTCCGGCTTTTTCATCGCGGTCCGTGACGAAGACGCAGGCTTCGGCCTCGGCGAACAGTTCGGCAATCGCCTGGCCGATGCCCGAGCCGGCGCCGGTCACCAGGGCGGTTTTGTTGTGCAGGGAAAACATGGTGCGGGGGAGGGGATGATATGTTTCGGTAGTTTTCGATAGATGGAGGGGGAATTTTAGCCGGCGGCGGTGGAGACGTTGCGAGTGATGGCGCCGATGCCGGGAGGTTCGGGCAGGCGCCGCGCGATGACGCTCGCGGCGAGGAGCAGAAAGGCCGCGCCCAGCAGCGCCACACGGAAATCGCCGACCGGCGCGAACAGACCGAAGAAGACCGTGCCAGCCGCCGCGGCGATGCGCCCGATGTTGTAGCAAAAACCCGCGCCGGTGGTGCGCAGCAGTGTCGGGAACAGCGGCGGCAGATACATGGTGAAAATGGCGAACAGTCCGGAAAAGAAGCCGACGATCGGGAACCAGAAGTACACCAGTTCCTGCCAGCCGCGCGGCACCGCGAACGCGCCCAGCATCGCGAGGAAGAAGCCGAGGGACATCCACACGACCGAGCGCCGGTAGCCGAGGCGCGTCACCAGCCAGCCGCAGAAGAAATTGCCCGCCACCGACACGCCGATGACCAGGAAGAAGGCCACGCTGACAAGTTGCTCACGCTGCGGCACCGCCCAGGATTTCAATTCCGGCAGGTTGCGCAAGTGTTGCTGGTGCCAGAACATGAAGGCCCACCACGCCGAAAGCGCGCAGGCACAGACCGCGATCACCCGTGCGGTCATGGTGCGGAGGCCGGGGGCAAAGAGGTCGAGCACGGACGGCGGTCGCGCTTCGGCATTCCTCGCCAGCCGCCATTCCTCCGTCTCGGGCACCTTGCGGCGAATCCAGAAGACCAGCAGCGCCGGCGCGATGCCAACCAGGAAGACCCAGCGCGGTTCGTAATTCCATCCGAGCGCCCCGGTCGCCCCGGCGAGGGTGAACACGACGCCGCAGGCGAGCAACACGCCGAGATTCACCCCCGTTTGCAGGACGGCCGCCATCCACGGACGCCATCGCTTCGGCCACGATTCGGAAAGCAGCGCCGAGCCGACCGCCCACTCGCCGCCGATGCCGAGTGCGGCGAGGAAGCGGAAGATCAGCAACTGCCACCACGTCTGCGCGAAGAAGGAAAGTCCGGTGAAACAGGCGTAGGTGAGGATGGTCAGGCTCAATGCCCGGCTGCGTCCGATCCGATCTCCAAGCCGGCCGAAGAATCCGCCGCCCAGCGCCCAGCCGACGAGGAACGCGGCTTGAATCCATGAACTCTTCTCCTTCACCAACGGGTCGGCCGGATTGAGGCCGCCGATGGCGCCGGATTGGAAGAGCAATTGCGCGACGAATGGCGCGGCGACCAGCGTGTAGAGATGCATGTCCAGACCGTCGAACATCCAGCCGAGCCAGGCGGCGATGCCGGACTTCCACTGGCGCGGCGAGAGTTCGCGCAGGCGCGTGGCCTCGGCCGGTGGAATGGCTGGATTCAGCGGGGTTGGCACGCCGGGGTTGTAGCTGGGCGGCCCGGAACGGGCGAGCGGATTTTGGAAGGCAGAGACGAGTAACTTTACAGCGAGGACTTTTGAAGGGACGAGGACTTGGCAGGGCAGGGCGCGCCTGTCCTCTGCGCGCCGTTGTTGGTCTGGAACGATCCGCGGCGCGCTGAGGACAGACGCGCCCTGCCTTCTTGCTCAATACCGGGCGAGTTCCACGAAGTTCTTCAGCAATTGCAGCCCGACCTTCTGGCTCTTCTCCGGATGGAATTGCGTCGCGAAGATGTTGTCCTTCCAGATCGAGGAGGCAAAGTCCTCTCCGTATTCCGTGCGGGTGGCGACGATGGATTCATCCGCCGGCTTCGGGAAAAAACTGTGGACGAAATAGACGTAGCTGCCTTCGGCGATGCCGCGGTAGAGCGGGCAGCCGGGTCGCGTGAGGCGGAGCTGGTTCCAGCCGATCTGCGGAATCTTAATTCCGGGCCGTTCGGTGAAACGCACCACTTTGCCGGCAAACACGCCGAGGCCGGCGGCGCAACTGTTGAATTCTTCGCTGCGTTCGAACAGCGCCTGGTAGCCGACGCAGATGCCGAGAAACGGACGGCCGGAGCGGATGAAATCGAGGATGGCGCCGAAGAGATCCTGCCGCTGCATGGCGCTGACGCAGTCATCGAACGCGCCCACGCCGGGCAGCACCACGGCTTGCGCGTCACGCATTTCGTCGGGCCGGGTGGCAAGCTTCACGTCAGCGCCGACCTTTTGCAGCGCCTTCTCGACGCTGCGGAGGTTGCCGGAGCCGTAATCGAGCAGAGCAATCATGGCGGGGAGCCTAGATGGGGCGGGAATTGGATTCAACCTCGCGAGCGATGTTCGCCAAGTCGTCGCTGCAACTTGATCGTTTGATCTATCAGCGGCAACTGCGCGATGTCTTTCGGCCGGCCGACAAACTTTTTGCTTTGATAAATCTGCCGGAGCGAAAGCACGTGAACCTTGGTGCCGAGCCAGACGAGGCGTTTGGCACGCTTGAGTTCGGTTTCAAAGCTTTTCAAGCCATGAATCTCGTAGATGAAATTGACGATGGTCCCATCGCTCAGGTCGGCAACGGTGTTGGCACGAATGGTGGCACCCTGCTTGTGACAGATGTTGAGGACGCGGATGTATTGCCGCGATGGCAGGTCGATCCAGAAATCGGTGTCGAGAGTGCTGCCGGGAACTCCTTGCAGGATGGCGGCGCTCATCCCGGCTACCTGAAACCGTATCTTTTCCTGCTGGAGCGCGTGAACAAGTCGTGCGAGCGGAGAAAGTTCTCGTGCATCTGCCAGCGCTCGTCCGGCGTCGCGGCGAGGCTTCGGGCGAACAGATGCTTTTCGTCCACGCTCAATCCGCGAACGCGGCGAATCTTTTGGAACACTCTGGCGGTCTTGTCGCGCACGGTTGGAGGTTAATCTCGCCGCTGGTTTTCGTCGAGTGTCGCGTTTCACGATTCCTTTGTCGCCAGTTCACGCTCTGTTTTCAACCGCAATTGCCCGCAGGCGGCGTCGATGTCGTGGCCTTTCTCGCGGCGCAAGGTGGCCGGCACCCGCTGACGTTCCAGCGCCGCCAGGAAGGCTTCCTGCGCCGCCTCGTCGGGGCGCCGCCATTCGAGGCCCTCGACGGCGTTGCAGGGAATGAGATTCACCTTGGCGTGCAAACGGCGTGCAAGCTCGGCCAGCGGACGCGTCTCGCCGATCGCGTCGTTCACCCCGGCGATGAGGATGTATTCGAGGGTGATCATGCGGCCCTTCTTTCGCACGTAATCTTCGCACGCGGCCACGAGCTGAATGAGCGGATACTTGCGGTTGATCGGCATGATCTTGTTGCGGGTGGCATCGGTGGCGCCGTGCAACGAGATCGCCAGGCGGAATTGCAGCGGCTCTTCCGCCAGCCGGCGAATCTGTGGCACCAGGCCGCTGGTGGAGACGGTGATCTTGCGCGCGCCGATGCCGCCGCCCCACGGTGCGTTGAGGATGGTGAGCGCCCGCAGCAGATGGTCGTAGTTGGCCAGCGGCTCGCCCATGCCCATGATGACGAGGTTGTCGATGAGGCGCGTCTCGGGTTTTGCATTTTGGCTTTGGGTCGGAGTTGCGACGGACTCGCCGGCTGGTTTGGAACTCGAAGTTCCGGAGCCTGTTTCAGAACTGTGGCAGCCGACGTCAGGCGGCTCTGATACCCTTGAGATTTGAGCCTCGTTGCCTCGGCGGCTGCGGGATTTTGAAATCGCCTCCCCAGTCTCCTGACTTTCCTTTTTGTGCCAGCGCTCCACCGAGAGAACCTGCTCGATGATCTCGTCGGCGGTGAGGTTGCGTTTCCAGCCATCGAGTCCGCTCGCGCAGAATTTGCATCCATAGGCGCAGCCGACTTGCGTCGAGACGCACAGCGTGTTGCGGTCGCTGGCCTCGCCGTAGAGCGCCGGGTTGGCGGGGATGAGCACGCTCTCGATGAACGCGCCGTCGCTCAGCCGCCAGAGAAATTTGCGGGTGGTGTCGCGCGCGCCCTGCACGCGGACGGCTTCCAGCAGGCGCAGCGTGAAGGCCGCACGCAATTGCTCACGCAGCGCCTTGGGCAGATTGGTCATCGCGGTCCAATCCGTCGCGCGCTGCGGATAGAGCCATTGCAGGAGCTGGTCCACGCGCCACGCGGGCTGGGACCACTCGGCGAAGCGCGCGGCGAGTTCGTCGCGCGTCAGCGATTTGATATCGGTCATCGTCACGAGCGGAATGTAGCGGTGGGCGCCGGAGGAACCAAGCGGCTTCGCTCGGGCGGATAATTAACCGGAGAATTCCCTTCCAAAATATTCCATCGCGCCTATTGAATTCGCCGGGCGTGTTTCTATAGTCCGCCCCTTTGAAAAATGACGACCAGTGAATCGGGTGAACACCAGCCTCCGTGGGATCTCCACGCGGCGCGCGAGATGTATAACATCCAGCGTTGGGGCGCGAAATACTTCGACATCAATGAAGCCGGCCATGTCGTCGCGCATCCGCTCCAGGAGGGCGGCGCGAGCGTTGACCTGACCGATGTGGTGGAGGAGGCCAAGGGGCGCGGGCTGAAGTTTCCGGTGCTGATCCGTTTTCAGGATATTCTCCGGCATCGCGTCGAATCGTTGAACCAGGCGTTCGCCAATTCGATCAAGGAGTTCAACTACCAGGGCAATTACCGCGGCGTGTTCCCGATCAAGGTGAACCAGTTGCGCGAAGTGGTGGAGGAGATTCTCGACGCAGGCAAGCCGTTCAACTTTGGCCTCGAAGTCGGCAGCAAGCCGGAGCTTTACGCCGGGCTGGCGCTGCAAAGCCAGGTCGGCAGCTTGATCGTCTGCAACGGCTACAAGGATTGTGCCTTCATCAAGATGGCCCTGCTCGGCATCAAGCTTGGCAAGAAGGTCATCATGGTCGTCGAGAAGCTGGAGGAGTTGAAGCAGATCATCGCCATTTCGAAACAGATGGGCGTGGAGCCGATTATTGGCATGCGTGCGCGCCTGCTCTGCAAGGGCGCCGGAAAGTGGGCCGACAGCGGCGGCGAGAACGCGAAGTTCGGCCTGAGCACGGCGGAGATTCTGACCGCCACGCATTGGCTCAAGGCGGAGAAGCTGGAGCATTGTCTCAAGCTCCTGCACTTCCACATCGGCTCGCAGGTGCCGGACATTCTCACGGTGAAGAAGGCGGTGCAGGAGGCGTCGCGCTATTATGCGAAGCTGGTGAAAATGGGCTTCCAGGTCGAATACCTCGATGTGGGCGGCGGCCTGGGAGTCGATTACGACGGCAGCCGTTCCTGTTTCGACAGCTCGACGAACTACTCCCTGCAGGAATACACCAACGACATCATTTACTACGTGGCGGACGTCTGCAACGACGAGAAGGTGCCGCATCCCGAAATCATCAGCGAAAGCGGCCGCGCCATTGTCGCGCACCACAGCGTGCTGGTGGTCGAGGTGTTTGGCTCCATCGTGAAGCTGCATCCCGAGAGCCAGTTTGAATTCGGCGAGAACGAGCATGCCATCGTCCGCGAGTTGCTCGATATCCGGAAGAATCTGGCGAAGCTCAACAAACTGGAAGGCTGGCACGATGCGCTCGAACGCCGCGACGACGCGCACAACATTTTCACGCTGGGCCTCATGGGGCTCGACGACAAGGCGAAGATCGAGAACCTCTACTGGGAAATCAGCCGCGAGGTGGTGGGCAGCTTCAAAGGCCAGGCCTATATCCCGGAAGAAATCCGCAAGCTGGAGGACAGCCTCGGCGACCAGTACCTCTGCAACTTCTCCGTCTTCCAGTCGCTGCTCGATCACTGGGCGCTGGGCCAGCTTTTCCCGATCATGCCCATCCACCGGCTGAACGACCGGCCCACGCGCGAGGCGACGCTGGTGGACATCACCTGCGATTCGGACGGGCAGATCAACAAGTTCATCGATCTGCGCGACGTCCGGGACACCTTGCAACTGCACGAGCTGAACAGCCTCGCGCCGGCCAACGGCAACGGCGAGGGCAACGGAGGAAATGGCCACCGATTGGAGCCTTATTACCTCGGCATCTTCCTCATGGGCGCCTACCAGGACATCATGGGCGACCTGCACAATCTCTTTGGCCGCGTCAACGAAGTGCATGTCTTCCTCGAACCCGACGAACCGGCCGGCTACTACGTTGAGGAAATCATCGAAGGCACCACCATCGCGCAGGCGCTCTCCTCGGTGCAGTACGAGGAAAACGAGCTGAAGCGCCGCATGAAGGCCCAGGTGGACGAGGCCATCAAGTCCGACCGCATGAAACCCAGTGAGGCGATGCGCCTGCTGGACGATTACGAGCGCGGATTGCGTGACTACACCTATCTCACCATTTGAGCGGCCCGAGTCACAGCGACCCACCTCCGATGCCGCGCCGCGGGGCCGCGCCCGCGGGGCTGCCCGTTTCTGCCAATCCTGAATTGCTTCGGTCGCTCGGCCGGCTGGTCCGGGGGCTGTCGGCGCTCTTCTGGGGAATCCCGGTGGCGATGGTCGTCTGCGTGCAGACCGCGCGGGCCGACTGGCTGCGACCGCTCGGCATCCTTCCGCCTCTTCTGGCAACCTTCATCTTGTATCATGGACTCGGTTTGTTCGGCAGCTTCCAGAAGCAGGAGCGTGTCTGGCAGACGGCGCTGGAACGAACGCGGGTGCTGGCGCTGATCCTGTTTGGGCTTTCGCCGTTTCTTTACTGGTGGAGCCGCATTCCCAACAATCTGTATTACGGGATCATTCTCAACCTGTTGATCGTGACGGCGCTGCTGTTCCTTTACTCGCTGAATCCCCTGCTGCGACGTTTGGTGGCCATGCTGCCAGACGAGACGCTCCGGCATGAAACGCGCGCTTTCACCTCGTGGAATGTTTCCTTGCTGGTGGTCGCGCTGGTGCTCATGGCCGCGTTTTTCGGGCTCAGCCGTTTTGACCCGCTCTGGCAGATGCATCTCATCAACGCCCTGGCGCGTCTCCTGCCTCCGGGATTCTCCCAGGCGCTGCCGGACTTGCTCGATCGGTTGATCCTTTGTCTTGGCCTGCTCTTCGTGCTGGTGCCGGTGTCCACCACCATGGCGCTGCTGTGGAAGACCAAGGAAGTCATCCTGCACAGCGTTTTCGGCCCCGACGAATAGGCGACAGGCGCGGAACCTCCCGGCCTCAATCGCACCCCAACCGGGCGTTACTCCGCCGCTTCGAGAGCAGCGCGATAGCCATATTTCTTGCCCAGCGCGAGGCAGGCGCTCAGCGATTTCATTCCGGCCGTGCAGGTGGGATCGGTCAGCGACATCGTCGCCACGCAAACACCCGTTTGCAGGCAGCGATCGAGTTCCCAACCTTCGTGCAATCCGAGCAGCACGCCCGCGCAGAACGCATCGCCCGCGCCGGCGGTGCCGGCGATGAGTTTCGCCGGCAGCTTGACCGCCGTCTGCCAGACGTCGTCGCCTTTGCGCGTGCGGGCGAAGGCGCCCTCGGGGAAGTGAATCACCACCAGTTCGCGCACGCCCTGCTGCAGCAGCGCGCCCGCCGCGTGCCGCAGGGAAACAGTGTCGAGCGTTCCGTCGGACTGGCGGATCTTGAAGCCCGCCGTCTTGCCCGCCTCGATTTCGTTCAAGACGCAATAATCGACGTGCTTGAGCGCGGGCGTGACGATTTTCGCGAAGCGGTCGCTGTCTTCGCTGACAACATCGATGCTGGTCTTCATCCCCGCCGCCTGGGCGGCCGCGAGCAGACGGGCGGCTTTGGTCCCGAATTTCGCGTCGGACTCATCCAGTGCGTCGAGCAGCAGGAGGTGGCCGAGATGGAAGAAGCGCGCCTTGATCTTCGCGAAATCGAGATCGTTGCCATTCCACAGCGCGTTGGCGCCGCGGCAATGGAAGAAGGTCCGGCGGCCATTGCCGGTTTCCTTCATCACGTCCGTGTAGGAGGTGGCTGCGCTGGCGGAGGTCTTCAGACAGCGGGAATCGATTTTGTGCTTCTGGCAGTCCTCCAGAATGGCGGCGCCCAGCGCATCTTTGCCGATGAGTCCGGCGGCCAGCAGCGGAAAATCCACGCCCAGTCTGGCCAGATTCATCAGGACGTTGTAGGGCGCGCCGCCGGTGCCCTCGGATTGGCCGCTGATGTTGGCCAGTTGCTCGCGCGCCGGATAGACGTCGATGAGTTTGACCTGCTCTCGGATCCAGTTTCCTCCGGCGAGAAGGCCGCGCCGCGAAGTCGTCGATTTGCTTTTCATGGATGAACGGGCCGGACTCTGCGCGCCGGTGACGCAAGGCCAGCGGATTCCAGAACACATGGATAGGAGGCCCGCTGTGGCAATTAGTGAATGAAATCAGGCGCCATTCTGGCAAGCCAAAAGACGACGATCTCACGGCGCAGAGGTAACTTCGGGTAGGGTGGAGAGCGCGGTCGCCAACAAATTTCGGGTGCCAATCACCGCCGCGGAGGGAAGCTCTGCCGTCATGCGTCATGGTCGCTCCGTGGATATAGGCGAAAAGGAAGTGGTCGAGCGCGCGCAGACACCGCGTGAAGTGATTTGGCGTGGCTGGTCAAAAAGCAACAACACGATCCTCATCGGTCCGAGAAGCAGGAAATATTTTTCGAGGAATCGCCAATAAAACTGCTGGTTCCTCCGAGGTTAGTGCCACTCGCCACCCGGATGGCACCGCCGTTGCTAAAGGCCAGCCGTCTTGGATTACCGGCCCACGAGCGGGTTCCGTTGCACGGCCAGCAACAGGCCCGGCTCGCAGTCACGGAAATCCAGGCGGACAGGACCAAAGCCCAGGCCGGCAACAACGCCGGCAGGCAGCGGATGGACGAAGACGCGAAGAAACCAAAAACGATATGAAGAAAGTCGAAGCGATTATCAAACCGTTCAAGCTCGAAGAAGTGAAGGACGCCCTCGGCGAGGTCGGCATCGAGGGCATGACCGTCACGGAGGTGAAGGGCTTTGGACGCCAGAAAGGCCACACGGAGATCTACCGCGGCAGCGAATACACGGTCGATTTCCTCCCGAAGATCAAACTCGAACTGGTGCTCGCGGACAGCCGCGTGGATGCCGCGATTTCGGCCATCATCAAGGCCGCCAAGACGGGGAAAATTGGCGATGGCAAAGTCTTCGTTTCCCCCGTCTCCGAAGCCATCCGCATCCGCACCGAGGAAAAAGGTGAAAGTGCGGTCTGAAACAACTGCCAACCTGACCACGAACGATTTGAACTCTTTTGCTCCCATGAAAAAATTCATCCTCGCCCTGATTCTTGCCCTCGTGGCGTTCCAATTCGTGCCGGACCTCGTCGCGGCCGATGCGCCCAAGGCGCCTTCCATCGAAGACCGTATCGCCGACCTCGAAGCCATGGTCAACAACGGCGCGCGTCAGACCAATGCAGCCACCGCCATCGCCACCTCGCCTGGTCCGGGCCACAACGGATTCATGATGATCTGCTCGGCCCTGGTGCTCTTCATGACCCTGCCGGGCTTGGCGCTGTTCTACGGAGGCCTGGTTCGCCGGAAGAACGTCCTCTCCGTGCTGGCGCAATGCATGGGCATCGCCGGACTCGTCACCATTCTCTGGTGGCTGTGCGGCTACAGCCTGGTGTTCTCGGGTGAGGGCAACAGCATCCTCGGCAACTTGAAGTGGATGTTCCTCAAGGGTGTTGATTCGACTCCCAACACCGATTATGCCGCGTGGGTTTCGCACAACGTCTTCTCGATGTATCAGCTCATGTTTGCCATCATCACGCCATCGCTCATCATCGGGGCCGTCGCCGAGCGCATGAAGTTCTCCGCCGTGCTCCTCTTCGTCACGTTGTGGATGTTCGTGGTCTATTTCCCGCTCGCTCACATGGTCTGGGGAATCAACGGTCTCATGAACGGCGTGTGGAACGCCGGCGCGTCCATCAAGGCCATCGACTTCGCTGGCGGCACGGTCGTACACATGTCCTCCGGCTGGTCGGCGCTCGTGCTCTGCATCATCCTTGGCAAACGCCTGGGCTTCCCGAAGGAACCCATGCCGCCGCACAGCATGGTGCTGTGCATGGTCGGCACCGGCATGCTCTGGGTCGGTTGGTACGGATTCAACGCCGGCAGCGCCGTGGCGGCGGATGGCGTGGCCTCGAATGCCTTCATGACCACCACGATTGCCACCGCCGTCGCCTCCTTCGTCTGGGCGCTCGCTGAGTATCTCTTCAGGGGCAAGCCCAGCGTGCTCGGTTTCTGCTCGGGTGCTGTCGCTGGCCTCGTCGTGGTTACTCCGGCCACTGGTTTCATCACCGCGAATGGCTCCGTCCTCATCGGCATCGCCGCGGGTCTGATTCCCTTCTTCGCGGTTTACAAGCTCAAGGGCTGGCTCGGTTATGACGACGCGCTCGACACCTTCGGCGTCCACGCTGTCGGCGGAACACTCGGCGCCTTTCTCACCGGTGTGCTGGCCACGGCCGATGCGAACGCCAACTTGAAACTGAATCTCGCGGAAGTCGTCGGCAAGACGCTCTGGATTGAGCAACTCAAGGCCATCGGCCTCACTCTGACCCTCGCAGTGGGCGGCACCGTGGTCATCGCCTACATCGTCAAGGCCGTCGTCGGTCTACGGCCGAGTGAAGAAGTCGAAACGGTCGGCCTCGACCTCGCCGAGCACGGCGAAGAAGGTTACTACGGTCATTCCCGGTGATTTATCAGACGCTGCGTCAATAATGGCCGACGAGATCGGCCCTTGGCGCAGCGAACTTTCTCCCCAACAAACATTATCCAAGCCGGCTTCGGCCGGCTTTGATCGCAACCAAAAACGCAACAAACAACAGTATGGCAACAAACAGCAAACCCGCAGCAGCAACCCCGAAGGGCGTCCTGGATTTCGCCAAGAAATCCGGCGCGAGGATGGCGGACATCAAGTTCGTCGATACATTTGGCACCTGGCAGCACTTCAGCGTGCCCATCAGCGAACTGACCGAGGATG
>JBBRWD010000096.1:0-28471 GCA_038249465.1 Limisphaerales bacterium | reverse complement strand
GGGCTGGGTAGGGCGCGTCTGTCCCAGCGCGCCGCGAACCACTCCCGGCCAACCCGACGGCGCGCTGGGGACAGACGCGCCCTGCCCGTGCGGGTTGGGACCAAGCGTCTTCGGGTAGCCCATCCCAAGGTCTTGTCAGTAACGGTCAGCAGCTTCTCGAGGATCTCGGGCAGACCAGGGCTGATTTGGAGAAGTTACTGAGCTAAACGCCGTAAACGCGAATCGAAACTCTGACTTGCAGGGTTTGGGTGATTTGCCTTGGTGGTGCGCGTGGTTCGCCAACTGCAAGTGGCTATGACCTAGCCACGGCACTGAAAATGACCGTTATGAAATGGTGAATTTCATCCTAGAAATAGATGCGCCTCTTCTAGCGCCCCAGAACCGTGCGACGCACAATCTGGTCACTGAAAACCTCGCCACTCAGTCGGATCAATGCGGTTTCGGTGTCTCTGCTGGTTGTCCTTTTCACCCTGCGGGTAGCCGGCGAGAACGTGCTGGCCCTCCATACGCTAAACACGAACGCCACCCGCAGTGATCTGGTCATTGAAGCTCAGCCCACTGCCATGGTGGACGACGTTGCGCCGTTCATCGCGAGCATCACTCCGCCGGCGAGCCCCGTGGTACAGGCACTCAGTTCCGTCGAAGTGCTCTTCAGCGAGCCGGTCCAGGGTGTGGACGCTTCGGACCTTCTGATCAACAACGTGCCGGCCACCGGTTTGATTTTCGGGATTCCGGGACAGTTCGTGTTCAGTTTTCCTGCAACCGCGACCGGAGCCGTGACGGTGGCGTTTGCGAGCGGGCATGGCATTACGGATCTGGCACTCACACCGAACGTCTTCGCCGGAGCCTTGTGGACTTACACGGTGGACCCCAACAGTATCCCCAGCGCTTTCATCATCAGCGAGTTTATGGCAGCGAACTCCAGAACTCTGAATGACGAGTATGGGCAGCAGTCGGACTGGATCGAGATTCACAACTCAGGCCCGAACCCCGGTAATCTCGAAGGATGGTTTCTGACGGACGACACCAACAACCTGACCAAATGGCGGTTCCCGGCCCGCAACATGGATCCAGGAGCCTACCTCGTGGTGTTCGCCTCCGGTCGGAATCAGACCAATGGGACCGGCAATCTGCACACGAGTTTTCAGCTCAAATCAAGCGGCGAGTATCTGGCTCTCGTCGATCCGGCCACCAATGTGGTTTCGGAATTTCATCCCACCTATCCGCCACAAAGTGATGATGTGTCCTATGGCAGGGACCGGCTTAACCCAAACATCACCGGCCATTTTTCCACGCCCACGCCTCGCGCCGCAAACTCATCGAGCGGAGCGGGCTTCGTCCCCGAGGTGCAATTCTCCCGCAACAGCCGGACCTTTCCGACCAACCAGCCGTTTACGCTGACGCTGACCACTTCGTTGCCGGAAGCGGCGATTTATTATTCGTTCGGCACCAACTTTCCGAGTTCCAACAGCGTGACCAGTTTTCGTTACACCGGCCCGATCACCGTCAGTAACACGCTGGCCATTCGCGCCCGGGCGTTCGCTACGGGACTGCTGCCCAGCGCACCGGTGAGCAAGACGTTCATCGGACTGGCCAACCACACCAACGTGCTGAATTTCAACTCCGACCTGCCCATCGTCGTCCTGCACAACTTCGGGCAAGGCCCGGTGCCGGCTGACAACAATGCCGAGCGGCATGTGTTCCTGCAGACGTTTGAGAGCGACTGTGAGCGATCCTCGATGACGAACGAGCCCACGCTCACCGCCCGGGGAGTCTTCCATGTGCGCGGCTCCAGCACACTCACCTATCCCAAGTCATCCTTCTTCCTCGAAACTCGGGATGAGTTTGGCGCCAACCTCAATGTGCCGCTGCTCGGGATGCCGCCGGAATCCGACTGGGTGCTCTACGCTCCGAACAATTTCGAACCGGCCTTGATGCACAATCCCCTGGCCATGCAACTGGCGCGCGATGGCGGCGAGTACGCTCCGCGCACCAGATTCTTCGAGCTTTACCTCAAGGACGACGCCGGCACGCCCGGACCGATTTCCTCCACGGGCTTCACCGGAACCAATGGTGATTATCACGGCATCTACGTCCTGATGGAGAAGATCAAACGCGACAAGAACCGGGTGGACATCGAGAAGCTGGAGCCGGAGCACATTGCCCAGCCCGAAGTAAGCGGCGGCTACCTGGTCAGCATTGATCGCAGCGACGACGGCACCCTTCCGGTCAGTGCGGGCGGCGCCTGGATGAACTGGCTGGAGCCAAACTACCGCACGATGACGAACGCCAACCGCGCGCCCCAACGGGCTTACTTCATCAGTTACTTCGACGCGTTCAATGCCGGTTTGACGGGTGCGAGCCTCACCAACGTGGTCAACAACACCAATCACCACAGCAATTACATTGACATCAACTCATGGGTCCGGCGGCACGTTCACGAAACCGTGACCTTCAACATCGATGCCCTTCGGCTGAGCGGTTACCTCTACAAGGATCGCAACAAGAAGATCGAGTATGGCCCGGCCTGGGATTACGACCGGACCCAGGGGTCGACGGACGGACGCGGCTTTAATCCACGTATCTGGGCCAACGGCACCGATTACTTCAATTTCACAAACTGGTGGGGGACTCTGTTCCGCGCCCCGGATTTCTTTCAGGCATGGCTTGACCGCTATCAGCAGGAGCGTCTCCCTGGCGGCTCCCTCTCGACGAACAACATTTATGGGCACATCGACGAATTCTACCACCAGCTCAAGGAAGCCCAACCGCGCGAGCAGGCGCGGTGGGGCGTCGTCGTCCGGGGGACGAACGGCAGCGGCAGCGGCACCTACCTGACAGAGATCCAGTGGAAAAGAAACTGGTATGCGAGCCGCCTGAACTTCATGGATACGAACTTCCTGGCGCAGCCCTTCATCAGCAGCGCAGGCGGAATGGTCGCGAGCGGCTTTCAGGTCATGCTCACGCCGGGGCCCAAGGCAAACAGCTCGGTGATCTACACGCTTGACGGCACCGATCCTCGCCTGCCGAACGGTTTCATTTCTCCCGGCGCGCTGTCGAACAATCGTCCGGTGGTTCTTACGGTGAACTCGAACATGAGGATCGTGGCGCGCTCGTGGAACCCAACTCACCGCAACCTGACCGGCGCAGGCAACCCGCCCATCAACAGCATCTGGTCCGGCCCGATGGCGGCCAGTTTTTATACGGCCCTGCCGCCGCTGCGCATCACCGAGATCATGTATCACCCGGCCAACCCGCCGACGGGCAACACCAACGACGCGGACAACTTCGAATACCTGGAAGTGCGCAACACGGGCGCCATGCCGCTCAATGTGAATCGGTTTCGCCTTCGCGGCGGTCTGGACTTCGACTTCCCCGACGCCGTGCTCGCGTCAGGGGAATACGCCGTCATCGTCAAGGATCTCGCCGCCTTCCAATCCCGCTACGGCGCCGTCCCGCGCGTCCTCGGCGTTTATACTAACGATAGCCTGGCCAATGACAGCGATCGGCTGATCCTTGAAGGCCGCCTGCGCGAGCCGATTCTCGACTTCACCTACAAGGACGATTGGTATCCGTCCACCGACGGCGCGGGATTCTCGCTCGTCATTCAGAACGATGCCCTGCCGCCCTCGACGTGGAGTTTGCGGACCAGTTGGCGGGCCGGCGGCATGGTGCAAGGAACGCCCGGCGTGGCCGATCCGGGTGACCCGGGCATCGCAGGAGTCGTCATCAACGAAGCATTGACGCGCACCGACCCGTTGTCGGGCGATGCCATCGAGATCTACAATCCAACGGGCAGCCCCGTGGACGTAAGCCATTGGTATCTCACCGATGACTTCGATGCGCCGAAGCAGTATCGCATTCCGGTCGGCCCCGCCATTCCGGCGGACGGTTATCGCGTGTTCTACCAGAGCAACTCCTTCGGTGTGGGCGCAACCGGCTTCGCCCTTGGCGCGAAGGGCGATCAGGTTTACCTCTATTCCGCCAACGAGGATGGGAACCTGACCGGCTACATGCATGGGTTTGACTTTGGCGCGCAGGCCAATGGCGCGACCTTCGGCCGCCACCTCATCAGCAACGGCGACGATCATTTCGTGACACAAATCACGCCGACATTGGGCAGTGCCAACTCGGGTCCAAAAGTTGGCCCGATTGTGATCAGTGAGATCCACTATCATCCGCCGGATCTGCGGGTGAGCCGTGGGTTCATCGACAATTGCATCGATGAATACATCGAGTTGCACAACCTCTCCGGTGCGCCGGTTTCGTTGTTCGATCCGGCCGCCCCGACGAATACCTGGCGTCTGCGCGACGCGGTCGATTTCGAGTTCCCGCGGGGCGTCAGCATTCCGGCGGGAGGCTTCCTTCTCGTGGTGCCCATTAATCCAAACGACCCGGGTCCGGCGGCGGCCTTCCGCGCCCGCAACAACGTGCCGTCCGCCGTCCCAATGTTTGGGCCGTTCCGCGGTCAGTTGGACAACTCGCGCGACGCAGTCGAGTTGGAACGACCGGACAACCCAGAGGCGAACGATGTGCCGTACATCCTCATCGAGCGGGTGAAGTATGAGGATCAGGATTCGTGGCCGCTCGGCGCGGATGGCTATGGGGCGAGCCTGCAACGGGTCGGCACGACTTCCTACGCAAACGACCCGGCGAACTGGGTTGCGGCCAGCAAGACTCCGGGCGCTCCGGGTGGAAGGGGCGATGCACCCACCATCACGGCGCAACCGGCTGACACGGCCGTTTTGGAAAGCCTCACCGCCTCCCTCAGCGTGACCGCGAGCGGCCCCGGTCCGCTGGCTTATCAGTGGCGCTTGGACGCAAATCCCATTCCGGGCGCCAACAGTGCCATGCTGGTTTTGAACGCTGTTCGCCGAGATCAGGCCGGCGTTTACTCGTGCCTCGTCCTGAATCCCTCGGGAACCGCTCTAAGCAGCAACGCCACACTGACGGTCCCCATTCCGGCGGAACTATTGTTCCAACCGGTGACGACGAGGGTGCGCATCAGTCCAGATCCGCTGGCCGCGCCGACGACCAACGCCACTTTCTCGGTGGCGGCGTCGAGCGTCACCCCGATCCGCTATCAGTGGCGCTTCAACGGAACCAACATTATCGGCCAGACCAACCCCTCGCTGACCATTACGAACGTCCAGATGAGGGATGAGGGTTTGTACGGCGTCGCCATCACGGATGACATCGGCACCATCTTCACCACCAACGCGTCGCTCGTTCCGCTCGTCACGCCCGTCATCATCCAAAAGCCATCCGACGTCACCGTGGCCGCACGCAGCGACTTCTCGTTGAGCGTGGCGGTTACCGGAAACCCCATGCCCTTTGCCTACAGTTGGCGTCGCAGCCTCAGTCCTCTCGTTTCGGTCGTCGTCAACACCAATTCTGGCAACTACAAGACCAACTTCATCACCTTGAACTCCGTCACGGCATCCTTGGGCCTCGTAAACAACATCCAGTCGTCAAACTTCCAGATGCGCCTCGTGGTTTACAACGACGCCAATCTGTCTCCCGGTGTCACGACCACGTTTAACGTCACAGTGCTGGAGGATTCGGACCGTGACGGCATTCCGAACGAGTTCGAACTCGGCCTTGGATTGGACCTCAACAACGCAGCGGACGCTGCGGGCGATTTGGATCAAGATGGCATGAGCAATCGCGCTGAATTCATCGCGGGAACGGATCCTGCGAATCCTCTGAGCTGCCTGAAAATCGAGTCAGCCACCACACCCGGCACATTTGCGGTTCAATTCGCCGGCATGTCCAACCACACTTACACCGTCCAGTTCACCGATGGTCTGAAGTCCGGAACCTGGAGCAAGCTTGCTGATTTTGCCGCGCGCTCCACCAATTTCACCCTGCTAATCCCAGACCCGACCGCGACGACCAATCGCTTCTATCGTGTTGCCACCCCGCGCCAGCAATAGACTCCGCAGGCTTGCCACCCTAAACCCAACCGCAATAGTCATCAACTCACCAATAAACAGACCAACATACAAAACCATAAAAACAGACGGAAGAACAACACTTAGAAAACAGGCACATTTGCAATCAACTCACTAGCTCACAAACCAACAAACAAAATTATGAAAATAAGAAAAACATTAATGACGTATATCGTCGCTGGCGGGTTGCTGTCCGCGATGTCTCCGCTTCCAGCCGCGGGAGCAGCTACAACAACACCGGCAGCACCCACGGACTTGACCGCCACGGCGGTTTCGGCCTACCGGATCAACCTGAGTTGGACGGACAATGCCGACAACGAGGAAAACTACTACGTCGAGCGTGTGACCGGCTACGACTGGGGTTTGATTGCGACCCTTGGCCCCAATGCCACGAACTTCAGCGACAACTCCTTGGATGGCGCCTATACGCAATATTTTTACCGTGTTCGCGGCTCAAACAGCCTCGGCTATTCGGAGTATAGCAATGACGCCGAAGCCTCCACGCTGGCACCCTCCCCGCGAGTCACTGGGACAGTCATTGGCAACCTCGCCCAAGCTTACAAGGTCTTTGATGGTTCCATTTCGACCTATACGGATCAAGCGGGGAGTGGGTTGTGGGCCGGACTGGATTTCGGACCGGATGGTGCAAGGATAATCACCCAAATCCGCTTTCATCCGCGCAACGATTGCTGTCAGGATCGCATGAACGGCGGCAAGTTCCAAGGTTCAACCACGGCAGACTTTAGCAGTGGGGTGGTCGATCTCTATACGATCCCCGCCACTCCGCTGACCGCCTGGACAAACATCAACAGCATCGGCAGCGTTGACGGCTTCCGGTATGTGCGGTATCTGTCGCCCATTACCGGTAATGGCAGTGTGGCCGAAGTCGAGTTCTACGGCGACTTTGTCACACCCGATGCAGTCCCGCCGGTCGTTAGCAGCCTCGTGGCTGGTGTCAATCTCAGCACGATCACCATCAACTTTAACGAACCGCTTGATACTGTTTCCGCATCAGCACTGACAAGTTACACGCTCGACGGAGGGTTGAACTTAAACGGCGTCACCTTCGACCCCTTCACGCCAACAAAAGTTGTCCTCCAGACCACCTCACAGACTCCGGGAATGTCCTACACCGTTCTGATCAGCGGTGTGACCGACCTCTCCGGCAACCCGATAGTCACGGTTACCAAATCATTCACGGTTGCCGGGGTTCAAGCCGGCTTCTTGGTGGAAGAGATATATACGGAGATTGGGGGCAATCAAACTGCCAATCTGACCAGCAGCCAGAAGTACATCAACGGCACACCCGACGAGGTGCGAGTGATGTATAGTTCTGAGGTGCCTCCCAATTTCCCCCACAATGCCACGGGTATTGGCTCGCGCATGTATGGATTCGTCATCCCGCCGGCGGACGGAGCCTACACGTTTTATGTTTGCGGCTACGACGGTGTCGAACTCTATCTGAGCACCGATGCCGATCCGGTCAACAAAGTGATGATCGCCACGGATACCGATGAATCTGGGGTGCAAGGCACCACTGGCGTTTACGAGTGGACAAAGTACCCCACGCAGAAGTCGGCGCCGCAACTGCTGATGGGCGGCGGGAGATATTACATTGAGGCGCTTCACGCTCAAGGAGCTGGTCAGGAAAATTTTGCCGTCGGCTGGACAAAGCCGAGTGATCTGTCCACCACAATCAAAGTCATTCCAGGCATGTATCTGGCCGGGTATGTGGATACCAACTTTCCGGCCAGCCTCGCGATCACGCTGCAACCGACAAACGCCACCGTTCAACAAAGCAAACAGGCCACCTTCACGGTTGCTGCCACAGGCCTGTCTGCGTTTGGAACCAACGTTGGCTTCCAATGGCAGAGGGATGGCGTGAATATTGAGGGCGCAGGCGGCGCGTCGTATGTCACTCCGTTTGCGGTCATCGGTGACAACGGCGCGAAATTTACATGCGTCGTGATGGTGCCCGGCAGGCGCGTGACATCGGCTGAAGCAACCCTTACGGTTGTCGCCCCTGAGGCTCCGTTCACAACGGTTTTGGCCACCCGACTCAGTTATCCGGACAGTTCGAAGGTGACAGTCTTGTTCTCCAGGCCCCTGCTCGATATGACCACCCCCGGCAGCTTAAATGTCACGAGTACCAACCAGGCCAATTACGCCTTGGATCAGGGAGTCGTGATCTCCAGTGCCGAAATGTGGGACGATCGAATTGTGATCCTCACCACGTCCCTGATGGAAGCGGGTCAGACCTATACGCTGACGGTTAATAATGTGACGGACCTGGCCGGAAATCCCCTGGCCGCCAATACGCAGATTACCTTGCAGGAGCCCCTGCCGCCCCGAATCCAGGATGAGAATGGTTTGGTGGCGATCGAGGTCGAGCGGTATGATCGAAACCTGGCGCGTAAGAGCATCGTCAGTGGAAGCCTCGTATCAAGCTATTGGACAAACAGCACCGAATATACCAACACGAGTCTCGTGGATACCAACTTCTCGGGAGATTGCGGCATGCGAGTTCTGCCCGACGCTGGAAAAAATGCGGGCAGCGCTACCAACATAAGCCCGCGGATGGATTATCAGGTCAACTTTCTCCAGGTCGGCACTGTTTATTTCAGGTTGCGCGGCCTTGCTCCCTCGCAATCAGGTTCCGATGACTCGGTGATTGTGGGCTTGGACGACCAAATGGCCAGGAACTCGGGCGGAACCAGTGGCGTAGCCATGGACGGCTTTGGGGGAGCGCCTGCGCGCTATGTGTGGGGGCGAATCAATCAGATTGATATCGCCACGCCCGGTCTTCATGTGGTGTCCGTGTGGATGCGAGAGGATGGACTTGTTGCTGATAAACTCATGCTCAGCATGAATTCCGCCTCTCTGTCCGCCTTGAGCAGCTCGAACTTAGGTGTCGAAGATACACGGCTAGGGCCGCTCTTTGCCAGCATCAGCCAGCCCGACCAAGACCGCAATGCGACCATCAGCTTCAAGACCTATTTGGGCTACCAATACAAGGTGCAATTCACCGAGTCGTTGGCTCCGACGGACTGGCAGGAGAGCGGCGAGCCTTTGCTGGATGGAACTGGCGCACCCATGTCGGTGTTGGTTTCCACTGTCGGCCCTTCCCCGAGGTTCTATCGCGTTGTCCAACAGAAGAACGTAGCCCCGTAAATCGCGGAATGAGAATACAATAACAAGCTGTGCCAGTGCCCAAGGTGGGGGCCTGGCTGACTCAATCATCGAGGCCTGGGGAGCAATCCCCCGGCCTCAACTTTTTGAGGAGGAGCGATGGGAGGCGCCCTGCTTTTTTCGGTCCAACAAGCCCGAGAAGGTGCTGCTGCAAATCGCTCGATACCGCCGTGCGCCTCATCGAGCCACTGATTCTTTGCGCCGTGGCGACCGGCATCGGATTGCTCGCGCTCCGTCGCCTCCTGCCAATCTTCCCGCCGGCCAGTTCGCTGGGAAAAAAAGACCGGTCCGTGACCGTCATCCCCACGACCGCGCGACCTATGATCGCGACTTGGGGTTGTTTCGGGCGTGCAGCTTGTTGCGCAGGGAGGTCAGGTTGCCGGCGTAGGTTTGCAGTTGCTGTTGCAGGCGGGCTTGCTCCTCCATGTTTTGCTCGATCGTCCTGTTCAACGCATCCAGTTTCGCTGCCCGGTCCTCCGCCGCCGTCCGCGATTGCCGTTCCGCCACGATTTGATTCTGGGCCTTGGCCAGGTCGTTGGTGACTTCGGCGACTTTTGCCTGGTGCGACCGGACTTCCTGCTGCCTGGCCTGGAGTTCCGTCCTGGTGGTGGCCAGGGTCTGATCCCGGGCTTGGAGCTGGCTCTGGGTTTCCCGCAATTCACGCTGCAACGCAGCCTGCGCCTCTGCCATCTGCGCCGCCTTCTTCTCTACGGCCTCCCGTGCGGCCACCTCGCGGCCGACCTGTGCCCGCAATTGCGCCGCTGATTCGGTCAGCGAGTTGACTCGGGTTTGCTGCGACTCGCACTTCTGTTCCAGATCCGTTTCCCGCGCCAGCAACACCTCGATTTCCTTCTCCAGAAGCAAGGCAGCCTGTTCGATGGCATCCGACGGCGCGCTGTTGATCTTCGGGACAACCCGCTCCGGTTCCGTCGCCCGCGGGCGCTGGCCGCTGTCCACCGCGCGCGTCGGCTGCCTGGGCGGCGGCTCCTCAATGATCACTTGAACCTCCGCGTCGATGTCCGGACCGGTGGCCCCGGGGCGCTCGACAAAGCGTGCCTCCAACTCGGCGCAAATCTTCGACGCCATCGTGAAATCGCGCTCATTCTGGACCCACAACTCGACCCGCGATACCCGCAGGGCGGCCGCGAGCGGATTGCTGCGAATTTCGGTCTGAATGCCCGCTCGGGAGAGCTCCCGTTTGACGGACTCCACCTGGCCCCGGTCCCTTGAGATCATCACTCTGGTCATCATCAGTGCCCGAATCCTACCTGGCCAATCGTGATTTGGAACCAGGAATCCATCCCGACTTTTGGCTGAGGCCAATCCCGGTGCAGGCGGATCGCCGGGAATGGCCTGGAGGCCGGAAAGTTTGCCCGCCTCGGCCGCGACATCGTCACGCCGGCCATGAATGGCGGCTGGAATTCGGTCCGCAAATGGACATTTGCTTTCGCATTGGCTCGCTGATAAGCCTTCTTTGTGCCCGATGGTGAACTCCTGGAGTAAAACGCCCGGGGCCCGCATCCCAGAGGATCCGAATGAAATACCAACTCGCTTGGGGCGCCTTGTTCGCCTCGGTCTTGGCCACCTCACTCGCTGCCGCGGTCCCGGCGCATCCGCCGGCCTTCATCACCCAACCGGAAGGTCGCGTGGTCCATCCCGGCTGGTTTGTGCAGCTTTCCGTCGAGGTCACCGGCACCCCGCCCTTTTGGTTCGAATGGCGGAAGGACGACGTGCCTCTCGCGGGTGCGCCCGGAGACTTCCTCATGCTCACGTTCGCCTGGACGGTCGAGGGCGATACCGGCGGCTACAGCGTCATCGTCACCAACGCATTCGGAGCGGTCACCAGCAGAGTAGCCCAGGTCGAAGTCACGACAAACCGCCCCTCATTCAGCACCGAGCCGTACGACAGAGTCGTCTGCACTGGCGGCGCGGAGACCATTGACACTTTTGTGCGGTCGGGTTCCCCGGTGTTTTTCCAGTGGCAGCATTCCGGCACCAACTTGCCGGGAGCGAATCAGATGAGCCTCGAACTCACCAATATCGGTCCGGCAGACGCGGGTTCCTACCGCCTCGTCGCCAGCAATGCGTTCGGGGTGACCGTCAGTCGCGAAGCCCGGTTATGGGTCGATCCGCCCGAACCCGTCATCTTTGCCCATCCGCAGAGCCAAGTGATCGCAGAGGGTGATTGGTTATCAATGTCGGTGGACGCCCGCTCGTGCTCTGACCTGCAATACCAATGGCGCCTGAACGGGACCAATCTTCCGGGGCTGGAAGCCTCCTGGTTTGAAGCCCCGACCGTGACCGGCGATTACGACGTGGTCGTCACGTCGCCCAGTGGCGCTGTCACGAGTCTCCTGGCCACCGTCGTGATCGAGCAATCGCCACCGGTGGTGACCTTGGAGCCGGATTCAGCCGAGTTGGCTGCCGGCGAAGAGGCCTGTTTCACCGTCTGGGCTGAAGGCGTGCCTTATCCTCAATTCCAATGGTTCTTTAATGGCACCGCCATCGCCGGAGCGACCAACGAGAACCTCTGCTTCTTGGTTTTGTCCACCAACCAGATCGGCGACTACCAGGCCATCGCCTGGAATCCTGCAGGGGCGGTCACCAGCCAGGTCGCGCGACTGACCATGAGGATGTTTCCTCCCGAGGTGCAGTCGGAACCGGAAGATCAAAGGGTCTTCGCTGGTGACTACGCGTATCTCCTCTTTGAAGTGAGCGCCAGTCCGCTCGCACGGTTCCAATGGTTCCTCAACGGCACGGCGATCCCCGGGGCCACCAACAGCTGGCTCGACTTGCAGGTGATTTCCACCAATCAAAGCGGCCGCTATCAAGCCGTCGCTTGGAACCCGCGGGGCGCGGTCCTGAGCCGGGCGATGGAACTGACCGTGCTGACCGAACTGCCCCAGATCTACACCCAACCCGTCAGCCAAGTTGTGGCGCAAGGCCAGACTCTCCGTTTGTTTGTCGGGGCGTGGGGCGCTCCCGATCCGGTCTTCCAGTGGCGGCGCGACGGGGTAGATATTCCGGGCGCTACGAATTCGCTTCTGACTCTGTATGACGTGACTACCAACGATTCCGGCCTTTATTCCGTGGTGGCCTCGAACGAAGCCGGCTCCACGAACAGCAAACGGGCGCTGGTTCGCGTCGTCTCAGCCGGACCGCTCGAGCACTGGCACTGGCGGCGGCCGACGCCGCAGGGCAACGATGTGTTCGCTCTGGCCGAGGGCAACGGCGTGGTGGTGGCGGTGGGCCGGGCGGGCACCCGGATGGTTTCGCGCGATGGCGGTCTCACATGGGAAAACCACAACGACGATCACGGGGATCTTGATCCTCTGGCGTTTGGTAACGGAGTGTTCGTGGCCCTCGGTGAGGATGGATACTCGGCCTGTTCCACCAACGGCGTGACGTGGGATTACCACCCGCTTCCGAATCTGATCCCCTATTCTCCAACAGTTCCGAGCGGACTCGCGTTTGGCAACGGCTCGTTCGTCGCAGTTTACTACGACGGCCGGTCGATCCTTTCGTCCAACGGCGTTGACTGGACCCTCCCAGAGCCGTCGGGCAGCCCCTGGTTTGGCAGGGCGACCTTTGGCAACGGGCGATTCTACACCTTGGCGTGGATCGAGAGTGAAGTTCCGGGAGAATATGCGTATGCGCTGGGCTGTTCCACGAACGGAAGCGAGTGGGAATTCCATCCGCTCAATCCGCCCCTTGAACCGGTGGACATCGGATGGTGTGGCGACCGCCTCGCGGTCACGGCCTTTGAGTATCCAAATAACGCGGCGATCATGACCTCGCTGGACGGAACCAACTGGACCTCGACCAATCTTTTGAATGTGGGGCGGTTGAAAGCCCCCACCTTTGGCGGCGGACGATTCATCGCCGTCAGCAGTTACGGCGTTCCCGGCGTCGCCAGTTCGGCCGACGGCGTCCAGTGGGACTTTCACTCCATCCAGCCCACCAATGGACTCTATTCCGCCGCATACGTCGGCGGGCGTTTCATCGTCGCGGGCGACAAGGGAAACATTGTCATTTCGTCCAACGGTTCTGACTGGGCCGCGGTCAGCGATGGATCCGCGGTCAATTTCCGCTCGGTGACGCACGGCAACGGTCGCTACGTGGCCGTCGGCAACGAAGGTCTGGTGGTCACCTCGCCCGATGGCACGACCTGGACACGAACTGCTCCGCCGACCACGAACAACCTCCGGGGCGTGGCGTTCGGCCAGGGACGGTTCGTCGCGGTGGGAGACAACGACACGCTGGGCGGCACGGTGCTGGTCTCGACGAACGGAGCCACCTGGGCGCGGCTCCCGGGCATCGTGTCGCGAGGATTCTATGACCTGGTGTATGCGGCTGGGCGATTCGTCGCGGTGGGCGACGCGGGCAACACGCTCGTTTCTTCCGACGGTCTCGCCTGGACGGGCTCGCAGGCATCAATTGGTGAGCGGATCAATGCCGTGAACTGGGGCAACGGTTCCTTTGTGGCCGTCGGAAGAAATGGGATGATTCTCAGTTCGACCGACGGGGCCAACTGGATCCATCGCCCCGCGCCCGACGAGTTCGACACGTATCTTCAGGGCGTCGCCTTCGGCAACGGACGATGGCTCGCCGCCGGAAAAGGGGGGCGCTCCGTCTGGTCCACGAACCTTGAAGCCTGGCTGGAGTCTCCATCGCGGGTTCCCGGCCTCTACTCCCCGGGCGTCGAAGACCTTGGGATTGCCAATGGACAGTTTTTCGCCGTGGGTCAGGATGGGCTGATGGCCACGTCGGCGGACGGAGAGTTTTGGACGTTGCGCTCGACCCGTTGCCAGAACGACCTGCGGGCAGTCATCGAGGCTGACGGGCGAATCCTGGCCGTGGGCAATAACGAGACCATTCTCCAATCCGAATACTGGGGGCCGCCGAGATTGCGGGTTCAGCCGGAATCCGGTGCGGGCTTTGTCTTCAGCGTGGACGGCGAAATGGGCGCGACCTATCGGCTCCAAGCTTCGGAAGACCTCAACCATTGGGAGGACGTGTTCACCTTCAGCAGCTCGCAGACGACCACCTGGTACTTCGACGAGGCATCGTTCTGGCTGCCGCGGCGCTTCTTCCGGGTGGTGTCACCGTAACTTGGTGGCGCGATCAGCCTCCGGTTTCATCCGTCCATTGCGGAGATGTTCATCCGTGCGGAAGTAAGACGCGACTGCCGCGCTCTCACGGCGTTGCGCCGCGTATTGCACCGAGGGGCGCATTTCGACACTGCCCCCCGAAGGCAATCGGGTTGGAGCGCGACGTTGACGCCGCTTCATCGTTCGAGAAACCGTCCGGCAATGTTTCGCCAACACCCCTCGCACGCTGAAGCGGCCTCAAGGCCGCGCGCCGGGGGCGTGCGCGGATGCGCCCTGCACCGAGGGAACCACGCTGGGAATTGAATTTGACACCTTTTCGGCCCGTCAGCTTACTCAGCATTGACCGAACCAGAACTGCTATGATCATTCGAACTATCAGCGAATTACGAAACCGTCGCGCGCGTGCCGCGGGTTTTACCCTCATCGAAATCCTCCTTGTCATCGTCATCATCCTCCTGCTGGCCGGAGCCCTCGTGGTTTTCGTGCTGCCGCAGCAGGAAGGCGCTGAGAAGAACACCACCCGCGTGATGCTCGGCCAGGTGGCCCAGGCGCTCGATACCTACCGCCTGAATCTCGGCCATTATCCGACTGAGGAGGAAGGCGGTCTCAAGGCGCTCACGACAAAGCCCACTTTTGAAAACGAGCGTCTTGGCGAGAAATGGCAGGGGCCGTACCTCAAGCCCGGCACCCGTCTCGATGACCCGTGGGGCAGCGAACTCCGCTACGAGGCTGTCGATAATTCCATGGCCGCGGTGGACGACAAGAAACCTGCGCTGCCTTACAGGCTCTCCTCCATCGGTCCCGACCGCCAGCCCGACACCGACGACGACATTTTCCTCGCCAGCGACAGCGACACCGAGGGTGCCGGCGACGCGGGCGGCTCGCCCTCCACAAAATAGCCGGAATCCGCCATGCGCCGACTGACCGGTCCGCTCCGCCGGCATTCCGGTCAGGGGTTCACCCTGATTGAACTGCTGCTGGTGGTGGTTCTGGTGATGCTGTTGTTCGGCGCGGTGATCTTCAATTTCTCCAGTCTCACCGACAACGCCGTGCTCGACGAAGGCGCGACTCGGCTGGAGACAATCTTCCGTTTCGCCCGCGCACACGCCGCCAACACCGGCCGGCAGGTGCGCGTGGTTTTCCATGAATCTTCCGGCACGAACGGCGCGGTGCGAATCCAACTGGAATGGGAGCCGGATCCACTCGGTGCATCCGGCGTGTTCGCCGCCGTCCAGGAAAGCGCGCTGCAGGCCGACGACCTTCTGGACCGCATCCAGATTGAGAGCGTCGAACTGGGCGACGACGCATCGGACAGCCAAGTGACAGATGGCAGCGCGAACGAGGCCGACGCCCACCTGCTCGACGAATCGATGCTGGAACTCTTTCCCTCCATCGCGTTCTTCCCGGATGGATCGAGCGACTCGGCCACGATTGTCTTGACCGAGCCGGAGGCGGAGAAACCTCGCAAGCTTCGCCTCCAACTCAACGGCCTGACTGGCTCCACCACCCGCGAGACGATCCTCGAAACCGGCTACGACGAGTTCGGCGAGCCATTCGATGTCATGGCGACCGAAGAGACCGCGCCATGAACTGCCTCTACCAATCGTCGCGAAAGCGCTCGCAGGCAGGGCGCGTCACGCCGTGCGCGCCGTCCGGAGCCTCCCAGACGACTGGCGCCGCGCACGGAGGGACGCGCCCTGCCTGGCGGTTCATGCGGAGAGGTGTGGCCGTCCATCGAATCCCGGCACATCGTCACCGCGAGCGCGGCGCCCTGCTGCTGGAAGTGGTGCTCGCGCTGGTATTGTTCGTGGTCGCCGCCGCCATCATCAGCGGCGGCATGAGCGCTTCGATAAACAGCGTCGAGCGGCAGCGGCTCAACGCGCATGCCTCCAATCTGGCTGCCTCGATTCTCGCGGAATTGCAGATGGGCGCGCGCACTCTCGAGGAAATGGGGCCCATGGAATTCGAGGCGCCGTTTACCGGCTGGTCTTGGGAGATCGTACCCGCCGCCACTGCGCCCGGCGAAGATTCCGGCGGCGCGGCGCAGTTAATTGAAGTGATCGTGCGGCACGATGATCCGCCACTGGTTCACCGCCTCAGCCAATCGATCCGGGTGGGCTCAGCCGGCAAGTCCGAAGCCGGCGATTTCGGCATGGATGGAGGTTTTTGAACCATGCGCGCCGCACGAATTCCATCAGGACGCGCTGCCCGCCGGGCCTTTACCCTGGTCGAGGTGCTGCTGGCCATTGGCATCGCCGCCGCGATCCTGATGGTGCTGGTTTATTTCTATCAGCAGGCGGCCGAGCTTCGGACGCAACTGCTCCAGGAAACGGATCGCCTCGCCACGGAACGCCTCTTGATGAACCGCCTCGAAACGGAGTTGCGCGGCGTGCCCGGTCGTTGTTTTTACAAGCCGCCGCTGAAGGGCGAGGCCTCCTCGCTGCAATTCGTCAAAGCCGGGTTTCCCTCGCGCAACGCCTGGCGATCCGGCGCACTCGGCCGGGCCACCGCCCCGGAGACCGATCTACGTCTGGTCAAATACTCTCTGGCCGGCGACGGCACCAATGTTTCGGGCATCGTGCGCTCCGAGGAACCGATGGTCACCCGGCAGATCGTGACCCGCTCGCAGGGGACGGTCGATGCTCCCGCGGAAACCAATCGTCCGGCGCCACCGCTCACCGCCGATCTGCGCCACCTGGCTTTCCGCTACTGGGACGGCACGTTCTGGCAGGACTCGTGGAATCTGGATCAAATGCCGTTGGGCGTGGAAGTAACGCTCGCGGCAGATCCCATCACCGCAGACTCCGCGACGGAGGATCTGGATGGCCTGGTCTTCCGTCGGATCATTTACCTTCCCGCCAGCCGCCCAATTTCCGCCAGCAGCCTATCCGACACCAACGCTCCGGCGAGCGAGTCGATGGAGGGACCCCCTTGAAGACTGGCTGGAGCAATCGCGCTGTTGGCGTCCGTCCGCGATCCGCCTTCGTGCTCGTCGCCGTTCTCATCATCGTCTTGCTGGCGTCGATGATCGCCATCAGCCTTTTGTTTCGCATGAAGGCCGAGGAAACGGCGGGCGCGGCCACCAGCGGCTCCGGACAAGCCTGGGCCGCAGCCATGAGCGGCGTCGAGGCGGCCATCAGTTCTGTCACCGAGTTGCCGCCCGGCGCGCTCGAATGGCGTGACAATCCGGCGACTTTCCGTGAACAACTCGTGGTCGATGACGGTGCGGACCGCTGGTATTTCACCGTGTTCTCCCGCGGCGATCCCGAGGGCGACGAACTCCGCTTCGGCCTCACCGACGAAGCCAGCAAGCTCAACCTCAACACCGCCATCGAGGAAAGCCTCAACAAACTGCCCGGCGTAAAGCCGCTGCTCTCGCAGGCGCTGCTGGATTTCATCGACGCCGACAACACGCCGCATCCCGAGGGCGCCGAGCAGGAGTATTACGACACGCTGGCGCAGCCGTACAAAATCCTCAACGGCCCGCTCTCGACGCTCGATGAACTGCTGCTGGTGCGCGGCTTCAACGCCGGGATGCTTTATGGCGAGGATGCCAATCAGAACTTCCGCCTCGACCCGAACGAGAGCGACGGCGAGGAGAGTTTTCCGCCCGATGACCGCGACAGCCGGCTCAACGCGGGTTTGTCGCCGCTGTTGACCGTCAATTCCCACGAATGGAACGAGGACAGCGAAGCTTTGCCGCGCGTCAATCTGAACGACCCGGCGGATGCGCCGTACACGAATGATTTGCCGGCGACGTTCGGTCCATTCCTCGCCGCGTGCCGGAGCAACAAGGTGGTCTTCGCGCACGCCGCTGATTTGCTGGAGGCGAGGACCAAGTTGAAGGCCGCGCAGAATCAGGAGGTCGAGCTTGTTTCCGGCATCGGCAAGGAACACCTCGCCATCGTGCTGGATTGGTTCACGGCCACCAACGCGGAGGAACTCGCCGGACTCATCAATCTCAACACCGCGTCCTCCACCGTGCTGCAAACCATTCCCGGCATCGACGAGACGCTCGCGGGCAACATCCTCGCCGCTCGACGCAATCTCGCCTCCGGCAAAAGCGCGAGCGTGGCCTGGCTGTTTACGGAGGGGGTGGTGAATGCCGAGAAGTTCAAGGCGTTCGCGCCCTTTCTCACGACGCGCAGTTTCCAATTCAGCTTCCACGTGGTCGGCTACGGCATACCGTCCGGCCGATTCTGTGTCCTCGAAGTGATCCTCGATACGGCGAGCGGCAAGCCGGCCCTGGTCTATCTGCGCGACCTGACCAAGCTGGGCATGCCATTCACAATTGAAGCCGCGGCGGCGGCGGTCGCGACGACCAGCTCGCCGAAGCGCTGAACCGCGGGGCAGGATTCAGGGTCCGGCTTCGATCCAAACGAGCGTTCCCGAGGGCACGCGCTCGAACAACGGCATCAAATCCGCCGCCGCCACATGGACGCAGCCGTGCGAGTTCGGCCGGCCTAGCGTCGTCTCGTCGCCGAAGCCGTGGAGGTAGATGAAGCGTGCGTGCGTATCGACGTTGCCACCGCGGTTGAAGCCCGGTTCAAGTCCCTCCAGCCAGAGAATGCGATGCACGATGGTGGCATCCGGCAGGCCGCGCCAGGTGCAGCCGACCGCCACGCGGCTGCGGAAAACCGTCCCGATGGGATGCCCGCCGCCGATCTTCTCCGCCACGCGATGCAATCCCAGCGGCGTGCGATTTGAATTCATCACCTGGCCGGTTCCCCACGCCGAGGTGGAGACAACACACTCGCCGCGGCATCGCGGCAAACCGTCGGCGCCCGTTTCAAACCACGCCATGCGTTGACGCGCCACCGTCACCACCAGGAGATGGCGTGTCTGGCGAACGCCCAAGCGCCGCAAAGCGAGGAGATAGTTCTTCGGCAGCCGACGGGTCGGACCAGCGCAAGTCAGCGGATGCATGGAACCTATTTCCCCGAGCGTGCGCGCGGCTGTCGAGGCAATTTCCGGATCGGAACGCGGTTTTGTCTGTCGGTGATGTCCGGCCAGCGTGCTTCAGAACAGCCCTGTTCAACCGGGCCGTTCGCGGAAATTTCTTCCCGCCAGCCGGCACCATCTCTCGCGGTTACTAACCAGGCAGTGAGAAGGACGACACCCGGACTGGGCGCGTCTGTCCCAGCGCGCCGCGAACCACTCCCGGCCAGCCCGACGGCGCGCTGGGGACAGACGCGCCCGTGCGGGTTGGGACCAAGCGTCTTCTGGTGGCCCATCCCATGGTCTTGTCAGTCTGTCCAGAATCGAGACACCGCCTGCCCCATGCCGGTCGGACGCGAGCCACCGCAGACGAAATCCGGCACTCCAGGCGCGACGGCACACAACTGGCTTTGGATGCCAGAGTGAATTGAGTCCGGATCATGTTTCGTTGGCCGCCGTGAATTATGCAGTGGTGGTTGTTCCAAAAACTGAAGTCGAGAAAGGCTGAAAACCGCCTCGAAGCGGTGCAGACGCTTGGCTCCGCCGAGTGCCCGAAGAACATCGACGCGCTCACCCGCAGCCTGGGCGATGGGGATGCGGAGATTCGCCTGACCGCGCTGAAGGCGCTGGCCAGGACACATAGCGAGGCGGTGTTGCCTTCATTGCGAGCCATGCTGGGCGATCCCGCACCGTCAGTGCGCGAGGCGGCCATCGGGGCTCTGCTCTCCTGCAACGACAAGGAATCCATTCCCCAGATCGTCATCGCGCTGCGCGATCCCCATGTCTCGGTGCGCTGGCGCGCGGCCAAGACGCTCGATGCGCTCGGCTGGTCGCCGACCAGCCCCATCGATCAAGCCCGGCAGGCCGTGGCTCTGGGCGAATATGGCCGAGCCGCGGTGCTCGGGGATGTCGCCATCGAACCACTCGCCGAGGCGCTCAAAGACGAGCACAGCCACACCCGCCGCGGGGTGCTTGAGGCTCTGGCGCAGATCGAGGACGCCGGCGTGCTCACGCTGCTGATCGAGTCCCTCAACGATCGCGATTCCCATGTCCGTGTGGCGGCGGCCGAGGTTTTGAGCGGCTTTCCCGAGCCCAAGGTCATCGAGGCCCTGACTGTTCAACTGCGGGATCGCGACACGTTGCTGCGCGCCGCCGCCGCCACCTCGCTTGGAAAACTGGGCGACGCCACCGCCACCCGGCCACTCACGGCGGCGCTGAATGATCCTGATTGGAGCGTGCGCAAGGCGGTGGTGGACGCGCTCGGCCTGTTGCGCGCACCCGACGCGGTCGAACCGCTCGCCGAACTCCTGAGCGATGCGGATAACGATGTGCGGGAATCCGTCGCCGTGGCGTATGGCCGCATCGGCGACCGCCGGGCCATCGAATGGCTCGTCGCATCGCTGGCCGACGGGCAGCTTTCCGTGAGGCAGGCCACCTCGGCAGCCCTGCGCCGGATCGATCCGGACTGGCAGCGTTCCGAGGAGGCAAAGCATGCCATTCCCCGCCTCGAAGCCGGGATGCAACATCGCGATTATTGGGTGCGTCACGCGGCCTCGGCCGCGCTGAACAAATTCCGCGAAACGGCGGAGGTGGAGGCCAGCCTGCGCCAGGGGCACGACCAGGCGGTCTTTCGCCGACAGGCCGTCATCCGCACGCTCCTGCAAGTGTTGGATGATGAGGATCGCGACCTGCGCCTGGCTGCCGTGGAAACACTCGGGCGGATGCAGGAGTCGGCGGCGGCCGGTCCGCTCCGGGCGCGCCTGGAAGACGCCGACCAATGGGTGCGGGCCGGAGCCGAGGCGGCGCTGCGAATCTTTTCGAGCCAGCCGGTCCGGGCCCCTTCCGGCGGAATCGCCGCCACGCTGCGCCACGCCGCGGGCCAGTCGGCGCTACGGATGAACTAACGCCACCCGTCATGCATTCACCGCAAAACATCTTGCTGGTCGGCGCCGAGGAAGGACTGCGGAAGGATCTCCGGGCGTTGGCCAGCGCGCCAGCCAGCGACTGGCATTTCGTTTTGGCCCGCGGCTTTCTTGAAGCCATGGCCCTGCTCGCGGGGCATCCCTGCGAGGCCGTGGTGGCCGAACTGGCCCTGCCGGGCTTCAGCGGCGCACAGTTGCTGATGGAGGTGCTGCATCGCCACCCGCGAACGCGGCGTTTCCTTCTCGCAGAATCGCGCCGGCTGCCCGCGTCGCCCAAGTGCTCGGGCGCGGCGCACCAAGTCTGGCTGAAACCGCTGACCGCCGAGGCGCTGCTCGAACGGTTGACCCGCGCGCTGGCGCACGAGACATGGTTTCCCGGCGAGCCTGCCCAACGGCTCTTCGCACGCCTGCCCTCGATGCCCGCCGCGCCGGAAATATTTTTCCAGGTGGAGGAAGCGCGGCAACACGGAACGCTTTCGGCAACACAAGCGGAAGCCATCATCGCCGGGTTCCCCGAGGCGCACCGGCATTTTTCGCGCTGGGCCGGCGAGGCGGGCTGGAACGCCACCGAGACGACCTCGCTGGTGTTGCTCGCGCACCTGAGAGCATTCTTTGATTACGCCGTCCCGCGGGCTCACTCGCTCGATTCGTGGGAGGCGGAGGCGCGCATGACCGCGCGGCTTGCTCGGGAAATCGCCCGCGCCGAAACCGAAGATGAGGCCATCATCCGCGACGCGCATCTCGGCGGATTGCTGCACGATGTGGGCGGGCTGCTGCTCGACATCAATCATCCCGAACGCGCAGCAGCCGCGCGGCGCTGGGCCTCCCAAAAGTCCATCCCGCTATGGCAGGCAGAGCAGAAGATGCTGGGCGCGACACACGCTGATTTCGGCGCCTGTCTGCTCAGTCAATGGGGTCTGCCCTGGCCGGCGATTGAAGCGGTGGCCCGACATCACGACGCGGCACCCGAGGAGCGTGATCCCTTCAGCGCCACGACCGCGGTGCGTTCGGCGGTGAAGCTTGTCGAGGAATGGCGCGCCGCGTCTCCCCTGGATCACCCGGTGGACACCGGGGCCGGGCGGACCACCCTGGCGCCATCGGCATCCCGATCCGACACCGACCTTCTCCTGCAACCCAGGGCGGCGTAAAGGTGCGGGGATTCTTCCGGCCGTTTGCGGCCTTTTCCGGCGACCTGCGGGGGTGCATCTGCGCACTGCCCGGCGCGCGGCCTTCAGGCCGCTTCGATGTACGGCGGGACAAGGTGCCATCATTGGCCGGCGGCCTTGCGCACGGTGAAGCGACGCCACCGTCGCGCTCCAACCCGGTTGCATCCGGGGGGCAGTGCGCGGATGCGCCCGACCTGCGGTGCCCGGCTGGAATTTTCTTTTGGCAGCCCGCCACGGCGCCTAGGATGCGTCTGGCTGCTCCGGCGAGTTGACCGCGGGCAGGCGCGTCACCCGATGGATGACAAGGTCAAACAGGTTTTGTTTGTCGATGATGAGCCCGGGTTCCTGGCTCAGGTGCAACTCTTGATGTCGCAGTATGCCGGCACCGCCTGGTCGATACACACGGCGCCGTCGGCGGGGGAGGCTCTGGTTCTGCTGCAGGAACACTCCTTCGACCTCCTGGCGCTCGACCTCAACATGCCGGTGCTGGACGGAGTGCAGTTTCTGGGCCTGCTCCAACGACGTTTTCCCAATCTCATCAAGGTCGGACTCACGGGTGAGTCGGACGATAAACGCCGCGCGGCCTGCCTCAACGCGGGCGCGGAATTGTGCCTGGAAAAGCCCCGCACCGGCAGCGGCTGGCAGGGCATCTTCACCACGCTCGACGGCCTGCTGCAGTTGCAGCCCGAGGATGGTTTCCGCGGCGTGCTGCGCAAAGTCAGCCTCCAGGACGTGATCCAGATGGAGTGTTTGTCGCGCAACTCCTCCATCCTGGAAATCAACGCCCGCGGGCGGCACGGGATGATCTTCATCGAAGACGGCCAGATTGTTCACGCCGAGGACACTCCGCTGACCGGCGTCAACGCCTTTAACGATCTGCTCAGCCTGGCTGGCGGGAATTTCCAGGTGAAGCCGTTCACCGCGCCACCCCGCCGCAGCATCAGCGGATCGTGGGAATTTCTCCTGATGGAGGCTGCTCAAAAACGTGACGAGGCGCAAGGCGACCTGGAAGCCGGACCGGCTGAGGAGGCCGCCGCTTCGCTGGCAGCCGGATCGGTCCAGGAGGGAATGGAAGAAGCGCCTTCGGGCGAAAGCATGCGGCCAAAGATCGAGGAGGTGATGATCTGCTCACTCCAGGGCGAGGTCTTGCTGGAATGGCAAAGCCCGGATGAACGCGGCCGGCTCGCGCTCTTTGAGTTTATCACGCAACGCAGCAAATTGATGAACGTGAATCTGCCGCTCGGCCAGTTGGAACGGCTTGAAGCCAGCGACGACCGCGAGCGCGCCCTCTGCCGCATTCTCGAGGACCACGCCATGTTTACGCGGACCAGTTACTCCACCGCCGAGCCGGGCGGAACCGCATGAAGGAGGCATTTCATCAATGGCTGGATCAGCTTCAGCCCACGCCCGGCCTGCTGGCGTGCGGCGTGCGCTTCGCGGATCGCACCAGCCTCAACCGGAGCTGGTCGGCTGAGTTTCCCGATGGCGCCCTCGACAACGCCTGGCGCTGCGTGGCCGACTCGTTCGATGTCTTGCGCATCAACCAGCTTCCCGAACAGCGGATGCGCTGGGTGTTCGCGCACGCGGTCCTCTACGCCGAACGCCGCCCCGATGGAGTCTGCCTCGGCCTGTTTACCACGCGCGATCCTTGGGGACAGGCCGTCACCGGACTCGAACCAATCGTTGCAGAATTCCATGCCGTCGCCTGAAACAGCCGCCCCGGCCAAACTCAAGCCGGTGGATCTGCACGTCCACGTGGTGGGCAACGGCTCCTCCGGCAGCGGTTGCTGGGTGCGCGTCACCGGCTGGCACCGGCCGCTCGCCAATTTCATGCTGCGCCACATCGGCCTGCCCGGCGGCGCGCTCACGGGCGATCTGGATCGGCTGTTCGTTGATCGCCTGCTCGAGTTGGTCCGCACGTCGTCGCTCGGTGCGGTCGTGATCCTCGCGCAGGATCAGGTTTATGATGAGCACGGGAAAGTAATGGAAGGCGTCGGCTCGTTTTATGTGCCGAACGATTACGTGCTCCGCCTGGCGAGGGAGCATCCTGAGTTTCTCCCGGCGGTGTCGATTCATCCGGCGCGCCCCGATGCCTTTGAGGAACTGGAGCGCTGTCTCGCGGCCGGCGCGGTGATGCTGAAGTGCCTGCCGAACTGCCATAACATTGATTGCAGTGCGCCGCGTTATCGCAAGTTCTGGGAACGCATGGCCGAGGCCCGGCTGCCGTTGCTCGCCCACACCGGCGGTGAGCACACTGTTCCGGTCGTGCGCAAGGAATTCTCCGATCCGCGCATTCTCAAACTCCCGCTTGAGTGCGGGGTGAAGGTCATCGCCGCGCACTGCGGCACCAAGAGCGGTTTGTTCGATCCAGAGTATTTCCACGTCTTCGCCGAGATGGTGCGGCCGTATCCGAATCTTTACGGCGACAACTCGGCCTTCAGCGTGCCCATCCGCGGACGGCACACGCCCGAGTGCCTCATCGAACCGCTGCGCGGACGCGTGCTGCACGGGAGCGATTACCCGGTGCCGGTGCTCGCGCACTGGGCCTGGCTGCGCGGCTTCATCTCGTGGGCCGACTTCCGCCGCTGCCAGGGCATCGCGAATCCCATCGAGCGTGACTACCAACTCAAGCGTGCGCTGGGTTATCCGGAGGAGTGTTTCACGCGGATTTGGGGGATCCTGCGCCCGATGCACCGCGACGAGGCGTAGCGGCTTTCGGGAGAAAGCCGCCATTTGCTTCTTTCCAGCACGGGTTCGATCAATTGGCGGCGCTCTACCGAGACGCCTCTACGACGCGACGCTGGCGGACTTTCTATGAATTTCCCCACGCCGCGGCTGGTCAGTTTCCTCTGTCACCCTATGAAGACAAACTCACCCTCCTCTTCGACCGGACTCTCCCGTCGCGCGTTCCTCGGCCGCTCCGCTCTCGCTGCCACTGCGTTTCAATTCGTGCCCGGCTCAGTCCTCGGACTCAATGGCGCCGAACCCGCCAACAACCGCCTGAACATCGCCGGCGTCGGCATCGGCGGCCAGGGCGGATCCGACATCAACCAGTTCCCCACCGAGAACATTGTCGCGCTTTGTGACGTGGACTGGAAACACGCCGCGGGCATCTTCAAGAAATTCCCCAACGCGAAACAGTGGAAGGATTACCGCAAGATGCTCGCCGAGCAGAAGGACATCGACGCCGTGGTGGTCGGCACGCCGGACCACACGCATGCCTTCGCCTCGATGGCCGCGATGCGCGCCGGCAAACACGTCTATTGCGAGAAGCCGCTCACCCACTCGGTCTGGGAGGCGCGCCAGGTGGCGACCTTTGCCCGCGAACACAAACTCGCCACCCAGATGGGCAACCAGGGCGCGGCCAGCGAAGACACGCGGCGTCTCTGCGAACTCGTGTGGGCCGACGCCATCGGGCCGGTGCGCGAGGCGCATATCTGGACCGATCGCCCCTCGCAGGGTCTGTTCAAAGAATATTGGGCCCAGGGCGTCGAGCGTCCGAAGGAAACGCCGCCCGTGCCCGAGGGTCTCGACTGGGATCTCTGGATCGGTCCAGCGCCGACGCGTCCGTATAATCCGGTCTATCTCCCGTTCACATGGCGCGGCTGGTGGGATTTCGGCACCGGCGCGCTGGGCGACATCGGCTGCCACGCGATTGATCCCGTCTTCCGCGCGTTGAAACTCGGCGCGCCCACGTCCGTGCAGGGAGCCTCGACGCGCGTCAACAAGGAGACCTATCCGCTGGGCTCGATGGTCACGTATCAATTCCCCGCGCGCGGCGCCGAAACGCAGCCGCACAATACGTTTACCCGCGGACTCGACGCCAAGATCGCCGGCGGCCTCGCGATGCCATCGCTCAAACTGGCGTGGTACGATGGCGGACTCCGTCCGCCGCGGCCCGAGGGATTGCCGGAAGGCGTCCCGATGGGCGACAACGGCCGCCTGCTCATCGGCGACAAGGGATTCATTCTCGGCGCCACCGTCTGGCCCGCGGAGCGGCGCAAGGAAATCGGCCGCCTGCCGGAGGTGATTACGCGCTCCGCCGGGCACTACCTCGAATGGGCGGCAGCCTGCAAAGGCGGTCCGGCCGCTGGATCGAACTTCGACTACGCCGGTCCGCTGGCCGAGGCGGTGTTGCTGGGCAACGTGGCGCTACGCGTGCAGTTGCGCGAGGAACTCACCCGCGCCCGCCTGCTCTGGGACGCGCCCGCGCTGAAAGTGACCAACGTGCCCGAGGCCGCGCAGTTCATCCGCCGCGAATACCGGCCGGGATGGACGCTCGAAGGCTGAGCGTCCAGGCGACTTGCTGGGACCACACCACTGGCGAAGGCTTCACCCCCTGGCCGCCGTTCATCAAGATGGACGCCGCGGTCGAGAATGGAATTGATCCCGAAATCCGAGGTTGGATGGGGAGCGCACCCGCCCCGGGTGCAGTTTTCCGCGCCCTCGCGGAAAACCCGGTGAGCGTGAAAAAGTTCAGGATGCCTCGGAACAGCGGGAGGCGCAGCGTGCTGGACACGAGGCGCGTCCAGCCACACCCGAGGGCGGGTGTGCTCCCCAACTTCGGAGTTCGGGTTGATTCCTTATTCGGAAGCATTGGTGTCATTGAATGAAAGGCCTGGAACAGTTGCAATGGGTGTTTGGCGTGGCGAGAGTGGCGCTGGTGAGGTCATCTTTACTGGGGTCCGCGGATGACTCCTTGAGTGAGAACGCGCCGTGGCGGTGCGATTTGTGGCGAATAAGCTTGCTCTGGTGATCGCGGCCAAAAAATTATTTTAATGGCCATCACCCTATCACCGTTATCGGGCACTTCTTCGGAAGCGCGCAACCAATTTCTGGAACCCTTGAGCGCGGTCTTCGCCCAGGCCACCACCCTGCGCCACTGTCCCGTCGAATCGGATTGGGACTGGTTGACCAAGGGCGTGGATCGTGTGCTGTCCAACGTGCGCAGCGGGCGGGATTTTCTTCAGACCTTCCAGATGTTCTGGCGTCGCGAGATTCAAGTCGGGCCTTACTTTGAAACGCTGGCGAGTCAACGGCGGCTGGGGATGGTGGCGGAATGTTCCGCGTTGCTGCGGCGACGGGTGGATGCGCTCCGGTCCTCGCCGCTGGCCACCTTTGCATCCCTCGCCACGTTTGACCTCTATGCCGGGGATGGTCATTACCTGGAACACGCGACCCACGATCCGATGAGGGGAGTAACCCGCTGGCCAACGGGCCACTTCTTTGCGCTCAACTTGAAAAGTCAGAGTCTCTTTCCGTTGGCGCTGGCCGATCTGGCCGGACGCAAGAAGGAGCACGATATCCGGGCGCTCAAGCGGCAGAGCGTGGCGATGCTGCGCCAGGGCGCGGGCAAAGGCCGCAAGGCACTGTGGGTTTGGGACAAGGCCGGAGTGGACCTGGCCTTCTGGCCGGAGCGCAAGGCGTCGGGGATTTACTTCCTGTCGCTGCGCAAAGAGGGGATGCGCCTGGAAGTCGAACAGGAGCGCGTCATTGATTTCACCCAGCCGATCAATCAGGGCGTCACCGCCGACCGTGTGGTCACAGACCGGCGGGGTATTGGGGTGCGGGAAATCACCTTTTGCAATCCGTGCGACGGCCAGGTCTATGTCTATCTCACCTCCGAAATGACGCTCGAGCCGGGGCTGCTGGTGTTGCTCTACAAAACGCGCTGGGAAATCGAGAAGGTGTTTGACGAAACCAAGACCAAGTTGCAGGAGAAAAATCCTGGGCGACCACGACCACGGCCAAGGAGATGCAATCCCATTTGGTGGCCATCGTTCACAACCTCCTGCTGCTGTTGCAGGATTGGCAACAGCAACAGGGCGTGGAAAACACCGCTGAAATCCAGCGCCAACAGAAGCGTCTGACCCAACAGGAAACGGCGCTGGAGAGAACCGGGCAGACCCTCCCGCTGGTCTACAGAATCCTGCAGCGCTTCACCCAGGCGACGTTCAAACTCATCCGCTGGCTGCGCGCCCACTGGCATCAATCCACCTCGCTACCTCAAGCCCTGCTCCAGCTAAGCTCCCTCTACGCCAAACTTTAACCCTTAAAACCGCAGATGAACTCAGATGGACGCAGATAGGATTGAGAAACAGAACGAGATGTGCCGAGGCGGGGACTCACCTGGCGGGTGAAGGGCGTCGTTGTCGCAGCCCCTTGGAATCTGCGTACATCCGCGTTTATCT
>JBBRWD010000095.1:0-29018 GCA_038249465.1 Limisphaerales bacterium | reverse complement strand
TTGAGTTCGACAAGCTGCCGGAATTTTGCGATGGAAGAGCAATCGGTATTCATGAGGACAGAGCATGTCCTCAAACGCCATGAACGCGAACACTTCACCCCGCCGCATAGCGGCTTGGTTCAACCATGCGCTGCAGCGAACCGGCGCGGCTGTCACGGCCCCTGCTTCCTGCCTCCGCCTTTCCCCCACCGCGCAGGGGCCGCGCCAGCCGCGCCGGTCGCTGAGCTTGGGGTCGTTAGCCCGTGCGAACGTCGCGGGCTTCGTCCAAACCGCAACCATAACCGAAAGTAAACTATGAAAAACAAAATCAGCAGAACAGTCCGAATCGTAATCGCCAAACCAAAATTCCCAGCACGTCATCTCTTTGCGTTGCTCACATTGTTGTTGAGTCTTGGCGTCGCCAACGCACAAAACCCAGTGGATTTTCCACCAAATGATCCAACACCTTTCCCTGCATTTGTTCCAACGAACATCATCACCTTTCAGCCTGAGCCGCTGAATCCCGCTGACATTGGTTTCGTGCCTAATCCGATCACTCCCAATCCGCCAACCGTCATTTCCGACCGGCCAATTGAATTTCAACCTGAACCGATCGAGTTCAACGTGGTCGATTTTATTCCGAATCAAATAACGCCCGCGCCGGTCTTTCCCATCCCGACAAATCCAGTCGTTTTCTTTCCGGCTGCTTTTTTGCAAAAGAATGGCGGAATCCGCCCCTTAGGCGCGAGCGAGGACACTGTGGATTTTCCGCCCCTGCTCGACGCTCCGAGTCCGTTTCCCGGGCCAGCGACCAACGCGACTTTGTTCGGGATACCCGGTTCGTTCCCCTCTCCTGGACCGATGCCTATCCCGCCCGATTCGCCCGCTCCGTGCGTCAGCTTTGCCGCGCTTGGCGACAACCTTTTAGTCGCTCCGCCAGATACGGATGGAGCGGTCGGCACAAATCATGTCATGACGATGTTGAACTCGCAGGTGCGCATTCAATCCAGGCTCGGCACAAATCTTAGCACCGTGACCTTGAGCAATTTTTGGAGAACAGCCTACGCGTTTAAGGATATCTTCGACCCGCGCGTGATTTATGATCCATACGCCAACCGCTGGGTGGCGACCGTCTTGACCGACAGACAGACCACAAATTCTTCGCTGTTGATCGGCGTCTCGGCCACGGGCGATCCGACCGGCAGTTGGACTTTGAGCCGAATAAAAATTGATAACCAGACCAGCAACTATTACTGGGCCGATTATCCGAATCTCGGCTTCAACAAGGATTGGGTTTCCGTTTCCGTCAGCCTGGCTATCACCACGAATCAGCTCTCCCGGTCGCGGATTTATTTGCTAAACAGAACCAACCTGTATGCCGGCAACGTGTCAGGGGCCAGCTACAACTTGGACGCGGCGACGTACGGGTTCAACCAAGCGCCTGCCATCACCTACGACACGAACCTATCCACGCTTTATTTTGTCCAAAGTGGGAATGGCAGCTTCATGAATACCGTTGGAACAAATACGACTGTCAAAGGCATTGTTTTGATTTGGACAGTGACCGGAGCAATTACAAATCCGGTGCTGACATTGACGACGACGCTGACGAATTTGCCATCGGCTGACCCGTGGGCGCACAGCGAAAACACTTTAGTCAATGTCGCCAGACAGCCGGGAATATCCGTTGGCATCAACACCGGCGACGCCCGAATGCAGAAAGTCCTTTATCGAAATGGCTCTCTTTGGTGTTCACACACGATTCTGTTGCCCTACACGAACGTGAACCGCGCGTCTGTTCAGTGGTGGCAATTAGCCCCCGGTGGCGGCGTCCTCCAACAAGCGCGCATTGATGATTCTGCGGGCATCACCTCATACGCGTATCCGACCCTCGCAGTCAATCGATTCGGGGATGTTCTCGTTGGCTATTCGCGTTATTCGACAAATCAGTACGCGAGCGCCAATTACTCGTATCGCGATTTCTACGAAAGAGACAACGAATTGCAGAACAGCTACGTTTTCAAAGCGGGAGAAGGCATCTATTACAAACAAGCCCCTTCGCCGGATAGCCGCAACCGATGGGGGGATTACAGCAGCACTGTCGTTGACCCGTTGAACGACGCCGATTTCTGGACGATTCAGGAGTACGCGGCCACACCTAATGGCACAGGCCAGAATAATTTGGATGGCCGGTGGGGAACGTGGTGGGCCAAAGTTTGTGTGGCGTTTCCGGGCAATGACAACTTTGCGAACAGCTACCTGCTGAGTGGCGCATCCGGTTCAACGAATGGCAACAACATCCGCGCGACAAAAGAATCAGGAGAGCCGAATCATGCGGGAAACACGAACACTGCCTCGGTCTGGTATCACTGGACTCCGCCCTCGTCTGGCAATGTCATCATTGACACCATTGACAGCGACTACGCGACGATTCTGGCTGTTTACACTGGTTCAAGCGTGTCGGGTCTGACGTTGGTGACGAATGACGTCAATTCCGCCGCTGGCGCGAGCCGGGTGATTTTCAACGCGGCGGCGAGCACGACTTACCGTATTGCCGTGGACGGTGTGAATGGCGGGATGGGTGGCATTGTTCTGAATTACAATCGTCCGACGACGCCAATCTTCGTCACAGAACCCCAAGCCCAAACAAAGTATGTTGGCGACAGCGTCACCTTCACCTCGCTGGCCATCGGCAATCCCGCTGCGAGCTACCAATGGCGATTGAATGGCACAAACATCAATGCGGCGACGAGTGCCAGCTATACCAAGACCAGCGTGCAGACCAACGACGGCGGCAGCTACACGGTTGTGGCGAGCAACACGTCTGGTTCCGTCACGAGCGTCGTCGTCCAACTAACCGTGTTGACCCAAGCCGCGACGCTCGCCGCGCCGTCATGGACAGCAACCAACACCTTCCGACTGACCATCGCCCGCGAGACGAACTTCAATTACATCATTCAGGCAAACACGAACCTGAGCACGAGCAACTGGGTTTCGTTAATTACCAATGTCGCGCCTTTCACTTTCACCGATACCACCGCATCGAACTATCCCATGCGCTTCTACCGCGCGATTTACAAACCTTGAAGCCTGTGAAACGACATTTTTTGTTTTTGGCAGTTCTGCTTTGGCTGTGCAATGCCACTGCCCAAGGAATGTTCCAATTCACTGCGAATTTGACCGGCGCTCAGGAAGTGCCGCCGAACAGCAGTGCTCATTCGGCAGCAGGCAATTTTACGCTCAACGGCTCATTCTTGCAGTGGACGGTGTCACTCGACCCGTCTTTTTTTGAGGACACTGGCGGCTTTGTGCATGGGCCAGCCAGCCCCGGTTCGACCGCCCCAGTGCTGTTCGATTTGGGCACACGATTCGTTTTCAATCCGCCGGGCGGAAACGTCGTTTATTTTGGCAACCGTACGCTCAACGGCGCCGAAACAAGCGACCTGCTCGCGGGGCTTTGGTACGCGAACATCACTTCGGCCGCCTTTCCCAACGGGGAGATTCGCGGGCAGATTGTCACGGTGCCAGAGCCTTCGACGTGGACGTTGATGATCGGAGGAGGACTTGCGTTGTTTTATGCCACTCGCAGAAAACGCACGGGCTAACCTCCAAGCATAGCTTTGACCGGAGCACGCGCGGGGGAGCGTGGATTGGAACCAGGGTGTGACGCGCGTGCGGAGCGTCGAAGCTATGCGTTGTTCTCCGCGCGGAGCGCCAAAAGCAAATTCCTATCAGTAATAACGCTAGCCATGCTGGCGCTTGCCACGTTGCTCACCCAAGTGTCGCTGGCTGTTACCATCACCGACAATTTCGCAACCGCGACGAACTGGGGATCTATCCTATCTAAAGGCGGAGGGAATATCAGCGTCGGGAGTGGCCGGATGAATTACACCGCCGCCACAACCGCCAACTCGGGCGCCGTCATTCCGCGCAACACGCTACTGCTCCTCACCACACAGGACTGGAGTCTCAAAGTGGACGCGCACCTCAACGCGACCACCATCACGACCGAAGGGCAGTTCAGCGATGTGTTTCTTGGGTTCGGCAAAACCGGCGACTATGTTAATACGCATGTGAGCTTCGAGTTTGGGCGTGGTTATTGGGGGAACCCGAACCACAAAGGCTACTACGTCGAGGATAATGTGCGCATCAACGGCATTGACGCCCCGGTTTTGTTCATGGATTGGGATGTCATTTCACCCGATGTGGCGCTGCGCATAGATTACAGCGCCGCGAACCACACGGTCATCTACTATTTCGATGCTGATGGTGCCACCGGCGGTTACGCCTGGGTGGCGCAGGGAGCGGCCAACCTCGCCAGTGGAACCTATGATCTCGGGTTGGGGGCTGCTGATACCTTCACGGTTTTTCTTATCGGGTCGTCGGAAGGGCAAACGGTCGCCGCCGGGCAGGCCTATCTGTCCAACCTTGAAATCACCGTGGGAACGGTGAGCCATCCCCCGGTTGTCACAACTGGCACGGCGACGGCCATCGACTCCAGTTCCGCAACCGTGAATGGCACGGTAAACCCAAACGGATTGGCGACGAGTGCCCGGTTTGAATACGGCCTGACGACCAACTATGGAAACACGGCCAGCGTGGCGCTTTCCTCGAGCGACGGAGTCACGGCTCAGACGGCCAGCGCCACGCTCACGGGATTGTCATCGGGAACGACTTATCACTACCGCCTTACGGCTCTTAACAGCGGTGGGGCTGGAACTGGCTGGGATGCCACTTTCACGACGGCATCATCGCCATTCACCTGGACCACAAATAACGGCACGATCACCATCACGGGATACAAGGGTCCTGGCGGTGTGGAAACAATTCCTGGTATAATCCATGGATTGCCTGTCACCAGCATTGGATACGGTGCGTTTTCTTCCTGCAAGAGCCTGACCAGCATCACGATGCCCAATAGCGTCACGGGCATTGAAGAATATGCGTTCTATTCATGCACGAGCCTGACCAATATTCTAATGCCCAATAGCGTCACGAGCATTGAAGAATATGCGTTCTATTCATGCACGAGCCTGACCGACATCACGATCCCTCACAGTGTCACCAGCATCGGAGTCTGGGCGTTCCATTACTGCACCAGCCTGGGAGCAATAACAGTTGATGCACAAAATTCCGTCTATAGCAGTCTTGCTGGGGTTTTGTTAAATAAAAGCCAGACCACGCTCATTCAATGGCCTGAAGGAAAAGCTGGTAGCTACACGATTCCCACCAGTGTTGAAAGTATCGGGGATTATGCGTTCAGTAGCTGCACCAACCTGACCAGCGTCACGATTGGCAACAGCGTAACCAACGTTGGAGATTACGCATTCGAAGACTGTTATTACCTGACCAGCGCCACGATCGGCAATGGCGTCACCAATATTGGTAGTTATGTGTTCGCTGGTTGCAGGAGCCTGATCAACGTCACAATTGGTAACAGTGTCACCAGCATCGGGCATGAGGCGTTCCATAACTGCGACAGCCTGACCAGCGTCACAATTCCTGACAGCGTTATCAGCATCGGGCGTGAGGCGTTTTGGGACTGCGACAGCCTGACCAGCGTCACGTTAGGTAATGGCGTCACCAGTATCGGGGATTTTGTCTTCGCTTGGTGCACGAGCCTGACCCACATCACGATCCCCCAGAGCGTCACGAGTATTGGAGCCACTGCGTTCAACCACTGCTACAGCTTGACCAGCGCTACGATCCCCAACAGCGTCACGAGCATTGGAGACGGTGCGTTCTCTTCCTGCACGAGCCTGACAAACATTACGGTAGAGGCTCTCAATTCCGTTTATTGCAGCCGTGATGGCGTGTTATTCAATAAAAGCGCCACCACTCTTATCGAATGTCCGGGCGGCAAAACTGGAATATATAACATTCCCGATGGCGTTACGAGCATTGGAGACGGTGCGTTCTACTACTGCTTCAGCCTGACCAGCATCACGATGCCCAATAGCGTCACGAGCATTGGATCCGATGCGTTCTCTTTCTGCACGAGCCTTACCGACATCACGATTCCAAACAGCGTCACGAGCATTGGACGCCGTGCGTTCTACTACTGCCCGAGCCTGGGCGGAATATTTTTTCAAGGTAATGCTCCCGACTTTAGTTTCGATCCCGCCAACGCGACCGTCTATTACCTGCCGGGCACCACAGGCTGGGGCGCGACGTTCGGTGGTCGACCAACGGCGCTGTGGAAGCCGCAAATTCAAACAAGCGACGCCAGCTTTGGTGAGAAGACCAACCAATTCGGGTTCAACATCAACTGGGCCAGCGGCCACCCCGTGGTGGTGGATGCCTGCACGAATCTGGTCAGCCCTGACTGGCAACCGGTGCAAACCAATACGCTGACGAGCGGTTCATACTATTTCAGCGATCCGCAGTGGACAAATTATCCTGGACGTTTCTACCGCCTGCGCTCGCTGTGAAACACTGTCAGAAAAGGGGGCGGTCCAGAATGGCCCTTAGTTTAGCCCTCGATAATTGCGGGGGCGGCTCTCTCCGGCGTGTCGATGGTTTCGGATTGGGGCAGGCACTCGCGCACCCGCATGATTTTGAACTCGTGTGGGGTGTAGGGTTTCATGGGAAAACGAAAGAGGCCGGACACGCACGATGACGCATCCGGCCCTGGTTGGGTTGGTGTGGTTTAGTAGTTGATGCGGCCATGACGCAGCCGACCGTTCCTGGCCCGGACCAGTCCCTTGAGGCGTTGCGCCTCGCGATCGTAGTCGAGCACGAACGTCAAACTTGGCCATCGCCGCGAGATGACGCGGAGGAACTGCAATGGCGGTGCCTCCGTCTCGAACTGCCAGGCATGCCGCGTGGGCGAATGCTCCAGCAACTCGATGTATTTCGCTCCCGCCATCTCCGCCCATTCCTCGTTTCGGTCCAACGCCTTCAAGTCGCTGGCCGGGCCAACGACCAGCAGGCGATTCAGGCTGCTGTGCTCCATGTAAAAGGGTCGGTTCTTGATATTGGCACATGAGGCGGTTTTGGCCACTTTCCCGGCACGGCCCGCAAGTTGAGCGTGGAATATCCCGGTGCGGTTTATCACGTCCTGAATCGCGGCGACCGGCGCGAGCCAATCTGCAAGGACGATCTGAATTGGAATTCGATCATGCTCAATGAAATGGGCCGGGATTGAGCGTAGGTCCGTATTGGGGAAGGGGTTCTTGATTGTGACACATGAGTCAGCGGTGGCCACTCTTCCGGCGTGCCACGCAAACATCGAGTCGTGGTTTCCTGTTGGGTTTCCTTGCGCGATTCACCATGTCATGAAGCGCGGCGGCTGCCGGGAGGAAATCTTTCGCGATCACCAGGACTGGGCGCGGTTCCTCGTAACCCTGACCGAAGCCTGCGCGAAGGCCGGCTGGCAGATCCACGCCTTCCGCCTCAGGCCCAATCATTGTCATCTGGTGGTCGAGACGCCGCAGGCCAACTTGGTGGCGAACGCTTGGAAAGCCCTGCTGACCTTTCACATCAAGACTCGAAGAACGAAGTGAAGCCCCTGGCCTGCAATCCCGTCTTCAACTCGCTATCCTCCGTCCACAGGCGGCCGTCCAAGTGCAGAGTCAGCGCGACGTAGGGAGTGTCTTTTTCGTCCACATCCTTGCACAAGCGGTGCGCTTCGACCCACGTTCCCAAAGGGATGTCGGCCTCCTGGATGAACTCGATCCGGCTGACGAGCGTGTAGAGAGCTTCCAGGACTTCCTCCTCCTCCAGGCGGGCGGCGCGCACGAGGCGCTCCTTGTGCTTGAACAGCTACAGGAAGCGGGGCGCGAAATACCGGAGAGGCCCGGACGGATTCAGCGGGTTTCTCAAATCGCCCCGACCAGCCGCCAGCGTCTTGAATGCAATGTTGGCGTCAACGATGACCCTCTCGGCATTCACCGCTCAGGGGGCTGGGTGAATCGGGCCTTGTTCCTGGCCCACCATTGCGCCTTGGCTTCCTCGGCCATGTGCTCGGCCTCACCCTCACTCAGTTGGCTGCGGCGGGCGACGGCTTCCAAGCGCAACCAGTCGAGGAAGGGACGGAGCCGGTCGGGCGACACGTCGTCCGAAAACGGGTCGGTTCTTGATATTGGCACATGAGGCAGTGCGAGGCACTTTCCCGGGATGGCGCGCAAGTGGAGGGTTGAGTATCCTGCTCCGTTTTATCGTTCGATTGCGCTCGGGACTTCAGCGCGACTGGGCTCCTGAATCCGGGCGGCCAGCTTGGACCATAAAAGTCCTGCGCTCAGGCAATGGCCGTCGTCCGAAAACGGGTCGGTTCTTGATATTGGCACATGAGGCAGTGCGAGGCACTTTCCCGGGATGGCGCGCAAGTGGAGGGTCGAGTATCCTGCTCCGTTTTATCGTTCGATTGCGCTCGGGACTTCAGCGCGACTGGGCTCCTGAATCCGGGCGGCCAGCTTGGACCATAAAAGTCCTGCGCTCAGGCAATGGCCGTCGTAACCTCATCCACTTCTGATCTCCACCGCGCCGGTGCGGCATTTTCGCGTTGACCCGGCCCGGTGGCCCGGGACAGCTTGCGCGCACTTCATCAACTCAATCCGCCATGATCATACCGACTTCCTGGCCGCTCCCCGATGCGCTCCGGCTCCGCCTGGGGCAATCCACTTATGGCCGGCAGCGCGCGCTGTTCGAGGAGGGCCACTTGCTGCTCGTCCTGCACATGCCGCCCGGCCCCGATGACCGCACCCGCGCAGGCGTCTTGTTCTGGCGGAATCCTGTCGGAGACTGGCAATGCAATCGCGGTCAGCCCGGCGCAGGCGGGATCAAACTCCACGTGCAGACGTATTCCGAACTGGAAGCCAGGTTGACCTCCGACTACGAGCGGGGATTGGATTTGAACGCCCTGTTCGACCTGGTGGAAGCCCTCACGCCTCTCGTGCGCGCCGCCCGCAACATGCATCAAGCCCTGCAAACCGCGCGCGAAAGCATCAAACAGGACGGGTTGCTGATCGAGTTGCGCGACCTCGCCTATGAAGTCATGCGGAATCTCGAGGTGCTGTCCGAGGACGCGCGCAACGCCATCCAGCATCGCACCGCGCGCGAGGCCGAGGAACAGGCCCGACTCTCGCGGCAGGCGCTCCAGGCGAGCCATCGCCTGAACATCCTGGCCGCGTTGTTTTTTCCGCTCACCGCCATCGCGAGTTTGTTCGGCATGAATCTCGCCCACGGTTTGAATCAGGAAAAAGTGGTCATCTTCTGGGCCGTCACCGCCGTCAGTGCTGGCCTGGGCATCGCGATGAAAAGTTGGGTGCTGGCCAAATCGGTGACGGATTTCAAACCTGCCGCTTTTACACCACCACCGTCCCCACCACGACCCGCCGCGTCTGCCTGATGCAGGACCGCCTCTACCGCACCGACGTGGCGATGCAGACGATGGGCTGCTTCTATCCGCCGCAACTGGGCGGGAAACCTCCTGCGGGCGACAAATCGGCGCGATGATCGCGCCCTCGCGGATTTGCTTTGAAGATTCTGCGTTGACCGGCGTCTGGTTTCTTCAGAAAAATTGGACAACGAATCATGAACACGTCATCCGTTCCGACACTCACTCTCCGTTCCCTGCTGGCTTCGGCGGTTCTGCTGACCGCCGCCACGCTGTCCGCCGCTGACGGCGACCTGGCGCCGCTGCCGCTCAAGCTGCCGAACGCGGCGTTCAAGGGCACGCCGGAGAACATCGAGTTCACCGCCAACATGGAGAAGCCCACCGGCAAGCCGCGCCCGGCGTTCCTGGCGCCCAAGGGTGTGACCAACGTCGCCGTCGGCAAGAAGGTCACCTGCAGCGACAAGTCGCCCATGACCGGCGGACCGGAACTCGTCACCGACGGCGACAAGACCGCCATGGACACCACCGTGATGGTGATGCGCCGCGGCACGCAGTGGGCGCAGATTGATCTCGGGGCGGACTACGAAATCTACGCCGTCGTCATCTGGCACGCGCACGATTCGCCCAAGCTGTATCGCGACGTGGTGGTGCAGGTGGCCGACGATCCGGATTTCATCGATGGCGTGCGCACGCTGTACAACAACGATTTCGACAACAGCTCCGGCCTGGGCATCGGCAACGACAAGGAATATTTCGAGAGCAACGAGGGCCGCTTGATCGACGGCAAGGGCAACAAGGCGCGCTACCTCCGTTGCTACAGCCGTGGCAGCACCGAGAGCGCCTTCAACGAATACACCGAGATCGATGTCTGGGCGTTGCCCGCCAAGTGATGCGATGTCTCACGACGAGGATGGAGAATGGAAGATGGAGGATGGCTCCTGACTCCTCGTCGCGAGCCACCCTCCTCCATCCTCCATTCCCAATCCTGGTCTCTTTCCATGAACCAGCCGTTTGTGGGACGGGTTTGCAACCCGTCACAGGTCGCGTGGCTTGGGAGACGGGTTGCAAACCCGGCCCACCGTGCGCCTTGAAGGTTGGAGAACGAGTCCTCCCATGAACCGCTGGCTGCTCTTCGGCCTGCTCCTCGCCACCGCCGCCGCCCTCGCGCTCCGCCTGCCGCAGCTCGACGAGCGGCCGATGCACAACGATGAGGCGGTCAACGCCGACAAGTTTCGCTCGCTCTGGGAAAGCGGCACCTACCGCTACGATCCCAATGAGCATCACGGCCCCACCCTGCCCTACGCCACGCTCGTCGCCGGCTGGATCAGCCGTGCGGCCGGTCATTCACCGCTGAATGACACGCTGCTCCGGCTCGTTCCCGTCGCGTTTGGCGTCGGCCTGATTCTCCTGTTGCCGCTGCTCGCGGATGGACTCGGACGCACCGCAACCGTATGCGCGGCGCTGCTCACCGCGCTGTCTCCGGCGATGGTCTATTTCAGCCGTTATTACATCCATGAGATGCTGCTGGTGTTCTTCACCCTCATGCTGCTCGCGGGCGCCTGGCGTTATGCGCAGAAGCCCCGCAGCGGCTGGCTGGTGCTGGCCGGCGCCGGATTGGGATTGATGGCGGCGACGAAAGAAACCTTCGTCATCGAACTCGCTGCAATGGGAGCCGCGGTCGTGTCAACCGTCGTGTGGACGAAGGGCAAGGATGGCGTGGCGCTCGACTGGAAAGCCTGGCTGCGACCGAAGATCCTCGCCTGGGTCATTGGGGTCGCGGTCATCACGGCGGTGCTGCTGTTCTCCTCGTTCCTTGCCAACGCCAGCGGGCCGCTGGATTCCATCCGCAGTTATTTGCCGTGGGTGAACCGCGCCGGCGGCGCCTCGCCTCACATCCATCCGTGGTATTTCTATCTGCAGCGCCTGTTCTTCTTCCATCCGGGCAAAGGCCTCTGGTTCACGGAAGTTCTGATCCTCGCGCTCGCGCTCATCGCTTTCGGTTGGGCGCTGTTCGGACGAAACATAGGCGCAAGTGTGAACAAGCTCTCGCGGCACGGCGAACTAGGTTCGGAGTTCCGCCTTCAGGCGGCTTCCGCGCCAGACCGCCTAAAGGCGGAACTCCAAACGACGAGTTCCCATCGCGCTCTCGGCGGCGCGAACACCACGCTTGTACGCCTCGTCGGCTTCTACACGTTCTTCCTCACGGCGGCCTACAGCGTCATCTCCTACAAGACGCCGTGGTGCTTTCTCGCCTTCCTGCACGGCATGATTCTGCTGGCCGGCGTGGGCGTGGTCGTGGTGGTCCACGCGCCGCGCCCGGTGTGGTTGAAGTGGGGCGTCGCCGCCTGGTTGCTCGCGGCCACGGCGCAACTCGGCTGGCAGGCGTGGCGCGACAGCTTCCCCTTCGCCGCGCGCCGGCAGAATCCCCACGTCTATGCGCACACTTCGCCGGACATCGCAAACCTCGTCGAAATGGTCCAGGGCGTGGCCAAGGCGCATCCGCAAGGCCCGCAGTTGCTCGTCAAGGTCATCGCGCGCGACGACGACTATTGGCCGCTGCCGTGGTCGTTGCGGGAGTTCCGCAACGTCGGCTGGTTTGGTCAAGTGCCCGCCGATCCGCTGGCGCCGATCCTGGTCGTCTCGGCGAAATTCGCGTCCGAACTGACCGCCAAGCTCGATGATCGGCATCAAACCGCCGGCCTGTTTGAGCTTCGCCCCGGCGTCTTCCTCGAACTCTACGTCGAGAAGGATCTGTGGAAGAAATTCCTCGCCACCCGTCCCAAGCCGGAATGAAATCGGCCGCAACTCCGGCGTGACATGAACTTCGAAACCGCAATTGGGATGGCCGCAAAAAGGCAGAAAAGGCTCGGGAGTAGTAGCTCAGGCATCCTGCCTGAGGGCGTAGGTCAGGCTTCCAGCCTGACGGAGATCGGCGCACATTTGCTCCCGGTCGCCACGGACAGGCTGGAAGCCTGTCCTACCGTCACAGACAAGATGTCTGTGCTACTGCAACTTCGCGCATCGGTTCAGCCCACTCCGCGCGCTGCCATTGCCAGCGTCTTGCGCCTCTTCTGCCTATTTGCGGCTGTCTGAACTGGTGGGTTTAAGATGAACACAGAATCCCTTCCCAAAATTCTTCCGGTCGCAGCGAGCCTTCTCGCGGTCGGCGCGCTCGCGTGGTGGCTGACGAGCGGCCCGACCATTCCGCTGAAGGAACGCATTCCCGGCGCGGATCGCGCTGAGGGAGGCGATGCTCCAGGCGCTGCCACCAAGTGGGAAGGCAAGCTCATCAAGGGCGACGGCACCGCGACCGATCTCCCGGGCGCCTGGCCGTGGTTCCGCGGCCCCGCTTTCGATGGCATCAGCGCTGACACCACGCCGCTCGCCAAAGAATGGCCCAAGGATGGTCCGCCTCAGCTTTGGAAGATCGACGTCGGAGAAGGCTTTGCCGGAGCAGCCATCCGCGCCGGGCGCGTGTACCTCATGGACTACGACCACAAAGGTCAGGCCGATGCGTTTCGCTGTCTTTCGCTCGCCGATGGCAGGGAAATCTGGCGCTTCACCTATCCCGCGAAGGTCAAACGCAACCACGGCATGTCGCGCACCATCCCGGCCATCACGGAGAAATACGCCATCGCCATCAGCCCGAAATGTCTCGTCGTTTGCCTCGATCCCGTGACGGGCGAACTACGCTGGCAGCTCGACCTGCCGCAGGAGTTCAACACCGAGGTGCCGCCGTGGTACGCCGGGCAGTGCCCCTACATCGACGGCGACAAACTCATCCTCGGCACCGGCGGCGACGCGCTGGTGGTGGCGGTGGATTGCGCGACTGGCAAGGTGCTCTGGAAATCCGCCAATCCACACGGCTGGCAGATGACGCATTCCTCCATCGCGGCAACGAAGTTCAACGGCCAGCCGCTCTACGTCTATTGCGGCAGCGGCGGCGTGACCGGCGTCTCGGCGACGGACGGCAAGATTCTTTGGGACACCCCCGACTGGAAAATCAGCATCGCCAACGTGCCCACGCCCGTGCCCGTGCCCGGCGACCGCCTCTTCCTCAGCGGCGGCTACAACGCCGGCGCGCTCATGCTCCGGATGACGGAAACCAACAGCAAGCCCGCCGTCGAAACGCTCTATCGCCTCAAGCCGACCGTCTTCGGCTCCACGCAACAGACGCCCATTCTCTTCAAGGACCATCTCTTCGGCGTGCGGCCCGACGGCCAACTGGTCTGCCTCGATCTCGCGGGCAAACCGGTCTGGACCAGCGGCAACGCGCACAAGTTCGGCACCGGCCCCTACATGTTGGCGCAAGGCATGATTTACCTGCTCGACGACGACGGCACGCTGACGCTGGCCGAGGCTTCGGTCGAGGGTTACAAGCAACTCGCGCAGGCGAAAGTTCTGCAAGGCCACGACGCCTGGGGCCCGATGGCACTGGCCGGCAGCCGCCTGATCGTGCGCGATCTGAACCAGATGGCCTGCCTCGATGTCGGGGCGAAATAGCCATCCACTGGCGATGGCTGGCGTCGCTTGGTTCGCCATCCGTTCGGCTCTGCGATGAACATCCGCGAAAACGAACTGCTTTCCCGCCACACCACGCTGCGCACCGGCGGGCCGGCGCGGTATTTCATCAAGGCGGCGAGTGTCGGCGATATCCACGAGGCGCTCGGCTTCGCGCGACAACGGGCGCTCCCCGTCTTCGTGCTCGGCGGTGGATCGAATGTGCTGGTGAACGATGCGGGTTTCGCCGGCGTGGTCCTCAAAATCGCCACGCGCGGACTTGCCGCACGCGAAGTCACTGCGGAGACTCTGCCGTGTAGCAGCCGACGTGAGGAGGCTCCTTTTGGAATTTCCGAAATCCGAAATCCGAAATCCGAAATTGATCAGAGCCTCCTCACGGCGGCTGCTACACGACTCACGGAAGCCACCGCCGAGGCGGGCGAGGAGTGGGATGCGCTGGTGGCTTTCGCCGTCGAGCGCGGATTGCCTGGGCTGGAAAACATGTCGTTCATTCCCGGCACGGTCGGCGCGGCGGTGATTGGCAACATTGGCGCGTACGGAACCGAGGTGAAGGAGTCGCTCGCGTGGGCGGAGACGATTGACCGCCGCGACGGGACGATCCACCGGTTGACAAATCGCGAGTGCCAGTTCGCCTACCGCCACAGCTTTTTCAAGACCGCCGAGGGGCGCCATCACCTCGTGCTGCGCGCGGCGTTTGCCCTGTCGCGGGCGGGCGCGCTCAACATCCGCTACCATGATCTGCGGGAGTATTTCGCCGCGCATGAGATCTTCGCGCCAGCACTCGCCGATGTGCGCGCCGCTGTGATCTCCATCCGCCAACGCAAGCTGCCCGACTCGTTGCGCGTCGGTACGGCCGGATCTTTCTTCAAAAACCCGGTGATGCCGCGCGCGCAATTCGAGGCGCTGGCGGCGAGGTATCCCGGGCTGCCCGGTTACGACGACGGTCCCGACCGCGTGAAAGCGCCGCTCGGCTGGATCCTCGACAAGATTTGCGGACTCAAGGGCGCGCGGCGCGGCCCCGTGGGCACGCACGCGGAGCAGGCGCTGTGTCTCATCAACGACGGCGGCACCGCGAGCGAAGTCGCGGCGTTTGCCGAGGATCTTGTGCGACAGGTCCGCGACAAGACCGGCCTCGAAATCGAGTGGGAAGTCGAACGGCTCTGAGCCGGGAGCGCGCGCGGCCCGCGTGCCGTCGTCGCCGGCCCGGCGACGACTTCGTTCATCACCATTCGGAACCATTGAAAGGCGAAGATGGAAGAATGAGACGGAAATGCTCGGCGGGCCGCCGAGCACAGCCGGCCAGCGGCCGGCGCTCCCCGTTTCCAAACCCTCGACAGGCGGGCGCGCGGCGTGTTTGATTTCCGCCAATCGTTTTATGGAAGACACGAATGCTTTGATCGAACAGCGGAAGGCCAAGCTCGCCGCCTTGCGGGCCAAGGGCATCGACCCGTTCCGCAACAAGTTCACGCCCACCGAAGGCTGCGGCCAGGCCCGCGCCAATTACACCGAAAGCCGCGCCGTGGCCATCGCCGGACGCATCACCGCGCACCGCGACATGGGCAAGAGCATGTTCCTCGATCTCAAGGACCAGACCGGGCGCGTGCAGGTGTATGCGCAGAAGAACGTCCTCGGCGACGAACAGTTCGACATCTTCAAGCATCTCGACCTCGGCGATTTCATGGGCGTAAAGGGCACGATGTTCACCACCAAGACCGGTGAGCCGAGCGTGAAGCTGGAGGGCTTCACCATCCTCGCCAAGTCGCTGCGCCCGCCGCCCGCCAAGTGGCACGGGCTCGAAGACACCGAGATTCGCTACCGCCAGCGTTACCTCGACCTGATGGCGAATGATGACGTGAAGCAGACCATGCTCAAGCGCAGCGCCATCGTGCATGAGATCCGGCAGTTCTTTCACGGGCGCGGCTTCGTCGAGGTGGAGACGCCCGCTATGCAGGCCATTCCCGGCGGCGCGGCGGCGGCACCTTTCAAGACCTTTCACAACGCGCTGGGCTGCGAGTTTTATCTGCGCATCGCGCTGGAGCTTTACCACAAGCGGCTGCTCGTGGGCGGCATCGACAAGCTGTTCGAGATTGGGAAGAACTTCCGCAACGAAGGACTCTCGCGCCGGCACAATCCCGAGTTCACGATGCTCGAAGCCTATTGCGCGTTCGGCGATTACGAGTCGATGATGGAGATGGTCGAGGCGCTCATCTGCCACGTGGCTGAAAAGGTTTTGGGAACGCTGTCGATCAAACACGACCTGACCGCCGATGTGCGGTTTCAATTGGACTTTGCACTCAGCAGCCTGAGCCACGCCCGTCAAGCGCTTGAGAGTCTGGACTACGAGAAGGTCCGACACTCCTGGCAGAGCTACCTAAGCGAGGCGGAGGACGAAATCAGAAGATGTTCGGCGCTTCTGGGAAGTGAACCGGCTCACATTCTTGCGGCACAGGCAAAGACTGCCTTGGAGAACTCAAAATCCAAACTAGTCGAGGCGTTCGGTGCGTGCGTAGAGGAGTTCGTGGCACACAACTCCAGCCATTTTCTCAACCTAGTCATTGGTGAGTTCCGTACACCGCTAGAAAAGCACGATCCCTTGACGAAGGAAAAAGTAATTAACCTCACCCGTCCCTGGAAGCGCGCCCGCTACAAAGACCTCATCAAAGAAAAAGCCGGCGCGGACTGGTTCGACATCTCGCCCGCCGAGCGCCGCCAGCGCGCGCACGACCTCGGCGCGGAGATTGGCAAGGAATACGAAGACTTCGAAGTCACTGGCGCCGTCTTCGAGAAGCTCATCGAGCCGACGCTGATTCAGCCGACATTCGTCACGCATCTGCCGAAGGAACTCGTGCCGCTGGCCAAGCTTTCGCCCGACGACCCGACCACGGTGGAAGTCTTCGAGTGCTGCATCAACGGCCAGGAGATTTCGCCCGGCTACACCGAGCAGAACGATCCCATCGCGCAACGCACCACGCTGGAGCATCAAGCCGGCGGCGAGCAGCAGAAGCTCGACGAAGATTTCCTCGTCGCGCTCGAACACGGCATGCCTCCCGCCGGCGGCATCGGCATCGGCATCGACCGCCTCTGCATGATGCTCCTCGGCCAGGAAAGCATCCGCGACGTGATCCTCTTCCCACAGTTGAAACCGAAATAGCTGCGTTGCAAATCTGCGCTCCGGCCATAGACTGCCCGCGATGAACGCCATCGCCGTTGAATTGGATCAGAAACTCCAGAGTCTGGACGCGGAAACTGCCGCCTCCGTCGTGCGACTTGTGCAGGACGCCTTGCAACTGGCGGAACAGAAGCGCCCCGCGACGCGGCAGGAATCGCACCGTGAGTTCATCCAGCGCCTCCGTGGTTCGTTTGGTGATGAGCCGTTCGATCGCCCACCCCAGGGAGATTTCGAGAAGCGTGAGGTCTGGTGATGGCCTGGCTTCTGGACACAAACGCCTGGATTCAATTCCTGAAGCCTGGGCAGCCAGCGGGCCAGTCCATCGCGAACCGCCTGTCCGCGCTGGAGGAGGGCGATATTCTTCTTTGCTCCGTGGTGAAGGCCGAGCTTTGGCATGGAGCGGAGAAATACGGCAACCGCGACGCGCGGTTGGCGCGGCTGGCTGAGGTTTTTGCTCGCTACGTCTCCCTTCCATTCGATGACGCCGCCGCCCGGCACTACGGGATCATCCGGCACAATCTGGAAACACGCGGCCTGGTCATCGGGCCGAATGATCTGCAAATCGCCGCCGTTTGCGTGGCGCATGGATTGACGCTGGTCAGCAGCAACACGAGCGAGTTCGGACGGGTGACTGGCTTAAAAGTGGACGACTGGACGAAGACTTGAAGCGTCGCATCGGCATCGACCGCCTCTACATGAGGCTGCTCGGCCAGGAAAGCGTCCGTGACACCATCCTATTCCCGCAGTTGAATCCAGACTGACGCGTCAGCATGAGTTTCACAGCGCTTTCTCCAGACTGGCAGGTGACAGCGCTGTTCTTTCTCCTGCTGCTGCCGCTGTGTGTCTTCATGAAGCTGGCCGCGTTTTGGGGCGCGCCAGAGTCAAAGGACTGGACGCTGATGCTGGCGCCGTTCCCTTCTCCCGTTTCAGTGAAGCGGGCGCTTCCGTTGAGCGCCGCCCCCCGGCTAATCCGTCGTTTCCTCGTGGCGCTCACCGCGTGCCTCGGCGCTTACTGGCTCTATTGGAACCAATGGCAAGACTTCCAGCTTCCACCAGTTCTTCTCAGTTATGCGGGAGCGATCATACTCTGGCTGGTGAGCGAAGCATTGGGTTCCCTCGTCCCGTTCCTCGGATTTCCTGCCGGACGGCTACTGCCGCTGCCTCACGGTTCATCTCCGCCGCTGGCCAAAAGCCTTTCGGAATTCTGGGGCCGACGCTGGAACGTGTGGACGAGCGACTGGTTTCGCCAGATGATTTTCCGCCCGCTGCAACATCGGCCTGTAATCGCGCTGTTCGTGGTTTTTCTGGCGTCAGGTGTCCTGCACGAATGGGTCATCAACGTGCCGCTTTACGTGGTCACGGGCAGAAGCTGTTTTGGGTCCATGATCCTCTATTTCCTGTTGCAGGCGCTCGGCATCCTGCTCGAACGGAGAACCCGCCATCGTGGCGTGCGAATACTTCTCGTGTGGGTGTTCGTTTTCGGCGCCGCTCCGCTGATGGTCAACGAGGGATTGCTGCGCATACTTCACCTTTGGCCGGAGTGATGAGCACCCGCTTCACGAATCTCGCAGGCGCCGGACTCTTCGCCCTCAACCACGGCATCGCCCGGCGGGCGGCATCGGCATCGATCACTTGGGCATGATGACGTTGGGCCAGGAAAGCATCCGCGACGTGGTCCTCTTCCCGCAATTGAAGCCGAAGTAACGCACCTCTGGCTGCAAGCTCCGTCGGACAAACAAAAGCGGCGGGCCTTTCGCCCCGCCGCCGCTCAAAAGTATTCCATCGTTCAGGCTTGCACGTCGAGGGTGCCGCCGGGGGTGGGAGAACCGTTGGTCGAAACCGCGGTTTCGCTCGGAGCGGTTGGGGTGGAACTGGAAACCTGGCTGGCGTGGTCGCCTCCCTTGTCCACGCGATGGTGACCATGATGGTGATGATGCGCCCTTTCCGTCTTCATCGCACCCCGCAAGTCCCTCATGAGAGTCTTGAAGGCATCTTGCGCGCCGGCGGCATCCTCCGATTTCAGCGCGGTTTCAATCGCGGTGAGATCCTGGCCCAGCGAGCTGTTGTTGGCGAAAAGCTGGCTCAACGGATTCTTTCCGGTGTTGCTCTGCACATCGTTTTGAAAGGTCGTCACCGCGCTTTGGGCCGCGGTCATGTCGCCGGATTGAATGGCGCTGCGAATGCCCTTGAACTCTTTGAAGAGTTGGCCAAAGCCGTCCGTGCTGGAGATCTGACAGGGATTCGTCGTCGAACTGATGCTTGATACAGTCATGGTTTCTTGTTTGTTCCGACCAGCCTCTCGCCGGTCTCACCACGGTTTTCGGATGGGCTGGCCATTGCTTGAGAGATATTTCCCAGAGCCTTCGATGACAACGCCTGCCCGCCGCATGCCTGGACATGAACATCGGCCATCTGGGCATGATGCCGCCGGAAGCGGAATTTGAACTGGTTAAAAGATCCTCGTTTGCCGCAATCCGCTCGCGCATGACTCGATTCAGCGAGTCATCTGGAATTCGGGATGATTCCCTTGCTGACATCACCGAATCGCCGGCTTGCATCCTGCCACCGTTATTTCCCCTGCATGAACAGCGTGGAGAGTTCCGTTCGCCAACTCGACCCGCAGAGCGCCGGACGCATCGAGATCCAACGCCCGACCACAAATCTCACCAGTTGGTTGGCGCACAATGATGGTTCGTCCTAGAAACACGGCGCGGCGTTCGTAGTCGCGCCGAATCGACTCGAATCCGCCCGCCGCAAAACCATCCCAGCCGGTGAAGAACACGTCGAGCAGGCGCCGCCGAAAGACATCGCGTTCCACTGGACGGCCGAGGACGAGATTCAACGCCGTGGCCGGTTGATCGATGGACGCCACTGCGGCGGCTTCGAGGTTCAGGTTGAGTCCAAGGCCGAGGACCACGCCTGAGAATTCCGCGCCCACCGTGACCGCCTCCGCGAGAATGCCGGCGATCTTGCGTCCCTCCACCTGCACGTCATTGGGCCACTTGATGCCCGCAACGACGCCGTCCGCCTCCAGAGCACGACAGACGACCACCGCGAGATAATGCGTCGCCGCCGCCAGCGTTTCCGGCGGTGCATTCCGCGGCTTGAGGACGAGTGAGAGGCAGATGTTTCCGGGAAGGTGGGAAACCCATTGGCGCTGCAGCCGGCCGCGCCCCGCGGTCTGAACGCGCGCCGCGATCACATCGCCGTGCTGCAATTCGCGGATGCGCTGGATGGCGTGGGCATTGGTGGACGGGAGCGCGTCGAACTCGACGAGTCTGTAGCGCTCCGGTGCCACGGTGCGGTGAGGGTTGCAGCCGGGGACTCGCCCGTGGCCGCAGGTTATTTCACAACGGCCACGACCTTGCCCGCCTGGATCTGCTCGCCCTGCTTGACATTGATGGCCGCGACGACGCCTTTGACCGGACTGGCCATGGCGGTCTCCATCTTCATCGATTCGATGACGAGAATGGTGTCGCCGGGGTTGACCGGCGTGCCGACGGGTTTCTCGACCCGCAAAACCAAACCGGGCAACTGGCTGACCACCTGTGTGCCTTCGCCGCTGCCAGCGGGGGCGGCCGGGGCCGGCGCGGCTTCGGCGCCTTCCTTGACGTCGATGTTGTAGGTCGTCCCGTTGACCACGGCGATGGCGCCCTCCAGTTTCACCGCGAAGTTCTGGCCGTTGACGGTGACGCTATAAATCGGCGCTCCGGCGGATTTCGGTGCAGCGGGTGCCGCTGCGGTGGTGGCGGCAGCATCTTCGGGCTTGTTTTTGCGCACGCCGACGGTGCCGTGGCCTTTGAGGAAAGCGACGCCCTTCTCCTCACAAGAGGCGACGATGAACAGATTCTCATCGGTCACGGGCAAGCCTTCCTTTTCGAGAATGGCCTGGGTGGCCTTGAGGCCGCGTTTGGTGTCCTTCTCAATCGCGGCCAGGTGATCCGTGGTGGGCGCCAGCTTGAGTTGCTCGCTGGCGGCTTGCACGACCTCGGGCGCGGGCGGCACGGGCGTTTTGCCGAAGTAGCCGAGCACCATCTTGCCGTAACCCTCGGCGATACGTTGCCACGGGCCGAACATCACGTTGTTGAAGGCCTGCTGGAAATAGAACTGCGACACCGGCGTGACCGAGGTGCCAAATCCGCCCTTCTTCACCGCTTCACCCATGGCCGCAATCATCTGCGGATATTTATCCATGAGATTGTTGTCGCGCAGCATCTGGGTGTTGGCCGTAAGCGCGCCGCCCGGCATCGGGAAGAACGGGATGAGCGGCTCGACGCGCGTCGCTTCCGGCGGCATGAAGTAATCCTTCATCGCTCTCTTAAACATCTCTTCCAGCGAGGCGATCTTGTGAATGTCGATGTCCAGCGTGTAGTCGGTGCCGCGCAGCGCGTGCCACATGGTGATCAAATCCGGCTGACAGGTGCCGCCGGACGCGGGCGCGAGCGAAAGATCGATCTGGTCGGCGCCCGCCTCGATGGCTGCCTTGTAGGCGAGCACGCAGGTGCCGGCGGTGTCGTGCGAATGGAAGGCGATTTTGATTTTGTCGCCGAGAAGTTTGCGCGCGCTCTTGATCGTCTCGTAAACCTTCTGCGGGCAGGACGTGCCCGAGGCATCCTTGAAGCAGACCGAATCGTAGGGGATGTCCGCCTCGGTGATTCTGCGCAAGGTGCCCGCGTAGAAGGCCGCGTCGTGCGCGCCTTCGCAGCCGGGCGGCAATTCCATCATCGTGACGGTGACCTCGTGTTTGAGGCCGGCGTTCTTGATGCACTGGCCGCTCCAGATCAGGTTGCTGACGTCATTGAGCGCATCAAAGTTCCGGATGGTGGTCATGCCATGCTTTTTGAACAGGTCGGCATGCAGCTTGACGATGTCGCGCGGTTGGGCCTTGAGCGCCACCACGCTGATGCCGCGGGCGAGCGTCTGGAGTTCGACCGTCGGGCCCACGGCGCAGCGGAACGCGTCCATCACCTCGAACGCATTTTCATTGCTGTAAAAGAACGGCGACTGGAAGAGCGCACCGCCACCGGCCTCCATGTGGGTGATGCCGCATTCCTCGGCGGCGAATTCGACCACCGGGAGATAGTCCTTGGAGAAAACTCGCGCGCCATAGACGGATTGAAAGCCGTCGCGGAACGCCGTGAGCATGAAATGGATTTTCTTCATAATGCTGAGAATCAATTGCCGGAGGATTGGTGACGCGCCACCGCAATGGCGATGGCCACGGGCGCGAGGCCGTGAGCCTCGGTGGCCACCTCGGTGGTGGACGTGGGTTCGACAGGGTCGCCTTCGAGATGCAGGCGCTTGACGGCCCGCGCGACGAGCGCGAGCACGACCGCGATGAGCATCGCGAAGATTATGGTGATGAGATAAGCCCCGAGAGCGGAGGTGAGCGATTGCATGCGAGGAGAGTTTTAGGGGATGAGTTTCTTGAACAAGCTGCAATAGACGCCGGCAATAATGGCGGTGGTGATGACGCCGCAGATGTTGGCGCCGAGCGCGTCCGGCATGATCATCGCCATCGGATTATCCTTGGACACCACCTTCTGTGCGACCTTCGCCGTCGTGGGCACGCAACTGACCCCCGCGATGCCGACCACCGGGTTGACCTTGCCGCCCGTGGCGAAATACATCACGTAACCACCCAGCAAACCGCCGACGCCCGAGAGCAGCAGCGAAAAGCTGCCGAGCAGGAGCAACGGCAAAACCTTCGGGTCCATGATGGTGTTCGCATCGCACAGGATGCCCAGCGTCAGGCCGAGAAACATCGTCGAGCCGTAAAGAATCGGGCCGCTGATGAGATCTTGAAACTGCTTCAAACCTGATTCGCGAATCACAATTCCAAGGAACAATGAGAAGATGAGCGGTGCTGCCACTGGCAGCAGAAACGAGAGCAGCACGCAAAGGACAGAGGCAACCGTCATCTTTTCAAACGATGAATACTGGACCGCGTTTTTTGGCGGCGGCATCGGCAGCGCCCTGAGTCGCTGGGGCACCATGAACTTGATGAGATACGGATAACCGCCGTAGGTGAGCCCGAGGTAGAGATAGGCGACGATGGCAATGGGCACGAAGAGCTTCGGCGCCAGGGTCAGCGAAGTGAAAAGCACCATCGGACCATCCGCGCCACCCACAATGGCGATGGCTGCCGCCTCCTGGATGTTGTAGCCGAAAGCCGTCGCCACCGGGATGGTGAGGAACGTGCCCAATTCGGCGAACAGCGCGAGGATCATGCTTTGAAACGGTCGTCGCAAGACGAAGCCGATGTCCAGCAGCGAGCCAATGCCCATGAACACCAGACACGCAATCAACCCGTTGCTGAAAGTGAAGGTGTAGATGGGTTGGAGCCAGTCGATCTGCAGGATGGTCATCAACTCGGCCGAGTTCCTCACCGCGTCCGCCGAAGCACCCGCCTGCGGCTCGACGAACAGCGTGCCGATGCCGCCGTGCAGGTTCAGCGGATCGAAATACATCACCGCGGCGTTGACCGTGGCCATGCCCAGGCCCATCGGAATCATGATCAGCGCCTCCAGCACGCCTTTCCTCCCGAGATACATCAGGAACAAACCGAGGAAGATCAGAAACACGCGCGTCAGCGCGACGCCGGGGGATGAGCTGAACAGAGTGCCCACGCCCTGAAAAATTCCGATGAACGATTCCAATGTAATCATGTTGTGCTCTCGCAATTGAGGCTGTCGCTTCCCGCCGCCGCACGGCCCGAAGGCCGCTTTGTCCGCCGCGTGCGCCATGCGGCGTGTGCAGAAGCCCGAACCAGATCCCGTCGGAAAACCATGCCCAGCGGGACTTGGGATGCCGACGTTCGGGAGCTAGAAACGGGCTTGGGAAAGTTTTGTAAAGCGGATATTATCGTCGCACTGGTTCAGAGGATTTTGGGTTGCGAGAGAAAGGAAGCATTTTTGAGGCGTGTGGACCCGTTACAGGGCCGGCCGGTTAACAATCCGCCACCACCAGCGAGTGCACCGCAAGTTCACCCTCTTGCGCCACCTCTCCCCTCTGATTTCGACCCATCTCGTGTCGCCACGGGGGCGCAATCCCGCGGCCCGGCTTGCCTCCCATTGCAGTCCCCCGGCGGCGATAGCCCCCGCCTTTATTGCCTGCCAGCTTTCGCGGGGCGAATCGTCAACACCAGCAAGGCCATCCCCAGCAGGGCTCCGCCCAGAAACAGCAGTGCGATCAGGTTGCTTTGCGTCCGGTCCTTGATGATTCCCACGATGTAGGGACCAAAAAATCCACCCAGATTTCCGACGGAGTTGATCAGCGCGATTCCCCCGGCCGCCGCGGTGCCGGTCAGGAACGCGGTGGTCATGGCCCAGAACGGCGCGATGGTGGATTTGAGGCCGATGAATGCGAGGGCCAGGGCGGCCATCGCCAGGACGGGATTCTCGAAATAGGCGCTGAGCGCGAAACCAACCGCCGAACTGGCTGCAGCCAGCGAGACAACCCAGCGACGCTCCCCGGTTCTGTCCGAGTAACGCGCCACAAGGAGCATCCCCACGCCAGCGGCAAGATAGGGAATGGCGTTGATGAATCCGACAACCGCGTCGCTTTTGCCGGAGAAGGATTTGATGATCGAGGGCAGCCACATCTCGTAGCCGTAGCCGCCAACATTCATCAGGAAATAGAGCAGGCACAAGAGCCACACTCGTCCGCTGGTGAAGACATCCTTCAAGCGATGCCGCTGCTCCGTATCCGTTCGGGTGGTGTCCTCTTGGAGACGCTTCTGGATCCATGACTTCTCCCGGGCCGACAGCCATCGGGCTTGCTCTGGGCGACTCGGGAGAACCATCAGCACCACCACGCCCATCACCACGGCCGGGAGGGCTTCGAGGAAAAAAAGCCACTGCCAGCCAGCGAGTCCGCCGAATCCGTCCAGTCCGAGAATCGCACCGGAAATGGGCGAGCCAATCACGCCGGCCAGGACGCCGCCGGTGGCAAACAGCGCGATGGTGCGTGCCCGTTCATTGGCCGGAAACCAATACGTCAGGTAGAGAATCACTCCGGGGAAAAAGCCGGCTTCCGCCGCACCCAGCAGAAACCGCATCCAATAAAACATGGTGACGCCCTTCAGGAACATGAACCCCATGGACACGATGCCCCAGAGGATCATGATGCGGGCAATCCATACGCGTGCTCCGACCCGTTGAAGGATCAGGTTGCTCGGAACCTCGAAGATGAAATAGCCGATGAAGAACAGCCCTGCCCCGAGACCATAAACGCTCCCAAAAACCGCTTCATCCACGCCGAGCACCTCGCGCAGGTGGAGCTTGGCAAAGCCCACGTTGATGCGGTCAATGTAGGCGATGATGTAACAGAGAAAGAGCAGCGGAATGAGCCGCCACGTTACCTTGGACAGCACCGTCCGCTGTTCCTCCAGACTCAAATCCGCCTGCTGGCTGCGCGGCAAACCTTCGGAGGACGATTCGACCGCCGATTCATTGTCGTTGATTGGCATGCGCCAATCCTGCCGGGTAATCCGCGCACATTGAAGCGCCAACTTGATTCGTGGAGTTCGCCGGGCGCATCTCGACAGTGCCCCCGGAGGCAACCGGGTTGGAGCGCGACGTTGACGTCGCTTCATCGTTCGAGAGACCGTCCGGCAATGTTTCGCCAACACCCATCGCACGCGGAAGCGGCCTCCAGGCCGCGCGCCGGGGGCAGTGCGCGGATGCGCCCGAGTTCGCCTCAATCTGGCCGCACCGCGGCGAACTCTGGCACCCCATTGGCCTCAGCAGCCGCACCGGGCCCGTGAGATGTGAGTTGAATGTAGTGGCACGACGGCCTTCAATTCCTCGTGCTTCTTGTCAAATCGGTCCTGGCCATTTTACTCGCAACTTGCTGGTTTCCGCCGGCGATAATGGTCCCGGCGTTACGCCGCTTTTTGCTGCTGAAGGGGTGCCGAAGTCCTTCCATGAGTAAAGCCGCATGGACTACTTCAATTTTGCTGACTGGCGGATTCGCGCCCTGCTCCCGCGCAAGAGATCCCCGGCCGCATGGTCTGACGCCGATGGACGCCTCTGAATGAAACTCTCCCGCTCCTGGCTCTGGTGGCTCCTCCTCGTCCCGCTGGTGCTGGGCATCGTCCGCCTGCGGTTGGATGTGGAGATTCTCAACCTGCTCCCCGCGCGGCTCGCCGTCGTCCAGGGGCTCAAGATTCACCAGGAGCATTTCTCCAATGCGCGTGAGTTGATCATCACATTGGAGGCGCCCACCGCGGAGGAAGCCGAGTCCGCCGCGCGCTCGCTGGCGGGCGTGCTCCGTGCGCAAAGCAACCTGGTGACGGGAGTGACCTGGCAGCCAGCGTGGAGGGAGGAGCCGGCGCAGGCGATGGAACTCCTGGCCTATCTTTGGTTCAACCAGCCGCCCGCCGTCTTTGCGGGAGTGGCGGACCGGCTGGCCGTCACCAACCTCGCCCGGACACTGAACGAGACCCGTGCCCGGCTGGCGACCTCGCTTTCGCCCGACGATCTTGCTTTCGGCGGCTACGATCCTTACGAGCTGACACGGCTGCCGGAATCAGTCTCGGCCTCCCTCTCGGGGATGGGCACCGGCGAAGAACTTTTTGCTGCCCGCGGCGGCACCTTCCGGCTGCTGTTTGTCGAGGCCAGGCCCGATCTTTCCGGCTACCAAGCTTGCCGGTCCTGGCTGGCGGACCTGCGGCGGGTCATCGCCGAAGCGCGCCGCGCCGGACAGATTTCGCAGCAGGTGGAACTGCATTACACGGGCCGCCCAGCCTTTGTGGTCGAGGTCTCCCGGAGCATGGAGAATGACATGGGAGGGACCGCCGCCGGCACCCTGGTGGTCATCGGTCTGCTCTTTTGGCTGACCCACCGTCGCGTGCTGCCGCTCATCTGGCTGGCGGTCCTGCTGGCGGGCATCCTGGCCGGAGCGCTGGCCTTGGCGGGGTTGTTCATCGGCACCATCAACATCGTGAGCCTGGGCTTTGCGTCCATCCTGCTCGGGCTGGCGGAGGATTTTGGCATCGTCATCTACGAGGAATCGCGGTTGCATCCGGCGTTGAGCGCGCGTGAACTGCGCCGCGAAGCCGCGCCGGGAATCTGGTGGTCGGCGGTGACCACGGCGGGCGCCTTTCTCCTGCTGAACCTGAGTTCCCTGCCGGGCCTCGGCCAGCTAGGTTCGCTCGTCGCCATTGGCATCTTTCTGGCTGCGGTTGTGATGCTCTACGGCTACGCCCCGTTGGTGCTGCGCTTTCGCCGCCCTGCCGATCGCGCGGCGCCCGCCACCGCCAGACGAGAACGTCTGCTTCTCTTTCAAACCACGAGGCTCCTGCCCGCGCCGGTCCTTTGGGCCATCTCGGCGCTCGTGCTGGCCGGAGCGGCGGGTGTTCTCTGGCGCGGTGGAATCCGCACTGACCATTCCCCCGATCCACTCAAACCCAAGAACAGCGAAGCGTACGCGGCGCTGGATAAAATCAAAGCGAGCTTCACCCGGACCGAGGAGCCATTGTGGGTTCTGGTGCCCGGCCGGAGCGAAGCCGAGGTCGGCCAGCGGCTCGGCCAGATGATCGCCCCTTTGAGCCAGGCGGTCACCAACCAGCTTGTGGCTGGATTCACGCTGCCTACGACGGTTTGGCCACAACCCGGGAACCAACAAGCCAATCGCCTAACGGTCGCGGCCTTGCTGCGCGAGCGGGAGGCGATCCGCCGGGCCGCTTTGGACGCGGGCTTCACCACCGACGCCTGCTTTCTCACCGAAAACATCCTCAATGCCTGGCAGGCCGCCTCCGCCGGCAGCAGCGTTTTCTGGCCGACCAACGAAGCCAGCCGCTGGTTGTTCGCCAGATTCGTCGCCCGCCCCGCCAACGGGTTTATGGCGCTGGGTTTGATTCAGCCCACGACCAACGCGGCCGCGACCCGGCGGTTTGCGGACGGCTGGCCGCGTGAATTGCAGCGCGAGGGGATCATCCTTTCCGGGTGGAATCTGCTCGGTTGGTCCGTCTTCGATCTCGTCCTGCGCGAACTGCCCCGCGTGATGATTCCCGTGTTCCTGCTGGTGGTCCTCTCCTTGTGGCTGGCTTTCCGCAACCTCAAGGAAGTCCTGCTGAGTCTGAGCACGCTGGCCTTCAGCGCCCTGTGCCTGGCGGCTCTGATGGGTCTCTTGAAATGGGATTGGAATCTTCTGAATGTCATGGGGCTGCCGCTCTTGTTGGGCATGGGCGTGGATTTCAGCATTCATATTCAACTGGCCTTGCGCCGCCACGCCGGCGACTTGCTGGCCGTGCGCCGTTCGGTGGGCCGGGCGCTCTTGCTGGCGGGTTCCACCACGGTGGCGGGATTCGGCTCACTTGCCTTCTCGTCCAATGCCGGCATGGCCAGCCTCGGCAAAGTCTGCGCCCTCGGCATTGCGCTGGCCCTGCTGGTCGCGGTCTTTTTGCTGCCGGTGTGGTGGCAGGCGTGGATGAGACCCGCGCCCGTCCGGCCCGACGCGGAAACAGGCTGAAAGCCTTCCGCCGCCGTCAGGCTATTCGCGCTCGCGCTGGCGCGGCGGGCGATCCGCACGCGCACGCGCGACGTTCACCGTGAGCGCCCGGCCTTGAAACTCCCTGCCGTGAAACATTTCGACCGCCTTGGCGGCATCGGCCTGGCTCGCGCACTCGACAAAGGAAATCCGGTGCCCTTTATGAGGCTGCCGTTCTCGCGCCATTTCGCCAGAGCGTCCAGCGTGTTATCCGGTTGCACAGGATCGAATGACAGCACAATGGGCGTCACACCCCAACTGAGCGCGAGGACGCACGCAACCTCCTCCGACTCGCATCGGGCGCATCCGCGCACTGCCCCCGGGCGCGCGGCCTTGAGGCCGCTTCAGCGTTCGATCGGTGTTGGCAAAACATTGGCAGACGGTCTCTCGAACGATGAAGCGACGTCAACGTCGCGCTCCAACCCGGTTGCCTTCGGGGGCCGTGTCGAGATGCGCCCGCACCAGCTTGGCCCGGATTTTCCGGCTTGAGCTTTCCAGCGTGCGCCCGAAGCTTCCATC
>JBBRWD010000094.1:0-29036 GCA_038249465.1 Limisphaerales bacterium | reverse complement strand
GGCCGCCTCTGGCTTCGCCAGAGGCCGGTGCAGCCAGTGCCGCAGAACATTCCAAGTCTTCTGAGAGATACATTGGATTTTGCGCAGCCGGCACGCCGGCGGCCGGGGGTCACGATGTTCCCCGGCCGCGCCGGAAATCCGGCCGGGCGCCAAATCCGCGGTGCATTGTCTAGAATCTGCGGCTGCTCCTGGGCCGCCGGTTCTTTCGAAAGGTTGAGCACGCTTGCGCCCTCAAGAGCGCAATGACTACACTTCTGGCGTATGAGTCACACCATCACCGTTCGTCTTAACAAGGAACTGGCCGAATGGCTGGCGGAGACTGCCCGGCGCACCGGCGTGCCTCAGGGCAAGATGGTCCGGGATCAGTTGGAGAAGGCCCGCGCGTCGGCCAGAAGCCGGCCGTACATGCGGCTGGCCGGGAGCATTCGCTGGCTGCCGAAGGATCTGTCGCGGCGCAAGGGATTCTCGCGTTCATGAAGGGCATCGCCGATACGGGCCTGCTCGTGGCTTTCGTGAGCCGCGACGATGCCGATCATGATTGGGCCGTGGGAGTGGCGGAGCAACTCGACGAGCCGCTGCTGACCTGCGAACCGGTGCTGGCGGAGGCGGCGTTTCACCTCCGCAATTGCCGGACGGTTTTCGAGTTGCTTGATCAGGGGATTATCACCCTCGCCTTCGACTGCAACGATCATCTGGCACAACTCGGTAGTCTGGCGGAACGGTATGCCGATCGCCGACCGGACCTGGCGGACTTGTGTTTGATCCGCATGAGCGAACTGCTTCCCAATCATCCCGTCGTCACCCTCGACTGGGAGGACTTCCGCGTCTATCGGCGCAACAAGCGGGAGATCATTCCGCTGATCTGCCCGCCGCGCCAATGATCTGGATTGTCTCCCATCTCTACCTGATCCCGGCACTGCCACTGCTGGCCGCAGTAATCCTTGCCGTAACTCCCGCGCGTTTCCGTCGCTCTGCGGCGGCGTTGTCAATCGGCGCGATGGCGCTTTCATTCGCGCTGGCGGTGGCGGCGCTCACCGTCAGCCTTGGTGGCGGACCCGATGGCGGCGTCTTCCGCGAGTGGCACAACTTCGATTGGTTTCAACTCGGCGACTCTTGGGTGCGCCTGGGCTGGGTGATGGACCCGCTGGCTGGCGTGATGATCGTGATGGTCACGCTCGTGGCGGCGCTGGTGATGATCTACAGCGTCGGCTACATGGCGCACGATGGAAACCTCGTGAAGTTCTTTTGCTACCTCTCGCTCTTCACCGCGGCGATGCTCGGACTGGTCATCGCCAACAGCCTGCTCCTGCTCTTCATCTGCTGGGAGGTGATGGGCTTCGCGTCCTACATCCTCATTGGATTCTGGTTTCACAAACCGGCCGCCGCCGCTGCCGCAAAGAAAGCGTTCCTCGTCACCCGCATCGGCGACCTGGGCCTGCTCCTCGGAATGCTCTGGCTCTACTCAGCCACCGGCACGCTGCTATTCTATGATGCCGGCAGCGCGGGTTGTCTCCAATTCGGCGCGCTCGGCAAATTGCTCGGGCCGGCGGGACTCGGAACGATGACCATCGCCACGGCCATCGCACTCCTCATCTTCGTCGGAGCCATTGGCAAATCGGGACAACTTCCTTTACACGTCTGGCTGCCTGACGCGATGGAAGGTCCGACGCCCGTGAGCGCGCTGATTCACGCGGCCACCATGGTCGCTGCGGGCGTGTTCCTCGTCGCGCGCGTCTTCCCGGTGTTCGATGCGTCCGCCGTCCTGGCGCGCGCCTACGGAGATCTCTCACCTTACGCGGCGCTTTCGCCGGCGCTGATCGTCGTGGCTTGGACCGGTGCGATCACCGCCGTCTTTGCCGCGCTGGTGGCCGTGGCGCAAAATGACATCAAACGCATCCTCGCCTACTCGACCGTGTCCCAGCTCGGCTACATGTTCATGGGCCTCGGTCTTGGCGGCATCGAGGTCGGCTTGTTCCATCTCATCACCCACGCCTTCTTCAAATCACTGCTCTTCCTTGGCGCAGGCTCGGTGATTCACGGCTGCCACGAGCAACAGGACATCCGCTGGATGGGCGGCCTGCGCCGGTTCATGCCCGTAACCTTCGCAACCTACGCCGTCGGCATGATGGCGCTGAGCGGCGTGCCGCTGTTCTTCTCCGGATTCTGGAGCAAGGACGAGATCATGCACGCTGCCATGCGCTGGGAAATCTCGATCGGCCCCTTCTGCCTCGGAATCTTCGGCGCGTTCCTCACAGCCTTCTACATGACCCGCCAGATGTGCCAGGTCTTTGCCGGCAAATATCGTGGCGCTGGCGCCACCGATGACCACTCGCATCACCATGCTGAAATGCCGCATGAAAGTCCGTCCGTGATGACAATTCCTCTCATCGCGCTGGCGAGCATTGCGGTGCTGCTCAGTGTCGTCGGCACGCCCATGTGGCCGTGGTTTCATCACTACCTCGTCGGCCAGCCAGAACAGGGCCTTGGACCCAGCGACGGTCATGGCAGCGCCCTGTTTGTGATGGTGTTGACGTCGCTGATCGCGGTCGTTGCCATCTGGCTTGGCTGGCGTCTTTTCGGCGCGCGTCCGTCGGCATCTCCCGCCGACCCTGACCCGCTGCAACAGATGATTCCGCGCCTCTGGCGCGTGCTGGCGGGCAAGTTCAACATCGATGAATTCTACGCGGCGACGTTCGTGCGCCTGAACGCCGCAGCAGCGCACGCCTGCGATTGGTTCGACCGCTACATTTGGGACACGTTTGTTCAGGCGGCGTCGCGTTTCACTGTCCTGCTGGCGTCATTGAACCGGCTCATCGATGAGTTCGTGATCAATCTCGGCTTCGACGACGGCTGCTTTTCGCTGCGCGAATCCGGCAAGTGGTTTTCGCTCGTTCAGAACGGGCAGGTGCAGCGCTACCTGCGCATCATCGCGCTCGCGTTGACGTTTCTGGTGCTCATCTTCATCTGGGGGCTGCGCGGATGAACGAGTGGCCCATCATCACTTTGCTCACCTTCACGCCGCTGGCAGGCGCGGTGATGATCGCAGGACTCGATCCGCAACGACCGAGGCTCGCACGCGGATTGGGGCTCACCTTCACTTTCCTCGCGCTGGCGCTAACTGGCCTCCTCATCGCGCGCTTCAACCCCGCCGCGCCCGACCTGCAATTCATCGAGCGCCACGCATGGATTCCCTCCATCGGCGCAGAATACTTTGTGGGCATCGATGGAGTCAGCCTGCTCCTCGTGGTGTTGACCGCGCTGCTCGTGCCGTTTTCGCTCCTCGCCTCGCGCATCAGCGACGCGAGCGCGCGACTCTTCGTGGCGTTGGTGCTCCTGCTGCAAACCGCCCTCTTCGGCGCCTTCACCGCGCTCAATTTCTTTCACTGGTTTCTCTTCTGGGAACTGAGCCTCGTGCCGGCGTTTTTCCTCATCAAACTCTGGGGAGGACCGCAACGTTCCGCGGCGGCCGTGCAATTCTTCCTCTACACCTTCCTCGGCAGCGTCACGCTGTTGCTGGCCATGCTCGCGGTCTTCGCTGCGACCGGCACGATGGACTTCATCGAACTGGCGCGAATTTCCAGGTCGCAGAATCTCGCCACACTGCTCTCCGCGAAGCTCGCGTGGGCCGGCCTCCCGGCGCGATCGCTGGCGATGATTGTCTTCCTCGGCGCGCTGCTCGGCTTCGCGGTCAAGGTGCCGCTGATGCCCTTCCACACCTGGCTGCCGCTGACCTACGCCGAGGCGCCCACGCCGGTGACGATGCTGCTCACCGGGGCGATGTCGAAGATGGGCGTGTATGGCTTTCTGCGAATTTTGCTGCCCATTTTCCCCGAGCAAATGCGCGCCGCGCTCACCCCGCTGCTCTGGCTGGCAGTTCTCACCATCGTCGCCAGCGCCCTCGCGGCCATCGTGCAGCGCGACCTCAAGCGGATGCTGGCCTACTCCTCCATCAACCATCTCGGGTACTGCCTGCTCGGCCTGTTCGCCACAATGCAGGTGACCGGGCCGGATCCGGCGTGGACCGGCGAGCGCGTGGCCGCGCTGAGCGGCGTGCTGCTGCAAATGTTCCATCACGGTCTGACCGCCGCCGCACTGTTCTGCCTTGTTGGTCTGATCGAGCAACGCTCCGGCGGATTGCGCGGATTGGATGACTTCGGCGGACTGCGCAAGGTGGCGCCGGTGTTCTGCGGGCTGATGGGCGTCTCCGTGTTCGCCTCGCTCGGCCTGCCTGGCTTGAACGGCTTCATCGGCGAGTTCCTGATCTTCAAGGGCACTTTCGGCCTCGTGAAATGGGCGGCGGTGATTTCGACGTTTGGCCTGTTCGCCACGGCGGTCTTCCTGCTCACCTTCATGCAGCGCGTCTGGTCCGGCCCGTTGAACGAGCGCTGGCAGGGCTTCCCCGATCTCACGCTGCGCGAGCGCCTGCTGGTGTTGCCGGCCACGGCGCTGATGTTCGTGCTCGGGTTCTTCCCGCAACTGGTCATTCAGCTCATCAACGCAACGGTAATGAGAATTGCCGAACAACTCGGGTCTTGATCCGTGAACCAACTTTAACCCCATGCTCCTCTTCATCGACGAGAGCGGTCACGACCTTGGCGAGGCACCCCATGAACTCCTCGCAGGAGCCGCTGTTTCGGCCCGTGACTTGTGGAACTTGATTCAGACCATCCGCGAGGTGGAACAATGAAAAAAGGCAATGCCGAGCATCGCTGCTCAACAAAGCCTCCACCGCTAGGCAACACAACCGACTGCCGGCCGTCAACGGTCGTTCTCGCTGAATTCAGGCACGGGGCGCATCTCACTATCTGGCAGCGCGAAATCGGCGGGGGAGCGCACGCGCCCTCGCGTGCGGCGGTTGACGCCCTCGTCAACCGTCTGCGGGCGCGATGGCGCGCGTGGTTCCGACGGCGGGGCGCCGTCGGCTGCACGCGCGGGCGCGTGCGCTCCCCATCTCGGCGCCACCGCGATTGCATGAAAGTGAGATGCGCCCTCAGGCACGCCCCTGGCCCGTTCGACCGATTATAGCCATGCTCGCCTGGACCATTTATCTCTCGTTCCTCGGCTCGGTGGCGCTGCTGCTGCTCAAGCCGGAGAACGTCCGCGCGGCGCGAATCATCGCGATGCTCGCGGCGATCGGAGGTTTGTTGATTGGCGTAACCGCCGCCTTCAGCAGCGACCCGAAGGCTGGCATCGTCGTGGTGCAACGTGTCGCGTGGATGCCGCAGCTCGGCATCGAGTATCTGCTCGCAGCGGATGGCATCAGCCTCACGCTCGTGATTCTCACCGGCATCGCTGCGGTGGCCGGAATCCTCTTTTCGTGGAACATCAGGCATCGCGCCAAGGAATTCTTCGCCTTCTACCTCGCGCTGATCGGCGGCGTGTATGGCGTCTTTCTCAGCTTCGATTTGTTCCTGCTCTTCGTGTTCTACGAAATAGCCATTGTACCGAAGTATTTCCTCATCGCGATCTGGGGATCGACGCGGCGCGAATACGGCGCGATGAAACTCGCGCTCTATTCGTTCGTCGGCAGCGCGATGGTGCTCATCGGCCTCATCGCCGCCTACGCGCTGGCCGGCGGCACGACGTTCAATCTGATCGAACTGGCCGGGCATCCCTTCCCGCGAGAATTCCAATTGTGGGCCTTCCCCCTGGTATTCGTCGGATTCGGGATTCTCGCGGGTCTGTGGCCGTTCCACACCTGGGCGCCCACCGGTCATGTGGCCGCGCCCACCGCCGCCTCGATGCTGCTGGCCGGCGTGGTGATGAAGCTTGGCGCCTACGGCTGTCTGCGTGTGGCGATGACGCTCTTCCCGCTCGGCCTGGCGGCGTGGCGCGAGACCTTCGCGTGGCTCGCGGTGATCGGCATCCTCTACGGCGCGACGGTGGCGCTGGTGCAGCGCGACCTCAAGTTCGTCATCGGCTACTCGAGTGTCAGCCACATGGGCTTTGTGATGCTCGGCCTGATGACGCTCACCATCACCGGACTGAGCGGAGCAGTGTTGCAAATGTTTTCACACGGAGTGGTGGCCGGACTGCTCTTCGCCGTGGTGGGCCGGATGGTCTATGAACGAACCCACACCCGTGAACTCGACGCTTTGCAGGGCATGGGCATTAGACGGACGCTGCCATTCGCCGCGGTGACGTTCGTGATCGCCGGTCTCGCTTCAATGGGCCTTCCTGGATTCATCGGGTTTGTTGCCGAATTGCAGGTGCTGATCGGCGCGTGGCAATCGTTCCCGACCCTCGCGGTGCTGACCGGCGTGGGCATCCTCATCGGCGTGGCCTACACGCTGCGCGCCATGCAGAAGGCATTCTTCCCACCAGACGATTCGGCCCACGAACCGGCGGACCACACCTCGTCGGCAGCAGCGCACGCTCATCCGCTGGAGCCCATCTCCGTGCCAGAACGCCTTGGCGCGGCGCTGCTCATGACTTGCACGCTGGCCATCGGTCTCTTCCCGCGATTGTTGCTGGACCTCATCCGGCCGGCGCTGGAATCGCCGCTGATGTCGGCGCTGTTGAAGGGAGGCCAGCCGTGAATTATTCCGAGCTGCTCGAATTCCTCGCTCCCGAGGCAGTCATCACGCTCGCCGCGTTAGCCGCGCTGATCGTTGATCTCACCACGCTGCGCGGCAGCCCCAGCGCGGAGCGGATGCGTGCCGGCGCCTGGCTCGCGGTGTTGGGCTGCGTGGCGGGCGCGGTGGCGCTCTTTCTGGTTCCAGCCGCCACACCGTCAGGCTACCTCGATGGCATGCTGGCGCTGAGTCCGCTGACGCGCGTGGTCAAGCTGGCCATTCTCGTCTTGAGTGCCTGCACGGCGTTGCTGGCCATCGAAGGAAAGTTCACCGAGCACGCCGGTGAGTTCTTCGCGCTGCTGCTGCTGGCCACGCTGGGCATGATGTTTCTCGTCAGCACGGAAAACCTGCTGATGATCTTCATCGCGCTCGAACTGCTCAGCCTCTCGCTCTACGTGCTGACGGCGTTCAACAAGCAGAGCATCGCGTCGGCCGAGGCGGCGTTGAAATACTTCCTCATTGGAGGAATTTCCGCCGCCGTGCTGCTCTTCGGCTTCAGCCTGATTTACGGCGTCACCGGTTCGCTCAACCTTCGCGCGGTGGCTCAAGCGCTGGCCGGCAAGCCGATGGATTCCCTCACCATGGTGGCCATCGTAATGGTGACCGTCGGACTTGGCTTCAAGGTGGCGGCGGCGCCGTTTCATCTCTGGGCGCCCGACGCCTATCAGGGCGCGCCACTACCCGCCGCCGCGCTGATTGCCGCAGGTTCCAAGGTGGCCAGCTTCTTCATCCTCGCGAAGCTGATGATGGCGGGCTTTGCGGGTGAGTCGGGCAGCGGTGCCTGGCGCCAGTTCAGCGCTGGCTGGGTGCCGTTGATGGCGTTGCTCGCCGTGGCTTCCCTGGTCGTGGGCAATCTGGCGGCACTGGTGCAAAAGAGCGTCCGCCGGCTCCTGGCCTACTCGGCGATTGCGCAGGCGGGCTACATGCTGGTGGGACTGGCGGCAGACAGCGCGATGGGACTCAGCGCGCTGCTCTATTATGTCATCACCTACGCCGCGACGACGGTGGGGGCGTTCGGCGTGGTGTCATTGGTGGAAGCCCAGACCGGGCGTGATGACCTGGAGGCCTTCGCCGGCCTGCGCCAGCGCTCGCCGCTCGCCGCGGTGTGCCTGCTGATTTTCCTCCTGTCGCTGGCGGGGATCCCGCCGCTGGCCGGTTTCTTCGGCAAGTTCTACCTGTTCAGTTCGGCGCTACTGGGCGCAAAGGGACCGGGCCTGCTCTGGCTGGTGATTGTCGCCATCGGGCTGAGCGTGGTTTCGCTCTATTACTACCTGCAAGTGCTCAAGCAGGCGTTTGTCGTCGAAGCGCCGGCGGACGCCAGCCCCATTGTGTCCACTCGCGCGACGACGGCTGTCCTGATCTTCCTCGCGGGGGCGGTGGTGATTCTGGGCTGCGCGCCCAATTATCTGCTCCGTGCGCTGACGGCTGTCTCGAATTGAGGCACCAACCCTGCCAGATCGTTTTCTCACCGCACGACACCAGCTTTCCCTCCGCAAGTTCCTGCCGCCAAATGTCTCTGGCCCGTGTCCTGCTTGGAAACAACCGCCGTGCATGGACGATGCGGCGAACACTCAAACCAAGCCACATCATGAAAACACGCGTCCAAAGAAACAGCGGCTTCACCCTCACCGAATTGATGTTCGTCGTCATGACCGTCGGCCTGCTGGCCTCCATCGCCGGGCCGATGTTCATGCGCTATCAGAAGAAGGGCCAGAACGGAGCATTCATCGCCAACCTGCGCACCGCTTCCGATGCCTTCGTGATGTACTCGTTTGAGAACCGGCAGTATCCACAAAACATCGGCGCCGGACTGGTTCCGCCCGGAATGGAACCCTATTTGAATCACTTTTCGTGGGTGAAGGAAACTCCTGTTGGTGGTCGCTGGAACTGGGACAATGGCGTCCACGGCTACAAGGCGGGGGTGGCGGTCAATCAGCCCCGGGCCGACATCCCGCAATTGACCGAGATCGATTCCGCCATCGATGATGGTGACCTGAGCACGGGACGCTTCCGCATCCGCCCGAACGGCTACGTATTTGTCCTCGAAGAATAATCTGTTTGTTCCTCCGTGGTTTCCGCGCCGCCCGGCTTGTTGGGCGGCGCGGTTTTTTTTGCGCATGTTCCCGCGCGTCTCGGCTTGGACTGACCGCCGGAACGTGGCAGGATTTTAGGGTGACGAGAACGAGACCAGCCCTCACCTCATCCGGTGCGCCTCCTGCGCCACGGGAGTGGACGGCCGATCAACTGGCTTCGCTCGCGCCGCTTCCGCGGAAATTCTTCGCACCGTCGGCGTCCGTGGTAGCGCGGCGGTTGCTCGGGCATTACCTCGTGCGGCGGATTCCGGGCGGATTCGCCGGGGGAACGATTGTCGAAGCGGAGGCCTATCTTGCCAATGATCCGGCCTGCCACGGCTTCAAGCGCGAAACGCCGCGCAACCGGTCCATGTACGGTCCGCCTGGACGGGCCTACGTGTATTTCATCTATGGCAATCATCATTGCTTCAACGCCGTCTGTGGCGAGACCGGCGTGCCCGAGGCGGTGCTGATCCGCGCCATCATTCCGGCGTTTGGACTGGAGTGGATGCGCGCACGGCGGGGAGGAATCGAACCACGCCACCTCACCAGCGGACCGGGCAAACTGTGTGCCGCCCTCGAAATCGGACGCGAACTGGATGGCGTGGATCTCTGCCAATCCAGCGCCTCCGTGTTTCTGGCGGTCAACCCTCATCAGACGCGCACCCGCCACACCTTGGGACCGGTGAGCATCACTCCGCGGATCGGAATTTCACTGGCGGCGGACCTGCCGCTGCGGTTTCTGCTGGCGGGGAGCGCCCCGGTTTCGCGGGGAGCCCGGGCAAGGAGAGATTAAGATTCCGAAGGCCGGCGGGGGAAACTCCCCGACTCATTCCGTGCGGAACATTTTCGCCCAGATCGCCTCATTGAGAGGAGCCATGCCCCGCGGGGGCGGAAGCGCTGGGGCGTTGATGGGGAAGCGCAGCGTGAAAGTGGTGCCTCCGCCCGGTTCGTTGCGCGCCTCAATGCGGCCGCCGTGGTGGTGTGTGAGAAAATAGACCGACATCAGGTTGATGCCGTAGTCGAGGGGCGAATCCGCTCGGAGCAAAAACGGATTGAACACCATGCGGAGCGCCTCCTCGGACAAACCCGGACCGTTGTCGGAGAGCGTGAGCACGATTTCATTGCCGCCCTCCGCCGCCGCCGCGGCCAGCGTGAACTGCCCGCCTTTGGGCAGGCTGACCAGTTCATCGCGCACGAGCAGTTCGATGATGCGGAGGAAGCGCGGACGATCCACGGTCAATTCCGGCAGGTCCGCCGGAATGCGCGCCTCCCGCGTGATTTCCCGGCTGTTCAACTCCGCTTGAAAGCGGGCCAGCACCGTGGCCACCACCTCATCGAGGCGCACGCGTTCCGAGAACGGGCGCGGCGGATGCTCGGCGATCGACACCAGTTCGGAGAGCATCAGGTTGATGCGTTCCAACTGGCTTTGCACGTCGCGGTGGTAATCGTTCCAGAAATCGGGATCCCGCTGGCGCTGGGGATTGACGCCCTCCTTCTCGAGTTTCCCCGGAGTCATTTCCAGGAAGGTTTTCACCGAGACGAGCGCGTTGCGGATGTGATGACTGAGGCCGGAGGCGAGGAGGCCGAGGCTGAGGAGGCGGTCGGCCGCCATCTGCCGGCGCAGCACGTCCATGCGTTCCGCAAGCAACTGGTCGCGCTCGCGCTGCAAGGCGAACAACTCGAGGCCGCGCTTGAGGGTGGTCTCAAGCAGTGGCGGATCCCATGGCTTGGTGACGTACTTGTAAATGGCGCCGGTGTTGACCGCGGCGATGGCGGCGTCCATGTCCGCAAAGGCGGTGGCAAGGATGCGCACGATGCGGGGATGGTGCTGGCGGACTTGATCGAGCAGCCAGGTGCCTTTTTCACCAGGCATCCGCTGATCGGTCATGAGCAGGCCAATCCCGGCGTGATGCCGTTCGAGCAGGGCAAGACCCTCGCGGGCGTTGGGGGCGGTCAGGATGCGGAACTGATCCTCGAAGGCCAGGCCGAAATACTTGAGCGACTTCTCCTCGTCATCGACGTAAAGAATCGCGAATTGTTTGTAGTCAAAGGGGTGTTCCATGCCAATTCACGCGCTGCGGGCCGCGGCCGATTGATTCAAAGACTGCGGAAATTCGATGGCAAACTCGCAGAAACGCCCGGGCTCGCTGCGCACCAGGATGCGCCCCTGGAACTCCTGCACGATGCGGTAGCAGATGCTCAAGCCCAGGCCCATGCCTTCACCGACGTCTTTGGTGGTGAAGAAGGGATCGAAGATTTTGTTCAGATTCCCGGGCTCAATGCCGTCGCCATTGTCGCGAACGGCCAGAAGAATCTTGCCGTTCTCGACGCGCCCTTCAATCCAGATTGTCGGCTGCTCGTCCGCGAACGATTTATCCGCGAGCGCATCCATCGAATTCTGCACGAGATTCACCAGCACCTGGATGAGCTTGTTGCGATTGGCCGGCACGGTCAAACCCTTCGGCAGATCGCAGATCACGCGCGCCTGGTCCTTCAACTCATGGCTGAGGAAGCGCAGGGCGGACTGCACGACTTCCGCCACGTTCACCGGATCGATGGTCGAGTTCTCGCGATGAGCAAATGCACGCAGGTCTGAGACAATGGTGGTGACACGGTTCAACCCTTCCTCGACATCGCGGAGAATCTCCACGTATTCCCCCTGCAGTTCGGGCGCCAGGTGGCGGGCTTTGCCACGCAAGGCAAAAAGGCCGGTGGTGGCGTAATTGAGCGGGTTGTTGATCTCGTGAATGATGCCGGCGCTCAGGCGGCCGAGCGAGGCCAGTTTCTCCGTCTGCACCAGCTCGCTTTCCGCGTCCTTGAGCCGGCCCAAGGCGTCGGAAAGGGTCCGGTTCTGTTCCGAAAGCTGCTGCTGGTACTGCCCGGTGGTGATGAGATTGCGCACGCGCGCCTCGAGTTCTGCGGTGACGAACGGCTTGGTCAGATAGTCATTCGCTCCCGCGGACAGAGCGCTGAGCTTGGTCTCCTCATCCGCCCGGGCGGTCAGCATGATAATCGGCGTGGCTTGAGTTTCCACATGTTCGCGCAGTTTGCGACAGACCTGCAACCCATCCATCTCGGGCATCATCATGTCGAGCAGGATGAGGCTGGGACGCAGGTGCAGCGCCTTGTCCAGCGCCTGGACGCCGTCCGAAGCCTCCGCCACGCGGTATTTTCCAGCAATCTGGCGCGAGAGAAAGCGACGCATGTCCGGCTCGTCGTCCGCCACCAAGACCAATGGACGGCTTTCATCCCAGGGAAGCGGCTCGGGCACCGGCTGCGATTGCTGGGGGGCCGCTGCCGGAACCAGTTCCGCACGACGGTACAAATTCACCAGCCACTGATCCTGCTCATTCTTGGCATCAACCGCGCCGGACGGCGTGCCATCTCCGGAGGTGAGACCGGCTTCAACCGCGTCGGCCGACACCTCAACATACGGCAGGCAAACAGTGAATGTGCTGCCCTGCCCCGCTTCACTCTTGACGGAGACGCTGCCCCCCATGGCCTCGGAGAGTTCCTTGACCAGGGCGAGCCCGAGGCCGACGCCTTGGAACTTCCGCTGTGCGGAATCATCGGCTTGAAAAAACCGGTTGAAAACCTGCGGCATTTTTTCGGCTGGAATGCCGACGCCGGTATCGAAGACTTCGAGCGCGAGATGGGGTCCATCCCGGCGCGCGCGCAGTTCAATCCGCCCGCCCTCCGGGGTGAACTTGATGGCGTTGAACTGGAGGTTGAGGAGAATTGTTTCGAGCTTGTCGCGATCGGCGACCACAGTGCCAACAGCCGGATCGACGACGGTTTCAAGGCGCAGACGCTTCTGTTCGGCAACCTGCCGCGCGGCACTAGCCAAACCGCGGAGAAGTTCCGCGATGTCCACCGGTTCGTTCTTGATGATGATGCGGCCGGACTCAAGCCGAACCAGATCAAGCAGGTTGTTGATGAGTTTGAGCAACCGCATGGCATTCACCTGCATGCTCGATAGAATTTCATGAGTTTCCCCATCAACTCGAGGACCGAAACGCTGGATGAGAGTTTCAAGAGGTGCAATGAGCAGCGTGAGCGGAGTACGGAGCTCGTGGCTGATATTGGCGAAGAAACGGCTCTTGAGTTCATCGAGTTCGCGGAGTTGGCGATTGGTTTCCTCAAGCTGCGTGCGACTTTGCTCAAGTTGATAGTGGAGCGCGAACTCTCTGAAACGAAGGCGAGCAAAAAAATGGTTGCCCGTCACCACAATGATCCCCGTCAGGATCAGAAAATAGGCGTTGTTGAACATCGCCCCCCAGTCGGTCGCCTCTTTAGCCCGCCACCCGGCGATCAACCACATTGTGAAGATTGCCACCGCTACGAACATCGACTCAACAGCGCTCCATCGCACCACAACGCTTACCGCAAGAATAACCAGGTTGAGTCCAGCGTAATAGGGAGATTGGGGATCGCCCACGTAGTAGATCATCCACGAAATGAAAAACGCCGGCAGCAAGGCGATGGGAGGCCCCAACAATTGGCAATATTTGTCAGCAAATCGAGTGGTATGCAGATACCAGATTACCCCTACCAAAGCCGAACAAAGGAGTCGGACTGCGAAAACCCCCCCCACGAGGCTCCAATTCCCAGGTGCTTTCCCGAACACAAAAACAAAATAGTCGAGAAGCACACCCGCCGGCATCAAGAACACCACCAGCGCGGCAGCATTCTTGCCGGTGTTGATGCGCTCCTGACGCTCGTGCGTCCGGAAGGCGTCGAGGAATCGCGCATCCGTTGGAAGGCTCTCAGGAAGCATGTTCGGGTTTGCGAACCTCAATAAAGAGGTTAACTCCGGTTAGTTCTGAATAGACCCGCAGGGCATCGCTGGAAACCATATCCGGCCCGATCTTGCGGCAAATTTCAGAATCGCGATAATTCAAGTGCCAGTCCAGTAAGTGTTCCATTCCGTATCGCAAGGGATTGCCGCTCTCGACGTTGGTCGCCAAGAGCAGGCCGCCAGGAGCCAACCATTGATAGAACACGCTCATCAGCCGCTGACAAACCGCATCAGTCATGTAGTCAAAAAGACCGGCGCAATAGACAAAATCAAACTGGCCACCAACCGAGGATTCCCGCGACCGCATTGATTCCTTGAAGAGTTGATTGACTGATTTCTTGAGAAGTGTCACCCGCGAACTTCGCGCAGTAAGGCTGCGTATCTGGTCCAAGCGTCCCCGGAGATGCTCCAAAGTCTCATCGTTGAAATCCAGTAAAACGAAGTCAGCGCCGAGGGGAAGATCTTCGGCCAGAAACTGCTGGATTTCGCCCGCGGGACCGCAGGCAAAATTGAGAATCCGCGCCCGACGTCCTTGCGTTTGCAGGCGGATTGATTCGTCCTGAATGCGGCGCTGCAACTCGACGATTCGATTCCGGTGCGCCTCGGCAGGCGGCTGCTTCCAAAACCATGCATTAATAACCTTGGCGTAAAGCGAAGCTCCCTCGAAAGGGGGGCGCAACATCATGTTGACCATTTCGTAGTCCCCCGGATAACCGAGCGGCTTGAAGAATGTTCGGTTCGCAAAAGGAGAGCACAGCACCAACGGATGGAGATGCCGCCGCATGTATGCGCTGTGGACCGCCATCTCTTCGGCCTTCAACTCAGATGCCACCGCCTCAAATCGCGCAAAATAATGGTCGACCATCTTCAAGATGCGCGGCGAGCATTCTTCAAGTATTCGCTGCTCGGTTACCTCCGTCTCTCTCCCAACTTTGAACTGAAGCCCCGACTCCAACCGTTGGAACCATGCGCGCAACTCGTGAAAGAACGCGCTCATGTCGGCCACCACCAGTTTGAAATCTGATCCCACCTTGAGTTGGTGCTTCCAATCTTCCAAGAAGCCGTCGAAAGCCAATGCCAGCCTTTCGGGCTTACTCCATAACTCGTCCATTCCCTCGCCGATCCAACTCGATTCCAATGAAGCTTCACATTGCGTAACCAGCCCGTTGCTGACGAGATTTCGGACGACTGCGTTGCCAAAATAGGCTGGCCGGCCAGCAAACACGATCTGAAATTCGGTCAACACCTCCGACAATCGCAACACAATGGTCGGATTGCTGAAACCGAACACCACCCGGTGACGTTCCAAGCACGAAACGGTCCCAGCGATCTCCTCCCGCTGACTGTTCCGACATGCCACTAAATTTTCCATTGAGTAGTTCTCGAACAATTTTTCAGGACGGCTCAGTTGTTCGGCACCTTTCGTCCGTCCATTGACCGATGCGACGCTGGTCAACCAACAATCGGCACCAGGATAGAACCCATTAGCCCTAACACAGGCAATAAAATCCTTACCGCCCGATGGTTTCGCGTGCATCTTTCGCTAAACCTTCCTCGGAAGAGTCCGAATTCAGGACAACAGCCCGGGGAATGAACCGCCGGGAAGCCCCTGCTGCGAATGCCCGGAGGGGTGTGCAGCCCGTATCAGAACGACAGCCTTATGAAACCATCGAAGCAATCGCGAGTATCGGTCAATTTGGCAACATTTGACCGGACATGGACGACCCCGGGAGTGGCTTCAATCCTCTCCGCTTCCGCCCTGGCATTGCTGGGTTCTGCGCCCAGCATCCAAGCAGAAGGATTTCGCAATCCACCACCCGGCGCCTTCAACCTCGGCCGCGCAGGCGGACGAATCGCGCAAGTGGACGATTCCTCGGCCGTCACGCAAAATCCCGGCAACCTGGTCGATCTCGCCACACCCGAGGCGCAGCTTTCCCCCACCTTCATTTACTACAACGCCACTTTCACTTCGCCACTGGTCGGCGAGGCTGAAACCTCCCGGCCGTGGAAGATCCTGCCCAATTTCTTTGCCGCCTATCCGCTCAAGGACATCCCGGTCGCCTTTGGCCTTGGCGTCACCGTGCCCTATGGACTCTCGGTGGAGTGGGACCGCACCGGGGCTTTCGCCAACCCGCTCGGGTTGCGCTACCAGGTGCCCTATTACACCGAACTCAAGACGATGAACGTGAACCCCACGGTCGCGGTCAAGATCACCGACTGGCTGCAGGCCGGCGCGGGATTCGACGCGATGTGGTCCCAACTGATCTTCAGGCAATACTACCCGTGGGCCATCTTTCCAGGTGCTTCTCCGCTGTCCCTCGACGGCACGGCGGAGGCCGATGGCGACGGATTCGGCTACGGGGGCAATCTCGGGATCACGGTGAAGCCGTTCAAAGGCCATCGTCTTGCCGTGACCTACCGGTCGCCCATGACGGTGAATTACGATGGCGATTTCTCGATCGACAACATCCCGCCCAGCGCCAGAGCTTTCGGCGCCACTGCGGAGAGTCATTTCTCCTCCCAGATCACCTTTCCCACCATCGTCGCTGTTGGCTACGGAATCGAACTCACCGACACCCTCCGGATCGAAGCCGATTTCGAGTGGATCCAATTCTCGAAATTTCAGTCTCTCGACCTGAACCTCGGCAACAATGCCTTTCTCGTTCCCAACTCCAGCATCCCGCAGGATTGGAAAAACACCTTCACGGCGGGCATTGCGGCCGACTGGCGGTTTCACCCCAACTGGACCGTCCGCGGTGGCTATCAATTTTATCAGAGCCCGGTCCCCGACCATACCATGTCCACCACCATTCCCGACGCGAATCAGAACGTCCTCACGCTGGGGTTGGCTTACACCAAGGGGCACAGCGAAATACAGCTCGCCTACGGATACGATTTCTACGCCACGCGGAATATCAGCAACAACCAAAATCCAGCACTGAACGGGCAATACCAGGTTTCGTTGCAGATGATCTCCTGCGCATATACCTACCGGTTTTGAAGCCCAGGAACGCGGTCGGGTATTTCCGTCACCTCACGAAATCGAACCGTGGTGAGTTTGCACATACCTGCCTGCTCTTCTCCAAGCCGTTCCAGTTCAGCAAATCATTTTGCAGACCCGAACGGAAAGCTGCCGACACTGGCCCGTGATTCGCGCTTCATTCGAATAGCGAAGGCCAGAAACCGCTCTGCCAGACACATCAAGACGAAGGCAACTGCCCGCGGTATTCGGTGGGGGATTGCCCGAGGATTTTCTTGAACACGCGGTTGAAATGGGTCAGCGACTGGAATCCGACCTCGTAGGCGATTTCGCTGATGCGCAGGTTGGGATTGAGCAGAAGATTCTTGGCCTTTTCGATGCGCACCCGCGAAAGGTAATCGGTGAAGTTGATGCCGGTGGACTTCTTGAAAATCTTGCAGAAGTAGAACGTGCTCGTATTGACGGCTCGTGCCACCTGCGCGAGCGAGAGGTCGTCCGTCTGATGTTCCAGAATGTATTCCTTGGCGCGGGCAATGACGGGCGTCTCCGAGTTCTGCTGCTGAACCATCACCTGGTTGCTGACGAGCGAAAGGTGCTGCGCAAAGATCGAGAGCATCCGTACCACGGCGTCGTGTTCCTTGGGCCGGAGGAAACGGGAATCGAAATAGGCCTCCTGCAATTCAGCGTCGGGAACTTCCACGCCCCATTCCTGCATGAGCCGGGCGGTGCGGTCAAACTGCGCCGCCGTTGGCTTCTTGCAAAACAACTGCCCGGTCTGGAGGAAACCCACCAGTTGTTCGCCCAGGCGCACCGGGACGGCCGTCTCGGTGAGCCCCGCCGGGCAGGTGACCGTCTGCGCGCCGCCCGTGGCGGTTTCCGCCAGGCGTTGCTGCACCTGGAGGCAGTTGGCGCAGGCGCGGCTGCGGGTGGCCATGTAGGAGCAGAACTTGTTCTCGTTCTTGCGGCCGTGGTGCGGCAACTGCCACATCTCGACCGGCCGAAGCGTCACGGGCAATCCGGTCACCTCGCTGAATGACCGCTCGTAGTCCCGGTACAACGGGGAGTTGAGCAGATTCTCGATGATCGCCTTGGAATTGTTGGAATTCATGGAAGCAGACGAGGAACGACCCAATCCAATGGCGATGATGGGAACATTGGCGGGCAGACACCGGCCTTGATCGCCAGCATCCCCCTGCCACGAGAAACGGTTCGCAGCAATATCGGGTGGGGATGCTGAACAAATGTTGCGGGCACAGGCGCAAATTACGGCAAGCAACTCCTTTGTCAATGAGTTGATCCTGCCGCGACCATATTTGCCGACAGGGCTGCTAATCGTTTAGCCCGTCCGGCTTTTCGCCCGGTGCGGTGGCTGCAGCATTCAACCGAACGGGGGCAGGGTGGCGGCGCTTGAAGGCCATGAAGTAGAGCACGGGCACCGCCATGCGGCTGATGACCAGCGTGGCCACCTCGCCGGCCATCAACGAAATCGCCAGTCCCTGAAAAATTGGGTCGGCCAGAATCACGGCCGCGCCGACCACCACCGCCATCGCGGTCAGCAGCATCGGGCGGAAGCGCACCGCCCCGGCATCGACCACCGCCTCCGCCAGCGGCATGCCTTCGGCCAGGCGCAGTTCGATGAAGTCCACCAGTATGATGGAATTGCGCACCACGATGCCCGCGCCCGCCATGAAACCGATCATCGAAGTCGCCGTGAAGAACGCGCCCATAAAACCGTGCGCCGGAAGAATACCCACCAGCGAGAAGGGGATGGCCACCATGACGATCAGCGGCGTGAGGAAGGAGCGGAACCAGCCGACCATCAGCATAAAGATCAGAATCAGCACGGCGGCGAAGGCGAGTCCGAGGTCGCGGAACACCTCGATGGTGATCTGCCATTCGCCGTCCCACTTGAGCGAGGGTTCATCCTCGGTAAACGGCATGGTCGCGTTGTGAATCTTCAGTGCAGCCGTTGAGCCGCCGTATTGTTTCGCGTCGAGTTTCCGCAGCGCCTCGTTCATCTGCAGAATCGCGTAAACCGGACTTTCCACCACGCCGGCGACGTCGCCGATGACGTAGGTCACGGGCATGAGGTTCTTGTGATAGATGCTCTTGTCCGTGTTGGTGCGATCAATGGTGACCAGTTCGCGCAATGGCACCAGAGGCGTCACGGCCGCCGCGCCGGGTTCGGGCAGCGCGTTGGCATCGCCCGAGCGCACGCGCAGCGCCAGCAAATCCTCCGGAGTGGTGCGTGCCGAGCGCGGCAGTTCGAGGACGAGATTGACGTCCTCGCGCTCGCGCGGCTGGTGAACCAGATCGACGGAAAGTCCATTCACCGCCATCCGCAGCGTCTGCGAAATGGTTTCCGCGCTGACGCCATTGAGCGCGGCCTTCTCCTTGTCGATGACGAATCGAGCCTTGGGTTGCTCGGCCTCGATGTACCAATCCACATCCACCACGCCGGGGGTGTGTTTGAAGATATCAATCACTTTGTTGGCCAGGGCGAGGCGGGTTTCTTCGGTGGGTCCGTAGATTTCCGCCACCAAGGTCTGCAGCACCGGCGGTCCCGGCGGAACCTCGGCCACCGCAACGCGCGCGCCATATTTCTCCGCAATCGCGGCCACCTGGGGCCGCACGCGCTTGGCGATGTCGTGGCTTTGCGCCTTGCGCTCGCTTTTACCAACGAGGTTGACCTGCAAGTCAGCCACGAAGGCGCCGCGCCGCATGAAATAGTGTCGCACCAGCCCGTTGAAATTGAACGGCGAAGCAGTGCCGGCGTAGATCTGGTAGTCCACCACTTCGGGTTCGCCGCGCACCGCTGCGGCCATCTCGCGCGCGGCTTGGGCGGTTTGCTCCAGCGAACTGCCCTCGGGCATGTTCAGAATGATCTGGAACTCACTCTTGTTGTCGAAGGGCAGCATCTTGACCTTCACCCAGTTCACATAGACCAGCGCCATCGAACCCAGCAGCAGCGCGGTGATGATCGCGAGAAACGAATACCGTGCGACTGGCTGCGCGATCAGCGGGCCCATCATCCGCCGATACAAGCGCGTGAAAAAATCCTCCTCGTGGGCAAAATGGCTCGATGGGGTGGCGGCAGAACTCGTCTCGCCCGGACTGCTCGCAGATGTCTCCGCTTGGGCCGTGGCTGCCTCGAGCTTCGCTCCGCGACCCCACTTCAAGATCCGCACGGCGGCCCACGGGGTGACGATGAACGCGATGGCCAGCGAGAAGAACATCGCCGCACTCGCGCCCACCGGGATGGGCCGCATGTAAGGCCCCATCAATCCGCCGACAAAGGCCATCGGCAGCACCGCCGCGATCACCGCGAAGGTCGCCAGGATGGTGGGATTGCCCACTTCGTTGACCGCCTCGACGGCGATGCCCGGCCAGCCGCGGCCGCGGTTCATGGGCAGATGAAAATGCCGGACAATGTTCTCAACCACCACGATGGCGTCATCGACGAGAATGCCGATCGAGAAAATCAGCGCAAAGAGCGTGATGCGGTTGAGCGTGTAGCCATAGAGATAGAAGACCAGCAGCGTCAGCGCAAGGGTGGTTGGAATCGCGATGGCCACGATGATTGATTCGCGCCAGCCGAGGGTGAAAAGGATGAGCAACGACACGCTCACCACGGCGATGGCCATGTGGAACAGCAGTTCGTCGGACTTTTCCGAGGCCGTCTCGCCGTAGTGCCGGGTGACGGACACTTGAACATCATGCGGAATCACCGAGCCCTTGAGCGTGTCAATTTTCCGGAGAACCTCCTTCGCCACCGAGATCGCGTTGGCACCGGGACGCTTCGACACAGTCAAGGTCACCGCCGGCTGCTCATTGGCCAGCGAGGATTTGGCTGCGCCTTGACCGTAAAGAACATATTGCGATGGTTCCTCCGCTCCATCGACGATCTGCGCCACGTCGCGAAGATAAACCGGCCGCCCGCCGTGGACGCCCACGACGACACTGCCGATCTCTTCGGAGTTTTGCAGGAAGCCGCCGGTCTCGACCATCACTTCGCGATTGCCGGTGGTCAGGCCGCCGGCGTGCAACTGCCGGTTCGCCTGCTGCAGCATGGGCAGGATACCCGCCGGACTGAGATTGCGCGCCGCCAGCTTCGTCGGATCCAGTTGCACCCGCACTTGTCGCCGGGCGCCACCGATGAGAGTTGTTTCGGCGACCAGCGGCACCTGCTTCACCGCGTCATCGACCTGCGCCGCCAGCCGGCGCAAGGCGAGGTGATCGTAGCGCTCGCTGTGAAGGGTCAGCGCGAGAATCGGCACATCGTCGATCGAGCGCGGCTTGATCAACGGCTGGCCAACGCCATGCGGGATGCGGTCAAAATTCATCTGCAGCTTCTGGTTCAGCAGAACGAGGCTGCGCTCGATGTCCTCACCCACCTTGAATCGCACGATGACCAGCCCCTCGCCCGGCCGTGACGTGGAATAGACATATTCCACGCCGGGGATTTCCCAGAGCAGCTTCGCCATCGGACGCGTCACCCGCTCGGCCACTTCGCGCGCGCTGGAGCCTGGCATGGCCACGAGCACGTCGATCATCGGCACCTTGATCTGCGGCTCCTCTTCCCGCGGCAGCAAGGCCACCGCCCCGGCGCCGAGCAGCACTGCGGCGATGATGATCAGCGGCGTCAGCTTGGAATCGATGAACGCGTGCGCCACGCGTCCGGCCAACCCGATGTGCGCCGCAGCATCCTGGGCCGATGCCTTCACGGCCGGACCTCCACGGGTTGCCCGTCACGCAGGCTGGTGGCGCCTTCGACCACGATGGGTTCTCCTGCGATCAATCCAGAGACCACCTCGACTTCATCCCCGAGGCGCTTGCCGGTTTTGACGATGCGCAGTTGCGCCCGGCCCTCGTTTACAACAAAGGCCAGTTCCATTTGTCCACGCAGCACAATGGCCGAAGCGGGCACACGCAAGGCCGAAGTCTCGCCTGCGGGGACGAGCACCCGGCCGAACTGGCCCGCACGCAAACCGGAGGAGGGAGGCAGATCGAGTTTGATGCGGAAGGTCCGGCTCGCGGAATCCACTGCGGGCGAAATCTCGCTGACCACGCCCTCAACGCGATTGGTGGAGGCCGGCACGAGAATGGTCATCTTGTCACCGGATTGAATCTTCCCAAGAAATCCCTCGGACACGTCCGCTTCGGCGCGCAGCACCTTGGGATCCTCCAGATCAAGCAGAGCGCGTCCCGGCGAGGCGAGGTCTCCGACATCGGCCAGCTTGCGGGTGATGACGCCGTCGAATGGCGCGGTCACTTTGGTGTAGCCGAGCATCGTGTCTGCTTCGGAGAGGGCGGCTTTCGCGATGCGCTGACGGGCTTGCACGCCGTCAAACTCCTGCTGGGTGATGGTCTTCTGATTCAGGAGCGGAGTGAAGCGCTGCAATTCGCGCTCAGCCTGGATCTCGGCCGCCGCCGCCTGCTCGCGTCGCGCCTTGATTTCCTGGGCGTCCAGTTGGGCCAGCAATTCGCCGGCCTTGACCGTCTGGCCTGCATTCACAGGCATTTGCTCGATGCGCCCGCTGACCTTGGCTTCGATGCTGGCGCGCAGCTTGGCGCGCACCGTGCCCACGACTTCCTCGGTCGCGAGGCGCGATCGTTCCTCTACTTTGGCGATGCGCACGGGAGCGGATGGAAGTTTTTGTTCAGGCGGGTGGGTCTCATGCGGGCGGCCACAGCCCGCGAGTGCGAGGGCGAATGCGAGTGACGGGAAATGCCAGATGGAATTCATACGTGTCCGTGTTATCGCTGCGTTGATGGTGCGGCGAGAATCCCGCCGCACCGCCGTGGTTGTCACGCAAAAATGTTGCGGTGATTCGATCAGCGACGCGCCGTGAGGGTCGTGGCGAAGATGAATCCCATCACCGCTCCGTAAATCGCGCCGCGCCACCAGGTGGCCAGCAGCGGGCAGGTGCCGGTGGAGCAGGTGTTGAAATATCCAACCACACCGCCCAGGGCTGCGCCGGCGATCGGGCCGAGGATCAACGGCAGCATGACGACCCATCCTTTCCGACGCCGAATTTGCGCAGAATGTTCTCCGCCGGGCAGAATCCGGTGAAGGCGGATTGGATGAGGTTGACGCCGACGAAGGCGGTGAGAAACAACCATCGTTGGTCAACCCAGTGGGCCAGCGCGATGCTGAGCAGCACCATTGTTCCGGCCATGATACGAATTGCGTTTTCCATTTTCATCATCAGGTTTTGTTCGGCAGGCGGACGGGCTTGCGCCGCGCCGCCGTGTTGTCGCTTGCCAGAGCCGGACTGTTCGGCTCAGTTTCATCCCGTGTTGACAGTCAAACAGTCAATTGACAATATGACTATATGCGCATATACAATCTTCGCAAGTGAAAACTTTCTGTTCCATCGCCGTTATGCCGCGCAATGACCGCCGCCATCGGGAACTCCCCCCTCAGGCGCTCGAACTCATCGCCGCCCGCTTCAAGGTGCTGAGCGAGGCCAGCCGCCTCAAGCTCATCAGCGCGCTCCAGACGGGCGACAAAAATGTGAGCGAACTGGTCGAGGCCTCCGGCCTGAACCAGGCCAATGTCTCCCGGCATCTGCAATCACTCACGGAGGCGGGCATCCTCGCGCGGCGCAAGGACGGTTTGAACGTCATTTACACGATCGCCGATCCCTCGATCTTCGATCTGTGTGACCTCGTCTGCGGCAGCGTCCAAAAGCGCCTGGCCGAACACACCAGGGCATTCGGTGGATGAACGACCTGACGACCGATTACCCGGCACTGACATGAAAATCCAAAGAACCTTCACCTTGACCGCAGTCGCGTTGCTTCTCGCGGCTTGCAAGCAGGAAACCGGTCCCTCCGTCGCAACGCCCCCCCAACGGGCGCCCGTTTCTCCGGAAGTGGCGCAACTCGCGACGGATCGCGGCAAGGCCATCGTGGCGCAAGCCTTCGGCGTCCTGAGTTCCAACCTGCTCACCGCGCTGAAGCAAGGTGGGCCGACCAACGCGCTCCCGTTCTGTTCGGCGGAGGCGCAGTCGCTCACCGAATCGCTCGCCGCGGCTGGAGGTGTCGAACTCCGCCGGGTTTCGCATCGGGCCCGCAATCCGAAGAACGAGGCGGATGCCGCCGAGTTCGCCATCCTGCAACAATTCGACAAGGCCATCCGCAATCAGCAGAAACCGGTGCCGGTGGTCGCCACCAGCGCCAAGGGCCAGATCGCCTTTTATGCGCCCATCGCGATCACCAATGGGGTGTGTCTCAATTGTCATGGCCAGCCGACGGTTGAGGTGCAGCCCGACACGCTCGCGCTGATTCGGCAGCGGTATCCAAACGATCAGGCCACCGGCTTCAAGCTGGGCGATCTGCGCGGCTTGTGGGTCATTGAATTCCGCCGGGACGCCTTTCCGACGGGCCAGTGACGGATTGTTACGAATTGTTGCGACGCCACGGACTTTGGATGCCGTCAAATCTTGCGGCCACCGCGCAAGAGCGAGCCGTTGCGTTCAACCGCCGGATGCGGGAAATCGCTCTAGCGGTGGAATGCGAGAGTGCCGGAGCGCAATCCCCGGCACCCGAACCGATCGGACACCGCGTTTCCAGCCCGAAGTTTAGAGGACCTGGTTTTGGCCCGCCTCGGGATCTGCCACCCGAAGACGCCTGTCAATGTTTGCATCACTTCTAAAGCCCGGTTGCCTGGCTCGAAAACAGATCTTGTAATCTAGCGCTCGCGAAGTGGAAATGCCCGGACATGAATCCACCGAAACCGTCGCCGAGCCCCGGTCACACCGCAGCGCAAGACTGCTTTTCCACCCTTCAATTTGCGGACAACGGTCTTGGAGCGGGCCACCTATCACAGCGTTTTCCGTCCGGGAAGTCCTCCCCCTCCACATGTGGGTTTGCGGCAGTCTGGCTATTGCTGATCGCTTTGTGCTTCGCCCCCGCGCTTCAGGCCGGCACCCATGAGATGCTTCGTGTCTGGGGGGCGACCTCCTGGTCGGGCACGGTGACCGTCTCGGGTGGGGGCGTGCAGTTGGCAGCCGTGAAAGGCGATTTCCAGGAAGACGACCTCGACTGGGAGCGGCCGCTGGCCGTCTATACCGTTAAGAATACCGCCGAGGTGCGCATCAATGTCATCTATTCCGGTTCGGCACCACTGCTGGAGGGATCGGTTTCGGTCAATGGGCGGCCCGGGTATGAATATGTGCATCCGATCAGCCTTGAGCGCGGGTTTTCGCAAGCGAGCGGGCCGCAACTGATCATCGTGCGCGCCACCGCCCTACTCGAAGATGAACTCGGTGAGATTTATTATTCGAACTTCGAGACGCAATTCCTGATGGATACGAGGTTTTACCGGCTGTTGGACGTCGAGATGAACAATACCAGCGGCTCGTTTGATCGCACTCTCACCAGCTACCGGGTGACGCCGCAGATTGTCACTCACCCGGGCACCGGCTTCGACAAGATCCACCTGAATAAATCGAACTGGGACGATGTGGGCGTGCAATTGGTGCCGAAAGGAGCCATCGGCGTGACCCCGCCGGAATGGCAGCGCACCGACCCATCCGGCTATGCCAGCGTGCGGCTCTCCGCCCCGACCGACGGGGAGAATTTTGAGGAAGGCTTTTTGTCCGACGAGTTCACCCTGCGGGCCGTCAAGGATGGCTGCCAATATGAGGAGGACATCGGCAATTTCATCCCCTACGCCATCGTGCGAGACGCCCGCAATGTGTGGTTTCTGGGCGAGAGCGGCGGACTGGGCGACATCACGGAACCGGTGCTGCCGCCGATGACGCTCAAGCCAGGCAACGTGGTGCAGGTGGGCAGCCGCCTCGTCACCGGCGAACTGGAGGTGGAGTTTTGCAACGGCCAGAAGGCGTATCTGGAAGCGTCGAACTACGAAGGCTTCCGGGCCACGGTCGGCGCGGGAGACTTGATTCAGGGGCGGCCCTTGATCTGGTTGGATCTGAAGGGCATGGCCCAGGATTTGAAGGACAACCCCCGCCGCTGCCTGCGCATGACCATTTACAAGGGCCTCGGGGCGGCGGTGGACAGCGTCGCGCGGGTGCCCGACCCGGTGGGCTGGGTCACGGAAACTCCGGGCGCCAAAGTTGAAAAATGGCTGGCGAACTGGGGCGAGCGCGCCTACCAGCCACCGCTTCCCCCGCAGCCCAAGCCGGTTCAAATCCGCAATCAGGGGCCGGCGGTCGATTCGAATCTGCACACCTCGGCCAACACTGTTTTCGACTTCTACACTGATGGCACGTTGTGGGTGGAAAATGCCGGCTCACCGGTAGCACTTGATTCTGAGGCAGGACAGCGGCGCGGCCTCCCCATGGGTGGGGCCACGTTTATCCAGGCGAACGCTGCTGGTGATCAGATTCCCTCCGCCGCTGCCACCAGCACCACGGCTTGGGAGGCCCCCGCTGTGGGTGTGTGGACGCTCACCCCGACCAATGGCCAGATCGTGACAACCCGCACCCCCATCCTCAGTCTTGCCAACAGCCAGCCCGGCGCTTGCGTCTGGGAAACCGCCGTCCTCCGCCTCGATGGCCGTGACATCACCAGCCGGTTCCCGCTGCGCCGCTGGCCCGGTGAAATCATCGCGCAAATCAGCGCCCAACCAGGCGCCTTTCAGCCTCTTTCCAACGGACCCCACACGTTCAGTTATTCCATGGCCACGCTCGCCGGCGAACTGACGCAAGGCACCGTTACCTTCACCGTGAATGCGCCCGCATCCACGCCGGGCTTCGCGCAATCCTTCGCCTTTTCCGGTGGCGTCTGGCTGAGCTGGGAACGTGCGCCGGGCGCGTCCGGCTACCGCATCTGGCGGGCGGCTTCCACCAACGACACCCCGGTCGCGCTCACCACCACCCCGCGCTTGGAGCCGGGCTTTCTCGACGTTGCGCCGTTGACAAACAATGCCTATTGGGTCGAAGCACTGGATGGCACCGGCGCAGGCAGCGGTTTCAATTGCTTCACGGAATCCAAATGGAGCGCCACGCTGGCGGAAGCTCCGCCGGTTGCGATGATTGGCACCAACGCTTTTCAACTTGGAGAAACGAACCGGGGCATCGTCCTCACCTTTGACGCCAGCAGCAGCCGCAACACCCGCTGGCAACTGGCCCGGGCCACCGTGGCGACCGGCCCCTTCATGACACTCGCCCCGCAGGAAGACACCGTGGACGGTGTGTACCTGGACACCGCAGTTCAACCCGGGGGAACTTATTTCTACCAGTTGACGCCACGCCGCGTGGATGGCACGCCGGGCACGCCGCTCATCGCCGGCCCGGTTTCTTTCTCATCCGCCCCATCCGCGCCCCAAGGCCTCAGCGCCCATGCCGTGGGAGTGGATGCGTTGATCGCCTGGAATCCGTATGACGACCCCCGCGCACAGACCTTGCGCCTGTATCGCGACTCGGGCACGGGTTTCAGCTTGGTGCGCGAACTGCCGGTTAATGCTGAGAGCACCACGGTGGCGGGCGCGGGCAATACCATCAGTCGCTACCATCTGGTCGGGGTTGGCAACGGTGGGGAAAGCCAGCCCAGTGTCGTCGCCGGCACGGCCCGCCAGCCCCGCCCCGCCGCAGCGGCCGCCATTCACTTTCTCACCGAAGAACTGCGAGTGCGGGAAGGCGATGGCGAGGCGGTGGTTCAACTCCGGCGGACGGGTAACCTGGGCGAACCCGCCGTCGTGTTCTTCGTCGCCGAACCAGGCAACTGGGGCCAGGCTATTCCCGACGAGGATTTCGCGAAGGTGGCGGGCAGCCTGATCTTTGCCCCCGGTCAGACCAATGCCCTGGTTCGCATCCCCATCCTGGCCGATGCGTTGAGTGAATACCCGGAACAATTCCAACTGCACATCACCACCCCGCTGGGGGCCACCGAGACGACGGCGAATTTTCCCATCATCATCGAGGAATCCGATGTGTTGCTCGCGGGCGATTATCAAAGCGAGATCACCGTGAACGAAAACGACGGCATCGCCACCCTCACGATTGACCGCATCTGGCCAAGTCAGCGCACGGTGTCAGTCACGCTCGCCCCGGCAGATGCGCCCGGCAGCGCCATCCTCGGAACCGACTATTCCGCGCCCGCCAGTTGGGTGGTGACCTTCGCTCCCGGGCAGGCCCGCCAGACGCTGGCGCTGCCGTTGATCAACAACGCCGTGAAGGACGGCGGGAAGACTCTGAACCTGGATCTGACCCAGCCGCAGGGCGGCGCCTCCGTTGATGAATTCTTCGGCGCGCTCACCCTGCGCATCCGCGACGACGAAACGATGCCGGGCCAGTTCCGCCTGGACGCCGCGCTTGCCCAACCTTTGCGCGCCGCGCCCGGACAGGATAGTCTCACCATTCCGCTCACGCGCACCGGCGGAACGGACGGCTCCATCAGCGCCTTCATCATGCTCGGCTCGGGCACGCTCACCCGGGATGCCGTCAGCTTCTCCCGCACCTCCGTGCAACTGGGCGAAGGCCAGACCGGACAGTCCTTCCAAATCACGATTGACCGCAGCCATCTGCTCCCGGGCATCGCCCCGTTTGGCATCGTGGAAATCATGAACGAGGAATACCCCTACGAAATCCATTCGGTGACGGTGATCTTTGCACCCGAGGACGCGGCCGAGAACTTTCCAACGTGGGCGGCAGGACGGGGATTGAGCGGCGCGAACAGTGGAATGCTTGACGATCCGGATGGCGACGGCGCGTACAATTTGCTGGAACTGGCGATGGGCAGCGAATCGCGCCTGGCGTCGTCGCGCCCGGGGTTCGATTACGAGGCCGGCTTCGGACAACTGTCCCTCCGTTGCGCCATCACGCCCTCACCCCGGCTCGTGGTGCTGGGCGAGTTTAGTGACCGCCTCACTTGGGACGCGCCGCAACTCATGGCCGGCCATTGGGAATGGAGTGAGGCCAGCCAGACCTACCAAGTCCGCTTCAGCCACTGGCAGGACCGTTCACCCTCGTTGTTCGGTCGCCTGAGGTTTATCTGGCTTGATTGAGTCCGCCAGCGACGGGGGTCTGACGGAAAGAGTTGCGCACCGTGCCAAGATCGCGGGGCGGGTTGTGGCCAGTCCTCGCTTGCAGACAGGGTGCTCAACGTGGTGTTGAGTCGCTCTCGGTTCTGGATGCCGCCGGGCCTTGTGGTCGCCGGGTGAAGACCATCGGTATTCAACCGCCCGATGCGGGAAACCGCCTGTCCGGCATGGAGGACGCCGGAGCAGGATTCCCGGCCTCCGCATCGGTCAGTGCCAAGAGCCTGCCCGCAAACCCCGGAGCGCGGCTGTGTCGTCCCCGACCCGCCGCAGCAAGCCCCGAAATTTCGGGGCCTTGGAGTGTTTCGCCGTGCTGCGGCTGGTCTGCGACACAGCGCGCTCCATTTTCAGACAGGCTCTTTCCGCGGTCATGCCGCGGACGGCTGCATGGTCATCCACCATCGCCGCGGCGATTCGCCCTCTAAGATAAAGCCCTCCCGCGGTGCAAATACATCATCCTAAATCCGGCAGTTGAACCGCAGATAAACGCGGATGAACGCAGATTCCAAGAGTCTGCGACAACGACGCCCTTCACCCGCCAGGTGAGTCCCCGCCTCGGCACATCTCGTTCTGTTTCTCAATCCTATCTGCGTCCATC
>JBBRWD010000093.1:0-29349 GCA_038249465.1 Limisphaerales bacterium | reverse complement strand
GCGCGACTGCGCGGGGCAGCCGCTGACCGTCGTGGTTCAGGAAGCCGGGCGCACCAACGTTTACTCGTTTACTGGGGAGTGAAGCATGCGCGCCCGCGGACACGAGCTTCCGCCTGCGTGCCACCTTGGGCGATTGGGTGAGCCCGGATTCGATGGCCTTGGTCTTCTTCACCGCGTCCGCTCGAAAATTCCGCGCCAGAACCACTGCGAATGTGCGGCCAGGAACAGCAGAGTCGATCGCGCGCAAGGCTGGAACAACGCCCGTTGCAACCGGGCCGCCCAGCGCAGGCGCGGGGAGAACCGGTGGTCGCAAGACGAGGCAATCTCCTGTTGGGCCTGAGCCCAGTTGAGATCGCCGCGGCTGAATCTGGCGATCGGCTCGATGGCCAGTTCCGCGGATTCAAAGGCCATCGACATCCCGTTGCCGGTCACGGGCGGAATCATCGTCAGCGCGTCGCCGGCACAACACTCACTCCGCTGGATCGCGCGCTGCGGGCGCAGACCAAGACCAGCCACCGAACAGAAGGAGTCCTCCTCGAATTGCGCCGCGACCAGGCGGGAATGCAGCGCGGATCCTGTGGGTCCGCCGAGCCAGTCACGCCAGCGCTGAGCAAGGTCGGGCACGGTTGCCGCACTGCGAAACAGGCCGCAAATGTTCACTTCGCCGCCCGCCAGTCGGCACAAGCCGACATAACCCGAGGGCACAAAATGCATCTCGAGATCGGCGTCCAGCGCGACGCCGCGAGCATGGACTTTCAGTCCGAACAACCGCCAACCGCCCGCCACGGGTTCCACGCGGCGGCCGCTGGCGCGTATGACGCCCGGTCCGAACTCACCAGTCCACCGTGCGCCCAGCCGCAGTTCACCGCCGAGCCGCTGAAATTCACGCGCGAGCCATTCATCCAGAACAAAGCGCGAGACACACCAGGCGGCCTGTGGAAGAGGATGCGCCGCGACCATCGCCGTCCGGATAAAGAACGCCACGCTGGTGGCGGTGGAAGCGCCGGCATTTTGCAGCCCTTCCCACAAGCCGAGCCGGGCGAGCGCGTGTTGTCCACCGCCGCTGATGAATTCGCCACAGACGCGGTGTCGCGGATAGCGGCCCGCTTCCCACACGATGACCGGCACGCCGCGTTGGCGCAGCCCGATGCCGAGCGTCAATCCGGCCAGTCCACCGCCCACGATGGTGATCGGCTCAGGCATGGCGTTTCGCGATGAAGCAGTGGCTGAAGAGGCCGGCGGGCTGTTCGCTCAACTCCCATCCGGTAACTAAAGGCCAGAGAGTCGAGAGTTCCTGGCCGAGGAAGCCGGCGCGCACGCTGACCACAGCGTCGTGCCGGGTGATGCTGTTGCAGCCCATGAGCCGGAGGCATCGGGAGGCGGTGAGCGCGAGCGGCGAACGGCGCGGTTCGCAGGCGATAAACCGGTTGGTCCGCGCGGCAGCCAAGCGCAGCAACGCGGCCAGTTGTGCTTCCGGGAAATGGTGCAGAAACAAATTGGCCAGCATCACGTCCGCGATGGGCGACGGTTGTTCCAACCAGGTGAACACGTCAGTTGGGACGCTTTCCACGATCCAATTGAGCGCGGCGAACGCCCGGCGGGTTTCCGCTGAAACCAGATCTTGGCGGTCGAGCAAGGTGATCTCGGCCGTCATGCCCAAGGCCGACCAGCGACGTGCCAATCGCAGCAGCAAGGTTCCATCCCCCGCGCCCAGTTCGACCAACCGGAGCGGTCGTGAGCGACCAGAGCTTTCCGTGGACTGGTGGCGCAATGCGCGAGAGAGGATGCCCGCGTGGCCCATGATAAAGTTCAACCGCCGCAAATCAGCGCGTGAGCCGGCTCCCCGAGAATCGGCGGGCGGCAGATCGTCGAGGAGTTCCGGTTCAACGACGCGGCGCATGGATCAATCCACTTTCAAGAACGCTCCGTGACAACTGAACCCCGCGCCGAAGGACGACAGCCACCACCAGCCGCCAGGAGCGTTTTGCGCGAGCGCCCGCTCCAGCACGAAGAGCACAAACGGGCTGCTGACATTGCCGAAGTCGCGCAACACTTCCGCGCTCCGGCGCAAGTCGGCTTCGTTGAGACCAAGACGATGTTGCACGGCAGCCAGCACTTCGCGTCCGCCGGCGTGCAGTATCCAGCCGGTCAGTTCGGCGCGCTTCAACGGGTGGCGATTGAGCATGTCGGCGAGAAGATTCCCAACGTGCTTTGCGGCGAGTGCGGGCACCTCGCGGGTCAGAATGTTCCGCAACATGCCGTCGCGCTGTTCAAAACGAAGAGCGTCGCGCTCTGCCGGGCTAAGCACGCTTCCCGCCGCTTTCCATTCCACGCGTCGCGCGTGAGCCGCGGGTTGCGATGACAGTATCGCCGCGCCCGCGCCATCGCCAAACAGGCAGGCGCTGATGAGCACGCCGGGGTCGTTGTCGAGATAGAAGGCTGCGCTGCAAATCTCGACGCAGACGGACAAGACATGTTGCGCCCGACGCGCCGCCAGCAGCGCCTCGGCCGTGCGCCAGTTTGGCAAGGCCGCGCCACAGCCTTGGCCGACCAAATCGAGCGCCTGCACATCCGGTCGCAACCCCAGTCGTTCACTCACATGGCTGGTAAGTCCGGGGCACAAATAGCCGGTGCAAGTACTGATGAGGACGGCGTCCACCTCCGTGGGTTTGAGCCTGGCGGCGACCAGGGCGCGTTCGGCGGCTTGGGTGGCCAGCACGGGCGCGTGCCTGGCGAAGCGGGCGTGCAGCACGTCAGGCGTAAGGACAAACGTTTCCTCCCAATTCGCCATCACCATGTGCCGGGTGGCAATGCCGTTCTCACCGGACAACACTTTCCGGAGCAATGCGTGGGAGCGTGTGTTGAGTTGCGGGAACTGGGGCGCAAGTTGCAGCGCCGCCCAGCATTCTTGCTGCGTGAACCGTCGGGGCGGCACCGCCGTGGCAAGCCCATTCAGAAACATGACGCAAGCTGGTGCGGGGTGAAGGCGGAGGCCAATTGGATCATATTCTGCAGGCGGCTAGCTTGGAGAGTGCTGGCGCCGGGAGATGAGCAGTTCCTTGATTCGGTTGGGTTGCGCAACACCGCGGGCTTCCTCCGCGGCGTCCACGGTCGCGGCGGTGGAGATGGTGACATCGCCGATGCCGAACAGACGTCCCCAAACCCCCTGGCGCACGTCGATGGAGCGAATATCCTTGATGAAGAACTCGCTGGTTTCCTTGGACCAAAAACCCTCTTCGACGGAAACGCGGTCGGAGTAAATGCGCATCACGAACGAGTGTCGGCGATACAGCGCGATGAACAGCGGAACCAGCAGCCAGAAAAACAGCAGATGCCAGCCAAAGTTCCACCATGAAGGACGCACCTCCAGCAGCACCGACTCCGTGTCCGCCGCATCCACCGCGCCGGCTTCAGCTTTGGGCGGCGGGGTCGCGGCACCGCACCGTTCCGCCACCGGATACCCGCACGCGGGACAAGCCAGGGCTTGGGTGGAAACTTCTCTGGCGCACTCCGGGCAGGCGATCAATGCCATATGCAGGCGGGATGATTGGGGTTGGCGTGGACGAGTCGGCTGGTCATTGACGTCGATGATGCTGGCTGCGACCGGCTTCATGCAACTGCTCATTGATCGTCGCCCGGATCATATTCCGAACGCCGACCTCTTTGTTCCTGGTCTCGCTGGGAATCCTCGCCCTGGGCGGGGACGACATTTCCATTCTCCAACGACGCAGCCAAGCCCGAATCGAGGCCGACGTGATTGCACCGTACAGCGCCTCTCCTGCCTCTGCAGGGTCGCCGCCAGCGCGTTCCCGAAGTGATGGGATCCAACTCGTCTTTATGCACGAAGGCGGCGGCCCTGATCTCCAGGTTGAGGGTGATGGCCTCGCGGGGCTGGCCCGACACCACGACGAGCGGGATGCGCAATCCCTCGGCGCGCCTCGCCCGCAAGACCTCCCCGCCATTCCAGGGCGGCATGTTCCAATCCAGCGCGACCAACGCGCAGCGGTTGCGGCGGATTTTTGCCAGCGCCTCGGCGCCGACTCGGCACATTCCACCAACAAGCCCCGCTCGGCGGGCCAGGCCTTGCCGAGTTGTCGGATCCTGAGAAAACGATCCATCTCGTCATCGTCTGCGACCAGAACGCGACGCGGTGGCGAAGCGCTTTCGGCGGGAGCTTCTGAGTAATGTGCCAAACATTCACCAGTCCCGAGATCTCATTTAAAATGCCTGTCTGAAAATGGAGCGCGGCTGTGACGAAGACCAGCCGCAGCACGGCGAAAACACTCCAAGGCCCCGAAATTTTGGGGCTTGCTGCCGCTGGTCGGGGACGACACAGCCGCGCTCCGGGATTTTCAGACAGGCTAAAGATAAACCAAGGATTTTCCTGACGGCAGCGCGGGAATTCCTAGTCGCGGCCGGTTTACCTACATCGTACCCGTAATCGTGCCATTCAACCCCCAATCACAATTGCAGCGCGGCGTCCAAGCAGCGGACACGGTGGTTCGCGAAGTCTGCGAATGCAAGGGTGCCATGGAGTCCAGTGGTTCTGGCTGTGATCGCGGACTTTGTGCGGGCTATCTGATCCCCACGCCACCCCGATCTCCGGTTCTTCAAGGACGACAAGAAGATAAAAACGCGGGAGGACGGGGAACGATCCATCAGCACAAATACCGCCAAGGTGGGTGCAACATCCACAAGGGACACCGGCGGAAAATCCGACGATGCTTTCGTTTTTTGTCTCCTAGCGATTGCGCAAACAACGTATTGTCAACATTCAACAGCGGGGTCACTTCTCACTCATTCACGCCTCTTTTCAATCCCCACCTGAGGAGATTGCGCCTGCGCTTTCCATAAACCCAAGCGCCCAGAGGCCTAAGCGTCTGTATGCAATCCGCATACTTTCGCTGGTAAAAAGCAAAAATAGAGGCCATCGCGCACCACATTTACCGCTTGTGCATACGTTTTCTATTTTATAGCTTAAAAGGTAAGCAATTTGGTCCGATACTCATCCGGTATCAGCGATTCAGAATTATGAAAACTCGAATGACTATCAGCGTGGAAGAGCACTTGGTTAAGAAGGTCAATGTATTGGCGGAGCGGAGCGGTTTGAGCAGTTCAGCGATTGTCAATATGTGCGTCCGTTATGCCCTCCCCAAGCTCGAAGACGGTCCCCTATTAGATTCCGCTCCCCAATCCAAGGTTCGCAAAGCCTTATCGGTATTGTTGATCGAAGATTCTGAAACAGATGCCGACCTTCTAATCGGCACTCTCCGCAAAGCGAACTACGAGCCTCGAGCTGAACTAGTCAAAACGGCTCAAGAGATGAGAAAAGCCCTTCGCTCCGGAGGCTGGGACTTTATTTTATCTGATTGGCTTTTGCCCGATTTCAGCGGTTTGGAAGCGTTGCAGATGCACCAGAAATCGGGAGAGAGAACTCCATTCATTATCGTCTCCAGCAGGATTGGAGAAGAGGCCACGGTCGAAGCAATGCGGGCCGGCGCAGATGACTATGTGCTCAAGGACCGCTTGGAGACTTTGGTGCCTGTCATGGAACGAGTCTTGGCCCGACGGGCAAAAAGTCCATCCCCCCCCCGCGAGAACCTCCTTTCCGCAAGCCAGCAAATCCTCCCTGTGGAATTGATCCATGCCACGCAACCACCGCTCACCTCTGGGAGCGATAAAACGCCAAACACCCTGCTCTAATTATGTCCACAATTTGTTTTACCTTTGCTGCGCGCCCGGCTTCGGCCTTGGCCAAACCTCCGGCCGGCCTTTGCGGCAAACAGGAAATCCCTTCGGCGATAGGTCGATCTGCTTCGAGAGCATATTGGCGTTCGCAGGGTGGGTTAACGATCTCACTCCCCCTGATATTGCGACGCGTCGCATTCATGCTCGCGGCATTTTTCCTGCCTCTTGAAGCAGAAGCGGCCACGACTGCCGTCGCTCCATCCACCCTCTTGTCGGATCATGGCGTTAGCAGCCCTCAACCTGTCGCCGTTCTGTCCGCCCAGGAGGAAAGCGGGCAAAGCGATGGCTGGAACAACTACATCGAGTTCTATGGCGCACCGGTCGGATACGAGGGGCGGCTTCTTTTCCCAGTGCCTGCCTCTCTCAGCGGAACATCCTCTTCATGGTCCATTCAGTTAGCTGTTAATTTCCGCGGGCCCAGCGTCGGCTGGCAGCGATGGCGTTTTGAGATCTTGGACCAGTCCGCTGGTGTTTATCTTTTGTTGGGAGACAATGCTGGCGTCCAGTCCTGGGTATGGAGCAGGCTGAATTTCAGCATTCCCGCGGGTAATCCGACGCGGTTTCTTACGAATGGGGTGGTGCAAATTCGTTTTGTTGCAGACTCCCCGGTGGACGACTGCGACCTGGATTATGTCGCCTTGGTCTTTGACGACGGGGCAGCGCTGGCGGCGCCGGTGTCATTTCAGGAAATCACGACTGACTTCCCCAATCCCGAGCGGGGCTTCTTTCGTTTTTCGGACCTGCTGCCAACGACGGATTTCGCTTCGATTCGTGCCGGCGGAGCGACGTTGGCCTACACGCGAGCCCAGCTAAACAATTACCGCACCGGCCCGATCTCACAGGCCTACCTTGCTGAGCTTTCGTTGGCCTTCACCAAACTGCGTGCGGCTGGATTGAAGGCCGTTCTTCGTTTTCAGTACGATGAAGCCGACGGGCAAGATGCCAGCAAGGATCAAATCCTGGCGCACATCGAGCAGCTCAAACCGATTCTGCGGCAGAATTCGCACCTGATTGCCACATTGCAGGCAGGCTTTATCGGGGCGTGGGCAGAATGGCACAGCTCGGTGAACGGCCTAGACCAAAATACGGCCGCGAAATCGGCCATCCTGCTTGCTCTGCTGGACGCAGTGCCCGATCGCTGCGTTCAAATCCGCACCCCCACACACAAGGCGGACATTTTTGGCAGCAATTTCCCCATGACTGACAGCGCCGCCTATTCCTCCAACCGTTATGCGCGGGTGGGACACCTCAACGATGCTTTCCTGGGTTCGGACGACGATCTGGGAACTTATCCTTGGAACGCAGTGGACTATTGGAAATCCCTCGTGGCATCAGAAACCCGCTTTGTGCCCATGGGCGGCGAGGTTCTCTATAATCCCCCGCGGAGCAGCGGTGTCAGCGCCCTGGCTGAAATGGCTCGTTTGCATTTCAGCTTTTTAAATCAGGATTATCAGCAGCAGGTCATGGATTCGTGGCAACAGGACGGCACCTACCCAGAAATTCGCCGGAGGCTCGGTTACCGCTTCGTCTTGCGAAGAGCCAGCGTCAGTTCTTCAGCGCAGCCAGGACAGAATCTCGCACTGAACTTGCACATCGAGAATGTTGGTTTCGCGGCGATGTACAATCCGCGGCCCGTGTGGTTGGTCTTATCCAATGGACTGAACCGTTATGAAATGGCGCTGACTGGACAAACTTTTGATCCGCGACGATGGCTCCCGGGAACGACCATGGAACTCGTTGCGCAGGTCCCGATTCGAGCTACGATGGTGCCCGGCACCTACCAATCGTCGCTCTGGCTGCCGGATCCGCATCCTGATTTGCGGGGGGACGGACGCTATGCGGTTCGCTTCGCCAATCAAGGAACGTGGAACGCGATTTCTGGGGAGAATGTGCTCGGAGCATTCACCGTCATTAACGCCGCCCCAGTGCAGCCTCCAGGATTGCAGGTGGTCCGGGAGAAGGGGGGAGTGGCATTGAAGATTACGGGTAATCCCGGCGAAACTTGTCACATCGAGGCTTCCGACAACCTGCATGACTGGATCGTGATTGGCACTCACACTCTGACAGGAAGCTCAGGCTCCTTTGCCGACCCGGCCCAGCAGCAATACCCCAAGCGTTTATACCGCGTTAGGAAGTGAGATTAGCGTGCGAGAATTGCGTTGTTGGTTCCGCTCTCTTGCTGGATAAAGTGTTGCTCACTCCGCGCATCGTCCGACTGATTTAATCCGTCGGACGCCTTGAACAAACCAGAGCCGTTACTTCGTATCCGGGAGGCGAACGGGCACTTGCCCTAATGCCTTTCGGAAATTCATGGTCATATGACTTTGAAGAGGAGCGGACCTTCGACGGATTCGGTTTCCCGCAGGCGGGGCCACTTCGTGACGGGCTGGCGGACGCCCCGTTTGCAGCTGCGCGAGCGCCTCGGGTCCACAAGGCATTGGCGCAGCTGCTCGTAGAACCGTTCCACCAGAAGCTGCTTCTGGCGCGCACTCAACAGGTCGGCGCCCAACTCCAACACCAGCCACAGCGGGCGCAGCAACTCCAACACTTTGATAAAGCTCACCCGCAGGACCGGCACCTGGCCGGCCGCCGCCCGCACCCGCGCGCGCGCCAACATCGCACTGGCCAGCACCAGCGCCGCGACCTCTTGGGCGGCGGTGATCGGGGTGTGGCTTTGCAGCAGTTCGCCCGGCGCAACTCGTGTTTGAGTTGCCGATAATAGAGTTCGTGCTGCCAGCGGCGCGCATACAGCACCGCCAGTTCGTCGGCCGGCGCGTTGCGCGGATCCGACAGGCTGGTCCACAAGCGCAGCACCCCGGGGCGAAAACCTTTGCGGCCGACCCGGACGCGAATCTCGCGCAGTTCCAGCCACTCGTTGATCTGGCGCGGCCTGCCGTTCTCGCGCACCGGCTTGCGCACCAGACGGCTGCCATCCTTGCAGCGACGCAGCACCTGCGCCTGGATGTTGGAGCGGATGCGAAACAAAAAGTGACTGCGCACGGCCCGACACTGGCGGAGCGCCTGCGCGGCCAAGGCCGCGCAGCCATGCAATCGATCGGCCAGCAACAGCGCGCCCGCGGGCATCGACGCCAACAAGCCGCAGGCCAGTTGCCACTCCGACTGGCCCTGCCAGCCGATGGCGGCGGCGAGGGGATTGTGCGTGCCCAGTTCGAGCCACACGCCACTGGTGATCTTGGCGAAAGCCGCGCGGCCACGGCGGCTTTTGGCTTTGGGGCGGGCGGCATTGTTTTGCGGCGTGTTGGTCAGACTGGGTTGCACGCCATCCAGCCCCAGGAGCCGCCACCCCCGCCAGCAGGCGTCCTGGTGGCGGCGTCGATCGGCCAGCGGAGGCAGCGCCCGCTGCATCAACTCGGTGAAGACCTCCCACGGCAGGCGGGTGCGCCGATCGCTGATGGAACTGTCGGCGTAGGAGCTTCCCCAGAGCAGAGCGAAGTGTTCGGCCAGCGTGCCGGCGGCGTTCATGCAATGGAAAACCAGCGTGGGCAGCAGAATCGTGAGAGGCACGATCGGTTTGCGCCCCCGGCGCGTGGGCACCGTGGGCGAGTCCTGGCCGGCGAGCAACTGGTCGTAGGCGGCCAGGAAGCCGTGGGATTCATCGTGTTCACGAAAGACGCGCGCCTGGGTCGCGCGGCGCGATTTCGCAGGTGAAGATTTCAGATGCTTGGATTTGGCAGCGGCACGAGGCCGAGATCGCTTGGGCATCCCCAGCGTAAATACTTAATAATCATAAAAGTACAAGGCAAATTCTGCCTGGTGCCTCTGAATTTCCGAAAGGCATTAGCACTAGCCCGGATATTTCACACGTCCTGCTCCCGGATCGCGCGCCAGATGCTCGTATACAGGTTTCCAACCTGCCAGCATGCACCCCAAGGCGGGCGCGCCGCGGAAGTGCGGCCAGCCTGCCGAAGGCAATTCGGCGCTACAGCAGATTGGAAATCTGCGCCACGGCTGAGTGTCGCCAATCCCGTGGTCTCCTCTGTCAAAATGGGTGAGGTTACTGACCAGACCTTGGGATGGGCAACCCGAAGAGTCTTGGTCTCTACCCAGACGCGGGTGTCGTCCCTCCCTCTGCCTGGGTAGTGTGTGTGGTCAGTTGTTTCATCCTAGAAAACGAAGTTCAACCACGGATGGACACCGACGGACACGGATGCCAGGCACTTGCGGTGAACGAGGCGAACACCTGTTGGCTCGGTGCAAATCCGTGTGTATCCGTGTTCATCCGTGGTTGATGGTTTTCCCTTTAATTCCAACTGCGGAATTTAGGTTCATGCGTTGGTGGGTGTAGCGCCTCCCGCGCCCGCCCGCCAACTACTCATGTCATCTACCTTCGGATCTCAGCGGTGACATGGATAGCGTGCGACGCTTCGCATCGGGTCACCCTCCCGCCGCCTTCCTGAAAAATCCGCGCTGCTTCTCGCTGATCGGCAGACCCAACTTTTCCATCACCGCCATCATGTCCTCCCACACCAACCGCTTCTGCTGCAGATTGCCCGCGGGATTGTCCTCGCCGTGCAGCAGAAACGACGGGTGAAACGTCGGCATCAGCGGGATGCCGCGGAAGCTCTGCCATTGCCCGCGCAGGCGTGTGATGGCGACCTTGCCGCCGGTGAGTCCTTCGAGCGCGGTCGCGCCGAGCCCGACCAATATCTTTGGGCGGATGATTTCAATCTGCTCGAGCAGCCACGGGATGCAGGTCTCCATTTCCTCCATCGTCGGCTTGCGGTTGCCGTAGCCCTGGTTCGGCGTGTCGGGGCGGCATTTGAGAATGTTACCGATGAAAACGTCCTGCCGCGTCAGGCCCATCGCGACGATGATCTTCGTGAGCAACTGCCCGGCGCGCCCCACGAACGGTTCGCCCTGCCGGTCTTCATCCATGCCCGGCGCCTCACCCACGAACATCAGATCGGCATTCACGTTCCCCACACCGAAGACGACCTGCTGCCGCGAACGGACCAGGTGCGGACATTGCTCGCAGACCAGCGCGCGTTCCCGCAAAGCAGCCATCGCGGCGGTCTTGTCGGTCGCGTGACCCGCCGTCGCGAGACCCGGAGCCGCGCTTGAAATCGGCGCCCGGAAGGCGGGTGCGACAGTTTGTTTCGGGGCGATGACGGGCATCGCCGCGATAGGTGCCGGTGCCACCGCCACAGCCGCGCGAGGTGGCGGCCCTGTCGGCGTCGGCGCGACGGCGGGTGCGGCGCGGCGCGCCATGGGTTGCGCCAGAGCCCCGAGCGTTTCCGGCAAAACCAGAATCTGGCGCACGCCGCGTTGTTTCAGGTCGTGCAGATGCTGGAGGGTGGCGTCCAGCAATTGTTGATAGGCGTTGCTCACGCGGCCGGCATCATCGCGGCCCGGCGCGGCGCGTCAATCCGGTTGATGCCTCTGCTCCCGCGAAAAGCTTGCGGGCGCGGCGGAATCGGGTATCCCGTTGCCCATGGAAGCCCGCGAAGCGTTCGTCGCCTTGAACATGATCGAGCACGTCGGTCCCGTGCGCGTGCGGCAGTTGCTGGATGCCTTCGGCGATGCGCCCTCCATCCTCCGGGCATCGCGGCATCAGCTCACACAGGTCGATGGCATCGGCACCGAGACGGCCGAGGCGATCGCCGGCTGGGAGAAGACCATCGATCTCGCGGTCGAGTTGAAGAGCATCGAGGACTTTGGCTGCCACATCCTGATTCAGGAGGATCCGGAGTATCCCGCGTCGCTGCGGCAGATTTACGATCCGCCGGTGGTGCTTTACGTGAAGGGCCGGCTCGACGCGCGCGACAAGCACGGCGTGGCCATCGTCGGTTCGCGTCAATCCACGCATTACGGCATCGAGGTGGCGCGCAAATTCGGCTACCAGCTCGCCTTCGCGGGCGTGACGGTGGTGAGCGGCGGCGCGCGGGGCATTGATACCGCGTCGCACCTGGGCGCGCTGGCCGCCAAGGGCCGCACCATCGCCGTGCTCGGCACCGGCATCAACATCGTCTTTCCCGCCGAGAACCGGGAGCTGTTCGAGCGCATCGCGACAGAGGGCGCGGTCATCACGCAGTTTCCGTTCAACCGCCAGGCGGATCGCCAGACGTTCCCGATTCGCAACCGCATCGTCGCGGGCATGACGCTCGGCACGGTGGTGGTCGAGGCGCATCTGAACAGCGGCGCGCTCATCACCGCGAACTTCGCCACGGAATACGGGCGCCAGGTGTTCGCGGTGCCGGGCCGCATCGATTCGCCGCGCAGCAAGGGCTGCCACGACTTGATCCGGAATGGCGCGAAGCTCTGCGAAGGTTCCGAGGATATCCTGAGCGAGTTCGAGTATCTCTTCCCCACGAGCAAGACCGCGCCCGCCGCTGACGGGACTGGCGCGGCGGCGCTCACCCTTTCCGAGAATGAGCAGAAGGTTTTCGACCTGCTCCCGCTCGGCGCCGAGACCGGCATCGACGAGATCATCCAGGGCAGCGGCCTGCCCAGCGCGACGGTTTCGGTGGCGCTGTTGAGCCTGGAGATGAAGCGCATCGTGCGCCAGTTGCCGGGCAAGATGTTCGTGCGCAGCCGGTGAGCGGCGGGCCGTGGCAGCCGTCGCAGCCGTCGCAGCCGCCACTTCCTCCTTGTCGAATGTGCCGCTGGCGATCAGTTTTTTCGCGTGAGCCTTGCCGATAATTTCGCCGCCATACAACAGCGCATCTGCGCGGCTTGCGAACGCGCCGGGCGCGCGCCGGAATCCGTTACGCTGATCGCCGTGAGCAAGGGGCAGACGCCGGAGATGGTGAATGAGGCCGCCGCGCTGGGCCAGGTGATCTTCGGCGAGAACAAGGTGCAGGAGGCGAAGGCGAAGATCCCGCTGTGCGCGGGGCGGCTGCGCTGGCACATGATCGGCCATCTCCAGAGCAACAAATGCCGCGACGCCGTGCCGCTGTTTGCAATGGTGCACAGCGTGGACAGCCTGCCGCTCGCGCAGGAATTGCAGAAGCAGGCCGAGAAGTTCAGCCGCACGCTGCCGGTGCTGCTCGAGGTGAACATCGCCGGCGAAGCCTCGAAATTCGGCTACAAGCCGGAGCAGATGCTCGCCGATCTCCCGCAAATAAATGCGCTGAAGCGCCTGGAAATCCACGGGCTGATGACCCTGGCGCCCTGGAGTCCGAATCCGGAACGCGCGCGGCCGGTCTTTCGCGCGGCCCGCGAGTGGAGGCAACGCTGCGAGGAGGTGCTCGGCGCGCCGCTGCCGCATCTGAGCATGGGCATGACCGGCGATTTCGAGGTGGCCATCGAAGAAGGCGCCACGTTCGTGCGCATCGGCACCGCGCTCTTTGGCGAACGCCCCAAGCCGGTGCGGGCGGCTGGAGTGGACGACGGGCCGTAGCGCGGAGCCTCGCATACAGGTTCCGGAGCATCGGGAGAATAAAGAAGGCAGTTCGTCGTGAGGCCGCTGCGCCTGATCTTCGACACCACCGCGATCCAGGGCAGTGCGCGGATGCACTCTCGACCCACTTTGCGGCGCGAAAGACTTTGCCATTTGAGTTGGGAGGGTCTTTTCGTCTATACACGCGCCGTGGTCCCATCTCCCTCATACGAATGGCTGCGCACCGGCGCAGAGGGATTGCGCGCGATGCTCGACGCCATCGAAGCCGCCACCGCGTCCGTGCGGCTCGAAACCTACATCTTTGCCGACGACCGGATCGGCCGGGAATTCCTCACGGCGCTGCTGACGGCGCGCGCCCGTGGCGTTCGCGTGCAGGTGCTGTTGGATGGCGTCGGCTCGCTCGAACTATCGGACAGTTTCTGGACGCCGTTACGCGAGGCGGGCGGCGAAATTCGCTGGTTCAACCCGGTCGCGCTCCGGCGCTGGAGCTACCGCGATCATCGCAAGATTCTCGCGTGTGACGACGCGGTGGCCTTCATCGGAGGCTTCAACATCGCCGACGTTTACAACGGCGATGGCGTGCAACACGGCTGGCGCGACCTCGGCCTGCGCCTGACCGGCCCGGCCGTTGGTGAACTGGTGGAGGCGTTTGATGAACTCTTCACCAAGGCGGGCGCGCCGCATCGGCGATTCCAACGATTACGTCGCGCCACGAATGAAATCGTCGGGGAACGCGAGTGGCGCCTCCTGTTCAGCGGACCGGGCCGCCAGCGTGGACATCTTCGGCGCAATCTGGGCGAGGATCTGGCCAAGGCGCGCTCGGTGCAGATCGTGAGCGGATATTTTCTTCCCACCTGGCGGCTGCGCCGCGCGCTGGTGCGGGTGTGCCGGCGCGGCGGCCGGGTGCAGCTCATCCTCGCCGGAAAGTCGGACGTGCTCCTCGCGAAGCTCGCCAGCCAGCGGCTCTATCAGAAGCTGCTGCGCGCGGGCGTGGAGATTTACGAGTATCTGCCGCAGGTATTGCACTCCAAACTGTTCATCATCGATGACGTGGTCTATGCCGGATCGGCAAACCTCGACGCCCGCAGTCTGCGCATCAATTACGAGGTGCTGCTGCGCCTGGACAAGCCCGAGATGTCGGCCGAGGCGCGCGCGATTTTCGCGGCCGACTTGCCGCATTGCCAGCGCATCGATCCGGCGACCTGGAAACGCTCGCGCTCGTTTCTCACCCGCCTCTGGGAGCGGTGGGCTTACCTCCTCCTCGCGCGGCTCGATCCGTTCCTCGCCCGGCGCAACTGGCAGGGGCAGCCGTGAGCCAGTGCACACCGCTTTTGGAATGCGCGCGACTTGTCGCCGCTTTTCCCGCGGGCCGGCTTGCCGGACCGGCCGAGCCGCGTCCAGCGCCTCGGAGCCTATTCTGGCGCACAGCCAGCCAGTTCGCCGGCGACAAGTCGCCTTGCGGAAAGCGGAGACAAGTCTCCGCACTCCACAATCCGAGTGGGGCGCGGGCGGTGGAAATGTCGGGGAAATTTCGGGGCGAGCCTTGCCAGGAATGGCGCGCGCGGCTACCAAGGCGACCGGCACCGGACCTCATTCGGTGCGAAACACGCCGGCACTTATGAATTCACTCACTCGGATGTTTGCGCGCTGGGGATTGCCCGGCCTCGCAGTGGCCGTCGCCTTTCTGGTCACAGGCTGCATGAACCGCTACGAGATCACGCTCTCCAGCGGCAACATCATCACCACGAAGGGCAAGCCGAAATACGACAAGCCGACGGACACCTTCCGTTACACGGATCTGAAGGGGGCCAGGCGCTACGTGCCGTCAGTCACCGTCAGGGAGGTGGCGCCTTACGAGCGAAGGGGCAAAGAAACCCGCGGCGTGACGCCCGGCGGGATGCCGTCCGTTCGTTGAAATCGCAACGCCAATCGGGCGCGCGTCAGCCCTGGCTCGCGTAGTAGGCGTCCACCTTTGCGGCGACATCCTTGTAGCCGATGTCCGCCTCGTAGATCTGCTTGAACTGCTCGATGGCCTCGTCGGCCTTGCCCATCTTCTCGAGCACGCAGCCGAGCTGGTAGATCAGATCCTTCTTCTCGTCATCGAAGCCGGGCTTTTCCTTCAGCGCCTCCTGCAGTTTGCGTGCCGCAAGGTCGTTCATCCCGCGGGCGGCGAAGCATTGCGCGAGACAGCCCATGGACGCGAGGCGCCGGGCGGGATTGTTCTGTGCCTTCTGGAACTCCTGGATGGCCTCGGTGATGCGCTTGTTCTTGAGGAAAAGCTGGCCCAGATCGAAGCGGATTTGCAGATCAGTCGGGTAATTCTCGACGCGCTTCTGGCACTCGGCCAGTTCCCAGGTGTCCTTCTCCTTCTGCAACGCCGCCAGTTGCTCGGCATAATCGGGCGCCGACTGGTCAAGGTTTTCAAGCAGATGATTGAAGCGCCGCAGCGTGGTGTCGGCGATGGCGCGTTCGATTGATGAATCGCCGCCCTCCGTGCCCCGGATGCGCTCATAATATTGCAGCGCGCGATCATATTGCTTCTTCTGCGTATAAAGCTCGGCGACGTCCCGCAGGCGTTTGAGATTATTCGGCTCCCGCTGGAGTTGCGCCTCGTACTCGGCAATCAGCCGCTCGGCCACGTCCTCGGACTTGACGGTGCGATGCTCCTGTTCGAGCTGGACGGCCTCGTCCTTGTTTTTGAGCACATCGCGGTAGGAGCCGGTGCCGTCGGCCAGCGCGTCGTAGCCGCCTTCGGAGAGGGTGGTCTGCGCGGAGAGGTCCTTCAGCGCCGTCGCCACCTCGCCCTTGTGCGGGAAAAGTCTGAGCAATTCCGTGTACACCGCCTCGGCCTTGGGCACCTGGCGGGCACGCGTGAGCGCCTCGCCGTATTGCATCGAGAGATCGAAATCGCGCGCGTTGTCCTTGAGCAGGATCTCAAGCGAAAGACAGGCGGTGCGGGGCATGTCGGCCGCGAGCGCCGCCTCGGCGACGAGCTTGTGCGCGCCGGTGCTGTTCGGATCGCTCGTCAGGATTTCCTCGGCGATGCGCAACGCCTCGATGGGGTTCTTGCGCACGGTCATCTGGCCCTTGGCGATCGCCGGCTGGGAGCTGGCGCCACCAATCATCTTCTTGAAGAATCCGCCGCCGGTGCCGTGCTTCTTGAACTGCGCCGCCCGCAGCGCCTGCCGCGCCTCGAAGAACGCCGGCTCGCGTTGCAGAACCTGCGTCAGGATGGCGATGGCATAATCAAAATTCTGCCGCTGCAGAGCGGTGTTGCCCTTCTGATACAAATCGCGCAAATCACGCGCGACCTCGGTAATTCCTTTCTCTGGCATGAGGGAACACTAGCGACGACGCTCCAAAAAAGTCCAACGGAAATCGGATGACAGGCGCGTCATGACCTGGCTGCTTGGAAGTCCTCAGCCCGAAGGTCAAAACCTGCGAGAAATGGCTCCAGTCGCCTGGCGCAGGTGCATTCGGGCGCATCTCGACACTGCCCCCGAAGGCAACCGGGTTGGAGCGCGACGTTGACGTCGCTTCATCGTTCGAGAGACCGTCCGGCCATGTTTCGCAAACAGCCATCTAACGCTGATGCGGCCTCAAGGCCGCGCGCCGGGGCAGTGCGGATGCGCCCCTCGATGAGGGCAGTCCGGTGTTTACAGATTCACGATCGCCGGGTCGCCGTAGAGGGTAAAAGAGCCGGCGCGCTCGATGCGCACTTCCATGATCTCCCCCCGGTGGCGCGGGGAACCGTCGAAGACCACGATCTTGTTGCAGCGCGACCGTCCGGTCAGACGCGCCGCGTTCTTCTTGCTCGGCCCTTCGACGAGGATCTGCACCGTGCGGCCGACGCAGGCGCGGTGCTTGCGCATGGCCGTCTCGTTCAACAACGCCAGCAGGCGCTGATGCCGCTCCTCGCGCACTTCGATGGGCACCTGATCGGACATCGTTGCCGCGGGCGTGTCTTTGCGCTCCGAGTATTTGAACAAGTACGCCTGGTCGAACTCCACTTCGCGCATCAGCGCCATCGTTTCCGCGAAGTCCTCCTCGGTCTCGCCGGGAAAGCCCACGATGATATCCGTGCAGAGGCCGATGCCGGGTTGGACGGAACGCAGCTTGCCGACGATCTCGAGGAAACGCTCGCGGGTGTAGCCGCGGTGCATCAGCTTGAGCACGCGGTTGCTGCCGCTCTGCGCCGGAATGTGGGCGCTTTCGACCAGCTTCGGCAGGCGCGCGTAGGCCTCGACGAGATCGTCGCCGTAGCCCTTGGGATGCGGCGAAGTGAAACGAATGCGCTCGATTCCCTCAATCTCATGCACCGCCTCGATGAGCTGCACAAACGGCGACTTGCCATCCTTCGCCGGCAAATCGCGCCGCGCAAAACTCGTCACGATCTGGCCGAGCAGCGTGATTTCCTTCGCGCCGCGCACCGCCAGTTCGCGGCATTCAGAGACAATATCCGCAATGGTCCGGCTGCGCTCCTCGCCGCGCGTGTCGGGCACGATGCAAAAGGTGCAGCGCTGATTGCAGCCCTGCATGATGCTGACAAACGCCGTCACCCCGCGCTCGCCCGCGCCATCGAGCAGGTGCTCGCGTATCGTCCCCTGGCTGCCCGCTTCCGCCTCCGTGTCCACGATCTTGTCGCGCCGGCCGTTCAGAAGTTCGCCCAAGTAATCCGCCACGCGATGGAATTTCTGCGTGCCGATGACGAGATCCACATCCGGCAGGCGGTCGATGAGACTCTGCCCGCGGCTCTGCGCCATGCAGCCCATGAAACCGAGAATGACCTCGGGACGATTGCGCCGGGTTTCCGCGGCGAGATTGACCATCTTGTTCAACGCCTTCTGCTCGGCAAAATCCCGCACGCTGCAGGTGTTCAGCAGGACGACATCCGCGCCCGCCTCGCTCGCGGCGAGGGAATAACCCTTGGTGACGAGCTGCGCGGCGACGGCCTCGCTGTCGCGCTCGTTCATCTGGCATCCGTAGGTTTTGATAAAGACGCTGGGCATGGTATCCAAACGTGGCGCGGAAGCTACGCGGGGAAATGCTTCTTGAAAAGGGCGAAGGCGGCTTCCGCTGAGCCTGATGGCTGCATTCTCACAAGATGCCGCTTTGAGGGTATGGCATGCTGTGTCAGGGTTCGGCCCCTCTCTGGCTTCAAACCGGGACGTGGAGTGGCAAACTCCAGCAAGAACCTGACAAGGTCGGGGCAGCGGAACGGGAATGTTCGCCTTGACGAAGCGAGGTGGACTCGGCTTTCCTACAGACGTGTTGCTTGATGCAACGATGGCAGGTTCCGCACAGAGTGTTCTTGCACATTTCCGCTCACACAACGGAAACAAGTTTGCCCAGAGCGTCCGTAAAGGATGCAGTTGGAGCAGGCAACGCAATGCGCAAATTGTTGGTGGCCAATGTAGCTCAGTGGTAGAGCAACGGTTTCGTAAACCGTAGGTCGAGGGTTCGATCCCCCCCATTGGCTCCACTGCGTGGAACTTCCACGGTATTGCCCGCCGTTGCCCCAGCGTCTCTCGACGTCAATGAGCAGATGACCTGGGGACGCCCGATCTGGCCACCTTCCGTGGAAGATTTTCGAGGAAAGCGGACATCTCAACTGCGTAGTGTGAATCGGCGGTTCACGAAATCCCAGTCGATCACATTGAGGAATGCCGCGATGTATTCCGGGCGCCGGTTCTGGTATTTCAGATAGTAAGCGTGTTCCCAGAGGTCGATGCCGAGCAGCGGCGTGCGGCCCTGGCTGAGCGGCGTGTCCTGGTTCGGGGTCTGTTCGATGCGCAGCGAGTCACCATCCAGTGTCAGCCACGCCCAGCCGCTGCCGAAGACGGTCGTCGCCGCCTTGGCGAATTCCTCCTTGAACTTGTCGTAGCCGCCAAACTTTGTGTCGATGGCTTTGCCCACCTCACCCTTGGGCGCGCCGCCGCCGTTTTTGCTCATCATCTGCCAGTAGAGCGAATGGTTGTAGTGACCGCCGCCGTTGTTGCGCACCACCGTGCGAATGGCCTCCGGGACGGCGTTCAGATTTTTGACGATGTCTTCGATGGATTTGCCCGCGATCTCCGGTGAGCTGGCGACAGCCTTGTTCAGGTTGTTCACGTAGGCGGCATGATGTTTGTCGTGGTGAATCTCCATCGTGCGGGCATCGATGGACGGTTCGAGCGCGTCGAACGCGTAGGGCAGCGCCGGGAGCTGGAAAGGCCCGGCGGGCGGCGCATCGGCGGCGAAGGTGGAGGGCGGGCCGACCAACGCGCAGGCAGCGGTGGCGAGCAGGGTGCGATGAATGGCTTCTCTTCGAGTGATCATAACATTTTTTCCTTTGCAGAATTAACGAGTGCCAAGATGGCGCGAGGCGGTGGCGAGCGCAACTCGGAAGTCGTGAAACGAACGGAGACTTCAGACGGAAAAATGAACCGACGCCGCCGCTTGCCGACTCAATCCAGGTGGCGCGGCACGCTGCAGGTGCATCTTTCCTCGACCGCGTTGAGACCATACGCGCCGCCCGCCGGACAGTCTGGCTTGTGCTCGATGTACGCACTCCTGCCGAACAAATCACCGTCCTCCGGAATGGCCGTCGGCGGCTTCTTCGCCTCCAGCGCCCACTGCATCTTGGCGCCATCAATCGATTTGCGGTTCAGGGCACATGCCTGTTGCTGTGTTCGATCTATGGAGCGCTTCAGATTGGGAATGACCACAGCTGCCAGCATCCCGATGATAGCGACAACAATCATGATCTCAACAAGAGTGAACGCGGAACGGTGTGTGGTCTTCATGTCGATTGGGTGGTTGATGTTTGAATTCGCTACAGACTCGTGGTCCGGCCGGCATTCATCGAACCGCCGATCCGTGCGCACCGTTTGTGCAACAGCGGCAGCAACGAAAAGTTTCCCCGGAACGACGCTGATCCGCCGGTTTCAGCAAAGCTTGCCGCACTCGCACCCGACCCGTAAAACAGCCGCGTGAAACCAAAGCCGTCGCCGGTTCCTGAAGCCATGCTCGCACCCGGGCTGCGCCGCTACCTCTTCTTCACGGCGGCGACAACCGGCGCTGCGATCATGATTGTCGAGATTCTCGGCGCCAAAATGCTGGCTCCGTATTTCGGCACTTCGCACTTCGTCTGGACGGCCCAGATCGCGGTGACGCTTCTGGCGCTCGCCTGCGGATATTATCTCGGCGGCCGCTGGGTGGACCAGTCGGCGAAGCTGGCCCGCCTTTACACCGCCATCCTGATCGCAGCGGGCTACCTCTCCCTGACGGTTGCGACGGTGAAGCAGATTTCGTTCGCCTGCCTCAATGTGGGCCTGGCGGCAGGCTCTTTGCTGGCAGCGCTGATTCTCTATTGGGTTCCACTCTGCCTGCTGGCGATGACCGGGCCATTCCTCGTACGGATCATCACCACGTCGCTCGCCGGAGTCGGCGGCAACGTAGGGCGCCTCACGGCCATCAGCACCCTGGGAAGCGTCGTCGGAACCTTGCTCATCGGCTACGTGCTCATCCCCTTCCTCCCCAATTCGCTGACAATGCATCTCACGGCGCTCGTCTTGATGCTCGTGGCGACCGGATATTTTGCCGTATGGACACCACGCAAGCAGCCAGCCGTCGTGGCTGCGGTGCTTTTGATGCTCACCGTATCCGGAGCGTGGCTCAATCAGCGGACGGAACGGTTTGAGGCCAGGTCGCTCGATGAGATTCATCGCGCGAATTCCAACTTTGGCCAGCTTCAGGTGCTGCAGGTGAAAGACAGCCCGATTCGTTATTACCTCAATGATCTTCTGACCCAGAACACCTACGACACCAACCGGCATCAGGGTGCTTCAATGTTCACGTACGCGCTTCACAGCCTGGCGCGCGCCTACGCGCCGAAGATTGATGATGTCCTGTGCATCGGAATGGGAATTGGCCTCGTGCCGACCGACTTCGCCCGCGACGGCGCTCGCGTCGAGGTTGTCGAGATCAACCCGGCAATCGTCCCGGTGGCCGAGAAGTTCTTCGAACTCGACACGTCAAAGTTCAAGCTGCACATCGGTGATGGCCGGCATTTTCTCAACGAAACCACCAACCGTTACGATGCCGTGGTGCTCGACGCCTTCCTTGGTGACTCGAGCCCGTCGCATCTGATGACGCGCGAAGCCTTCGCGGCCATCCGCCGTGTGTTGAAGCCGGAGGGCGTGCTCGCGATCAACGCTTTCGCTGATCCAGACCCCGAGAATGATTTCTTCGCCGCATCCCTGTCGAAAACACTGGCCGTAGTATTTCCGTCGGTCCGCATTCACCTCGGACGGAGGGGCAACACAATCTTTCTCGGTTCTCTGCGGGCCAACGCTGAACCATTGCGCAAGCCCGATTTAACGGCCATGCACCCGTACGTCACCAACGACGTGGTTGACGCGTTCCTCACGTTGCGCGAAACCGATCCTCAGCACGGTCGCGTGCTGACCGATGACTTCAATCCCGTGGAGTTCTTCGATGCGAAGAATCGGGAAAACGTTCGGAAGAACCTCGTGCGAAACATGAGGGAATAGGCGCCGCATTCGGATGAGCGCCCCCGAATCCAATCTGCCCAAGCCGACGGCTTCACCCCGCCTGCGCTTGCGCGTGACGGCCGCCGCCGAGAATGCAGTCCGCTCGGGCCACCCATGGGTCTTCAGCGACAGCGTTCTCGAACAGAACCGACCCGGCGCATTGGGCGAACTGGCGATCATCTACGACAAACGCGACCGCTTCCTCGCTATTGGCCATTTTGATCCCGACTCGCCACTGCGCGTTCGTGTGCTGCACACGGGCAAGCCAGTGACACTCGATGCCACGTGGTGGCGCGCGCATCTGGACGCTGCCCTCACCCGACGCCGGGATCTCTTCGATGCGCAGACCACCGGCTACCGCATCATCCACGGCGAAAACGACGGCTGGCCCGGACTCGTGCTCGACCGCTACGGCGACACGCTGGTGATGAAACTCTACACGGCTGCCTGGCTGCCACGTCTTGCCGAGGTCGTCGCGCTGGTGAACGAATCACTCGCGCCACAGCGCTTGATGCTCCGCCTCAGCCGCAACACTCAGACGGCGGCTCAAGAGTCATTTCAAATCGCCGACGGCCAGACGTTGCTCGGCGTTGCGCCCACCGCGCCAGTGGAATTCGTGGAAAATGGCCTGTGCTTCGAGGCTGAAGTCGTGCGCGGCCAGAAGACCGGATTCTACCTCGATCAGCGCGAGAATCGCTGCCTCGTCGGAACGCTGGCGCGCGGCTCAGAGATGCTAAACGCGTTCAGCTTCTCCGGCGGATTTTCTCTCTACGCCGCGCGGGGCGGAGCCAGGTCCGTGACCGATCTCGACATCAGCACCCACGCGCTCGACAGCGCCCGACGGAACTTCGCGCTGAACTCTTCCGATGCCGCCGTGGCCTCGTGCCATCACGAGACTGCGCAAGGCGACACCTTCGACTGGCTCGCGCAAACCAGGCGAAACTTCGACCTCATCGTCCTCGATCCGCCATCTCTCGCCCGGCGTGAAACGGAGCGCGCCGGAGCCATCAAGGCTTACGCGCGGCTGGCCTCACTCGGCCTGGCGCGATTGCGGCGCGGTGGAATGCTGGTGGCAGCCTCGTGCTCGGCCCATGTGAGCGCAGACGAATTCTTCGATGCCGTCCGGGGGGCGATGCGACAATCGCGGCGACGCTTCGCCGAGTGGCGCACCACCGCCCATCCACCAGATCATCCGGCGACATTCCCCGAAGCGCACTATCTCAAGTGCATTTACCTGCGGGTGGAAACGTGAGAATAATGAGCTTTACCGCATAACTCCGGTCTGCTTCCTTGCGGGCTACCGATGAAATCACAACGAATGTTCACCCTGATTTTGCTCTTGGCGATGCTTGCAGTCGGGGCGCATTCGGTGTCAGCCGAGGAGAAGCCAAGCCCAATACATACGGCCCTCAGCAGCACGACGATCAGCGGATACGTAAACACCTCCGTCCAGTGGCAGTCCCAGCAGCGCTCGTGGCTGGCTATGCCGCAGTGGCTGCGAAGTTATTTCGTCTGGGTCTGGTTCCTATCTTGGATGCGATAATCCGAGCGTCGCGCGCTTCAGGGAGACGCCGACTTCGCCCACTGGAATTTTCCCCACCGCAATGCCAGCGTTGGCAGCACGAGCAGGTTTAACAGCGTTGAGGTGAGAAGACCGCCGAGGATCACGATGGCCATCGGCCCTTCGATCTCACGACCGGCTTCGCCCGTCCCCAGCGCCAATGGCAGCAAGCCCAGCGCGGTCACCGTGGCCGTCATCAGGATCGGCATCAACCTTTCGCTGGCGCCGCGGATGGCCGCCTCCAGTCCCCAGGTCATTCCTTCCTCCATCACCAAGTGCTCGAAGTGGGAAATCATCATGATGGAATTGCGCATGGTGATGCCGAACAAAGTCACGAAACCGACCAGTGAACCGATGGTCAAGCCGCCCTCACCCGGTTCGCCGAGCACCTTCGTCAGCCACACCGCCAGCACGCCGCCGACGAGCGCAAAGGGAACATTGGCGAGCACGAGCAGGAGATTGCGCGCGTTGTGAAACACCACCGCCAGCAGCACGAGAATGCCGACCGCCGCGATGGCGGTGTGCATCAGCAATTCCTTTTGCGCCGCCTCCTTCGCCTGCGCTGCGCCGGTGAAGACAGGATAGGTGCCAGCGGGGAAATTCACTTTCGCCGCTACCTGCTTCTTGGCCTCCGTCACGAAGGACGCCACATCGCGCCCGCTGGTGGCACAGGTCACCGTCTGCCGGCGGCGCGCGCCTTCGTGTGAAATCGAGTCGCGTCCGCTCGTGAGATAGATTTCCGCCAACTCGCGCAGCGGCACGCGCGCGCCCTGTGGACTGCGCAGGAGCAATCCGAAGAGCGACTCCGGATCCTGTCGATCAGTGGCCGCGAGAATCACCGCCACATCGGCGACCTGGTTGCCGCGGTAGGTCTGCGCGACGACGGCGCCCTGATACGCAGTCTGAATCGCGTCGAGGACCTCGAACGGTCGAAAACCGAATTGAGTGAGGCGATCCGGCCGCAGGCGAACGGCCATGCGCGGCGTTCCCGGCGGCGATTTCACCTGCACATCGGCCGCACCGGGCACTCCGGCGAGCACGCGCGCCACATCTTTTGCTCTGGCGTCGAGCACGTCGAGATTATCGCCGAAAATGCTCACCACCACCGGCGCGGTTTCGCCGGAGATGGTTTCACCGATGCGATCGCCGAGGAAGGTCAGCACCTCAAATTGGATGCCGGGAAATTGTTTCAGGATGACGCGAATCTTGTCGGCCATCTTCTCTTCCTCCTCGCCGGGCATCGGTTTCAGATCCACGTGGAACTCGCTGCGATGCGGCCCCCACGGATCTTCGCCCAATTCAGCCCGGCCGACCTGTTGCTCGACCGTGGCGATGTTTTTGTTGGCGAGCAGGGAATCGGAAATCTGTTTGCCGATGCGCATCATTTCCGGCAGCGACGTCCCCGGCGCGGCAAAAACCTGGAGCACGAAATGGCCTTCGCGGAATTCCGGCAGGAACTCGCCTTCGCCCGTGGGCAGCTTCATGAGCGCGCCGATGCAGATCAGCACCACCAGCGCGATGATGGCGCGCGGCCAATGCAGGAGTAAGCCGAGCACGCGGCGGTATTGCGCCTTAAGCCAGTGCTGCAGCCGTGGTTCGCCGGCCCGGCGCACCCCTCTGCCGAAGAACAGGAACGATAGTGCTGGGGTGATGGTGAGGGCAACCAGCAGCGACGCCATGATCGCGAGGATGTAACTGAGCGCGAGCGGCGCAAAGAAACTGCCCTGCAACCCGGTGAGCGTGAGCACCGGAAGAAAGACCAGCGCCACGATGAACGTGGCATAGACCACCGCGCGGCGGACTTCGAGCGAGGCGTCGAGCACGACTTGGAACGTCGGTCGCGGCGCAGCGAGCGCCTGGTTTTCGCGCAGACGCCGGTAGATGTTTTCCACGTCGATGATCGAGTCATCCACCACTTCGCCCAGTGCGATGACCAACCCGCCGAGCGTGATGGTGTTGATGGTGATGCCGAATTTCTCCAGCACGATCACCGCGGTGAGCAGCGAGAGCGGAATGGCCGTCAGCGAGATGAACGCCGTGCGCACGCTGCCGAGCAGAATAAACAGAACGACCGCCACGAGAATGCCGCCCAGCGCCAGCGAGTGCTGCATGTTTCGCAGCGCCGTCTCGATGAAGGTCGCCGGACGATGCAGCCGCCGATAGAGCGTGATGCCTTCCTTTTCAAACACCGGCTTCAGTTCATCCAGCGCCGATTCCAGTGCGGTGGTGACTTCCATGGTGTTCGCGCCGAACTGGCTGGCCATGGTCATCAGCACGCCCGGACGGCCCATTACCAGCGTGTCGCCGTATTTCGGCTGCGCCCCGTCCACGACTTGAGCAACGTCTTTCAGCCGGATGCTGAATCCGTTCGTGCCGGCGATGACGGTGTTGGCCAGCACCTCGGGCGTCAGGGCCTGGCCTTCGGTTTGAATGGTGATGCGCTGATTGCTGGTCTCGATGAAACCCGCGCCCATCACTGCAGTGGCGGAGCGCGCCGCCGTCATCACGTCGGAAAGCGCGAGGTCGTAAGCCAGCAGACGGTCGGGCAGAACCTGGATCTGCAACTGCCGCACCTCACCGCCAAATATGCGGCACGCGGCCACGCCCGGCACCGCGAGCAGACGCGGCTTGAGCGTCCAGTCGGCGAACGTGCGCATCTCCATTGGCGTCATCTTGTCTGAGACGAAACCGATCTTGAGCAAGTCCATCGTGGACGACGTGAGCGGCGTCATGCGCGGTGTCTTCACACCGAGCGGCAGAATGCCGGCGGTCTCCGCCATTTTCTCGGCGAGCATCTGGCGCGCGCGGAAGACATCCGTGCCTTCCTTGAAAACCGCGGTGATGATGGAAAGCCCCTGAATCGACTCGGAGCGGAGCGATTCCATGTCGCCGAGGCCGTTGACCATGGTTTCGACGGGTCGCGTGACCAGCGCCTCGACCTGCTCCGGCGCAAGGCCGGGGCATTCGGTCTGAATCACCACCTGCGGCTGGACGAAATTCGGGAAGACATCCAGCTTGGCGTTCTTCGCCACGTAGTATCCGTAGGCCAGCAGAACACACGCGAGCACGACCACGATGCCGCGGAACTTCAACGAGAACCGAACGAGGGTTTGCAGCATGGGTGACTACTCTCCTCCAATCTGGCCTTTCAACTCCTCCGACAACAACTGCTGCGCGCCCGTGATCACGACTTTGTCATCCGGCTTCAGTCCTTCGCGGACGAACCAGCCGGCGTCGCTTGGGTGATTCAGTTCGATCTCCCGGCGCGCGAAGGTGTCCTCGCCGGTTTGGACATAGATGAACACTTCGCCATCATGCCGGATCAATGCCTCGCGCGGCACAATCACGCCGGACTCCGGTTCGCCCGGAACAGTGAGCCACGCCACCACTGCCGCGCCGGGCGGCAACGGATTTGTCTTCTGGAGAAACAAGAATCCCTGCGCCTGCACCTGGGGATCGACAATCGGCGCGGGGCCGAGGAATTGCGCCACAGCAGGCTTGTCCGGCGCGCTGAGCGCGGCGATGCGCCCGCCGATGGGCGCCGCCTGCAAAGATTCTCCCAGCGGCAAATCAATTCGCACCAGAGCGGCTTCCTGCGCTGCGAGGGAATTCACCAACGCCGGCAAATCCGGCAGTGATGCCAGCGCCCTGCCCCACCCCATCAGCAAGCGCGGCTGCACCGAGTCGAGCGCGATCTGGTCACGCTTCATCGCGGCCTCCGCGATTTCGAGGGCACGCGGCGAGGCGTTCTGCGATTGCGCCAGCAGCTTCAGGCGTTCAAGTTCCTTCTTCGAAGCCTCCAGCGCGGCGACAGCGGTGGCGCGTTCCACCAACAGCGCGGCGAGCGGCGACGGATCGAGCACGCGGCCGAAGCCTTTGATCTCCGGCTTGGATTGCTCGGCGGCGAGCGGCGCCGTCTTGAGGCCCATCCGCGCCTGAGTCTCCTTGTCGAGTTGGAGGCACGTCTCGCCGTTGGTGCCATGTCGGACGAAGGATTCATCCTTCGTCTCCTCGGGTTTCTTCTCCTCGGCGGCTTCGTGATGCTGCCGGAAGGTGTAGGTGACGCCGGCACCGAGCACGGTGCCGACAAGAACGCCAAGGATGATCTTGTTCACAAGAATCTCACTTTTCAGAACGAATGCATGGTGATCTGACAAATAGCCAACACGCGGACGAAATCGAATCGCCCGCGTCGGCGTGAGCCGGTCATCGTTTGGGATCGAGCAACAGAGGACCGGTGCGGCCCTGCTCCACGGTGGTCAATCCGGTGAACGGACGTTGCACGACATTCTCCAGTGCGCCGAGCGACTGCTGGATTTTGAAGTCGGCCTCGCTGCGCAAGACCTCGCTGGCCGCCAGTTCATACTGTGCCTGCAGCAAGGAAATGGTGTCCTCGGCCCCGGCGCGGATTTGCGCCTCCACGCGTTCCTGCTGGGCGCGCTGGGCGGTCAGCACGACTTCCAGATCCGCACGGTGCGCGCGGGCATTGCCATAAGCCGCCAACGCGAGATCAAGATCGCCCAGGATGGTCGCTTGCAGCGCCTCAACCTTTGCCGCTGCGGCCATGCGCTTTGCCTCCGCCTCGGCAATGGGTCCCTTGTTCTGGTTCGACACGGGCAGCTCGAATCCAAGACCGAAGAGCCATTTGTTCTGGCCCTGCTCGAACTGATAGCCGCTGCCCAGATGCACGTCGGGGTACTGGCGGGAGATTTCGAGTTGCAGCGCGGCCTGGCTGGCGGCGTATTCGGCCAGAGCGGCGCGCACATCGGCGCGGCCCAGCAGCGCCTCGCGACGCAAGCCATCAGCCGCGACGGCGACATCGTCCGGCACCGACCAGTCCAGCGCCAGCATGTCACCGTGGAGTGCCGATGTCGGCACGCCAATGGCCGTGGCGATCTTCGCGAGAGCTTCGGATGTGGCGCGCGTGGCGTCGCCCGCTTCCAGGAGAATCTTTTCCCGGGCAACAACCGCCGTGGAAAGATCGTAAGCCGAGATGGCGCCGCCGTTGATGCGTTGTTCCAGCGCCTTCACGACTTTCTCCTGCACGACCACCTGATGGCGGAGTGCCTCGGCCCGAAGCTGGGCGGCGCTGAATTCAAGCAGGGCCGTGCGCAGGTTGGCGCGCACCAACCAGGCGGCGTTGAAAATGTTCAGGCGCGCGGCGGTCGAAAGCTGTTGCGCCTGAGCGATGCGATGGCCGCGTTTGCCGGCGGTTTCAATGGGCACATCGAACTCGATGGCGGCGAACCACGGCGACACTCCGGCATCTGGATTGAAGGAGTATTCCGGACGCACGCCGATGGTGGGATTGGGCCGGCCACCGGCGGTTTTGACGCCTCCTCGCGCCACCGCCCATTGGGCGCGGGCCACGTCGAGACTGGGATGAAAATGCAGCGCGGCCAGCGTCAACTGATCAATGCTCCATTTCTTCAGCGGCCACTCGGGGAGCGGCGCGTTAAGATTGGTTTCAACGAAGGTTCTAAGCGCGGGCGCGGCCAGCGTGCGGCTTTGCAGCGATTGGGCGGTGGATTCCAGCGTGAGAGGCTTGTCGTGATAGTGGGCGCACCCGCCGAGAGCCAGCGCCGCCGCTCCGATGAGGGCAGCCAGTCCAAGCGGTCTGACCAAAGATCGCCCCGATGTTCCAGCCGTCCTGCGCGAAGGGTGAAAATCAAATATCATGTCCGTGTGAGGAAACCGGTTGCGGCCCGTTGTAACGGGAGCCGGAGATTGCGCAACGGTATTTCGCGAAGACCACGCAAAGAGGTTTGGCATCCCGGCAACGTGGTTTCCCCGGGGCGCCGCCCGGCATAACTCCCGATGGACGCCCTGGCCCCGGCGCCATAACTTCCAATCGTCTCATGCCTTTCGTGTTCTGACACGGGGGAGGAAGCTGGATGGCTTCCTCCTTTTTTTTGACCTGATTTGTTTGGCGCGGCAGCGGAGGGTGTGTGCCTAAACTCTGTTGCGCGTCCTGCTGACCATGGGCCACCTGAGTGCTATACGAGCCCCGAGGGTAGCTTTGAGCGGAGCGCGCCGGGGGCGTGAGCATGGCGAAGGGGGTCATCGCGCGGAGCCTCAAAGCTACTACTTGTTGAACGAGCCCGGTCGAACTTCACCGGGTCTTTTCTTTTCCAGCGTCGCTTCCT
>JBBRWD010000092.1:0-29385 GCA_038249465.1 Limisphaerales bacterium | reverse complement strand
GATCCGCCGGCCCAACCGCTCCGCGATGCTGCCGGCTCACTGGCAAATTTTAATCGTCGTCACCGGGGGAGTTTAATCGTCGTCCTCCACAGCTCCGCCGTCTTCGAGATTTGCAGCATCCGGGCCACCTCTTCCGACGACCAACTCCCCCCTTCAGCTTCCGCCAGTTTTTGCCGGGCACCCAGCCCGCGAACGTGCGCTCGCCCCAGCTTGTCCTCTCGTGATTCGCCCGCGCCCAGCGTGAACTCGAAAGCAATCTCGACCAGTTGCGCAAGTTTGCCAGGAGCCTGGTCCAGGTGCTTGCGGATGACGGTGGTGAATTCGTCCACCACCGCTTGCTCGTTCGACGGCAGCCTCATCTTGCCGCCCTTCTTCTCAAGTGTTGTTGCCATAGCGAAAAGGCGATGGCGCAGGTTTACAGTATTGTCAACCTTGTAAACATTCTAAAACCCTCTCCGGCTGCGCTTCGCGCCTTCTCCCCGCAATGCCAAAAAACTCGGCCGACCTCGAAAGACGGCGCATCACGCGGCCTCCCGGTAATAGTAGTTCAACCGCGGCAATTACATGGGCGGTCAGGTCGGCTTGGTGGTGATGAGCGTGAATTTCAGATCGGGTGCGGTTTCAAAAGCTCGCTTGATGGCATATTTCTGATGTTCCGATCACCAACGCTCCCAATTCGTTTCCGCAAAAAGCAACATTTGCACCGCAGGGCCTATGCAAAACCCCGATGCCAGCAAGGCGGACCGGTTCAATGCCTAAAGCGAATTGTCACAGTAAGTTTTTGAACTTTAACCTTGACCCTCAAAAGCGTTCCCATAAGCTAATCATCATCGAAAAAGCAGGGATGCGTATTAGGTGTGGCAGGAGTCGTTCCGCTTGCTCTCTCTTTCTCTCTGAGTTTCGGCAGAAGCAACCAGTAAGAAATTACGGAGAAATGTTATGCCAAGTTCACTCACCTACCCGGGCGTCTATGTCGAGGAAATCCCCAGCGGCGTGCGTGCCATCACCGGTGTCGCCACCTCCATAACCGCGTTCATCGGACGCGCCTTGCGTGGACCCGTGAACCAGGCCGTCACCATCAACAGCTATGGTGACTTCGAGCGCGTCTTCGGCGGCTTGTGGGTGGGCAGCGCCCTCGCCTTTGCGGTGCGCGACTTCTACCTGAATGGCGGCCAGCAGGCCATCATCGTGCGGCTTTATCACGCAGAGACTGGTGGTGCCGCCAAGCCCGCCAAGACCAAACTCACCGTCGGCGCGCTCAAGTTCGAAGCGGCCGATGAAGGCGCTTGGGGCCAGAACCTGCGCGCAGCCATCGACCTTGATGTATCCGAGGCGAAAGCGGTGAGCATGGGGTTGGCAAAGGCTGACCTCTTCAACCTCACCGTGCGCGATTCCGCCCCCGGCGGACCCACGGAGCGGTTCGCCAATCTGTCCGTCAAAGAAAGCCCGCGACGCGTGGACAAAGTGCTGGCCGCAGAGTCGAAGCTTCTCCGCTGGGATGGCGTGTGGGTGGCGAGTCCGCTCCCGGCGATTGCCGCTGGCGATGACGCCGTGACCGCGGCGGAGAAAGCTCTCGCCACGGCACTGAAGACTCTGGAAACCGCCCAGCGCGCCAATCCACAAGTGCCTGCTGACATTACAGCGGCCCAGACCGCAGTGAACACCGCCAAGACTGCGGTGGCGACCGCCAGGCAAACTCTCGCCGACGCGGTGTCGGATGGCGCGGCGCTGGACTTGAACGACTTCGATCCCGCCAACGGCCAGCGTGACAAGAAGGGCCTGTATGCGCTGGAGCAGACGGATTTGTTCAACCTACTCTGCATCCCGCCCTATAAAGTCGAGGATGTGGAAGTGAGCCTCGTCTCCAAGGCCGCCGCGTACTGCGAAGTTCGCCGCGCCATGTTGCTGGTCGATTCTCCGAGTGACTGGAAGGACAAATCCACCGCCGTCACGAAGTTCAAGGACACCGCCGCGGACAACGTCGGCACGCGCAGCCGCAACGCCGCGCTGTTCTTCCCACGCCTGCGCCAGCCGAATCCGCTGCATGACAACCAGCCCGAGGATTTCGCGCCGTGCGGCACCGTGGCCGGAGTGATCGCGCGCACTGACACGCAGCGCGGCGTGTGGAAGGCGCCCGCCGGACTGGACGCGACGCTGACCGGCGTGCCGCAGTTGAGCGTGCTGTTGACCGACGCCGAGAACGGCGAGTTGAATCCGCTCGGCGTGAATTGCCTCCGCGCCATGCCGGCGGCGGGACGGGTGATCTGGGGTTCGCGCACGCTGCAAGGCGACGATCGTCTGGCGTCTGAATGGAAATACATCTCCGTCCGGCGCACGGCGCTCTTCATCGAGGAGAGCCTTTATCGCGGCACGCAGTGGGTGGTGTTCGAGCCGAACGACGAGCCGTTGTGGGCGCAGATCCGGCTGAACATCGGCGCGTTCATGCACAATCTGTTTCGCCAGGGCGCCTTCCAGGGGCAGACGCCGAAGGACGCCTACTTCGTCAAGTGCGACCACGAGACCACCACCCAGGCCGACATCAATCTCGGGATTGTGAACATCATCGTTGGCTTCGCGCCGCTCAAGCCAGCCGAGTTCGTCGTGATCAAGCTCCAGCAAATGGCGGGTCAGATAGAAACCTGACCGCCCTTGTCATTGTTCCAACGAAACAACGCTTCAACGATTTAACCACTCCGAGTTATGGCTCAATTTACTGTCAACGCCCAGCGCTTCGACCCTTACAAGAACTTCAAGTTCCGCGTGAAGTGGGACGGCCGGTATGTCGCCGGCATCAGCAAGGTCACCGGCCTCAAACGCACCACTGAAGTCGTCAAACACCGCGAAGGCGGCGATCCCAGCAGCAGCCGCAAATCTCCCGGCCGCACGGAATACGAATCCATCACCCTCGACCGCGGCGTGACGCACGACACCGAGTTTGAGAAATGGGCGAACAAGATCTGGAACTTCGGTTCCGGCCTTGGCGCGGAAGTTTCCCTCAGGGATTTTCGGAAGGATCTCATCATCGAGGTCTATAACGAAGCGGGGCAGCTCGCGCTCGCCTACAAGGTGTTCCGCTGCTGGGTTTCTGAGTACCAAGCCATGGCCGATCTCGATGCGAATGCCAACGCCGTGCTCATCCAGCACCTCAAGCTGGAGAACGAAGGCTGGGAGCGGGACTACGCCGTGGCAGAGCCGGCCGAGCCGACGTTTACCGAGCCAGCCTGAGCTTGAGCGGCGGGCGCGGCTGAAGACCACGACAGCATTTCCAGGTGCTTTCACCCGGCGCGGAGTTGTGGCGGCGCGGGGGTGGACAGTTCGGTCCGCAAAACAACAAAAGAAAAACTATGCCAAAGAATCCCAACCTGAAACGGATTCTCAACGTGCTGCCTTCGCGCAACACGCAAAACGACTGGAGCTTCGACCACGCTCTCGCGGCTGGGGTCGCCACGAAAGCCGCCATCCCGGCCTCGAAGGATCTCCGCGAAGCCTGGTGGAAAATCAACGACCAGAAGGCCACCGGCGCCTGCGTGGGCTGGGCCACCGCCGACGGCGTGGTGCGCTGGCACATGGTCAAGGCGAACCGCCTCGGCCAGAATGAACTGCTTTCGCCGCGCTTCATTTGGATGGCGGCGAAGGAAACCGACCAGTTCACGGCCGCGCCCACGTCCTTCATCGAAGCGATCGGCACCAGCCTCAAGGCCGCCTTGGATATTGCGTGCAAATTCGGCACGGTGCCCGATAGCACCCTGCCATTTGCCACCGGAAAGCTTTACGCCGGTGACCAGCAAGCCTTCTTCGCCCTCGCGGCCACGCGCAAGGTCGCCAGCTATTTCAACCTGGGGACCAACCTCGCCAACTGGCGCTCGTGGATCGCGCTGCACGGACCGATCCTGACGCGGTTGGGTGTGGTTCAAACGTGGGACCAAGCCAAGGCCACTCAGGGCAAGCAGGACACCTACCTGCCCAACACCGTCCGCGGCGGACATGCCATCGCTCTCGCGGGCTACACGGCGGATCGTTTCATCGTCCGCAACAGTTGGGGTACCACGGCGTGGGGCGATAAAGGCTTCGGTTACGCTTCCAACGCCTATGCCCAGGCCGCGTTCACCGAAGCCTACGGCGTGACGCTCTGAAACCACTCTGCGATTCTGCATGCGTTTCTTCCCGTCACGCCGCCCACCATGCGAGACCTGACCGCCAGCGACGTCCTCGCCCTGTGGGAACGCGGCGCAGCCAGCGACCCCGCGCTGCGTGGCGTGTTGCTGCTGGCCGCCACGGGCGAGATGGGACCGCCCGATCAATGCGCGCGGCTCCCCGTGGGGCAACGCGACGCGCGCCTGCTGGAATTGCGCGAGCGGCTGTTCGGTCCGCAACTCGCCAGCCTTGCCAGTTGCCCGGCCTGTGCCGGGGGGGTGGAGCTTCAGTTCAACGTCGCCGATGTCCGCGTGCCTTCGGGTGCCAATCTCGAAGGTACCTTGACGCTCCAAGCCGGCGGATACGAAACCGGCTTCCGCCTGCCAAACAGCGAGGACTTGCAGCAACTGGATGCCTCCGCCGACCTGGCCGCCAATCGTCGCCGGCTCTTTGAACGCTGCGTGCTCTCCGCCCGCCGGGGGGAGCAGGAAATGCCGGCCAGCCAGTTACCCGACGACGTGGTTCAAGCGGTGGATACCCGCATGGCAGAGATTGATCCGCAAGCGGACGTGCAACTCGCGGTTCGCTGTCCCAACTGCGGTCACGATTGGGAAGCGCCCTTCGACATCGCGTCGTTTCTGTGGGCGGAAATCCACGACTGGGCCACGCGGCTCCTGCGGGAAATCCACGTCCTCGCCTCGACCTACGGTTGGCGCGAAGCGGACATCGTGGCGCTGAGTCCCGGCCGTCGCCGGGCCTACCTCGAACTGATCGAGTCATGAGCGACTTCCTCACTCATCTGGCCGCCCGCGCCCTGGCGCCTGCCGCGAGTGTGCGTCCGAGACTGGCGTCGCTCTTTGAACCGCCGCCCGCCTCGCGTGCGCTTCATGCCAGGCGTGTGTTTGTTGAATCGGAGACCGGAGACGAGGCCACGGCGAATCAAGATCGAGTCCAAGCTTCGCAAGACGCGATTGCGACCAGGACCACGCTCTCCGGAGCGCCCCAACCAGTGAGAACAACCCGCGGTGAACCGCTGTCGGCAAATTCGATTTCGCGCTCGTCAGCCCAACCCAGTTCCACCGAGGGCCGCGACGAAGGTCCCGCCCCGCTAGCTCCGCGTAGCAGCCAGCTTGAGGAGGCTAATTCTTCAAACGAAGAATGCCAGGGCCTCGGAGCAACAACTCCGCCTCGAACGATTCTCTCCGCGACGCCAAATCCGTCCCTCGCTCCCACCTCCGCGGGTTTGAGCCACCCGGATGCCGTTTCGCCAACGCTTCTGCCGCCCCAGCCTTTGCTGGTGGCTCCGCGCCGCGATGTACAAATGCCCGAACCGCTGCGCCCGGGCTCCTTCACCCGCGCTCGGGATCACGGACTGATGCAGAGCGCGGATGCGACTGCTCGACCGCCAGCCATTCACGTCACCATCGGCCGGCTGGAAATTCGCGCCGTGACGCCACCAGCCGCCCAACCTCGCTCGCCATCCGCCCGCGCGCCTTTGGTCAGCCTGGAGAATTACCTGCGCCAGCGCGCCAGCGGAGGTGGCCGATGAGCAACTCGCTCGCCATCGGAGCCGTGACGGCGACGTTGCGACGCCTGATCGAAAAAGGCATCGCGGGCGAAGCCACCGGCCTTCACGTCACCACCTTCCCGCCGGACAAGGCGCGGACCTTCGGCCAGGACGACGGCGAGGGACGGGTGAACCTGTCGCTCTACCAGATCCAGTTCAACGCCGCGTGGCGCAACCTGGATCTGCCCCGCCAGACGCGTCAGGGCGAGGCCGGCCATCCTCCCTTGGCCATTGATCTTCTTTACCTCGTGACGGCTTACGAGAAGACCGAAGGCGATTCCACCTTGCTCGCCCATCGCTTACTCGGTCGTGCCATGCGCACGCTGCACGATCACGCGGTACTGGGCCCCGCGGAGATCGAAGCCGCGCTGGCCGGCAGCGAACTCCAGAACCAGCTTGAGCGCGTCCGCATCACGCCGCATCCGATGTCGGCGGAGGAACTTTCCAAGCTCTGGGTCATCTTCCAGACCGAGTATCGCATCTCCGCCGCGTATCAGGTTTCGGCGGTGCTCATCGAAAGCACGCGACCATCGCGCACACCGCTGCCCGTGCTGAGCCGTGGTCTAAACGACGCTGGGTTCGCCGTGCAGGCGAACATGATTCCGCCGTATCCGGCCATTGAGTCGGTTGAGCTTCCCGCGCTTCTCAAGAGTGCCGTGCTGAACACAGTTCTCACGATCAAAGGCTATCATCTGGACGGCAGCACCGTTTCCGTGCGCGCGTCGCATCGCGTGCTGCCTGATCCAGTGCCGCTCACGCTCGAACCCGATGCCACCGCGACTCAAGTGCAGGCGCGCATCCCAAACCAGCCAGCGAAGTACCCGGCGGGTTTCTACAGCCTGCAAGTGGTCGTTCGGCGCCAGGGCGAAACTTTCGACCGTGCGACGAATGAACTTCCTTTCGCGCTCGCGCCGCGCATCACCAATGATCCGGTGGCCAGTCCCATCGGCGTGGCGCGGCACGCAAACGACGTGACGGTGACACTCGATTGCGAGCCGGCGGTGCGGCCCGGACAGCGCGTTACGCTGTTGCTCGGCGACCGCGAAGTCGCCGCCCAACCCATCGCCACGCCCGCCACGCATCTGGCATTCGTCGCCGACACCCGCTTCGCGCCCATCCTTGCCGGGAAGTATTTCCTGCGCCTGCGCGTGGACGGCGTGGACAGCGAACTGGTGAAGTATTCGGGCGACCCGCCCACGCCGTCGTTCGACACGGACCAACAAATCACCATCCCATGACCGAGCGCGAGCAATGGCATCAAGGCAACGCCTGCCACCTGGCCCAGGCGCTCGCGGGATTGCGCCAGCGCTTGGAGAACCAGGCGGGCGGCACAGAAAGGGACGCGACGTCTCGCACCAGCGACTCGGATCACTCCGGCGCTTCGGGCACCCTCTCCCATCAGATGGGCGAGGGCCGGGGTGAGGGGCCGGTTCATGGGCAGGGGGAGCACGAAGGCAATGCCTTGCCCGAGACTACCAACTTCGCGCTCCAACTCCTCGCCCAACGCCTCGGACTTTCCGGCTTCGAGAAGGATGTTCTCCTTCTCTGCGCTGCGATGGAACTGGACACGCGCATCCCCGACCTGTGCGCCCGCGCTCAAGGCGACCCGCAAAAACCTTTCCCGACATTCGCGCTCGCGCTGACTCTTTTCGACAATCCAGCGTGGGACGTTCTTTCGCCCGAACGCCCGCTGCGTTACTACCGGCTCATCGAGGTCCATCAGTCCGGCACGCTGCCGCTCACGGCCAGTCCGTTGCGCGCCGACGAGCGAGTCGTGCATCACCTCAAGGGTCTCGACTACCTCGATGAACGGCTCGCCGGCTTTTGCGCGCCCATCGCGTTGCCGGAGCCTGCGCTCCTCGCGCCGTCGCAATCCGAAATGGTGGAATCCATCCTGCGCCGGCTACTTCAGACGCCGGAGACTGCCCGCGTGCCGGTCGTGCAACTGCTCGGCCCCGACGCCGCGAGCAAACAACTCATCGCCAGCCACGCCGCCGCGAAACTGGGCCGCCATCTCCACCGCCTGTCCATCGAGCTTCTGCCCGCGCCACCGGCAGATCTCGTCGCGCTGGCCCGGCTCTGGCAGCGGGAAAGCTTGCTGCTGCCGCTGGCCCTTTACCTCGACGCTCAGGAACTGGATGCCGCCACCGCGGACAAGGCGGAAGTGCTGGGCCGCTTTCTCACGCGCAGCGACGGCCTGATTTTCCTCGGCGTCCGCGAGCCCTTCACGCGATCCGGCTCCACGGCCTCGCTGCTGGTCGATGCCGCGAAACCGACACCGGCCGAACAGCAAACTGCTTGGGCCGAAGCGCTGGGTTCCACCGCGAACGGGAGCGCCGCAAGGCTGGCCGGCCAATTCAATCTCAACCTCGGCTCCGTCCGCGAACTCTCTCGGCTGGCCCGCGCGGAAACCGAAAAGACAACCGATAAGCTCGCGGGCAAAGCATGGGAACTCTGCTGCACCCACGAGCGCCCGTGCCTCGACGCCCTCGCGCAGCGACTCGAACCGAAAGCGACGTGGGACGATCTGGTCCTCCCCAAGACTGAAACTGCTTTGCTCTGGCAAATCGCCGCCCAGGTTCACCAGCGTCAGAAGGTCTATGGCGAGTGGGGCTTCGAGCGGAAGATGAGCCGCGGCTTCAGCATCAGCGCGCTGTTCGCCGGCCCCAGCGGGACCGGCAAGACGATGGCGGCGGAAGTCATGGCGAGCGATCTGCGCCTGAATCTTTATCGCATCGACCTCTCGGCGGTGGTTAGCAAATACGTAGGCGAAACGGAGAAGAACCTGCGACGGCTATTCGACGCCGCGGAAGACGGCGGGGCGATCCTGTTCTTCGACGAAGCCGACTCGCTCTTCGGCAAACGCAGCGAAGTGAAGGACAGCCACGACCGCTACGCCAACATCGAGATCAACTACCTCCTCCAACGCATCGAGTCCTATCGCGGCCTAGCCATCCTGGCGACGAATATGAAGAGCGCGCTAGACACAGCCTTCCTGCGCCGATTGCGCTTTGTCGTGAACTTCCCATTCCCCAGCCTCGCGGAACGTCGCCGCCTCTGGGAGAAGGCATTCCCCGCTGCCGATTCACGACACAACCTGCGCGGCACGCCAGTTGAATTGCTCGATTACGACAGCTTGGCCAGGCTCGACTTGACCGGTGGCCACATCCACAACGTCGCTCTGAACGCCGCGTTCTTGGCCGCGGCAGCGAACACGCCCGTGACCATGCCGCTTTTGTTGGAAGCCGCCCGGGTGGAATTTCAGAAACTCGACCGCCCGGTCAACGCAGCTGACTTCCAGTGGCCAGGACGCAACGGAAGCCAGGCCTGCTCCGCAACAATTGGAAGAACCGTCGCATGACCACCCCGCGCCACACGCAACCCGCAACCGGTGCCGTCCAACTGCACATCGAGCGATTGGTGCTGGAGGGAATTCCTCTGCCGCGAGGTCACGAGTCAAGATTCAAGGCCGAACTGGCATCGGAACTGGCGCGGCTGTTTTCCGAACGAGGTGTGCCATCGGAACTGACCCAAGGCGACGCGCGGGATCGTCTCGCCGGCGGGATCTTGCGCCTGACGGCAAACGTCGATGTTGGAACCATCGCCAAGCAGGTGGCGCAGGCGGTGTACGGAGGATTGAAATCATGAACGCGCATTTGCAGACGGCGCAGAAACCGTCGTCCACAGCCGCGTCAAGATCAGCGCGCACCGGCGATGTTTTGCGACACCGGTCCGATTCCAGCGCGAAGACGCCGCAGTCAGTGCCATCCATCGTTCACGAAGTGCTCCGCTCCCCCGGTCTGCCACTCGACGAGCGCACACGCGCGTTCATGGAACCACGCTTCGGTCATGATTTCAGCGGCATCCGGGTCCATCAAGATCTGCGGGCGGCGGAGTCGGCGAGGTTGCTCAGCGCGAACGCCTACACGGCCGGCTCCCACGTTGTGTTCGGTCGCGGTCGCTATGCGCCCGGCTCCACGGATGGGAACAGACTGCTCGCTCACGAGTTGACTCACGCGGTTCAACAGAACGCCGGAGGAGACGTCCTGCCCTTGCGGGTCGGCGGGAACGACACCGCCGCCGAGCGGGAAGCCTGTGCGCTGTCCGCAGCCTCGGAGACGGCGATGAGGCCCGTGCGGCAGCGGGTGGTGCGGCAGATCCAGCGCGATGTGGACGAGCCAGGCCGGATGGCAACAACGCATGAGAGCCTCTTCGTTTCTGCGCCGGGAACCGGCGGAGGCACGCGACGTCCCTGGCAGGATGCATCCGCTGCTGGCGGAGGCACGGCGGCTGCAATCATCCGGCAGGCCAAAGCGGCTGTGCAGAATCTCACCCGGACCAATCCGGGGGCCGTGGGCGGCAGGATTCCCACGCAGACCACAGAGGCGGACCTGGACGCCGATGCCGTGGCCGCGAATCAGCGCATTCGCCAGCGATTCCCGCAGATCACGGCCTCCGTGAGCGACCGGCAGATCACGGATGCCGTCGGCGTCCTCTCGCCTGCCATCACTTCGGACGCCGACTTTCTACACCAGTGGCTGGCGAACAAGCTGATCGGCTGGACCGACATCGAACTCTTTGAAATCCGCGAAACCGACCTGCGCTTTGTCGCCATGCTGGACGCCCTGCTCGCGGACGCGGATGTGGGCGGGGATTTGCACACGCTGGCCACTCGCCAAAGCGGCTTCCAAAGAGGCGAGGGGACCTCGCGGGAGATCGCGGTCCACCACGGCACCTCCGCCGCGCAGCGCCGGCTCGTGCTGGTCCATGAACTGGTCCACTTCTACGCTCATGCGACCTACCGCGCTTGGGTAAACGGGACCACCGATGTGCGTTTCTTCAACGAGGGCTTCACAGAATGGCTGGCGCAGCGGGTGATGACTGCGGATGAGAGGACTAATCGTGGCAGCTACCAGGATCGAATTGACGCGATCGATCAACAGGTCGCCGCCCACGTTCCGGAGGACGACATCGCCCGCGCCTTTTTCGCTGGCGAAATCTGGCGCATCGAGTCGCGCTCCACCATCGCTCGCCGGGAGTTCGCCGCGGCGTCGGGCATTCGCGAGGGCGCCGCCACGCGGGAAGAGGCATCTGATTCCTCGGCCGGGCCGGGACTTACCCAGGAAGTTGCGCCGGGCGCTCGCTACCGTTTCTTCAACCTGGGCCATGACCACGCCGATCCCAAGCCGGAGCATGTTTCCTTTTTCGGCACGCTCAAGTCGCGCTACCTCGACCCCGACTCCCAACTCCGCCTTCGCTTCGAAGGGCATGCCTCCACGCCTGGACCATTGGCCTACAACCAACGCTTGTCGTTGCAGCGCGCCCTGGCTTTCTACCAAATGGCCCGTGACACCGGAGTGCCTGACGCGCGGCTGCTGGATGCCCGGAACCCGGCGCACTTCGGAGAAACAAGCCCCACGCTGACCGAGGAAGATGCGGAAACGCGTGCCTTCAACCGTCGCGTGGAGATGTCGTTGAGCCGTGCGGCCGCACCAACAAGGAATCCCGATGAACCTGCTGGCGGATAAACAAAAACTGCGCGCCATCTTCGCGTTGGGCCTTCAGGACCCTTCCTCAAGACTGGGCGGAAGGACGAAGCCATGAGCACCTTTCCCAATTCCCCGCGCCTTCTGAAAGCCGGCCTCGTCCTGCTCAACCCGGACAGCGGGGCGGTGCAGCGCATCATTTCTCTGCAGTACAATCCGGACACGCTCACGCGCTCGTTACAGGTCAAAGGTGCCGGCGCGGAGAGCGGCGACCGCCTGGAAGCGTTGCGCCTCAAAGGCCCGCCGGTCGAGACGATCAAGCTCGAGGCGGAAATTGACGCGACGGACCAGCTCGAAACGGCGGATTCACAGGCGACGCAGATCGGCATCCAGCCACAACTCGCCGCGCTGGAGACGCTGGTGTATCCGGGCAGCAGCCAGCTCATGGCGAACAACGCGCTCGCCCAAGCTGGCACGCTGGAGATCGCGCCAGCGGAGGCGCCGCTCACGCTCTTCGTCTGGAGCAAGCATCGCGTGGTGCCGGTGCGCGTGACCGAGTTCAGCATCACCGAGGAGGCGTTCGACACGGCGCTCAATCCCATCCGCGCCAAGGTCAGTCTCGGCATGAGAGTCCTGAGCGTGGACGATCTCGGCTTCAGCCACAAAGGCGGCAGCTTGTTCATGAGCTACCTGCAGCAAAAAGAGCAACTCGCCCAAAGCGCGCCCGCCGGAACCTTCGGCGCGCTCGGCATCGGAGGAATCCCATGAGCGATCCAACCCAAGCCCTGCAAGCGTTGCTGGAACGCGGTGGCACGCAAACCGGCCAGTTCGCGCCAACCAGCCGCTACTGCGGACTCGAAACCGCAGCGACGAAAACTCCCGACGGCCGAATGGTGGTCTACGTGCACCGCCGGTTCGTGCCGTCGGCGGATCGCTTTGCGCTGCTTCAGGAACACGCGGTTGCGGAGGGAGACCGGCTGGACAATGTCACCGTCCAATACCTCGGTGACCCTGAACAATTCTGGCGCGTGTGCGACGCCAACAACGCGCTGCGTCCGGCGGAACTGACCGAAACTGTCGGACGCCGCTTGCGCATCACTTTGCCCGAAGGCGTCCCAGGAACTCCCCATGCTTAAAGGCATCCACCTCACGCTGCTGATCGGCCCCGCCGTGCCTGTGCCCGCGCCACAGGTCGTCGTGGACGCGCTCACGGGCGTGCAGGTGAACAGCGAGAAGGAGCGGAGCGGTTTCCAACTCACCTTGGCCGTCAGCAAGAATTCCCCGCTGCTGAACTCGATGCTTCCGGCCGGCTACTTCGATCCGATGATCACGCGCGTCATCATCGTCGTCACGGTGAACGGCATGCCCCAAGTGCTCATGGACGGCATCGTCACGCGCCAGCAACTCGCGCCCAGCAACGAGCCGGGCCAGTCCACGCTCACCGTCACCGGCGAGGATTTGAGCGTGTTGATGGACGTGGTGGAAATGCCCTTCATGCGTTACCCCGCCATGCCGGAAGCGCCGCGCGTGCTGGCCATCCTGGCGAAGTATCTGGTCCTCGGCATCGTGCCCATCGTCATCCCGCCCATCCTGCCGGACGTGCCGATTCCGACCGAGCGAATCCCGACGCATCGCGGCACAGACCTCGCCTACATCAAGCTGCTCGCGAGCCAGTGCGGCTATGTCTTCTACGTCGAGCCGGGACCGGCGCCGGGCGCGAGCATCGCCTATCTCGGACCCGATGTGCGCCTCCCGGTTCCGCAGCCGGCGCTAAGCATCAACATGGACGCGCACACGAACGTCGAATCGCTTTCCGTGAGTCTCGACGGGTTGGCGAAGAAGATCGTCGTTTACACCATCTTCGATCCTGCGACGAAGAAAGTCCCTATCCCCATTCCGGTGCCGAATCTCAGCGTGTTGCGTCCACCACTCGGTGCGCGGCTCACGCCGCCGGCGAAGGTGGAGTTTCCCGGATATGGCAGCCGGCTCACGGCCACGCAAGCCGCGAGTCAGGCGCTCGGCATGAGTCTGGCCGCTGCCGACGCCATCACGGGCTCAGGCTCGCTCGATGTGCTGCGCTACGGTCGGGTGTTGCGTTCACGCCAGTTGGTGGGTGTGCGCGGCGTGGGCGTGGCCTACGACGGCCTTTACTACGTCAACAGCGTCACGCACCAGATCAAGCGGGGCGAGTACAAGCAGAATTTCACGTTGTCTAGAGACGGGCTGATTTCCCTCACACCAGTGGTGGCAACATGAGCGAAACAAAATTCTACGGCAAATACCGCGGCACGGTGATCAACAACATCGACCCGATGCAATTGGGCCGCTTGCTGGTGATGGTGCCGGACGTGCTCGGGCCGACTCCGTCGAGTTGGGCCGAGCCGTGCGTCCCGCTGGCCGGGCCGACGGGGCCGCCGATGGGCGTGTATCTCGTGCCGCCGATTGGCGCGGGCGTATGGGTCGAATTCGAGCAAGGCGACCCCGAGTATCCGATCTGGACCGGCTGTCGCTGGGGCGCGCCGAGTGACATTCCGCCACTGGCGCGGGCAGGCAATCCAGCCGATCCAAACATCGTACTCCAATCGCTCTTGCAACACACCGTCATGATCAGCGACCTCCCGCCAACACCGGCCACGGGTGGCATCATCCTGAAGAGCGCCACCGGCGCGATGATCGTGGTGAACGACAGCGGCATCTACATCCAGAACGGGAAGGGTGCGGCCATCACGATGGTCGGCCCGACGGTCACCATTAACAACGGGGCCATGGTGATCATTTGATTATGCCCGGCTTTCTCCTCCATCTCGGCGCCACGGTGCTTTGCTCGCACGGCGGACAAGCCACGCCCACCGCGCCGAATCCGCGCGTGACGGTGAGTGGCCAGCCGATTGTCACGCTGGCGTGTCCCTACGTCGTGGCCGGTTGCGCCTTTCCTCCTCCGCCCGGCGGCAACGGTCCTTGCGTGACTGCGCAGTTCATCACCGCCGCCACGCGCGTCACCGCAAACGGGCAGCCCGTGCTGCTGCTCGACAGCCAGGCCATCTGCGCGCCGACCGGCACGCCGGTGATGATTGTGCAAACACAGACGCGCGTTACTGCAACCTGAGACGCCATGAACATCGCCATCCCATTTCACTTCGACCAGCGCGGACGCACCGCTGAGGCGAGCGACGCCGGGCATATCCGCGACTTGATCGAGCAGGTTCTGTTCACGACGCCCGGCGAGCGCGTCAACCGGCCCACGTTCGGCAGCGGTCTGATGCAACTGGTGTTCGCCCCGAACAGCGATGCGCTGGCGGCGACTGTCCAGGCCACCGTCCAAGGCGCGCTCCAGCAATGGCTCGGTGTTTTGATTTCCGTCGAGTCCGTCGAAGTCGCCAATGAGGACTCAACCCTCCGCGTGCAGGTCCGCTACGTCGTTCGTCGCAGCCAGGAGCGCCAGACCGCACAATTCGAGCGAGGTGTCGGATGAACACGCCCTCTTACTGCAAGAATCCGCAGCGCCGCCGGCTGGTGCTCGACACCACCACGCTCAATGGCATCGACTTTCTCGCAGTCTCGCCAGACCAGCAGACGCTCACGATCCATCTGCTCCGGGCCACGGGCGCGCTCACGCGGGAGAATGTCCGCATCGAGGGTGGCGTGCGCATCCGGCCTGTCGCAATCACCACCGCAGCTCAGGCGGGCGACGTGCTCACCGTCACCGTGAAGGAGCCTGGTGATTTTTCCACCTACACACTGCGGCTCGTGCAATCCGCCACCAGCGACGCTGCGCCCGCCGGCTTCGACGCGCCGATGTCGTCCGTTGAGTTCTCCTTCAAGGTTGGCTGCCCAAGCCATTTTGACTGTAAGACCAGCGCGGTCTGTCCACCGGAGCGCGGACCGGAGCCGCTGATTGATTACCTCGCGAAGGACTACGCCGGCTTCCGCCGGCTCATGCTCGACCGGCTGGCGTTCACATTGCCGGATTGGAAGGAGCGCAATCCGGCCGACCTCGGCGTGGCGCTGGTGGAAGTGCTGGCCTACACCGCCGACCAACTCAGCTATTACCAGGACGCGGTCGCGACCGAGGCGTATCTCGGCACCGCCCGGCAACGCGCCTCGGTGCGCCGTCACGCGCGCCTGCTCGATTATCGCATGCACGACGGCTGCAACGCGCGCGTCTGGGTCTGCTTCGAGGTGAGCGCGGATGTGGTGCTGAAGCGCGGCACGCAATTGCTCACCCGCCTCGAAGGTCAGCCCGTGCTGCTGACCATCACGCAACGCGACGAAGCCGTGCGGAAGGGCGCGCAGGTGTTCGAGACTCTGCATGAAGCCCATCTCAAGGCTGCGCACGGACGAATTCTCTTCCACACTTGGGGCGACGAACATTGCTGCCTGCCGAAAGGTGCGACGCGCGTCTCGCTGCGCAATCCGGACAAGGAACTGGCGTTCCAGACGGGCGACGTTCTGGTCTTCGAGGAAGTTCGCGGCCCAGGCTCCGGACTGTCGGCGGATGCGGACATCACGCGCCGCCATGCGGTGCGCCTCACGGAGATTCGCGAGACGATTGACGAGGTGATTCAGCACAACAGCGCGCCGCTTGACGTGCTGGAAATCGTATGGGCCGACGCCGACGCACTGCCATTTCCGCTCTGCTTGTCGAGCATCGTGGATGGCCAAGCCGTCACCGACGTGAGCGTGGCCTGGGGCAATGTCGTGCTGGCGGACTTTGGGCAAACGCTGGGCGCCACACCGCTGCCGCCGTTGCCGGAGTCCGGCCTGTATCGCCCGCTGCTCAGCGCGGCGCCGGTCACGCAGGCGGTGCCATTTGACTCAAACCAAGCGCTTGCCCGGCCCGCCACGGACGCGATGAACTTCGAGCCACGCAACGCCTTGCCGGCGATTCGGCTGCTTGGACAAGACGGCGAACTTTGGCTGCCACAGCGCGACTTGTTGAACAGCGACCGTTTCGCGCGCGAGTTCGCGGTCGAGGCGGCGGACACCGGTTCCGCACGATTGCGTTTTGGCGACGGACATTCGGCGCGTCTGCCAGAGCCGGGTTTGCAGGTAGTTTGCCGGGTCGGCAGCGGGTTGGCTGGCAACGTGGGCAGGGAGGCGCTCGCTCACGTCGTCGGCAACGACGGACGCATCACCGGCCTGCGCAATCCGCTTCCCGCTCAGGGCGGTACGGAGCCGGAGCCGATGGAGCAGGTGCGCCTCTACGCGCCGCAAGCTTTCCGTCGTCAGGAACGCGCGGTAACGGAGGCCGATTACGCCGCGGTGGCCCAGCGTCATCCCGAGATCCAACGCGCTGTCGCCACACGCCGCTGGACCGGAAGCTGGCACACGATGTTCATCACGGTGGACCGACGCGCGGGCCGGCCCGTAGATGCTGACTTTGAGGAGGAACTGCGCGGTTTCCTGGAGAAGTTTCGTCTTGCCGGGCATGACCTGGAGATTGATGCGCCCCGCTTTGTCGCACTGGACTTGGCGATGAAAGGCTGCGTGCTGGCCGGTCATCGGCGGAGCGATGTGGAGGCCGAGTTGCTCCGGGTCTTCAGCACGCGTGATTTGCCGGACGGTAGCCGCGGCTTCTTCCACCCGGACAATTTCACCTTTGGCCAGCCGGTTTTCCTGAGCCGGATCATCGCGACGGCCATGCAGGTGCCGGGCGTGCATTGGGTCGAGGCGGCGCGTTTCCAGCGCTGGGGTGAACTGGCGAACGACGAAATCGCCGCGGGCCAGCTCACGATTGACCGGTTGGAAATCGCGCGGCTCGACCACGACCCGAACGCGCCTGAGAACGGGCAACTGGAGATTCATCTGGAGGGCGGACTATGAGCGATGCCAGCGTCACCAAGTTGAATCCATGCGGCTGTTGCGCGACCGAGTCACCGGCGCCAAGGCACGACAACCGGCCCGGCTTGCCGGCCTTGAACTATCGCGTCGGCACGCACGAAGCGTTCCTGCGCCGGATGCTGGCGCGGCTTTCCCAAGAGGTGATTCCTGACGGGCCGCATCAGGGCACCCGCCCACTGGCGGCGCTTTCGACGCGTGCCACGGACGACCCGGCGATTGCGTTGCTCGACGCCTGGTCTGTGACGGCGGACGTGCTGACGTTCTATCAGGAGCGCCTGGCCAATGAAGGATTCCTCCGCACCGCCACCGAGCGGCGTTCGATCCTCGAACTCGCGCGGGCCATTGGTTACGAGCTCAAGCCCGGCGTCGCGGCGGAGACGTGGCTGGCGTTTGACATTGAGGATGCGAAAGGCGCGCCGGAACAAACGACCATCGACGTCGGCGTGAAGGTGATGAGCATCCCCGGCCCGGATGAGAAGCCGCAGACGTTCGAGACGGTGGAGCGCATCGAGGCACGCCCGGAGTGGAACAAACTGCGTCCGCAACTGACGCAGCCCGCGCAACTCGATCTGGCCGCGAAGAGCATTTACCTGAAGGGCACACAGACGCGCCTCAAGCCCGGCGATGTGATCCTGCTGGCCAAACTTCTCCTGCCTCCGGAAACGAGCCCGAAGCCCGAGGTGAGAGTGGTCCGTCGTGTTGAAGTGGACGACACACTCAGCCGCACGCGCGTGGACTTCGCGGCCGACCCCGCGCCCAAGCCCTCGTACCAGCCGCCGGTCAGCACGCCGGGCGTCGTGGTGTCGGGCAGCATCACGCTCCAATCCGACTCGGTGAAGCAGAACATCATTTCCAAGGCGTGGTCGAATCGCGATCTCAGTGCTTTCATGTATCTGCAGGCCTGGCCCGCGCGCGAACTGGTCCACCATCTCTCGGCGCCGCCGTCCGTGGCCCTGCCGCCTGCGGCGTCCGGCGTTTTCGCCTTCCGCGCCCGGGCCGGCTTCTTCGGCCACAACGCACCGAAGTGGAGCAGCCTTCCGCTCACCAAAGTCGTGACCACGGTGGTGACAAACCCGCCTCCCCCAGGGCCCATTTCGACGGTGGCGTATCAGAATGATGTGTATCCGAAGGATTGGGATGGCCTTTCGACTCCCAACCCTGCCACCAAAATATGGGAGAACTCCCAAGGCACGCAGGTGGGCCGCGGGGATGCGGATGTCTATCTGGAGCGCGCCTTCCCCGAACTCGTCACCGATGGCTGGGTGGTCTTTGCAAGTCCGGGTGTTGGCCCGACTCCATTTCGCATCGGCAAGGCGTTGGATGCGTCGCTGGCCGACTATGGCCTCAGCGGCAAAGCCACGGGATTGGTCTTGAACAAACCAAATGGCGACTCCATCGACGCAGCGGACAAGGCGGCTGACTTTCTCACCCGCAAGACCACCGCGTATCTGCAAAGCGAAGCACTGACTCTCGCCGATGTCCCGCTGGCGGAGGAAATCCCCGCCGGCACGGTTTCGCTCCCACTGGACCGATTGGCGCTGGGCCTGCGCCTGGGCCAGGTGCTGATTTGGAGTGGTGAACGGCAGGACTTGCCCGGCGTCATCAATCACGAGGCTGTGCGCTTGACGGACATCGCGCACATCGTTGGCTTCACGACGCTGGCCTTCGAGGCATTGGAAACGGGCGCGGGACTGGCCCATCCGTATCTGCGCAGCACCGTCACGCTCAACGCCAACGTGGCCCGCGCCACCCACGGCGAAACTGTGCGCGAAGTGCTCGGCAGCGGCAATGGCGCGGCGGCGAACCAGAAGTTCCTCCTCAAGCGTCCACCGCTCACGCACATCTCCGCCAAGACTTCCTCCGGCAGCAAAGCTGAACTGACCCTGCGCGTGAACAGCGTCGAGTGGGAGCAGCGCCCGTCGCTCTTCGAAGCGGACGATCACGCGCAAGCCTTCAGCGTGCGCATCGACGATGACGGCAAGGCGACGCTCATCTTCGGCGATGGCGTGCGCGGCGCACGGCTGCCCACCGGCGTGGAGAATGTCACCGCCGTGTATCGCACTGGCATCGGGCCGGAGGGTGAGGTGAAGGCCGGCAGCCTGACGATGTTGATGACCAAGCCGCTCGGCGTGCGCGGTGTGAATAATCCCCTCGCGGCGAGTGGCGCGGAAGCGCCGGAGTTCCGCGACGCAGCCCGCGAAAACGCGCCCAGCACCGTGCTCACGCTCGACCGCATCGTGTCGCTCCAGGACTTTGCGGATTTCGCGAATGCCTTTGCCGGCATCGGCAAGGCCCGTGCGGAGGCGCTCTGGCAGGACGAGAGCCACCTCGTTCAACTGACCGTCGCCAACAGCAGCGGTCAGTCGCCTGGTGGCGGCGACACGCTGATCGAGAACATGCGCGACGCCTTGGACGAAGTCCGCGATCCCTCGGTGCGCGTCGTGGTGGCGGGGTTCCGTCCGGCGCTGTTCCGCATTGGCGCGGAGTTGCGGATTGATCTCCGCTACGAGTTCGATCTGGTGCGCACGGCAGCGGAGACGGCGTTACGTGACGCCTTCGGTTTTGCGAAACGCGGTTTTGCCCAGCCCGTCAGCGCCGCGGAGGTGGTGACGCTGTTGCAAAACATCGAAGGCGTGGTGGCTGTGGATCTCAACCAGCTTCACGACGTGGACGCGGAGCGGACGGTGCGCCTGCATCTCGATCCGGTGTTGAATCCTTTGCTGCCGTCCGAGGCAGCACGGTTTGAGGCCGCCACCAAAACCTTCCTGGCCGCTGAACTCCTGTTGCTCGATCCAGCGGGCGTGGACCTCACGGAGAAATCGTCATGAGCGAACGACTTTACTCATTGTTGCCGTCGCACCTTCGGGTGCGTGACGCCGGGCAGGGCGAACCGCTGCGGGCGCTGTTGCGCGTGTTCGAGACGGAGGCGGACCGCGTCGAGGCGGACATCGCGGGCCTTTACGACGATTGGTTCATCGAAACCTGTGGCGATTGGGTGATCCCCTACATCGGCGATCTGCTGGGCGTGCGTCCGCTGAATCCCACCGGCCCGGGCAGCCGCCGCGCCTACGTGGCGAACACGCTGGCCTATCGCCGCCGCAAAGGGACCGCCGCCGTGCTGGAGCAACTGGCCCGCGACGTGACCGGCTGGCCGGCGCACGCGGTCGAGTTCTTCGAGTTGCTGGGAACGACCCAGCACTTGAATCACGTTCGCGCGGGAAATTTCCGTACGCCCGAATTCCGCGACTCAAACCGTTTGGAATTGGTGAACAGCCCGTTCGAGCGTGTAGCGCACACGGCGGAGGTGCGGCGTATCGTGACCGAGGGCGGACGCTACAACATCCCGAATGTGGGACTGTTCCTCTGGCGCCTGCAGAGCTTTGCCGTCGAGCGTGGCGAGGCGCGGACCATCACCAACGATGGCGCGTTCCCTGGCTTCGCGTTTCATCCGCTGGGACTGGACGCCCCGCTGTTCAACCAGCCACAGACCGAGCGCGAGATCACGCATCTGGCCGAGGAAGTCAACGTGCCTGGCCCGCTGCGGCGCCGTTCGCTTTACGACGAGTTGGAAGCGCGGCGCAAGGCTCTCGAAGAAGGCCGGACGCCGGACACGACTTACTTCGGCGAACAGCCAGTATTGCGTGTGTGGGCGCAAGCCACTGTCAACGATCCGCTGGTGGAGTTCACGCCGGAGGAAATCGTGATCTGCTGCCTCGACGATTGGCGCCAGCCGGTGCCGCAGAACTTCACGCGCCAGAGCGACGGCAGCAACTACGCGACGGGCGTCGCCGTGGACCCGGTGCTGGGACGCTTGACTTTCCCCGCCGGCGTCGAGCCGCATCAGGTGCTGGTGAGTTATTCCTACGGCTTCAGCAGCGACCTCGGCGGCGGACCGTATCCGCGTCTCGCGCCCAGTGGACGCGCCGTGATCTGGCAGGTGGGCGTGAGCCGCGACAAAACGTCCGCGGGGGCGGAGCGGATTTTCACAGACTTGGGCGACGCGATTGATGCCTGGAATGACGAGTCCGTCGAAGGCACGGCCGGCGTGATCGCGGTGATGGACAGCCGCTCATACGGGGAGCCCTTTCCTGCGATTGTCATCAAGGCCGGCTGCCAGTTGCGCATCATCGCCGCTGACTGGCCAGTCGCGCCGGGCGAGACACCAGAGCGGCGGGTTGGGGCGTTGTTGCCGGAAGGCGTGCGGCCACATCTGGCGGGCGACCTTACGGTGCAAGGCGTCGCGTCGGCAAACCCCGGCGAACTGATCCTTGAAGGGATTTTGATCGAGGGAAAGCTGACCGTCGCGCCTGCCGAAGTCGCCGTCGCGAACTCTGGAAACCTTGGTAGCTTGCGGCTCTCGCATTGCACGCTGGTCCCCGAGAATGGCGGCTTGGGCGTGCCGCAAGACAACAAGCAACTGCGCGTCACGATTGAGCGCTCCATCATGGGCGACTTGATATTGGGAGCGCCGGTGCCGCAACTCGCCATCGCGGACAGCGTGGTGGATGGCAGGGTGCTCGGTTTGGAGACTGCGGCGGACTTGAACGGTGTGACAGTTTCCGGCACGACCCAAGTGCGCCGGCTTGATGCCAGCGATTCCCTCTTCGTTGGCGCGGTGACGGTGACGCTGCGGCAGGAAGGCTGCGTGCGGTTTTGTTTTGTGCCGCCGGACGTGTCGCTTACGCCGCGCCGCTATCGGTGTCAGCCGGACCTGGCGCTCGAACAACGCGCCGCTGAAATCGCCGCAGCCCTCCACCTCGATCCGCCGCCGGACCTTTCTCTCGCCGAGGCCGCGTTGATCAAAGGCCGCGTGCGGCCGGTGTTCACCTCTTCGCGCCTGGCGGATGCCGGCTACGCGCAACTGGGCCTGACCTGCGCGGAGGAGATCGCGGCGGGCGCGGAAGACGGCTCGGAGATGGGCGCGTTCCGCCATCTTCAGCAACCGCAGCGCGCGGCCAACCTCCGCGCCGTGCTGCCGGACTATTTGCGTTTCGGACTCGAAGCCGGACACTTTTTCGTCACTTGATCGAACTCAACCCATCCATGCTATGAAAGGCGATTTCACCCGCAACAGCTTCAAACCGGAGAAACATTTTTCCGGCGTGCGCCAGCAACAGGGCCGCGTGCAACTCGACGCCGACTGGAACGAGCAGATCGATGTGCAGACGCACCTCGAACGCACGACGAACGCGGACTTGATTGGCGCGTCCGGCGCGCCGCACACGGGCGGCGGATTCGAGGTTGGCGTCGCCGCCGGCAACACGGATCTCGCGCTGTCGCCCGGGCGGATGTACGTGGATGGCATTCTCTGCGCGTTGGAGGCGAAAGCTCCCTCCATCACGTATCTGACGCAGCCGGATTTCCCGAATCCAGCGCCGCTCAATGCGGCGGCGGGCCGGACGGACCTGGTTTATCTCGACGTGTGGGAGCGGCTCATCACGGCGGTTGAAGACCCGTCCATCCGCGAAGTCGCGCTCGGCGGACCGGACACCGCGACGCGCACGCAGATCGTATGGCAGGTGAAAACCAGTCCCGGCCAACCGGCGGGCGTGACTTGCATGAACGCGGGACTGCCGCAGCCCGGCCAGGGCCGGTTGACCACTCAGCTCCAGGAACTCACGCCGCCCACGAATCCATGCACGCTCGGACCGGCGGGCGGCTATCGCGGCTTGGAGAATCATCTGTATCGCGTCGAGATTCACACGGGCGGGAACCTGGGCGGGGCCACGTTCAAGTGGTCGCGCGAAAATGGTTCGGTGGTGTTCGCCATCGATGAGTTCGTCACGGGCCATCCTGAACAGGTGAGGATCAAGTCGCTGGGCAAGGATCAGATTCTTGGCCTGAAGATTGGCGATTGGGTGGAAGTGCTCGATGACCGCGCGGAGTTGCAAGGACCGACCGGCACGCTGGCGAAGATCAACGACATCACACCGCACCCCGACGGCGGTTTCGTGCTGGAACTGAGCGCCAATGTTGCGGCGCACGCCTCACCGCCGGTCCCGGCGCCGTTCACGCATCCCAAGCTGCGTCGGTGGGATCAAGTGTTGAACTTTGAGGCGGATGGTTCGGTGAAGACCAACGCGAGTGCGGCGACCCTGTTCGATCTGGAACATGGCTTGCAGGTGAAGTTCTCCGGCAGCGATTTCCACGCGGGCGACTACTGGACCTTTTCCGCGCGCGCCACGGATGGCTCCTTCGAGAAGCTCATCGACGCGCCGCCGCACGAAGTCGCGCACCATTACTGCCCGCTGGCCTTGATCACCTGGCTGGATGGCGCCGCGCCTACCGTGCATGATTGCCGGCCGGAGTTCCCATCTCTGACGGAATTGACCAGCTTCTTCGTCGCGGGCGGTGATGGACAGGAGGCGATCCCCGGCAATGCTTTGCCCGAATTGCTTCAAGTTGGCGTGACGAATGGCCAATGGCCGGTCAGTGGTGCGCGGGTGCGCCTGCAAGCTGAGGCTGGAGGAAAATTGGCGACCAATCCTGCCGGGCTGGCTGCTGGAAGCGACACGCTCGACATCACGACCGGCGCAAATGGCATTGCGAGCTTTGCGTGGCAACTTGCGGCCAACGCGACCGCTCCCAGCCAACAAGTTTTGGCACGACTGCTCAACGACGACGGCTCGTTCGCACCGAATCCACCCTTGAACTTCACGGGTAATCTCAGCATCGCGAGCCAGGTTTCCTACGATCCGCGCAATTGTCCTGACCTCAGCGCGGCGGGCGTGAAGACGGTGCAACAGGCGATTGATGCGCTATGTGGAGGCTCGGGCGAGTGCTGTGAATTGGCAGTATCGCCCAAGGAACGCCTCGACGAAATCGTGGCCGGACTGCTCAAGCGAAAGCAGTTCGACATCCGGCTCTGCTTGATGGCAGGTGATCATGTCCTGCCAGAGGGATGGACCATGGATGCGGCGAAGGCAGGCGAGGAAGTGAACCTCACCATCACTGGCGGCGGTTTGGCGACACGCCTGGCCATCGAAGGCAAACCGGTGGCCCTCCGGAATTTCAATTCCTTTGTCTTGCGTGACGTGGACGTGACGCTGGCCGACGGCCTCACTCTTGCCCTCATGCAGTGCGGGCATGTCGAAGTCAGCGGCTGCCACCTATCCGGCATCACGGAGAAGGCGCCGTTGGTGTTTGTCAGTCAGCCCGACCGGCTTTCGTTTCGCGCCAACGTGATGGCAGCGACGATGAAGGGAGCCGAGTTCACGCCGGGGCGGGTCTTCACGACTGACCCGCTGCTGAAGCTGTTTCGGGCCGCCGATCGTCGGGAGTTTTCGCAACACCTGCCGGAGGTGGCCCAGAAACTGGCGGCGATGTCGCCGGCGGAGAAGAAGGACTTCGTTGCTCAAACCACCACGATGGTGCGGCAATTGACGGCGCGCATCAGTCCGACGGAACTGGCCAGCTACACCAAACTCCTCCGCGCCGTGGCGGTGGATCGCGCTGATGCCAAGGCTGTGGCGGACCGCCTCCGGGACATTCGCGCCGGCGCGTTGCGCGCCGTGCCCGGCGTCGCCCTGGCCATCGGCGGTGACGCCGCGGACACCACGATTTGCGACAACGACATCAGCGGCGTTGTCAGCTTCTTCGGCATTCCCGGCAATCAGGGCCTGAATGCCGATGAACTGAAGTTGCTCTCGGTGCGCGTCAACGAGGGCCTGCTCAACAACCCGGACTCAAGCGGGGTGCTGCAATTTCACACCAACCGCGTCTCCCGTCTGACCCTGGGCGACGAGATGATTCAACGCCTCAAGGAGGCCGCGCGAGCCACGGGTGGAGCCGCTGTGCCGGGCACGTTCACCGAGGCGTTCCTCAGCCGAAACGTGATTGAACAGGGGGCAAACCTCTTTATCGCGAAGACCGCCGCTTTCACCGCCAACCGCTTTGAGGAGGCGCGCATCGATGTGGCGAATGTGTTTACCGACGCAGCCATCTACGTGGGTAACGCCGCCTCCAACGATGTGAGGCTCTTCAACTTCTCCCGCGTCTTCCAGGTCACGGCCAATCTGATGATTAACATCGTTGACGTGTGAGCGGAGGCCAATCGCGACCTCCCGTATGGTCAAATACGCAGGCAGACTCGCGGAAGTGGAATTTCAGGACGCCTCCGAGGTGCTGACGGGTTTCAATTGCCCCTGATGTTTCACCGATCCGGTCCTCGGGTGCTGGAAAGAGTATTGCATTTCTTTTCCCTCAGGGTGCCGGTGTGATGTTGTGTCTTTTCAGAACATTAGCCACCGTCTGGTGGCTTACCTCGTGGCCGAGATGACTTGAAGGCTGTCCAAGCGAAATCAGAACCTTTGATTGGGCGTTGAGATTTGGCGGATCGGCATGGTTGCGAGTGGGAGGAAGGATTAGGATTGAGTTGACATCCGGTCTGGGGCGGGGCGGCTACGAATCGTAGCGCAGCTCAAGTCAGGGCGTGAAAAACGCCCTCCGGACACGGGCGTGACCACGACCTTTCTAGGGAAGAATGCGTCTGGCGGTCACCACTACTGCCGAAGGTGTGAAGCCATCCCGACAACGTAGCGCACATGGGAGCCTCAATCCGGGAGCGAGCCAGAGAATGGGAGGACATGGTCAAGGCCATTGAAGTGCTGAGTTCACCGTCGACGCAGAAGGGGGCGTGACTCATCACCTCTCAGCCAACGCGCGCGCTTTTCGGTACAATTAGATCGCAAATAGAACAGACACCGCCGTCGTCCATCTTGTCACACATGCACCGCTTGATTCACCTCGCATTGGCGCTGTTCGTTTCGGCACGCGTGATGGCCGCGACGGATGCGAACAATTTACGGCTGGTCCCGTTCCCCAAAGAGATCCGTCGGACGACGGGCGAGTTTTCGCTGGAGCGCCCGCTCGTCCTCGAAGCGCCCGCCGCGGAGGCTGACTCGGCAGCGCGTTTCCTGAATGAAGAATTGACGCGCTCCGGCCTGAAGCCCGTGCCAGTGCAAGCTGTCAACTCTCCGCGACTCAGCTTCCGCCTCGCGTCCGGACCCGCGAGCGGTGAATTGCCAAGCCTGCCACCCGGCGAAAATCCCGAGCGCTATTCGCTGGAGGTGCGCGCCGATGAAGTGGTCTGCGCGTCCGCCACGCCAGCGGGTCTGCATCACGGACTGCAAACGCTGCGGCAATTGATCCGCGCCAATCGCCGGGGCGATGCGCTGCCAGGTCTGGCCATCCGCGACTGGCCTTCGCTGCGCTGGCGCTGTTTCCAGGACGACATGACGCGCGGCCCGAGCAGCACGCTGGACACACTGAAGTTCGAGGCGGCGCTGGGTTCGTATCTCAAGCTGAACCTGATGACCTTTTACATGGAGTATCAATACGCGTTCGCGAAGCACCCGAAGATCGGTCCGCCCGATGGCTCGCTGACGCCGCAGGACCTCGCCGCGCTGGTGAACTACGTCAAGCCGCTGCACCTCGACGTGCTCGGCAATCAGCAGTCGTTCGGACACTTCGCGGCCATCCTGAAGCATCCCGAGTATGCGGCGCTGCGCGAGACACCCGACGTGCTCACGCCCGTGCGCGAGGAGACTTACCAACTGCTCGATGACCTTTACTCCGAGGTCTGCCCGCTGCTGCCGTTCCCGTGGTTCAACGTGTGTTGCGACGAAACGTGGGGCCTCGGCACCGGACCTTCCAAGGATCTCGCGGCGAAGATCGGTGTGGGCGGCGTGTATGTCCGCCACATCCGCCGCGTCCACGATCTGCTCAAGGAGAAGCACGGCAAGCGCATGATGATGTGGGGCGACATCATCCTCCAGCATCCAGACAAGCTGAACGAAATCCCCAAGGACACCATCATGCTGACGTGGGGCTACGACGCGCGCGCGAGCTTCGAGGATCAAATCGTGCCGTTCGCGAAATCGGGCTACGAGTTCTTCGTCTGCCCCGGCGTGAACAACTGGAGCCGCATCCTGCCGGACTTCGGCGTGGCGGTGACCAACATCCAAAACTTCGTCCGCGACGGCGTGAAGCACGGCGCGCTGGGCATGATCAACACCGATTGGGAAGACGACGGCGAAGCCATCAATGCAATGAAATGGCACGCCGACGCCTGGGCCGCCGAGTGCGCATGGAATGCGTCCACGACGTCCATCGACGACTTCAACCGCCGCGTCGGCGCGGTGCTCTTCGGCGAGAAAGGCGATCACTTCGGGCAGGCTGTTGTGCAACTCGCGCGGGCGCATCGCGTGCCGGCGGCCAAGGGCATGATGAACTCGCGCTTTTGGGAAAATGACTTTCGCCCCAAAGCCAACGCTACTGCGACACAAGCGACTGCGTTGAATCTGATGGGGATCGCCGGAGAAGCCTTGAAGCACCTCGAAGTCTGCCGCGCCGAGGCGCTCTGTAATCAGCACATTCTCGACGCGTTCGTGTTTGGCGCGCGCCGCCTGCAATTGATGGGCGTGAGGATGCTTGATGGCCTGGAGGCGGCGCGACTCTACGAATATCCGAGTCCGTGGTGGGACAGACCCTTGTCCCGTCTGGATCAGGTGGAACGTCTTGTCCGGAAGAATCGCGACGCTCACGAGGCGCTGGGCCGGCAGTTCGCGGCGCTTTGGCTGTCCGAGAGCAAATCGTATGCGCTGGATTGGACCCTGCGTCGCTACACGAATTGTGTGAACGATTACGACGACCTGCTGCGCAAGGTGGCCGCCGCTCGCGCCGATGCTCTCGCCGGCCGGCCGCTGCCGGCGCCGGAAGAGATCGGCCTGACGTTGCCAAAGCCAGTATCGCGAAGGCTCCGGCCGGGCGAGACCGTGTCGTCGCCGCTCGCGTCCGAAGCGCCGTGGTTGGACACGAACGCGACGCATCGTCTCGGGGTTGTCGTTGGCGCAGGTGCGCTCGACCGTGAGCACCTGCCGGTGGAATTGGAGTTGTCGCTGCCGCCTGGGTTGGCTGGGTTCAGCCTGGCGCGCGCGTTTCAAATTGTGGACGGCACCAAACCGCGTGAAGTGCTCGCGCAACTTGATTTACTGCCGGAGCCGGACAAGTGCCGCCTGATTCTTGTGTTGCCAGGCTTGCTGCCTCACGGCACCAAGGCACGCATTCACGCCTACCTCGGATCCTCGGCGGGCCGCATGCTTCCACCGAGCGCGGTCCGCACGGTTCCGTGGATGAACGAGACGCATCACCTTGAAAACGATCGAGTCCGCTTGCTGCTTGGCCCTGAGGGCGCCCACATTTATCGCTGGGAGGTGAAATCCGGCACGAATCGCGACCTCACCATGCCAGGCGAAAAGGACTGGGCCGGCTTCTCCGACATCGGCTCTCTCCGTCACACGCCGTATCGTCTTGAATGCACGGCCCGCGGTCCGGCGATGGTCGAGTTTCAATGCATGGATCGGTCCCAGGAGATGAAGACAATCCGGCTCTACGCCGGCGCGAGTTGGATCGAGGTGTTTCTCACCGAGCCCACTTCTCAGTATTGGGATTTCGACAATCCGAAGAACTTCGCCGCCGATGGTCCATCGCCGGGCACCTGGTTGTTCTCCAACGGCCAGACCGGTCGTGTCGGACGCGAAGCCGACGGAGTGCCCGCACAGGTGAAGGCTGCAAATACTTATTGGGGCATCAAGTTCAATGACGCCAGGCTGGCACTTGGTTTGGTGACTCCGGGAATGGCCGCGCATCATCACGTCGCACCGGGTGCAGGCGCGGGCGGCGTGGGCATCGAAAGTTCGCCACCGGGGCAGCACTTCGTCACTTTCGCCGGAAAGCTCGACGCGCCGCCGGCCGAAACCATGAACCGCCTTCAATCGACGCTGAACTTGAAGCGCCCAGTTTCAGTGCGACTTCACGCACTGCAATCACGGTGAGGCGTCATCGCGCGTATCGCTTTCACCGACATAGCGAGCGCAAAGCAGACATTGACTAAGCCTCGGCGGGGCCAACTCCGTGCTGCTGTTTGTCTGGGCCGGTCAGGCTGTGCAATGGCCGAGCGAATTTCGCTGCGCGCATCCAAAGACTGGGGGTACTTTCCTTGATGCCTTTCTGGCGAGACTTCGAGCAGAGGCAAGGATCGGTTTCCAACCCCCGCTTTTCGGTCCAACCGAGTGCCGCGTATCTATCGATTTCGTTGGAGGCAAAGGAGTTGCGTCAAATAATTGAAAGGAACCTGAGGTGCAGCACACGGGGTGCCGATTTGCGACTACTGGCGCGTACTCATGCACTACTCGCTACTAGCCCCTCAACAAGCGTGATTTTTTTGGCAGTGGAAAGGAAAAGCTCGAAAGGCCCGTCCATATTGGCTGAAATGAGTTTGTGACACAACAAACCAGCCCATGAAACGAATCTTTCGAGTGAAACGAAGCTACCGCAAGATCCTGCGCAACCGCAAGG
>JBBRWD010000091.1:0-29786 GCA_038249465.1 Limisphaerales bacterium | reverse complement strand
GCCTTGCGCCGCGGCCCGCCCGCGCCCGGGACGCCGAAGTCTTCCTGGCTGCAAAAGATGCTAAAAGGCGCGCGCGCAGCCTCGGCCATCTGGCTGGCCTTTCGCGCCCGCGGTGAAAAGGATTAACACAAGGGCCCGGATGCTACGTCGGATGTTTGGTCTTCGCCGCCCTCCACTTTAGATCGCGAATCTCGCGCAGCTCCTCGCCATCCTTGCCGACGAAATTCGGATAAACCGTGTCCGGCGTATGCTGCCGGCCGCCGAAATCAATCGCGTGAGGACCGGCCTTACGCAGCATTCCTGCCAGATATTGTTCCAATTCAAAACCGCAGTGGTCCTCTGCGATGCCGATCGGCTGCGGTTGCTTTCTCGCCGTTCTGCTGGTGATCGGCATCGGGCCTTTCCCTGGTTAACGCGCCTTGCCTTCGCGTTCCGCCGTTTCCGAATCCTTTCCCAGATCCGCGAAACCGTTGCACTTGGCGCAATGGTGAAGGGCTGCCTGCGAGTCCGCCACATTGGCCGGTGAGCCCATCCCGGTTTTCAACGCAGCGTCGTGAACCGCGCCTCCGAAAGAAAAGCTCAACGTCCCCGGAGCAACGCCCATCCGACAGATAGCGTTCAGTCTTTGCGTCGCAACCTGGTCGCTTTGCCCGCCCGAAAGAAACAGGATTCCCGGGACGGCGGCGGGCACGGTGCGACGCAAACAGCGAGGGTTGCTTCAGCCACAACTGCAGCATCGGCTTGCTCAGGACATGCCGAAGGCGCGGAAGCCCCCTACCGCCACTCATACTGACAAGATCTTGGGATGGGCTACGCGAAGACGCTTGGTCCCAACCCTCACGGGTGTCGTCCATCCCACTGCCTGGGTAGTAACCATTTCCGCCGAAGCTCGTTTTCCGGAGGCGAGAGTCGCCTTCCAAACCGTAGCCCATTGGCAAATAGAAGGTGCATTTAGGCGAAACTTATTCAACCCCCACTCAAGCCGTTTGATGGTCGACGCCGGTCCTACATGGTGGAGGAAGGTGGGACCTACTAGGAAATCCCTGGGTTGAGGACTGGATGAACGATGGAATAGTCTGCAATGGGACATCACGAACTCACAATGATCGGCGGTCCGATCAGGGTCGTAAGACACACCCGCAACGTTGGGCGAGTGTTTGGAAATACATAGCCGCCCGAAATCACCCGGCCGCTCCACCTCAACGATGGAGATGCGACCTGCTCAGCATAGAGGGATCGCGTGTCAGTTTGTAGAATGAGTTCAGGAAGCCGGCCAGCCATCTGGCAGTAATTATTCCTCGCGCATGAAGTTTTTGAAGAATATCAAATTGGTGGTTGCGTCTGTTTTGCTGGTGACCGGCTTGACGCTGCTCGGTCTCTGGTATTTCCGGACCCCATCGCGCGAGATCACGCGGGCCGAACTGGACCAGTTTGTCCGGGCAAATACCCTCACTGACGGCCGCGTCACACCAACGCCCTATGCCGGCATTTATCGTGTGGACGGCCATAGCAAGCTGCCCGGCAAGTCCGGGCGGGTCTTTCTCACGACGCACCTCGATGAGGCCCAGGTCAAAGCCCTCTTCGACCAGAGCGGGGCAAAGGTGGAAATACCGGGCGCAGGCACCGTCGGTAAATGGGTGGTGATCCTGTCCAACCTGCTGATCGTCGGCGTGGTCATCGGCGTGGTCATGTACCAGGGCAACATCGGCCGCGGAAAAAATGCCCTCGTCAGGGAGCGGCCGACCGTCCGTTTCCGTGACGTGGCTGGCATCGAAGAAGCCAAGGGCGAAGTATCCGAGGTGGTGGATTTCCTGCGCGACCCGAAAAAGTACCAGCGTCTGGGTGGCAGGCTGCCCAAAGGCGTCCTGCTGATCGGACCGCCGGGCACCGGCAAAACGATGCTGGCCAAGGCGATTGCCTGTGAGGCCAACGCCCATTTCTTCAGCGTTCACGGCAGTGACTTCGCCGAGGTGTTCGTCGGCGTTGGCGCCAAACGTGTGCGCCAGCTCTTTCGGCAGGCCGCCAAAAACAAACCGGCGATCATTTTCATCGACGAGATCGATTCTGTAGGCAAGGACCGCAAGATCGAGACGCACGGCGAGCATCAGCAGACGATCAACGCCCTGCTTGCCGCGATGGACGGGTTCGACAGCAGTCAGGGCATTGTGGTGATTGCCGCCACCAACCGGGCCGAGGACTTGGATGAAGCGCTGCTGCGGCCCGGACGTTTCGACCGTAAAGTCCACGTGCCCTATCCCGACATGAAGGGCCGCCGCGCCATATTGCAGGCCCACGCCGCCGGCAAACCGATCGCCGACGAACAGGAAGCATTGGACGTCCTTGCGCAAACCACTCCCGGCATGTCCGGCGCGGACCTCGCGAACCTCCTCAATGAGGCCGCCATCTGTTCCGCCTTGCAGAACGACACGCAGATCTCACAGGCCGGCCTCGAGGCCGCGCGCGACAAAGTCCGCTATGGACAAGAGCGCAAATCAATGGTCCTGAATCAAAGGGAGCGTGAGATGGTGGCGTATCATGAGGCGGGCCACACCATCATTCACCTGCAAACGCCGCTGTTGCCGCCGCTTTACAAAGTCAGCATCGTGCCGCGTGGTCAGGCGCTTGGTGCCACCACCTTTTTGCCCGACGAAGACCAGCACCTCCAAACCCGGCAGTTCCTGCTCGAAGAATTGCTCGTGCTGATGGGCGGGCGGGCGGCTGAAAAAACTTTCTATGGTGCCACCACCAACGGCGCGTCCGGCGACCTCGATGTCGCGCGCAAGATCGCCCGCAAGATGATCCACGAATGGGGCATGGGCGAGAAACTCTACTACGAACCTGAACAGCGCGACGCCGAAGCCGAGATCAACTGCCTGCTCGAAACCGCCGACCGCAGGGCGCACGAACTCATCCTGGCGCACAAGGAGAATACCGGGAAGCTGGCCAGGGCGTTGCTCGACAGGGAGACGCTCACGAAGGCCGAGGTGCTGCAACTGCTCACCCCGGCGAGCGCCGCCGTCCCCGCAGGCGAAGTCATGGCCTGATCAGAAAGTCCCGGCGCGGTCTCGCATAGCCCGGCGCGATCCGGGCTTCCACCCAGTCGAGAGCCGAGCCCGGCATTCCGCCCACAAATTGAGCAGGCTTCTGGGGTGAACACCCCATTGTGCGAAGTCAATGCGACCCCGATGGTCTGAATATGTCTATAGAAACTATCCTCATCATCTTGGTTGTGGTGCTCTTGCTCGGTGGCGGCGGCTTCTTCTTCAACAGAAGACGGTAGCAGCCTGTCGGACGTGGCCTCAGCCGATTTTCAAACTTTGTCCGGGCCGCGAAAAAAGAGCGTGGCGAAAAGGTAGGCGGCCAGTTGCCGCAGGCTCCCAAGCCCACGCCGGAGCCGGGGGAGCGATACAACTTCACCGCTCTGGAAAGTCGGATGATAAAGGCGGGCAAGGGGAAGCATTTTGAGCAAAGCGACAACGCGCAATCCGCCGTGGAAGTGGAGAGCCGCCTGATCGTGGGCCAACGCGTTGGCCAGGCCCCCGACGACAAAACAGGAACTGGCGCCGACGCTGGCGTCGATACCCGCCGAGACGGGAACCTTCAGTGCCCCTGCTAGACAGCGGGTTCTTCATCGAAAAAGCAGATTCCTGATGGTCCCCAAGCCGTAGCGTCGGCGACATGGCACAAGCCACAGGTTTGCGCTATTCCCTGCCACTCCCCTGGCAGTCCTGGACAGCCGCGATTGCCAATGCCGTCCGCTTCCAGTAAACCTTGGCGATGAACACTGTGAAAGACAGCCCTTGCTTCCCTCGCCGGCTTCAGGCAGATGGCGGGCGCGAGGGCTTTATGCGTACTGCGCAACTATGCCGCTAAAGGACTTGGAGAAATCGCTCATCCGGATCCTGAAGGCCAACCGTAACCCGGAGAGCTTGGTTGCCGGCACGGCAGTCTTGTTGCGCGATCCCAATTCGCCTCGCCGGGCGCAGGAACTTGATGTGTTTCACAACGCTGCCGAAAGCGTGGCCGGTCATCTTCAATTGTTTTTCCCATGATCATCAGCCGAACCCCACTCCGCATGAGCTTCGTCGGTGGCGGCAGCGATCTGCCCGCGTTCTCCCGGCGCTTCGGCGGCGCGGTCGTCTCCACCGCCATCGACAAATATGTCTATGTGACCGTCAACCCCAAGTTCGACCACCGCATCCGCGTGAGCTACTCGAAGACGGAGGAGGTTGAGTCGGTCGCGAAGATCAAGCATCCCCTGGTGCGCGAATCCATGAAGCTGCTCGCGCTCGATGGCGGCATCGAGATCACCTCCATCGCCGACATCCCCTCGCGCGGCACCGGGCTCGGCTCGTCGAGTTCGTTCACAGTCGGCTTGCTGCACGCGCTGCACGCGTTTGCCGGTCGCCACACTGCGGCCGACCAGCTCGCGCGCGAAGCCTGCCAGATTGAGATCGAGAAATGCGGCGACCCTATCGGCAAGCAGGATCAGTACGCCGCGGCGTTTGGCGGACTGAACTTCATCCAGTTTCATCCGGACGATTCGGTGTCCGTCGATCCGATCGTTTGCAAACGCGAAACGCTGACGCGCCTGCAGGAGAATATCGTGGTCTTCTACACCGGCATCACGCGCAGCGCCGGGGGCATTCTCAAGACTCAGCAGGAAGCCGTCGCCGGCCAGCGCAGCAAGCAGAACGCGCTGAAGAAAATGGTGACGCTGGCGCACGATCTCCGCGCCGCCCTGCAAAAGAACAATGTCGAGGCCTTCGGCGAATTGCTGCACGAGAATTGGGAACTCAAGCGCAGCATCGTGGACGCGATCAGCTCGACGCAGATTGACGGCTGGTACGCGCGCGCCCGGAAGGCCGGCGCCGTCGGCGGCAAGCTCCTCGGTGCCGGGAGCGGCGGCTTTCTCATGTTCTACGCGCCGCGCGAACGTCACGAGGCGATTGCCTCCGCGCTGGAGAAGTTGCGCCGCGTCGAAATGCGCTTCGAACCGCAGGGCAGCAAGATCATCCTGGTGCATCACTAAATGTGGCACCGCCGTCCCGGCTTGATGGTTCTGGGAAGCACTTTAAAACAAAGGCGGATTGACTACTTCAGGCGGGACGCCTGTGCTGCTTTTGGGTCGCGCTCCTTGACTCCCCGGCCGTCGCACTTACTTTGCCGGCGTGAGTAAAAACGTATTCAGCGGCCCTCCCTCGCCGGAGGAATTCCAGCGGCAGTTCTCCGAGTTCATGAGCCGGCATCTGCCGACCGGACCGGGCTTCGGCGCAGCGTCACCTTCTTCCGACGTGAGCGCGCCTGCGGAGGAGCCGGCCGCATCGCCGCTCGAAGACATCGCGCAGTTCAATTTCAAGCCCAAGGACGTGAAGGCCTACCTCGACCGCTTTGTCATCAAGCAGGATGAGGCCAAGAAGGTGCTCAGCGTCGCGTTGTGCGATCACTATCACCACGTCCGGATCGCGCTCGAAGGCAAGGAGCAGCCCAATTACGCCAAGCAGAACATCATCCTGCTCGGCCCGACGGGCGTCGGCAAAACGTATCTCGTCCGCAGCATGGCTGACCTGATCGGCGTGCCATTCGTGAAGGCGGATGCAACGAAGTTTTCCGAGACCGGCTACGTCGGCGGCGATGTCGAGGATCTCGTGCGCGACCTCGTCCGCCGGGCGAATGGCGACGTGAAGCGCGCTGAGTACGGCATCATTTACATCGATGAGATCGACAAGATCGCAGCCGCATCCAACGCCAGCGGACGCGACGTCAGCGGGCGCGGCGTGCAGACCAACCTGCTCAAGCTGATGGAGGAAACCGAGGTGCCGGCCCGCGCGCCGAATGACATTGCCGGACAGATCCGGGCGATGATGGAAATGAGCCGGGGCGGCGGGAAGAAGCAGCCGGACACGATCAACACGAAGCACATTCTCTTCGTGGTTAGCGGCGCGTTTGGCGGCATTGAGAAGATCACGCAAAAACGACTGCGCGAAGCCACCATCGGCTTTGCCGGCGGCGGCAAGGGCGCGCCCGAGGACGACGAAATGCTCACCCAGGTCCAGACCCGCGACTTCATCGACTACGGCTTCGAGCCTGAATTCATCGGGCGCCTGCCCGTGCGCGTGGTCTGCCAGCAGCTCAGCACGGATGACCTGTTCCAGATTCTCAAGACCTCCGAGGGCAGCATCATCCGGCAATACGAGCAGACCTTCGGCGCCTACGGCATTGAGGTGCTGTTTCAGGACGACGGATTGCGCAGCATCGCCGAACGGGCGGCCGAGGAGAAGACAGGAGCCCGCGGCTTGATGACCGTGTGCGAGCGCATCTTCCGCGAATTGAAATTCGAGCTTCCCTCCACGCATGTGCAGCGGTTCGTGGTCACCACGAAACTGGTGGAAGATCCGCTCGCGGCGTTGCGGCAGCTTCTCGACGAGAGCGCCAAGGAAGAGCGGCAGGTGTTGCACCAGATCGTTCACCAGTTCGCCGAGCGGTTCAAGCAGGAGCACGCGCTGGCCATCCGCTTTACCACCGACGCCGCGGATTGGCTCGTGGCGCGGGCGCTGGAGCAAAAGGTCCACGTGCGGGATCTGTGCGCCGCGCGCTTCAAGGACTTTCAGTTCGGGCTGAAGCTCATCTCACAAAACACCGGTCGGCAGGAATTCGAGATCGACCGTCCCGCCGCCGAGGCTCCGGACAAGGTGCTGAGTGAATGGGTGGTGGCGAGCTATCGGCCGGCGGATGCGGGCAGAAGCGCCTGAAATCGCCAGAAAATCCGCGCTTGACCGGGTTTTCCGGCCTCACTAATTTCCGCGCGATGTTCAATATTGCCCTGCAAGTCGTAGTTCTGCTGGCGGTCGTCGTTACCGGCGACGCCGTGCGGGCTTGTCGAGCGTAGAACAACACTTTCGACAAAAACCCACGGCTGGAAACGGTCGTGGGTTTTTCGTTTGCCCGCGGCCGCCGGCCGGATAACAACAAAGCGCAGACCATGAGCAAGACAGCAACGACTACAGCGAAGAAACCGGGCGCCCAACCCGCCAAAAAGCGGGCCGAAGTGGGGGCTGCCATGTACGGGCGCGACATCCTGGTGGAAGCCCTCGAGCGCGAAGGCGTCGAGGTCATCTTCGCCTATCCGGGCGGCGCCAGCATGGAGATCCACCAGTCGCTGACGCACTCGAAGAAGATCCGCACCATCCTGCCGCGGCACGAACAGGGCGGCAGCTTTGCCGCGGAGGCTTATGCCCGCGTGACCGGCAGGGCCGGCGTGTGCATGACCACCAGCGGCCCGGGCGCGACCAATCTCGTCACCGCGATCGCCGATGCCTTCATGGATTCCACTCCGCTCGTGGCGATTACCGGCCAGGTCAATCACAACATGATCGGCCGCAGTGCGTTTCAGGAGACGGACATCATCGGCGTCACGCTGCCCATCGTGAAGCACTCCTATCTCGTGACGGATGTGAACGACCTGCCGCGCATCGTCAAGGAGGCGTTCTACATCGCGCAAACCGGCCGGCCCGGCCCGGTGGTGATCGACATTCCGAAGAACATCCAGCAGGCCAAGACCCAGCCGGTGTGGCCGACAGACGCCGAGATCCGGAACGGATTGCGTGGCTACACCCCAGAACTGCGCGCCGACGATCTTTCGCTCAATGAAATCATCGGGCTGGTCGAGAAATCCGAACGCCCGGTGCTCTACGTGGGCGGCGGCATCATTTCCAGCAACGCGGCGCGCGAGTTGTTGAAGTTCGCCGAGGCGGCCCAGATACCGGTGACGACCACACTGATGGGCATTGGCGGGTTTCCGGAAACGCATCCGCTCTCGCTGCGCTGGCTGGGCATGCACGGCGCGGCCTTCGCGAATTGGGCGGTGAACGGCGAGTACAAGTTCCGCCAGGATCCCGCCACTCCGGCCGAGAAGATCCACGACGGCGCCGACCTGCTGCTGGCATTTGGCGTGCGGTTTGATGATCGCGTGACGGGCAAGTTCGAGGAGTTCTGCAAGCATGGCACTATCGTGCATCTCGACATCGACGCCTCGGAGCATAACAAGAACCGCCGCGTGCAGCACGCCATCGTCGGGGACGTGCGCGATGCGCTGACGCGGCTGAACACGATGCTGGCGAAGCGGCCCATCGCAAAGAAGTTCAATGCCTGGCACGGGCGGATTGACGAGTGGAAGAAGAAAGCGCCGTTCAGCTACGGCGTCACGCAGGAGATCGCCAACAGCGATCACATGAAGGACCACCTGCGCGGGCAGGAAGATCAGGTGATCCTGCCGCAGATGGCCATCGAGATGTTGTGGCAGTTGACCGGCGGCGAGGCCTACATCACCACCGGAGTGGGCCAGCATCAAATGTGGGCCGGACAATGGTATAAATTCCGCAACCCGCGGCAATTCGTCACCAGCGGCGGCCTCGGCGCGATGGGCTTCGGCTACCCGGCGGCGCTCGGCGTGAAGGTCGCGCATCCGGACAAGGAAGTAATCGACATCGACGGCGACGGCTCGTTCCTCATGAACATCCAGGAGCTGGCCACCGCGCACGTTGAGAAGATTCACGCCAAGGCGATGATCCTGAACAACCAGCACCTCGGCATGGTGGTGCAATGGGAGGACAGCTTTTACGCCGGCAACCGCGGTCACACCTACCTGGGCGATCCCGATCACCGCGCGCAGATCTATCCGGATTACGTGCGCGTGTGCAACAGCTTCAATGTGCCGTGCGAGCGCGTGATGTATCGCCGCGACCTGAAGGCGGCCATCCAGCGCATGCTCGACGCCAAGTCGCCCTACGTGCTGGACATCATCACGCCCTATTCGGAGCATGTGATGCCGTTCATTCCGGCCGGGCGCACGGTGGCCGACATGCGGTGGCGATAAGCGGCACCACGGCGCCGGAGTTTCCTGGACGAGTCCCGCGGATCAAACCTGCGGGCCTTTGAGGTTTGCGATCTTAGATTTGAAACTTCAAAGGAGCGCCAGAGATCCTGGAATTATGGGAATGGAAAAGCCGAAGCCGGCGAGGGATCAACCGCGGGGGAACAAACGGAAAGCGGTCAGCGTGTGACGATATAGATCAGAAAACCCACCAACCCGATGCCCAGCACCACCATCACTCCGATGAACACCTTGGTGCCGGCGTCGCTCTTTTTGGAAAAGGCGGTGTTCCTCTTCAGATCCAGCGGCGTCCGCGTGCCTTCCAAATCGGTCAGGTTCACGCCCTGCGGAATGACGCGGGTCTGGTCGAGCGATCTCTTCGCCGCGGCGGCGGCAGCGGCCGAGGCGGAAGCGGCGGCGGCCACCGTGGGAACCTCACCGCTTTCCAGACGCAGATCGACCGTGCCAAAGCGGAGAATCTGTCCCGGCTTGAGCACCGATTCGGTGATGCGTTCGCCACCGATGAAGGTGCCGTTGGTGGATTCCAGATCGCGGATGAGCACCTCGTTGCCGCGCAGGATGATTTCCGCGTGATGGCTGGAAACAGAGGATTCGGGGATCTCAAAATTGTTGTCCGACACCCGTCCGACAGTGGTCTTCTCCGCCTTCAGTTCAAAGGCGGTTCCCGCGAAACCCTCGCTGAGCAGGACTAGTCTCGGCATAAGTCAGGTTGCGCCGTGATTATTTACGGCATCAGGCTCAAGTCAAACGGTTTTCTGGCGACGACCCCCGGGGGGCATCCGCAGGTTCCCGACGATTTCACGCCTGCGCGATCATCGCCCGGAATTCCGCGAAGAGCGGTGTTGAATCGTGCGGCCCGGGCGAGGCTTCGGGGTGATATTGCACGCAGAAGATCGGTTTCGTTTTGTGCCGCATGCCTTCCACGGTCTGGTCGTTCAAGTTGATGCGGTCCACCGCCACGTCCGCCGGCAAGGTCTTATCATCGACGGCAAAGCCATGGTTCTGCGAAGTGATTTCCACACGACCGCTGGCGAGATCCTTCACCGGCTGATTGGCGCCGCGATGTCCGAACTTCAGCTTGAAGGTCTTTCCGCCGAACGCCTGCCCGAGAATCTGGTGCCCAAGGCAGATGCCGAAGATGGGCACGCCCGTCTTCACCAAATCGCTGACCGCCTTGACGGCGTAACCGAGGGCGGACGGGTCGCCGGGACCGTTGGAGAGGAAGATGCCCGCGGGCTTGTAGCTCAATGCCTCCTCCGCCGTCGCCGTGGCGGGTACGACTTGCACGCGGAATCCTTGCTGCCGCAGGCGGCGCAGAATGTTGTATTTCATTCCGAAGTCAAAAGCCACGATCGGGAGGTCCGCCGCGGGCATCGGGTCGCGCAGGTGCCGCGCCGCCGCCGTCGCCGATGGTCCGCGCACCAGGCGAAAACTCGCGCTCTGCTCGTCCTTTTCATCCCAGGCAAACGGCGCGCGGTGGGTGACTTCCTTCACATAATCCACGCCCACCAGACCAGGCCAGGTCCGCGCGCGTTCCAGCGCATCGCCTTCGGAGTGACCCTCGGTCGAGATGAATCCATTGAGCGCACCCCGCACGCGCAGTTTCTTGGTCAGCGCCCGTGTGTCGATGCCCTGGATTCCCGGGATGTTGTGCTGCTTGAGATACTCGTCGAGCGACCAGTCCGCGCGCCAGTTGCTGACCACCGGTGAGAGTTCGCGGATGACAAATCCACTGACGTGCGGCTGATACGATTCGATATCAACCTCGTTGACCCCGTAATTGCCGATGAGCGGGTAGGTCATCGTCACGATCTGACCTTTGTAAGACGGGTCCGTGAGGATTTCCTGGTAACCCGTCATGGAAGTGTTGAAGCACACCTCGCCACAGGCCGAGGCTTTCGCGCCGAAGCCTTCGCCGTGAAATACCGAACCGTCTTCGAGGGTCAGAATCGCATTCATGAATCGAGCCGCAACATTCGCGCGGATGCTAGGGAGGCACGAGGGAGGGTCAAGTGAGAAACCCCCTCAAGTGAAGGAACAAGGCTGTTCCGACCCTGTCACCCCATCCCTTTGGCGTCATTCAATTTGAGTCAACGCACCCAAAGCGGGCGCGCGAGGTCCGGGTGGTGTCGGAGGAGAAATCAGGCAACTCCAGAGCAATCGGCCGATCGCGGCACCCGCCAGACGAAGCCGTCCACGATCAACAGCCTGAGAAGGCAGCGCCGAAGCCTCGCGGAAAAGAACAAGGGCCGGATTTTCATCCGGCCCGTTCTGAGAACAAATTCGTTTCTCTTCGACGCTGCGCCGCGGACCACGCATCACTTTCACACACAGCAAACCGCGTTTTGCGTCTCACCAACGAGGACACCATACCAGTCCCCCTGTCCCCCACCAGTCACCAGAACTGGTGACGGGCTGGCCGGCTGATAGTGGAGGTTCGCATCGGCAAAAGTGCGGACAGCCCCATCCCGGCAACTGACGCCTTCCCACCATGTCCGTCTCGCAGCCGAGCCTGCCTGGGACTCGCCAACGGGATCTGCCGTTCTGCCAGTCAGGATTGAAAAACATTCTGTTACCTTTTGGCGGCGGCGTCCATGTGTTGGTGAAGATGATGAATGACGACATGCAACTCGTGCAGGAGTTTGCCCGGCGCGATTCAGAGGAGGCGTTCGCCACGCTGGTGTCCCGTTACACCAATCTGGTCTTCTCGGCGGCGCTGCGGCAGGTCCAGGACGCGCACCTGGCCGAGGAAGTCACGCAGGTTGTGTTCATCATCCTGGCAAGAAAGGCGAGCGCGCTCGGTCCCCGGACGATCCTGCCAGGCTGGCTGTGTCGCACCGCCCGATTCGCCGCGACCGATGCACTCAAAATGCAACTGCGCCGACAACGTCGCGAACAGGAGTTCTGCATGCAATCCCACGAGAATGATTCCAACGCCGAGACCTGGACCCGGATGGCCCCATTGCTGGACGAGGCCATGGGCGAACTCGGGGAGAAGGACCACAACGCTCTCGTGCTGCGGTTTTTCAATGGCAAGGATTTCAAGGAAGTGGGCGACCAACTTGGCGCAAGCGAAAGCGCCGCCAAGATGCGCGTCGGCCGCGCGGTGGATAAACTCCGAACCATCTTCGCCCGCCGCGGCATCACGCTTTCCGCCGGAGTGATTGCCTCGGCTCTTTCCGCGAATTCTGTTCAAGCCGCACCCGTCGGCCTCGTGGCCTCCGCCACAGCCGTCGCCCTGCAAGGCACCACCGAAGTGGCCTCCACGTTAACCCTCCTGAAAGGAACTCTGAAACTTATGGCCTGGACCAAAACCAAAACCGCCGCGCTGATTGGCGCGGCGATTCTCCTGGCGACCACCACCACTTACGTTGGCGTTCATGCGCTCCATGCGCGACGCCCGGCATCGACCCCCGACATCCAGGGTGCCTGGCAGGGAGTTCTCATCACAGGCGGCATGGGAGTTGGGCAGGACGACCGCACCAAGACCCGTGTCGTCCTCAAAATCACCCAGACCAACGGCATCTACACGGGCGTCGCCGACCTGACCGACGCCGGGCTCAAAAACATCCCGGTGCGCACCATCGAGTATTCGCATCCCAACCTGCGGGTTGAAGTCACCCGCAGCGCAATCTTCTTCGGGACCGTGAATGCCGAGGCTACGGAAATTACCGGTGTGGGCGGGGGCAACCAGGTGTCCTTGACGCTCCACCGCACCAGCACGCCGTACGTCCTGCCGCCGCGCTTGGGGCCCAGCGAATACGCGTCGAAAAGTGGAGCGCCCTTGCAAGGATACTGGAGCGGAAAGCTCGGCATGGGGAAGGATGGCTTGCCGCTGCAATGGAAGATCGCGCAAAGCGCGGATGGCGATTTCCGCGCCGAGCTCGACAATCCGATGCAGGGCGCCAACGGTCATCCCGTGAAGGTCGAAACCGAGAACCGCACCGTCCGGCTGTTCGTGCAATCCGGCTCGGGCATGTTCGAAGGCGAACTCAGCGCGGACGGCAACTCGTTGGAAGGCGATTGGATTCAAGGCGGCCAGGCCACGCCATCGGTTTTCAAGCGCGCCACGCCGCCCGAGCCGGAGCGGGAAAAGGATTTCACCTTCACCTGGGAATCCGATCTGCCGGGACACTGGAAGGGCGCGCTGGTTATCGACGCGGCGAAGTTGCCGCTGGCCCTCGACATCGGGAGATACTCCAATGGAGCCTACTCTGCGACCCTGGCGAACCTCGAAAACTACGGGAACAATGAACCAACCCCCGCAACCCTGCTACGCTACACGCCGCCGGACTTGCAGCTCGAATGGAAATGGACGGGAGGCGCTTTCAAGGGCCGGCTCGACCACGGCAAACTCACCGGCACCTGGCAGCATGGCGGTCAGGCCATCCCGCTGGTGTTCGAGCGTGAGCGCAAGAACTGATCCCATCGCGAACCGGCGGCAGGGCTGGGTAGGGCGACAAGCTTCTCCTGCGAGACCGACGCGGTCAGTCCCGATCACGGTGGCGGTCGCCTGGTGAGAGAATTCAGCCGCCGTGGCGGACAGAGCCTGCCCACAGTTTTTTCGCTATTCGAGCGGACTGGCTCCATGCACTCTGCCCCCCATGAACACATTCAAATTGCAGTGGTGCTGCGTCTGTCTCACCGGTTTGTTGAACCTCGGTGCCGCCGGGTGGGCAGCCGAAGACTCGGACGGCTGGATTCCGCTGTTCGATGGCAAAACTCTCGAGGGCTGGAAAGCGAGCGAGAACCAGGGCGGCTTCAAAGTGGTCGATGGCGCCATCACCTTTGATGGCAAGCGTTCGCACCTGTTCTATGTCGGCAAGGTGCGCAACGCGGATTTCAAGAACTTCGAGTTCAAGGCCGACGTGCGGACCACGCCCCTCGCCAACTCGGGCCTCTATTTTCACACCGAATACCAGGAGAAGGATTTCCCGAAGAAGGGCTTTGAGGCGCAAGTGGCGAACACCCACCTGGGCGCGGGCGGCTACATGGAGATGAAGAAGACAGGCAGCCTTTACGGCATCCGCAATCTCAACAAATCCGTGGTGAAGGATCACGAGTGGTTCACCGTGCGCGTCTCGGTGCGCGGCCAGCGCATCCAGATCCGCCTCAACGATCTGCTGGTGGTCGATTACGTGGAGCCGGAGAATCCGGTTGCCGATCCGGGCCGGCCCGGCCGACGGCTGTCGCGCGGCACGTTTGCCCTGCAAGGTCATGATCCCGAGAGCAAGGTGTCCTACAAACACATCCTGGTGAAGCCGCTGCCGGACAACCTGCCGGATTATCCCGACGGCCCGGTGCGCTTCGACGCGGTGGATGAGCAGATCGTCAAGCTGGGCACGGCCAACTTTCCGCTCGTGGATTTTCACACGCACTTGAAAGGCGGGCTGACTCTCGACGGCGTGCTGCAGCACATGTTCAAGACGGGCCTCAATCACGGAGTCGCGGTCAACTGTGGTGTTGGTTTCGCCATCACCAACGACGCCGGTGTGGACGACTTTCTCAAATCCCTGGCCGGCCAGCCGGTGTTCGTCGGCATGCAGGCGGAAGGCCGCGAGTGGCCGAAGCTGTTCTCCCCGGCGACCGTCGCGCGGTTTGATTACGTGTTCACCGACAGCATGACCATCTTCGATCACCGCGGCCAACGCGCACGCCTGTGGATGAACGACGAGGTGGAGATTCCCGACAAACAGGCGTTCATGGAACATCTGGTGGACACCATCGTGAAGATTCTCAACGAGGAACCGGTGGACATTTATGTGAACCCCACCTTCCTGCCGGAAATCATCGCCAAGGAATACGACGCGCTCTGGACGCCGGAGCGCATGCAGCGGGTCGTCGATGCCGCGAAGAAAAATGGGGTGGCCATCGAACTGAACAGCCGCTACCGCCTGCCGGGGCTGCCATTCGTCAAGCTCGCCAAGAAGGCGGGATTGAAGTTCACCCTGGGCACCAACAACTCCGACTCGAACCTTGGGCGTGATGAGTTTGGTCTGGAGATGATCACCGCCTGCGGCCTGACCTACAAAGATTTCTGGATGCCCAAGCCGGAAGGCCAGAAACCGATTCAGACCAAACGCACTCCTTGAGGGCCAACCGCCCGCCGTTGTCTCCGCATTGCGCAACCGGCTGGCTCTTTGCTAGGTTGTGGTCATGAGCCTGACACGGCATTGCCACCAGTGCGGCTGGGTGTATCCGGTGCCCGGATTGCCCGGGCGAATTGAGACCTGCCATCAATGCGGCGCCGACTTGAAGGTCTGCCTCAATTGCATCCATTACGATCGCGGTGTGGCCTATCAATGCCGCGAGAAGCGAGCGGATCCGGTGCAGGAAAAGCACATGGCAAACTTCTGCGAGTACTTCGATTTCTTGAAACGCGCATGGGTGCCGCGCGGCGCCGACCAGCGGGAGGAATCGGCGCGCGAGAAGCTCAAGAGACTGTTTGGGGATGATACATGAAGGCTGCTTCGTGCATTTTGTTGGTTGTCGTTTCTGTCGCCATCAATGGCGCGTCAGGATGCAAAGCGAAGTCGTCGGCTTTTCCACTGAGCCTTGCGACGCTTCAGCAGACTCATTCCGGGCAGATCGCATTTGAGGAGAGAGGCGGCCAGATTTTTGTGACTGTCACCGACGAGTTTGGCGACAGTCACATTCACCTGCTGGATTATCGTGGCGTATCCAATGTGAAGGCTTTGGAGATCCTCAAGGCCAAGCAGGCTGAGTTGCGGAAGATGGGGGTCGAACGAGAGAAGCCCTCGAACGGGGGTAGTCTGTTTCTCTCAGAAACAAATCGAACGTCACCGGAGGCTGCCTCCCGTCGCTGACCTCACCCCCTGGCGACTGACGCCAGACTTTTCGAGTACAGAAAACGCCGCGTCGCCATTCAATCCCCCGCCTCGCGCCGGCCCAGCGTGCCGAGGATCGCGCACAGCAGCAGAAACAGAAAAACGATGGAATACATCTGGAAGGGGAAATCCCACCGCGCATGAACGAGGCAGCCTGCCAGCCCCAGCCAGGTCAGAAACACAAAGCGCCGGCCAAGTCCGATGCCACACGGCACGAACCAGCGCGCCACGACCAGGGCGAGCGCCAGCAGGATGAACGAAAACCCCAGCCAGCCAAAGTCGGTGCGGAATTCCAGCCAGTCGTTGTGCAATTGCGAGGGCCAGTACTGCGACACCGAGCCGCGATAGAATTGGAACATGAAGCGAAAGGTTCCCGGACCGGTGCCGAAGACAGGATGATCCCGCGCAATGGTGTCGGCGGTCTTGTACATCTCCTCGCGGAGGCTGTAGCCTTCGCCGAGTTCATCCATGCGCCCGGCGAGTTTGTCCCAGCCGAGGGACAGCCCCAGCGCCAGCGCGCCGCCAAACAGTGCCAGCACCGCGAGTTTCAGGTGGCCCTCCTCTTTGCGGAAGGCGAGAAAGAGCATCACCGTGGCGGTGGCCAGGCTCCCGAGGGAAATGATGGCGCCACCGCGACTGGTGGAGATGACCGGCGCGGCGGCCATCACGACAGCCGCCGCGATCAAAATGTGATGCCGATGGCGCGCCCACCTCGACCAGCCGCGCCCGGCGTGCCCGAGGCGGCGCAGCGACCACCAGAATCCCAACGTCACCGGCCAGAGGAGATTCAGGTACTGCGCGGCGTTGGCGCGATAGGCAAACGGACCAAACTGCGCTTCCGCGCCGGAATTCACACGGGGCTTCACCAGAAAGAGCAGGTTGCCCGAGCCTTCCAGGCGCTGGAGGATGCCTTCGAGGGCGATCAATCCGCCGTTCACGCTGAGCACCCAGAGTAGTGTGCGCAGTCGGGCGGGGAATAAGATGCGTCCGGCGGTCAGCACCGACTCGACCCGCTCTTCCCGTTCTTCCCCGGTGGTCTTGCCCAGGATCCAGTCGCGCGCCGCCCAAAACGAAAAGGCCAGCGCGAGATAGTTGGCCAAGGCCAGCCAGGTGCGCCCGCGGTCGTAACTGTGCGGCAGCCAGCGGACGTGCGCGTGATAGACGAAACTGAAGTCGTCCGGCCGGTAGGAGGCACGGGCGTTGAGTGCGGCCACGAGGCAATAACCAAGCAGCAGCGCCGTCACGGCGGCGAGGGCGCCCGTGAGCCAGCGCAAGGTCGCGGGCGGGCCTTCCTCGGGCCAGTCCCAGCGACCCGGCCGGAAGCCGCGCGCGCCGCGCATCCAGAGCTTCACCGCGAGCAAACCGCCGAGGACGTAGCCGAGGACGTTCATGCTCCAGATGGACCAGGGTTGGGATGTGCCAAAAGCCCACGGACTGAAGACCGCCATGACCCCCAGCAGCCAGCCGCTCAAGGCATCGGCCCGGCGATACAGCAGCACGCCGCGCAGCGTGAGACGCGGCGACGGTCCGGGCAAAGCGGGATTTGGATCGGTGGTTTGAGCCACGGGCATGATTCAAAAGTCGGCCCGGCGGATGCACAAGCGCGAAGTCCGGCGAGGGGGTCGTGAGATGGAAGACTCCTCCGTGGCCCGCTTCCATCTGAACAGAGATGCGAGCACCGGATGAGGTGACGCGCCGCGGAGTTGACACTGCGCGACGGCCTCTGCATTTTTCCCTCATGAAACAAATCATGAACGCTTTTGCTCTGGTGGTTTTGCTGGCCCTGGTTTCCACCGTTCGTGCGGCGGACGCGCCGCAGGATTTCAAGGTGAGCAAGTATTCCTTCAAGACGCCGGCCGGCTGGGACTGGGTTCCCAACACATCACTGATGCGCAAGGCCGTGTTGCGGTTCCCTTCGGGCCAGACCAACCAGGCCGAAGTCATCTTCTTTCACTTCGGTCCGGAGAACGGTGGCGGCGTGCAGGCCAACCTCGACCGCTGGATCGGGATGTTTCAGGAGCCGAAGGACACGCTGAACGCCAAGACCGAGGAGACCACCGTCAACGGCCACAAACTCCACTACGTGCAGGCGCAGGGCACCTTCATGAGCGGCATGCCGGGCCGGCCCAAGACTCCTCAGCCCGGAACGATGCTGCTCGGCGCCATCCTGGAAAGCCCGGAAGGCGCGGTGTTCATCCGTTGCACCGGTCTCGTGGAAACGGTCAAAGCCGGCGAGAAAGCGTTTCGCGCCATGGTGGAAACCGCTGCGAAATAGACACTCGAGGAACTTCGGTTCGGCTGCCGGCAATTTTTGACTAAGGTAGCGCCGGCACCAACCGCCAACAGTCGCTCTTCGGCACCTTCGGCCAGCACGATGCCGGCGGGCAGATGACGAATGGGCCTTTCTCCCTCACCGGCGGCTTTTGGGCGCTGCTGCTGCAAGCACCCGGCGGACTCACGCTCCACATCACCAACGCCGCGTCCGGCTTCGCCACGCGGGTGGACGCGCCCAGCGGCACGAACAATCCCGCCACTGTCCCGGCCACGCTGCCGACGCGCTTCTATCGGCTCTTCAAGACTTGAAGGCAAGACACCCAAACACGCACACTCAAGCAATGAAAACTCCCCTTCGCACGTTCCTCCTCGGATTGGGCCTGCTCACCATTCTCAACCCTCACCTCTCAAAGACCTTCGCCCAGGGCACCGCCTTCACCTACCAGGGCGTTCTCAACGAAGCGGGCGCGCCGGCCTCGGGGATTTACGATTTACGATTTGCGATTTACGACGCCGTAACCAATGGCAGCGCGGTCGGCGGTGGGCGCACGAACGCGGCAACATCCACCACCAACGGCCTGTTCGCCGTCGCGCTCGATTTCGGCGCGGTGTTCGACGGCAGCGCCCGCTGGCTGGAGATCGGCGTGCGCCCCAATGGCAGCGCGGCCGATTTCAACACGCTCTCACCCCGCCAACCCCTCACTTCCACGCCTTACGCCATCCGTGCGGCGAACTTCAGCGGGACGGTCGCGGCCAGCCAACTCACCGGCACCATCTCATCGAACAACATCGGCGCAGGCAGCATCACCGCGACGATGCTCGCGGCGGGGGCCGTTGGGTCCAACCAACTGGCCACTGGCGCTGTGACGGCGAGCAAGATCGGCGGCGTGCTCTTCGCCAGCCAGATTCCCAATTTGGATGCGTCGATAATCACCAGCGGCCTTTTCGCCACGAATCGCATTCCCAACCTGGACGCGTCGAAAATCGTCAGTGGCACTCTGGGTGACGCGCGGTTGAGCGCCAACGTGGCCCTCCTTAACGGCACCAATGTTTTCACTGGAACCAATCGGTTCGCCGGCGTGACGCTGGCGACGAACGCAAACAACCAGTTCACAGGACGCTTCACCGGCAACGGCGGCGGCTTGACGAACCTGAACTCGGCGAACCTCACTGGTACCATTTCGTCCAACAACATCGCCGCAGGCAGCATCACCACAGTCATGCTTGCGACGGGAGCCGTGCGATCGAATCAACTCGCCGCTGGCGCCGTGACCACGGGCGCGCTGGCGGATGGAGCAGTGACGGCGGCCAAGGTGGCGATGGTGTCCAACTGGTTCGCCTTGACGATTACCAATCCCACGCCGGCCTACGATGACCGCTTCGGTATTTCCTTGGCGGCCGTGGGAACCGATCGGGTGCTGGTAGGGGCGTCTGGCGACGACACATCTGCGAGCAATGCGGGGGCGGCGTATCTGTACAGGACCGACGGCACGTTGCTCACCATTTTTACCAATCCCGCGCCGGCAGCCGGCGGCGGATTCGGCTATGCCGTGGCGGCGGTGGGAACTGACCGGGTACTGATTGGCGCGCCTGACGGCGCGCCATACAACGACACGGGGGCGAGCGGTGTCGGAGCGGCGTATCTGTTCAGCGCCAACGGCGCGCTGCTCACGACATTTGCGAACCCCACGCCGGCGAAGAGCAACTTGTTCGGCTCAACCGTGGCGGCAATCGGGATCGATCGGGTACTGATTGCGGCACCCAGCGATTTTTGGGGCGCGAGCAATGCTTCGGCGGCATATCTGTTCAGTACGAACGGCGCATTGCTGACTGCCTTCACCAATCCAGCGCCGACGGCCGGCGATCATTTCGGTGTTTCCATTGCGGCGGTAGGGACCAACCGTGTCCTGATTGGGGCGGATTTTGCCGACACCTGGGCCGGCGATTCAGGGACAGCGTATTTGTTCAGCACCAATGGTGTGCTGCTCATGACCTTCACCAATCCCACGCCAGCCGATAGTGACTGGTTCGGGTGCTCCGTGGCGGCTGTAGGGAGCGACCGGGTGCTGATTGGGGCCAGTGGAGACAGCACATTTACCGGAGCAGCGTATCTTTTCAGCACCAATGGCGCGTTGTTAACCACTTTCGTTATTCCCACGCCGGATCTCTTGGAGCTTTTCGGGGGCTATGTGGCAGCGATGGGGAACGACCGAGTGCTGATCGGGGCCCCTGGGGACAACGCGGGTGGCCTTGATACTGGGGCAGCGTACCTGTTCCGCACGAACGGCGCGCTGCTCGCCAGCTTCATCAATCCCACGCCGGCAGATGATGACCGGTTCGGCGCATCCCTGGCGGCGGTGGGGAGCGACCGGGTGCTGATTGGAGCGTATTATGACGACACGGACGCGGGCGAGGTAGGGTCGGCGTATCTGTACAGCCTCGACACCTACACTCCGGGGCTGGTCGCCGACGGCGTGAATGCACGATCCATCACCACCGCCAGCCTGGAGGACGGGGCGGTAACGCTCGCGAAATTGGATCCGACCATCGGCGTCTGGACGCGCGCGGGGGACAATGTCTTCCGTCTGTCCGGCAAGGTGGGCATCGGCACCAGCAGTATCACGAGCAACCGGCTGCAAGTGCTCGGGATGGTAGGCGCGACGGCCTTCAACACCATGAGCGACCGCGCCGCCAAGCGGGACTTCACGGCGGTGGACGCGCAGGCGGTGCTGGCCAGGGTGGCGGCGCTGCCCATCACGCAGTGGCGCTTTAAGGAACTTCCCGGCGCGCTGCACCTCGGCCCAATGGCACAGGATTTCCGCGCAGCCTTCGGCCTGGGGCTGGACGACAAATCCATCGCCACCGTGGACGCCGATGGCGTGGCGTTGGCGGCCATCCAGGGATTGAACCAGAAGCTCACTGCCAAGGAGGCTGAACTGGCCGCGCAGCGCGAACAGATCGGTTCGCTCCAGGAGCGCCTCAAATCGCTGGAACAACTTGTTTCCAAACTCGCTGAAACCAAGTAAGGACATGGCCATGAAGATCGTCCAAACCATCCCGCTCAGCCTGCTCGCCGGACTGGCCTTCACCGCCACCGCGCAGAACTACTCGATCGATTGGTCAACCATCGACGGCGGCGGCGGCACCAGCACTGGCGGCGTCTATGCGGTCAGCGGCACCATCGGGCAGCCCGACGCCGGCACGATGAGCGGCGGACCATTCACGCTCACCGGCGGCTTCTGGGCTTTGCCCGTGGCGGTGCAGACCAGCAACGCGCCAACCTTGCTCATCATCGGCGGCGCGCCAGGCTTTGCGACCATCTCGTGGACTCCGGCCACGCCGGGCTTCGTGTTGCAGGTTAGTCCCTCCCTCACGCCCCCTGCGTGGACCAATGCACCGAGCGGCGCCACCAATCCAGTCACGATTCCCGCGAGCCTGCCGGCGCGTTTCTACAGGCTGAACCAGCCGTAATTGGAATTCCGTCCTCTGCCAGCGTGAGGTGTGAGTCGTTGCGAAAGCGTCCGCCTGGACGACAACGATTTTGGAGTGCGCGCGCCTTGTCGCCGCTTTTCGTGCCTGGCCGACTCGTCGGCCAGGCAGAGCCGCGTTCAGCGGCTCGGAGCGAATCCATGCGCAGGCAAGTTCGACGGCGACAAGTCGCCTGCCGAAAGCGGCGAGAACTCGCCGCACTCCAAAATCGTCGCGGTGGTGGCGTGATCGCGCTGGGACAGACGCACCTCACCTGCGGAGGCTTTTCTACGATGGATAATGCCGGCGCCTTACCCGCGCGTCTTCGGCCTGGCGGAAGTGGCGGTGGGCACTGGCTTTTTGGGAGATTTAACCGGCCTGGCCGCGCTCTTGGCTGGCGTCTTCTTGGGGGCTGCCTTGCTTGCAGACGTGGACGATGACTTCACCGTGTTCGTCGTCGTGGAGGAAACGGCGACGACTTCCGGTCCTGCCGCGGCTTTGCGAAATTCGGCGAGGTAGTGGCGCGCGCCGCCATCCTCAAAACCCCACGAGCGCAGCTTCTGGCCCGAGCCATCGAGCAGCACCAGAGTCGGCACGCTCGTCACGCCCAAGCGACGCGCGAGCGCATCATTCGCCTCGCGCTGGATGGCGCTTTGCCGGTTGTCGCGCGGGTAATCCACCTCGACCAGCACGAGATTTGTCTGCGCAAAATTCTGAAACTCCGGCTTGGCAAACACCTCGCGGCGCATTCGCAGACACCATCCGCACCAGTCCGAACCGACGAAGCTCACCAGCACCCGCTTCTGCTCCGCGCCGGCCTGGCGTTGCGCGCGATCCAGATCACGCCCCCAAGGCAGTGCGGGCCGCGTCACTTTGGGCGACATGGCGGGCGCGTACGATTCCGGCTGGATGGCGCGCGCGCCGGCCGGAAGCGTGGTCAGCAGACACACGCCGGCCGCGGTCCAGCGGAGGAATGCGGAAATCCGTTTCATCGATCTTCAGCGAAAGACTTCGGGCGGCCGAATCACTGCGGGTTCTTCCTGCACCGAAGGCGTCAACGGTGGCAAGTCCGTGGCGCGTTGGAAGTGAATTCCGTCGCCGACCTCTTCGGGGCGGATGCGCCAGGCCCGCAACTCCGGCTCGGGCGCGGAGGATTTCGGCACCGTCGCGGCGGTCATGGATGCGGACGCGTTGGTGGAATCGGAAGGTGTTCCGGTCGGCGGCGGCACGACGGTTTCGCGCGCGGCCACCTTCAGCGGCGGCGGCGCGATTGCCGCGAGCAAGGCGTTGAACCCGGTGACCGGCGCTGGCGATGCCACCGTTCCGGACGGCGGATTGGTCGCCGCAATGGCCGCCGCGGGCGTGATTGCGACCGTCTTCACTACCGGGGCCGATGTTGAATTGAGCAGCTTCGCGGCGAGTTGCGACCAGCGGGTTGCCTCGGTGAGATTGGTCGTCACGCCCCGGCCCGAGGCCAGGCATTGCGCGAAGGCCCGCTGAGCCTTCGGGTCACCGCGTTCGGCGCCCGCGCGATACCAGCCCGCCGCGTTGGTGAAGTCTCCCTTCGCCATGAGGTGGTCGGCGAGCGCGAGCATGACCTCTGCCTGACCAGCGCGGGCGCGTTGCACCAAGCCGTGCAGCGCTGCGGTGTTTGTGAGCACGGGAGGATTCTCCGCCCGCGTCGCCGCGCAGAGCAGCAACGCGCCGCCGGCCACGGCGGTAATCCCCGCGTGGCGGAAGCCGTTGAAGCTATGAAAGCAGACACGCATCCGGCGCATACCCCTTTCATCGGCTGGCGGCGTAAGGTCTTGAAGAAAGGATGCGCTTCCGCCCACCATCGCGTCATGAAAATCACCGCCCTGCTCCTCGCCCTCGTCGCGTGGCCGCTGACTGGACCGGCTCAATCCGGTGCGGGCACCCCATCGCCGGTCCGCGTGGCGCTCGTTTCCGACACCCATTTTCTGCGCAAAGACGGACAGAAACTGGAACTCAGCCGGCAGCATCTCCGGCAGGTCATCAGCTCGGTCAACACCTCGCGGGTGGATCTCGTCCTGATCGCGGGAGACCTCACCGAGGATGGGGACGCCGCTGACTTCCGTGCGTTTTCGCGCGAGGTCTCCAAATTCGACGCGCCCGTCTGGGTGGTGCCGGGCAATCACGACACGGGCGGCAAGCGCATTCCCGGCAAGCTGAATCCGGCGAAGGACGTGAACCGCTCCCGGCTCTGGCGTTACGAGTGGATTCTGGGCGAATCGTATTTCGTCCGAGAGATCGGCGGCCTGCGCGTGGTCGGGGTAAACTCGCCCCTGCTCGGCAGCGGCCTGCGGCAGGAGCGCCGCATGTTCCGCTACTTCGACGAGAAACTCCGCGGGCCGGCGGACGTGCCGACGATTTTCCTGCTGCACTATCCGCTGTTTTCCAAGACGCCGGATGAATTGGGCGGCGAGTACTGGAACGTGGAGCCGGAACCCCGGCAACGCCTGCTCGCCCTGGTCAAACAGAGCGGCGCGCGCGCGGTCTTGAGCGGTCATCTGCACACTCCGATGACGAACGACTACCAAGGCGTGCTCTGCTACACGACCCCGCCGTCTTCCTTCGGTCTGCCCGAGGACAAGCAGCCGGAAGGCTGGACGCTGGTCACCGTTCCAAGCGATGGCAAGGTGACAGCGGAATTCCGCGCCATCACCACCAAAGCGAAGGCGGCGAAGAAGTGACTCAAGACCGCGTGGCGGCGTCTCGGGAGAGCGCCGCCATTTCGAGGTAGATTGGCGGCGGTCTGCCGACGCGCCGCTACGCCGCAGTTCAAAGACTCGATGCGTTTCCATTGTTGGACCGGGACCGCGATTTTCAGGATGGCTTCGCCTCCCGCAGAAATTAGACTCGCGCCAACAGTGCATGAACCCAAACCCGCTCCGCATCCTGCAGGTCAACTCCCGCTTCAACGGCGGCGGGGTGGATAATCAGACGCTCGATCTCAGCGCGGGCCTGCTCGAACTCGGCGACACTGTGACGATGGCCGTCGCGACCGGCAGCCGCTGGGAACCACGCGCCCGGCAGCTTGGCGCGCGTGTCGAAACCTACCCGGCGCGCAGCCCGTTGCAGAGCGCGGCGATGCGCTGCTGGGTGCGGCTGATTCGCCAGCACGACATCCAGATCCTGCACGCGCATCAGGGCAACGATTACTGGCCGGCGATCCTGGCCGCGCGCCTGAGCGGACGCGGCCCGCGGGTCATCATCACGCGTCATCTGATGACCCATCCGCGCTTCGCGACCCGCTGGGCGTTGCTGCGGTTGGCGGACATGGTCGCTGTTTCGCACGCCGTCGAAGCCGTGGTGCGCCGCGAATTGCACGGGCCGGCCGAGCGCATTCACCGCATTTACTGCGGCATCGAGACCAGCCGTTTTCTGGAGGCGCGCAACGCGGAAGTCTGGCAGTACCGCGAGCAGAACGGATGGCCGGCGGACGCGGTCGTCTTCGGCGTGGTGGGCGGATTCGTCGCGCCCCGCGGCAAGGGCCAGCCGGAATTTCTCGAAGCCGCCGCGCGCATCCGGGCGAGGGTGCCGGGGGCGCGCTTCGCCATCATCGGTGAAGGCTCGCTGGAGTCTGCGCTGCAAGACCAGATTGCGTCACTCGGCCTTGAAGGCGTGGCGCGCATTATTCCGTTCAGCGCGGCGATTCCGGTGGTGATGAGCGCGCTCGACGTGCTGGTGCATCCGGCGGTCGGGACCGAGGCGCTCGGACTCGTGGCCATCGAGGCGCTGGCTTCGGGCCGGCCGGTCATCGCTTCGCGCCTGGATGGAATTCCGGAGAGCTTCATCGAGGGCGAACACGGATTGCTCGTGCCGCCCGGCGACGTGGCCGCGCTGGCAGAGGCGATGGAGCAACTCGCGGTGGATCCCGGCCTTCGCCAGCGCATGGGTGCGACCGGCCGCGCGCATGTGTGCGCGAATTTCTCCCGGCAGGTTCTCGCCCGCCGGACGCACGATTTGTACGCGCAACTGCTCGCGCGTGACGCGGGCTTAGGCTCATGAAGACCGACCGGCTGCCAGATTATTATCACGCGCTACGCCCGTTTCGCGCCGGATTCGAGCGCGGCGTGCCCATCCTCACCTACCACAAGCTCGGGCCGCGCCCCACGGGTGTGCGGCTCAAGGGTCTTTACGTTGGCGCCGCGCTGTTTCGGAAGCAGATGGCCGAACTGGGCGCTGCCGGTTTCACCACCCCACCGCTGGGCGAACTCGCCGCCGCCACGGAGAATCATCGGCATTGGATTGGACTCACCTTCGATGACGGCTTTCGCAACGTGCTGCGGCATGGCCTCGAACCGCTGGAGCGACACGGCTTCCACGCGATCCAGTTTCTCGTGTCCGATTTGATCGGCAAAAGCAACGAGTGGGAACAACGAGACGGCGAGGCCGCGGAGATGCTGATGGATGACGCCGAGGTGCGCGTCTGGCTCGCGGCCGGACACCGCATCGGCTCCCACACGCGCACGCATCCACGGCTGACGCAACTGACACCAGCAGAGGCGCGGGAGGAAATCGCCGGCAGCCGCAAGGCGCTCGAGGATCGTTTCGGCGTGCGCATCGAGCACTTCTGTTATCCGTATGGCGATTGGAACGAAACCGTGCGCGATCTGGTGGCCGAGGCGGGCTATCTCACCGCCTGCACCACAGAGCCGGGAGTCAACACCGGCGGCTCATCGGCCCTGACGCTGAAGCGCTTCACCGCGCGCTATCCTTCGCGGAATTTCAAAGCGCTCTGGCGGCGGCTGCGGGCGGAGATTTAATCTGCCGCCCGTCACCCCATCCTTCCCATGATCTGGTCGAGCTTGTCCCGATGCGTGCGACTGAGGGTCAGCTTCGCGCCGTTACGCAGGATGACCGCGTATTCGCCGTGGAAGAGCGGCTGAAGTTCCTTGATGCGATCCACATTGACGATGGTCGAGCGGCTGATGCGCATGAACTTCGCCGGCGGCAACTGGCCTTCCATCGTGTTCATGGTTTCGCGGTGCATGTGTGACTCGTGCCCGACGTGCAGCACCACGTAGTTGTCCGCCGATTCCAGCCAGTCGATGTCCTCGACCTTGACCACGACCACCTTTCCGCTGGATTTGATGGCGAGCCGTTCGAGCGCCTTGCTGGCGGGCTTCACCTCGGCCAGGAGCGAACTGAGGCGCTGGCTCAAGTCGCCGGATTGCTGCTGGCGAATGCGGTCCAGTGCGCGGGCCAACGCCGTGTTGAAACGCTCCTGGTCGTAGGGCTTGAGCAGATAATCCACGGCGTGAACCTCGAAGGCTTTCAGGGCGAACTGATCGTACGCGGTCACGAACACCACCGCGGGCAGGTGTTCCGGGCCAAGAGCGGCGAGCACACCGAAGCCGTCCAGCTCGGGCATCTGCACGTCGAGGAACACGAGGTCGGGTTTGAATTTGCGGATGGCCTCCACACCGGCCGCGCCATCGGAGGCTTCGCCCAACACCTCGATCTCCGGATTCCCGGCCAGCATCTTGCGCAGCCGGTCGCGCGCGAGGGATTCGTCGTCGATGATGAGTGCCCTGATTTTCAAGATTGGCGAAAAGAAACACGATCTCCCCCGGGAGCGCAAGACCGGCCGGTGAGGCAAGCCGTTTGGCGGATGGCGATACCAGTCGTTGTGAAAGTTTCCACACCACTACCGCAAGCCAGAAAGGTGGGGCGCGTCTGTCCCAGCGCGCCGCTTGGGCCATCATTAAGTCGCGGCGCGCTGGTACAGACGCGCCCGGTAATTCTTCCGCAACAAAGGATACTTTGCATTTCCATGACATCTGTTCTCCCCGGTGGCGCTAATTTCGGGTAAGCAATCACCGACACCACGACTGCATGGCCAGGATTTCGCAACGCAAGCCGTCCTTCCTCTGGCAGGGGATCTTCATCCTGCTGCCAGTCGTGGTGCTGGCGGGCGCGGGGCTTTATTCGCTGCGCGAGGACCGGAAGCTCGCCCAGCGCGAGGCCAGGGAGAAGGCCCAAGCCTTGGCGGATGAAATGGTGCGCGTGTTGTGGACCGAGTTGACCGACCCGGTGAACCTCGCCCAGTTCACCAACCACACCTTTCGCGTGGACGCCGAGGGGCGGCTGCTGGTTCCGCCACCGGAACCAGTGTTGCCCGTGCCACAGCGGCTGGAGTTGTCCGGTTTGAGCGAGGTGCAACAGCGGTGGTGGACGACGGTGAACGACACAAATCGAGGACCGGATGCAATCGCCGCCTGTCAGGAACTCCTCGCAACTAGCCTGTCCACCAGCCTGGCGGCGAACGTCACGTTTCGACTCGCCGTGTTGCGGGCCCGTGAGGGAAGTCTTTCGGAAGCGATTGCCGCATTTCAATCGGTCGTCGAGCGATATCCGGCGGCGACGGGTGAGAGCGGCGTCCCGCTGGAACCGCTGGCGCGATTCCGGGTGCTCGAACTCGCCGCGCGTTCGCCAGCCGCCGCGAGCAGCCTAAACGCCGCCCCTCTGAATGGGTTTTGCTCGAATCTTGTTTTCCATCCCACACCGCTTTCGGCGTCGCTGCTGGAAAAGGCCGCCGCGCTGGAGCCTGCGATGGGACTCACCAACATCGTTGACCATTGGCGCGACGAGTGGGAAAGGCAGGACGCCTTGCGCGTTTTGGCGTCCGCGGCGCTGGCGCAATTTCATGTGAGGCGCGACAGCAACGCCGATGCTCCGATGATGGTCCGTCCGACGAACGCAAAGACGGCCATGCCCGCTCTGTTCTGGTTTCAAGCGCCAGACCCGAGCGAGTTGCAGCAACCGCTACTTGCGCCGCTACCGAATCGGGTCAGGATCCACTTCCGGAAATTTAGGAACAATATCCCGTCTGATTCGATCTCCCTTACGGGATTGGCAGTTCGAACCTCCGCGATTTATCGAGATGACTTCCCGCGCGAGTGGCTTGCCTCGCGACTCGACGACGGCAGCGGTGGATTCTGGATCGTCTGCCGTGTGATTGGCCCTTTGTTTCCACAAGCACCAAATGAGGTGTCCCGAGGCGCGGGTTGGACCAGGCTGTTCGAGAAACGCCCGAATTTGCCGCGCTGGCTTGACATGAGTTTCGACATCGCCGGAGTCACGGTGGTTTCGATCAGCGATCTCTGGGTCGTCTCCTATCGTCCAGCCGGCAAGGGTGGCGGGCAAACCTGGCAGAAGACGGAGTCGCGCTTTCCACTGGAGATCCTGGCCAGCGCGCAGAAGGTCGAGGATGGCCAGGAGCTTCTTCGCGTGAACATTCATCTTGTCAGCCCGGAGATGCTGTTCGCCGCGCAACAGACCCGCACCCGGCTGTTCGGTCTGCTCATCGGCGCTGCGGCGTTGGTCGCCGTGGTCGGCTTCATCTCCGCCTGGCGGGCTTTCCATCGCGAGCAGCGGCTCAGCGAGATGAAAACCAACTTCGTCTCCAGCGTGTCACACGAGTTGCGCGCGCCCATCGCCTCGGTGCGCCTGATGGCCGAGAGCCTCGAACGTGGCAAGGTGAGTGATCCGGCGAAACAACAAGAATACTTCGGCTTCATCGTGCGCGAATGCCGCCGGCTCTCGTCGCTCATCGCCAACGTGCTCGACTTCTCCCGCATCGAACAGGGACGCAAACAATACGAGTTCGAGCCGACGGACCTCGTCGCCCTCGTGACGGAGACGATCCGCGTCATGGAACCCCACGCGACCGAGCGCGGTGTGCGTATCGTCTCTCAACTCTCAACCTTCAACCCGCAACCGTCCGTGGATGGCCGCGCGCTCCAGCAGGCGCTCGTCAACCTGATCGACAATGCCATCAAACACTCGCCGACGGGCGAGACCGTCACAGTCGGTTTGGAGTGCGACACAACGCCACCCACATCAAGTAGCAGCCGACGTGAGGAGGCTCATTCATTCATCCCCGAAACTAGTTTGAGCCTCCTTACGTCGGCTGCTAACGCGCTTTCGATTTATGTCGAGGACCGCGGCCCCGGCATTCCGCCGGAGGAACAGGAGAAGATCTTCGAGCGCTTTTATCGGCTTGGTTCCGAGTTGCGCCGGGAGACGCAGGGCGTGGGCATCGGCCTGAGCATCGTGAAACACATCGTCGAAGCCCACGGCGGTCGCGTGGTGGTGCGGAGCGAAGTCGGCAAGGGAAGCCGGTTCACCATTGAATTGCCGATGAGCGATCACCCGCCAGACCACCCATGAACAATCCTCTGTCAATTCGGCTGCGAAGGATCTCTGGCGTAGCGGCGTCTCGGCAGAGCGCCGCAAATTTCCACGAGTCAATATGGCGGCGCTCTGCCGAGACG
>JBBRWD010000090.1:0-29874 GCA_038249465.1 Limisphaerales bacterium | reverse complement strand
CCCCGCCTGGGGTGCTTGTTTTTTTTGCTGGTGTCGCGGGTGTTTCCCGGCGGGCGGTGGGGGGGGGGGCCCCCCGCCCCCCCTTTTGTTACCCCCGAAAACGGCGGCGCCCCCCCCCCCCCCCCCCCGCTACGCGCGGGACGCCCCCCCGCCATCCAGCGCAGATTTTCCTGCACGATGCGCGTGTAGTCAGGCACCCGCGCAATGCGCCTCGCGCAATCGTCGTTGCCGAATTTGTAGTCGGCCAGCCACACGTCGAACAGTCCGTCGAGCAACGCGCGCGCCTCGGCGGTGGCGTGCGCATTGGTCTTCCACACCAGGGTCGCTTCCCCGGGCAACGCCGCCACAATTTCCAACACCGTCGGCAGATGAATCGTCGGTTCGCCGCCGAGAACCATGATGGTGCGCGCGCCGTTCGCCAGCGCAGCGGCGGCTTCGGCGGCCAGGATCTCCGGAACAAATTCCTCGCCAGCTCGAGGATTCCAACTCGCTTCGCCGGTGATGCAAAACGCGCAGCGCAGATCGCATCCGCTTAGAGCAATGGCAAAGGTCGGGATGAGTTCCAGTTCGTCGGCGACCTCGACTTGGGACGAAAACACGCGCGCCTGGGTGCCTGCCTTGCAGAGCCCGCGTTCGCCGGTGAGGCGGTTCACGCCGCAGTGGTGTTCGCAGAGATGACACTTGGCGAGCGCCGCTTGCGCCAGCGGCAGGCGGCTGCGAGCCAATTCCGGGCGCGTCTTCGGCAGCCAGCGCGCAGTCCCTCCAACCCGGTTCGTTGCGCCGACCTGATCGACAAGAGTTGGCGTCATATCTCGAGCCTCCGGACGCGTTCATTGGGCACCGCACGAGCCGGTTGCGCGTGCAACTGCCGCTGCCGAAGACTGAGGAAGAGCCAGCCGGCCAATCCCCCGCCCAAAGGTAGCAGCGATTCAAGCCAGCCGGCCTGAGCGAGCATCAGGAGGAAACTGATGGCCGCCAGACCGAGGGCGCACCAGCGAGCCGAGATTTCGCCCAACCCAGGAACCAGGACACGCTCGTGGCCGCCATTCTTTGCCCAGGCGGCGAACAACCCGAAAACGATCGACGCCGTCCCCATCATCGGTCCAGGGGAGAACTGACAGAGCGCCAGTTTGACCAAACCAGCTCCCAGCGCAGCGACGACGCAGAAAACCCACAACTGGCCGCGCCGCCATTCCCGTTCCAGCATCGCTCCGAGCCAGGCAATCACGACGGCGTTGATGATGAACTCCAACCCATTCGCAGACACCAGCGGGTAGGTGACCATCTGCCACACCCGGCCTTGCAGCACTTCCGCCGGACGCAACGCCATCCATGAACCGAGATCGAATGAGTTGGTCCCTCTGCCAACGGCAGCCGCGAGGTACGCCAGGGCAAGCAGTCCAAGCAACCCGCGCACACCCGGACCCAGCAGATTCAGAAGATTGTTAAAAACCCGGCGCATGACGACGGTTCCTCAGCCGAAAATCTTTTGCCACCACGACTTCTCCGGCACGACGGGCGGATTGGCGTCGAGCGATTTTTGCAGGCGCACCGCGATGGCGGGCGGAACTTCTGTCTCCGCGGCATCGGCACGGATGGCTTCCTCGGTGGTGGCAAACTCGCGCGCGGTCTGCTCCTCCCGGGTGTGCTGTGGGAGTTCCGCCTGGGCCTCGTGTTCGTGTTGTTCCAGGTGCTGCAGTTTCTTTTTCATGGCGGGCCTCAGGCGGATTTGTTGAAAAGCACGGCGAAGGATTTGCGCGCGCGGTGAAGTTTGCCCCGCACGGCGTCGGTGGTCTGGCCGGTGAGCGCGGCGACTTCCTCGTAGCTGAGTTGCTGATCGGCAACCAGAAGCAGCAACAGGCGATGTTCGTCGGGCAGCGCCGCGAGCGCCTGTTGGATGCGCTGGCCAAGCTCCTTGGTTTCCAAAATGCGCAGGGGACTCTCCGCCTGGCCAGCGGTTGTTTCCCAGACCGCCTCGTCGGCGTTGCTGAAAATGTGCCGCGCCTGCCAGCTCTGCGTGAGGTTCTGGCAGTGATTGATGGCAATGCGATAAAGCCAGGTGCGCAGGCTGGATTGGCCTTTGAAGTCAGCCAGCTTGCGGAAGGCTTTCAGGAAAACGTCGTGCGTTGCGTCTTCCGCCTGGGTCGGATCTCCGAGAAAACGGAGGGTCAGATAATAAATGGGTTGCGAGTGTTCCTCGTAAATGGCCGCGAGTTGCGGGTCATCGAGCGGCGCGACGGCGCGGCGCAGTGGCATGGTCGGTTCGGTCTCCACAATCAATTGGAGTGCTGGGGTTGCCATCGCCAATTAGACCGCAGCGCAGCCAAGGTGTCACGCGCGGAGAGTGTTACGGCGGCGTCATGGCGGCATGACCAAGGCCAGCATCAAATCGCGGTCTCAACGAATTAATTGGAGGCCGGTATTTGGCGCGAACCGGCGGACCAAAGACCCCGGCGGCCCGGGGCGCATCCGCGCATGCCCCCGGCGCGCGGCCTTGAGGCCGCTTCAGCGTTCGAGGGGTTTTGGCGAAACATTGCCAGACGGTCTCTCGAACGAGGAAGCGACGTAAACGTCGCGCTCCAACCCGGTTGCCTTCGGGGGCAGTGTCGAGATGCGCCCGGTGGCCCGCAGCGAACGCAAAAGTCTTTGACCGTGTGGGAGTGCGGCTATTACGTTTTTCCTTTTATGGACCACTCCTATATCGCCAACCCTTGGATGGCGCTGCCGTTCGGCTTGTTGCTGCTCGCGATCGCCGCCGCACCGCTGTTCTTCCCCGATTGGTGGGGACGTCACTATCCCAAGGTGGCCATCGGACTGGCGCTGGTCACGTTGGGTTACTACCTGTTCGTCCTGCCCAAACCGGCCACCACCACCGTGCTACACACCGCGCAGGAATACGTGAGCTTCATCGCGCTGATCGGCTCGCTGTTCGTCGTTTCCGGCGGCATTCACATCAATGTCAAAGGCGAGGCCACGCCGCTGGCCAACGTGGCGTTCCTGGCCATCGGTGCGCTCACGGCCAATCTGCTGGGAACCACTGGAGCCTCGATGCTGTTGATCCGTCCCTGGCTGCGGATGAACAAATACCGCATCACCGCGCATCACGTGGTGTTCTTCATCTTCATCGTGTCGAATGTGGGCGGGTGCCTCACGCCGATCGGGGATCCACCGCTGTTTCTCGGCTACCTCAAAGGAATCCCCTTCATGTGGGTGGCCGCCCATTGCTGGCCCATGTGGGCCACGGGGGTGGCCTGTCTGCTGGTGATGTTCTTCATCGTGGACCAGCGTAATTATCTACGAGCCCCCAAGGCGATTCGCGCGGAACTCGCCGAACCCCGGGATGAATGGCGGTTTGAAGGTTTGGGCAACCTCTTTTTTCTCGCGGCGATCATCGGGGCGGTCTTCATCAATCACCCGCTGTTCCTGCGCGAGGCCATCATGGTGGCGGCGGCCCTGGGTTCTTATTTCACCACGAACAAGAACATCCACGAGGCCAACCATTTTAATTTCCATCCCATCAAGGAGGTGGCGATTCTCTTCATTGGCATCTTTGCCACCATGATGCCGGCGCTGGACTGGCTCCAGGCGAATGCCGGCGAAATGGGCAATCCCACACCCGGGTTTTTCTACTGGGGTTCGGGCACGCTTTCGAGCGTGCTCGACAACGCGCCCACGTACCTGAGCTTCCTCAAAGCGATCATCGGCGCTTTTGTCCAGCCGGACACCATCCAAGCCGTGCAACATCTGGTCCAGAACGGTGGTGCGGATCTGGCGCAAGCCGCCGAACCGGTGCGCCAGACCTATCTGGCGCTGCAACACTATCACGCCGCCCAGTTGGGCAAGGGGACGGTGAGCGCGGAAGCCATCGAAGTGGCCTTCCTGCTGGGCAACGCGGCGTTCAACAAATACATCCTCGCCGTCAGCGTGGGCGCGGTCTTCTTCGGCGCCAACACCTACATTGGCAACGGGCCAAATTTCATGGTCAAAGCCATTGCCGATCACCAGAAGGTCCACACGCCCACCTTTTTGGGATACGTCTTCAAATACACGCTGCCGTTCATGATGCCGATGTTGCTCCTTGTCTGGTGGCTGTTCTTCCGGTAAAGGACGTGGCTCTGGAATCTGATGAAACGAATCTACAACGCGCTTTTCACCTTCTTCTTCTGCCTCAGCGCACCCTTTTATTTTCTGAAGATGTGGCGCCGGGGCAACTGGCAACAGGGATTCGGCCAGCGTTTCGGACGTTTCAGCTCGGCGGTCAAACAGTCGGTCACCAACCGCCAGGTGCTCTGGATTCACGCCGTCAGCGTCGGCGAGGTCAACATCGCCACCCAGCTCATCCGCGCGCTCGAACTGCGCCTGCCCAACCTCAAGACCGTCGTCTCCACCACCACTTCCACCGGCATGGGCGAATTGCAGAAGAAGCTGCCGTCGCACATCCAGAAGATTTATTACCCGGTGGACCGCCGCAATTGCGTGATGCGTTCTGTGCTGAGCATCCACCCGGACGTCATCGTGCTGGTCGAAGGCGAGGTCTGGCCGAATTTCCTCTGGTACGCCGACGATCGGCGCATCCCGCGATTCCTGGTCAACGCCCGTCTCTCCAAGCGTTCCTACCGCGGTTACCGGGTGGCCGGATTCCTCTTCCGCTCCATTTTCGCCGGATTCGCCGGAGTCGGATGCCAGAATGAGGAGGATGCCCGGCGCCTGCGCGCGCTCGGCTGCCGTTCCGAAACCATCCGCGTGGTCGGCAACATGAAATTCGACGCCGCCAAAATCGAAGAGCGCCGATTGCTTGATGTCGAGCGTCTGCTCCATCAACTGGGCCTGCCGAAAAATACGCGCCTGCTCGTCGCCGGCAGCACGCACGCCGGCGAGGAGAGCATCATCGCCGAGGTCTTCCTGCGATTGCGGCAGCGCTTTCCGGAGTTGTTCCTCGTGCTTGTGCCGCGGCATTTCGAGCGCGGCAAGGAAGTCGGGCGCGAGCTGGCGGCACGGAAGGTGCGCTTCATCTACCGCAGCGAAGTGACTGCGAATACCCAGGTGCAGAACCGCCCGCTGGACTGCCTGCTCGTCAACACCACGGGCGAATTGAAATACTTCTACGAGCACGCCGCGGCAGTGTTTGTCGGCAAGAGCCTGACTGCCGAAGGCGGACAGAATCCACTCGAACCCGGAGCCCTGGGCCGGCCGATGGTCTTCGGACCGAACATGCAGAACTTCGAGGCCATCGCCCGTTCGCTCGTGGACCACAAAGGCGCCCGGATGATCCATGACGCCACGGAACTGGAGTCCGCCCTGGCGGAAATCCTGGCTGACGCCGACCTCGCGGCCGAGATGGGGGCCAACGCGCGCAAAGTCATCCGTGCGAATCTTGGCGCGGTGGAACGGACCGTGGAAATGATCACGGAAGTGCTCCAACCGGAACAACCGGGCGATGCCGGCTGACGCGCAAGCTGCTCTCCGATTCCATGATGACCAAAGCCCTGTTCATCCACGCGCATTACGACGATTACGAGTTCACCGCGGCCGGCACGTTTGAAATGTGGCGCCGCCGCCTCGGAGCGGATTTCCGCGCACGAGTCCTGATCTGCACCGATGGCGAGGCCGGACATCACTGCCGCACGCGCGCCGAAACCGGACGCCTCCGATTCGCCGAGCAACAGGCCTCCGCCCGGCTCGGCCAATACGAATTCGCCCTGCTGCGCCTGCCCGACGGCTCCGTTCCGCGCGAAGCCTGCCTCCTCCTCACGCCGCCCTTGCTGGCCGCGCTATGGCAGGCAATTCGCGAATTCGAGCCTGACTACCTCTTTTGCCCGCCTGTGCCGGCCGATCCATTGGCGGGGATTCATCCGGACCACCAGACCGTCGCTGAAGCGGTGCGCCGCGTGGCCTACATGATCAACGTGCCGCACGCCTTCACGCCGGAGTTCCCCGCCGATGAGACGCGCTCGCAGCCAGTCCGCACGCCGGTGATTCTCAACACCTCCGATTCCTACATTTCTGGTGAGAACGCGTTCGATCTGGCGGTGCCCATCGGCGACGCCTTTCCTCTCGTCGCCGAAATGAGCTGGTGCCACCAGTCGCAAATCCGCGAATGGTTGCCGTGGGTCGGCCGCCACAATCTCGCCGCGCCGGAGACGCCCGCTGAGTGGGCCGTGACGCTGCGGCAGCGTTTCGAGAAACGCAACCGCGAGGCAGGCTTGGCGCCCGCGCCGCTCGCGGAGTTGTTTCGGGTGGCCGCGTGGGGCGCCGTGCCGGAATGGACGCAGCTTCAGCGCGACTTTCCGGAATTGCTCGGGACCGTCTCGCAACTCAAGGCTCTGCACCAACGGTTGGATCGCTGGCGAGGCTAACCCGGAAAACGCGCTTACTACCCAGGCAGAAGGATGGACGACACCCGGACTGGGTAGGGCGCGTCTGTCCCAGCGCGCCGCAAACCGCTCCTGGCAACCGGACGGCGCGCTGGGGACAGACGCGCCCTACCCGTGAGGGTTGGGACCAAGCGTCTTCTGGCAGCCCCATCCCGAGGTCTGGTCAGTAACGATTCGATTCGGCAGGAAGCACCGGTGCTTTTCGTTGCAGCACGCGCACGGTCTCGACGATCACCGCGACCAGGATGATCGCTCCGCCCACCAGTGTTCGAGTAGCTGGAATTTCGCCCAGAAAGAGCGCCGCCGTGATCGCACCATACACCGGCAGCAGCGTGGCAATCACGCCCGCCGAACGCGCCTTCAGATGCGCGAGGCTGTTTGTGTAGAGCGTGTGCGGCAGCGCGGTGAAGAGGATTCCCAACAGCAATACCTGCCAGCCTGCTTGGGGCGAGATCGGACGTCCCGCCAGCAGCGCCACCGGCAACAGCGCCACTGCGGCCGCGAGCAATTGGTAGAACGTCACCCGCATTCCGCCATACACGGCCACGACGCGCCGCGAGAGGATGTTGCGCGCGGTGAAGCACGCGGCGGACAGGATGCCGAGCAGGACTCCCCGCGCGATGGCGTTGTCCAGCGAGAACGCGGGCACGAGGACCGCGACTCCCACCAACACCAGCAGAGCCAGCAACACATCAAGCCAATGAACCCGCTCCCGGAAGAGCAGCGGCTCGATCAACGCGGTCATCACCGGATAGGTGTGCAAGGACAGGATGCCAATGGCCACGGTGGAAATCTGGATCGACTGAAAATAGGTGACCCAGTGCGCCCCCATGGCCAGGCCGCCCGCCAGCAGCATCCAGAGATCCTTGCGGGTGGCCGTGCGCAGCGATTGGCCCTGCCAGCGCAGCACGGCGAACAGCGCCAAAGCCGCCACCACCGAGCGCAGCGCGGTGATCTGGAACGCCGGCAGCGCAATCCATTTTGCGAACAGCGCCGTGCCCGCCCACAGCAGCACGGCGATGTTCAATTCGACCAGACTCTTGCGATGGGCATCCATCAAGCGACGCGGGAGGATCTGGAGCGGGCAACCCGCCTCACGACCGCACATCCCGCTTGCCGGCGAGGAAGCGCTCGACGTATTTGCCGAGGATGTCGGCCTCAAGGTTCACCCAGTCGCCGACCTTGCGGGAGCGGAGATTCGTTACCTCGAAGGTGTGCGGGATGATCCAGATGCGGAAGGTCTTCTTCGTCACTGCGGCCACGGTCAGGCTGATGCCGTCCACCGCGACGGATCCCTTGTAAACGAGATAACGCATCAGCTTCCGCGACGGTTCGATGTCGAGCACGTGGTCCGCGCCCGAACGCTCCCAGCGCACGATTTGTCCGATGCCGTCCACATGGCCGGTGACAAAATGACCGTCGAGACGGCCGTTGGCGTGGAGCGGGCGCTCGAAGTTCACCAGCGAGCCGGGCTGCACGTATTGAAAATTGGTGCAATTCCACGTCTCGCGCAGCAGATCGAACTGCACCAGTTTGGCCCGACCCTTCTTCGTCAGCGTGACGGCCGTGAGGCAGCAGCCGTTGACCGCGAGGCTGTCACCGACTTTCAAGCCGGTGCCGCAGACGCGCGTGCGGATGGTGAGTTGGATGGATTTGTCCGTCGGCGTGACCCGCTCGACCACGCCGCTCTCTTCAACGATGCCGGTGAACATGGCGCGAGTTTTGAGCTTCGAGTCCCGGGTTTCGAGGATTTTGTTGAGGCTGGCTATCGTCGCTTTGCGGGCGATGCGACCCGCGCGGTGAGAAACAAATCCTCGCCGAGTCGGCGCCATTCGACTTTCTCCAGCAGGAGCGTTTCCGCAAGACTGCGCGCGCCCTCGCCGGCCACGGCTTTGCGGGCGTCGCGACCGCCGAGAACCTTGGGCGCGTAGAAGAACGCGACTCGCTGCGCCAAGTGCGACATGAGAAACGATGCGTTCACTTCGCCGCCGCCTTCGACGAGCAGGCTGGTGACGTTCTCCGCGCCGAGTTTCTTGAGCAGCCAGCGCAGGTCCACCCGACCCCGCCGCTCCGGAGCCACCCAGACGTTCGCCCGCTTGCGCAGTGCGGCGACGCGTCTCGCGGGTGCGGCGCGCGTCACGACGATCGTCGTCAGCGCCGCGACCTCGTCGCTTACCACCCTGCTCGTCAGCGGCGTCCTGCCGCGGGAATCGAGGATGACACGCCGCAGCTTTTTCTGATCCCTGACCTCTGACCTCTGACCTCTGAACGTCAGGCTCGGGTCGTCGGCCAGCACCGTGTTCACGCCCACGAGAATCGCATCGGCGCCCTGGCGCAGCTTCATGCCCATCGCGCGCGATTTCTCACCGGTGATCCATTTGGACTCGCCGCTCGCGGTGGCGATCTTGCCGTCGAGCGTCATCGCCGCCTTCACCAGCACGAAGGGCGTGCGATGAATGATCCAATGATTGAACGCCTCGTTGAGTTGCGTCGCCTCGTCCGCCAACACGCCACTGGTCACGGCGATTCCGGCGCGCCGAAGAATCGCCAGCCCGCGCCCAGCGTGCTTGGGATTCGGATCAATCGCGGCGACGACTACGCGCCTGATGCCTGCGAACCGGATGGCTTCAGTGCAGGGCGGGGTGCGGCCGTGGGTGCAGCAGGGTTCCAGCGTGACGTAGAGCGTCGCGCCGCGCACGGAATGGCCGCGTCGTTCGGCATCACGCAACGCCTCGATCTCGGCGTGCGGTTGACCAGCGCGATGGTGCCAGCCTTCGCCGAGGATCTGGCCCGCCTTTACCAAGACCGCACCGACGAGGGGATTGGGTGATGTGGCGCCAAAGGCTCGGCGAGCAAGTATCAGGGCACGACGTATGAAAATTCCATCGCCCGCACTGCGCCGCGTCTGGACATTCCCGTGCATGGCAGGTGCGCCTATTCCTTCGCGGTGAACAGCGCCTCGGCGAACTGCTTCGCATCGAACGGCTGCAAGTCATCCGGCTGCTCGCCCAAACCGATGAATTTGATGGGCAGGCCGAGCTCCTTCTGAATGGCCACCACCATGCCGCCTTTGCTCGTGCCGTCGAGCTTGGTGACGATGAGGCCCGAGAGTTTGACCGCCTTGTGGAACTCGCGCGCCTGGTTCAGCGCATTCATGCCGGTGGTTGCGTCCAGCACCAGCAGCGTCTCGTGCGGCGCGCCCGGCAGCTTCTTGTCCATCACGCGATGCAGCTTCTGCAATTCCTGCATCAGATTGTGTTTCGTGTGCAACCGGCCCGCGGTGTCGATGAGCAGGTAACTCGCGTTGCGCGCCTGCGCGGCCACCACGGCATCGTGCGCCACAGAGGCGGGATCGGCATTGTAGGCTCCGGCGATGACCGGCACGCCGAGGCGCTGGCCCCAGTGTTTGATCTGCTCGATGGCGGCGGCGCGAAACGTGTCGCATGCGCCCAGGATCACCGTCTCGCCCTGACCCTGCAGCGCATGCGCCAGCTTGGCCGCGGTGGTGGTCTTGCCCGTCCCATTGACGCCGACAATGGAAACCACGGTCACGGCGCCCGCCTGTTTCGCCAGCGGCGTTTGTCCCGCCATGAGGCTGCGCTCAACCTCGCTTTGCGCGATTTCAAAAACGTCCAGGCCCGAGCGTCCCTGCGACTCGTAGGCTTTGCGCACGGCGGCGACGATCTGTTCTGTCATGGCCACGCCGAGGTCCGCACCCAGCAGGGCCGCCTCCAGATCTTCGAGTGACGTGCCGGTCAGCTTGGGCGAGAGCGTGACGATGCGTTTGATCTCGTGGACCAGTTTCGCGTGGGTCTTCTGGAGCCCTTCCTTGAATTTTTGGAACAATCCCATGAAAGAATGTGGCGTGGATGAACCGGGAGATGAAGGAGGATCTAGGCGGCGGGCGTTGGCAGTTTCGCAAGCAACAGACCCGCGTTGGCGGCGCGCTCGATCATTTTGGCGCGCAACCGTTCGACGCATGCGTAGGGCACGCGCACCGTGCCGATGATCGGCTTGCCTTTGCTGACACCGTGGCAGTCCGATCCGCCGGTGACCAGCAGGTTGTATTTCTCCGCGGCTTCGAGATAGCGCTGGCTCAGGCTGGTCGAGTGTTTGGTGTGAAAACATTCGATGCCATCGAGTCCGGCCTGGACCAACTCCGGGATGAACTCGTCGGACTTGTTGATGCCCGGATGCGCCAGCACGGCCATGCCGCCCGCGTCGTGGACCAGTTGAATGGCCTCGACCGCCGACATCTTGAACTTGGGCACCCACGCCGGCTTGCCCTTGCGGAGAAACCGCTCGAAGGCCTCGTCAAGCGAACCGCAAAACTCGCCTTCGACCAGCGCGCGCGCCACGTGCGGCCGGCCCGGCGAACGACAGTTGGCCAGCGCGAAGACCGACTCGACCGCCAGCGGGATCCCGAGTTGATTGATGCGCGCGACCATCTCGCGGATGCGGTCCTGCCGCACCTGCTGGAATTTCGCCATCTCCACGCGGAGCCGCGGATGTTGCGCGTCGAGGTGATAGCCGAGCAGATGCAGCTCGTGATCGTCGTACTCGGCGGTCAATTCACTGCCCGGAATGAACTCGATGCCGGCTTCCGCGCACGCCACGGCGGCGCGCTCGCAGCCCTCCATTGTGTCGTGATCGGTCAACGAGATGGCCCGCAGTCCGAGCAGCTTCGCCCGCCGCACCACCTCCTCCGGCGAGAACGTCCCGTCGGAGAAAAAAGTATGAAGATGGAGGTCGGCGTGCATCGCGGGGTTTCAGTAATCGGTGTTCAGTATTCCGTAATCAGTGCTTGGTGGTCGGTCTGCCTTGCGTGGCCGTTGTCAAATAGGACTGAACCCTGATGACTGGTAACTGCACGCTGTCTGCCGAGGTTCCGTGTCTTCACTTCACAATCCTCGCCGGGCGCATCAGTTCGCCCTTCACCTTGTCGAGGATGCCGTTGACGAACTTGCCGCTGTCGCGCGTCGAGAAGCGTTTCGCGATATCGACCGCCTCGTTGATGCTGACCACCGGCGGGATGTCGTCGCGATGCAGCATCTCATAAATGGCGAGGCGCAGGATATTGCGGTCCACCGCGGCCATCCGTTTGATGTCCCAGTTCTTGGCGAATTTGCGGATGAGAACATCGGCCTCGTCGCGATGCTCGACCGCGCCGCGGATGAGCGGATCGGCAAACACGCGCACTTCGGCATCGTTGGCCGAGGGCGCGGGCAGTTCCGGTTTTTCACCCCAGGAGGCCGCGCCCTTTTCCTCGGCGATGGCGGCGGCACGCTGGGTATCCCAGAACAAATCGACCGCCTCATCGAGGTTGTCGGGTTTGTTCAGGTCATACTGGAACAGGAATTGAACGGCGCGTTCGCGCGCCTCACGGCGTTTGCCCATGCGAGCAGAATGCCGAAGAACGACAAGCAGTGGGAAGATAAAAGATGGCGGAATGCGGCGGCGGAGAGCCGATCCGTGCCGGTAGTGGCGCAAGCTTCCAGCTTGCGGTCGTCTCGCAACCCTCCGGGTTGGCGGTGCTTTGAGTTGGGTGCTGCAAGCTGGAAGCTTGCGAGACGGACGCAAACCGGAGGTTTGCGCCACTATTTCGGCACGCGCTTTCCATCCTGCTCGGCGTCACTGGCGCTGCAATTTTCCATCGAGCCGCAATTCCTCGCCGACGGCCAGGGTGAAGCTCGCGGTTGTGTCGCCCAAACGGACCCTTGCTGCGCCGGCGCGCGTGGCGCGGACGACCGCTGCGGTGAGCCGGCCATCGCGCCAGGTCTGCTCCACCGCGAAGCCGCCGCGGGCCATCAGACCCTGCGCGGAGCCGCTCGGCCAAGCTTTGGGCAGCGCCGGCAGCAATTCAATCTCGCCGCCTTGCGATTGCAGCAGCATTTCCGCGATGGCCGCGGTGCCGCCGAAGTTGCCGTCGATCTGGAACGGCGGGTGCAGGCAGAAGAGATTCGGCGCGCCGCGACCGATCAGCATCGAGAGCAGTTTCCTCGCGCGATCCCCATCGCGCAGGCGCGCCCAGAAGTTGGCCTTCCACGCCATGCTCCAACCGGTCGAGGCGTCGCCGCGCCGTTCGAGCGTGACGCGCGCCGCCTTGAACAGATCCGGCGTGCCGCTGGCCGTGATCTGGTCTCCCGGATGCAGCCCGTAGAGATGCGACACGTGGCGATGCGTCGGCTCCGTCTCGTCGTAGTCTTCGAGCCACTCCTGAAGTTGCCCGTGCTTGCCGACTTGATGAGGCGCCAGGCGGACGCGCGCGGCATCAAGCTGCTTCGCAAAATCCGCATCCACGCCCAACAGGCGCGCCGCGATGGCGGTGTTGCGGAAGAGTTCGCGGATGATTTGCTGGTCCATCGTCGGCCCCATGCAGGTGTTGGCATTCTTGCCGTCAGCCATGCGGAAGGCATTCTCGGGAGAGTTGGACGGCGCGCTGACCAGCCATTTGTTCTTTGGTTCTTCGACGAGGAACGCGAGGAAGAACTCGGCGGCCTCTTTCAAAGTGGGATACACCCAGCGCAGGTATTCCGGGTTCGGATTGAAGGCGTAATGCTCCCACAGATGCTGGCACAACCAGCCGCCGCCGGTGACCGTCGATCCCCAGCCGGCGCCTTCGCCAGGCGAGGTGAATTGCCACGGATTCGCCACGACGTGCGCCACCCAGCCGGGCGCGGCGTAATAGGCGCGCGCCGTCTTGCCGCCCGGCGCAACCAGATCCTTGGTGAATTCCAGCAGCGGCTTGTGACAATCCCCGAGCCCGGTGACTTCGGCAGGCCAGTAATTCATCTGCACGTTGATGTTCAGGTGGAAGTCGCCATTCCACGGCGTCGAGTAAGTGTCAGCCCAGATGCCTTGCAGGTTGGCGGGCAGCACGCTGTCCGGCCGCGAACTGTTGATGAGCAGGTAGCGCCCAAACTGAAAGTAGATCGCCATGAGGGCCGGGTCCGGCTCCTGTTCGATGCGTTTGACGCGCTCGGGCGTGGGCAGTTTGGCGCTGTCAGTCGCTGGCAGTTCGAGGGAACAGCGGCGGAAGAAGGAGCGAAATTCCTTCAGATGTGCCTCGCGCAATTGAGTCAGCGGCTTCTGCATCGCGCTGGCAAGTTGTCGCGCGGTGGTCTGCTCGAAATTCTTGTCCACGTAATCGGTGCCGGCCGTCAGGTAAAAAGTCACCGCGTTTGCGCCCTGGATCTGCAGGCCGTCTTCGGGTTTGGCTCCGGGCGAAATCTTGCCGCCGTTCATCACGGCTTTGAGCCGCGCCTGGTAACGCATCCCGGCTCCGTCGGGCTTGCCGTTGTGAAGCTGGCCCGACATCACGAGGCCATCCTCGCCGTCGAAGCGAAAGCTCACCCGTTTCTGCCGGGCGAGGCGCGCGGTGAAGCTCAGCGCGCCGGGTTGGTCGGCGCTGACGCGGAAGACCAGCACCTCGTCCGGCTTGCTGGCGAACAACTCGCGCGTGTGCGTCACGCCGCCACGCTGGTAGGTGACGCGCGCAATCGCCGAATCGAGATCGAGATCACGGCGGTAGTTTCGGATTTCCACCGCGTCGTCGCCAAAATCGAGCAACAGATCGCCCAGCGTCTGGTAGCTCCCGAACGGCCCCTCCTCAGCATGGCCACCGCCGCTGCCCGGTCCCTGGCAGATGAAATTGCGCGAGAGCAGCGCCTGCGCCTCGCGATTCTTGCCTTCGAACAGCAGCCGCCTTATCTCGGGCAGCACTTGATGCGCATTGGTGCGGTCGGCGTCCTGCACGCTGCCCGACCAAAGGGTCTGCTCGTTGAGCACCACACGCTCGCGTCCAACGCCGCCAAAGAGCATGCCGCCGAGGCGACCGTTGCCGACCGGGCACGATTCGAGGAAAGCCGGGGCGGGTTTGCGAAACCAGATCGAGAGCGGTGCCTCCGGCGGCGGCGCTTCGCCGACGAAACGCGAGGTCGAGTCCTCCGGCGTGCGGAGCGGAATTTGTCCGGCGACGGAATTGATGACTCGCCCCGGATTCTCGTTGAGCACCCAGTCGGCCAGCACGCCCGCCGGTGCGGCGGCGGATGGATTGCTGGCGCGCACGGCAATCTCTTCGGTGTTCAGCGCACGCCCGTAAACCGCTGCGCGACGGATGCGCCCGACAAAACGATTTCCCGGCTCGTCGTCTCCATCCGCTCCCGGACGAATGCCGTTGTAGCTGGTGTCTGTCGCGGTCCCCTTCCCGCCGCTGGTGTCGGCGCCAAGGCGCAGCGGCACCCCCGTCTGGGTCAACTTCGGGAATCCGCCGGTGGTCAGCCGCGCCACCTCGCGGCCGTTGATGAAAAGTTGCTGGCGCTTCGTCGTGGCGCTGTAAACGCCGGCCACATGGGTCCACTGGTTCGTGGGCAGCTTGGCGTCGTAGCGGCAATGGCCGTTGGCCGTCGAGAAACGGAGCGAGTTCCCCGGGTAGGTATCAAGCGCGTAGCCGTCCTGGGTGCCGGGGATGGATTTGTCGAGAATGCGCCCGCCGCCGGGCGGCAGTTTGGACGGCAACACCCAGGCTTCGAGGGTGACTTCATCCCCGAGGTTGAGCGCGGAAGTGGGCGGCGTTTCGTAAACCGGCGCGCCGGGGCCGAGTAAAAGCCCCTCGGCTGCGCGGAGCGTCCCGACCGGGTTGGAAAGATTCAGGAGGAGAAACGCGGGGGCGAAAAGGCGGCGCAGAACAAAGACGGAGTTCATGCCGCCAATGTCACCAGCGGCGACGACGAAAGGCAAGCCGGCGCGAAATCAGGCCGCGCTCGCCTTGCGTAGGTTTTCGAGCCACGCGATCAGACTCTCGAAGACCAGCCGGCCATCCGCGCTGTCGAGAATTGCTTCGCTGGCGCGCTCGGGATGCGGCATCAGTCCGGCCACATTGCGCCCTTCATTGCACACGCCGGCGATGTTTTCCAGCGAGCCGTTGGGATTGGCGGCCTCCGTGAACTGGCCCTGGGCGTCGCAGTATTGCCAGAGGATCTGCTGGTTCGCCTTCAACCGCGCCAGCGTGTCGGCATCCGCGAAGTAGCAGCCTTCGCCGTGCGCGATGGGCATGCGCAGCAGCGTGCCGGCGGGAATCTTGTTGGTGAACGGCGAAGCGGCGGTGGCGGTTTTGAGGAAGACGTGTTCGCAGCGGAATTGCAGCGAGCGGTTGCGCACCAGAGCGCCCGGGAGCAGGCCGGCTTCGCACAGGATCTGAAAGCCGTTGCAGATGCCGAGCACCAGCCCGCCATTGGCGGCAAACTGCTGCACCGCCTGCATCACCGGACTGAAGCGCGCGATGGCCCCGGTGCGCAGGTAATCGCCGTAGCTGAACCCCCCAGGCACAAACACCGCGTCTGCGCCGCCGAGTGACGTGTCCTTGTGCCAGAGCAGGCGCGCGGAATGGCCGAAGACGTTCTTCAGGACGTGAACACAATCCTGATCGCAGTTGGAGCCGGGGAATTGGAGGACGGCGAAGTTCATGATAAACGCGTGGCGTTACTCGATCTCCAGTTTGTAGTCCTCGATGATCGGGTTGCTGAGAAACTTGTGGCAGGCGTCGTCGATGGCCTTGCGCGCGGCCTCGCGGTCGGTGTCCGGGGCGAGGTCGATCTCGATATATTTGCCGACGTGAACTCCCTGCACGCCCTGATAACCCATGTGTTCGAGCGCGGTCTGGACGGTCTTGCCCTGGGGATCGACCACGGCTTTCTTCGGAGTGATGATGATCTTTGCTTTCATGCTGGTGCGGATGTCTCCGCAAAATCGTGGGAGAATGTTGGGCAACCCCGGCAGCTCCGGCCAGACATTTTTTCACGCCGGGACGAAACCGATTTTGGAGTGCGGAGACTTGTCGCCGCTTTGTTTGACCGGCTGACTTGTCGGCCCGGCAGAGCCGCGTCCAGCGGCTCGGAGCATTTTCACGAGCACACCCGTTCAAAGGCGACAAGTCGCCTGGGTAAAAGCGGTGACAAGTCTCCGCACTCCACAATCGCCGGACGCCAGCCCGCGAAGAGTCCTCGCCATTTCCCCCGCGCCCTACGTAGAATGCCGCGCATCAGCTTGTGAAACCCGATGCCCAGCGTCGTTCCCGCCCGATCCTTCGCCGGATGTTCGTCCTCGCGGCTGTGTTGACGATGGTCGCCTCGACGCGCGCTGCCGACTACGCGGTTGGCGCCGACCTGTCGTTTCTTAAACAAGCCGAGGCTCAAGGCACCGTGTTCAAGGACGGCGGTCAGGCGAAACCCGGGCTGCAAATCTTCCGCGACCACGGCTACAACTGGATCCGGCTGCGCTTGTTTCACACGCCGACGCGGCTGCCCAACGATCTCGCCTACACCATCAGCGCCGCGCAGGAGGCGCGGAAGCTCGGCTTCAAGTTCCTGCTCAATTACCATTACTCCGACACCTGGGCCGACCCTGGCAAACAGACGATGCCCAAGGCGTGGGAAGGCCAGTCGCACGCGGAACTCGTGCAGGCCGTCTTCGCATACACGCGCGACACCATCGCCGCATTTCGCGACGCGGGGGTGCTGCCCGACATGGTGCAGGTCGGAAACGAAATAACCCCGGGTGTGCTCTGGCCCGATGGCCGGTTGCCACAGAACTGGACCAACTTCGCCGAGTTGCTCAAGGCCGGCATCCGCGGCGTCGAAGCCGGAGCCGCCACCAACCGCCGCCCGCGGATCATGCTTCACATCGATCGCGGGGGAGACAAAGCAGGCACGCGCTACTTCTTCGACAAGCTGCGCGCCCACGACGTGCCATTCGATGTCATCGGCCAATCCTATTATCCGTGGTGGCACGGCTCGCTGCTCGATTTGCGGGAGAACCTGAACTTCATGGCCAGCGAATATCGGAAGGACATCATCCTCGTGGAGGTGGCATACTGCTGGCGGCCCACGGAATACACGAAGCAGGCCGGGCCGTTTCCGGAAACGCCCGAGGGCCAGCGCGAGTTTCTCGATGAAGTCCACCGCATCGTCTTGAGCACGCCCGACCATCGCGGCATCGGCGTGTTCTGGTGGGAACCTGCGGTTACCGGCGGTTTGCGCAGCCGCGGATTCTTCGATGACGACGGCAATGCCCTGCCGGTGATCAACGTGTTCGACCGGTGGACGCGCCGCTAAAGACGAAACCTTGCGATGAACCGCGAGAACAGGTTTGGTTCCAGAACGCCAAGGGTGGGGCGCGTCTGTCCCCAGCGCGCCGCGGATCGCTCGTGGCAAACGAACGGCGCGCTGAGGACAGGCGCGCCCTACCTGGTCCGGTCATCGTCCACGCCTCGGTCTGAGAAGTGAGTATCCAAGATCAATATGGAAACAACCTCCGCCAATCCCCGCGCGCCGGTTGCGATCGAAGCGCCAGCCCGCACGTTGCCCCAACGGCTCGGATCGATGGACGCTTTCCGCGGATTCGTCATGCTCCTGATGATGGGCGAGGTGCTGGAATTCTCGCATGTCTCGCGGGCGCTGCCGGAAAGCGGATTCTGGAAGTTCCTTGCGTGGCACCAATCCCACGTCGCGTGGGTCGGCTGCTCGCTGCACGATTTGATTCAGCCGTCGTTCTCGTTCCTCGTCGGTGTCGCGCTGCCCTTCTCGCTGGCCCGGCGCACGGCCGAGGGACAGCCGCAGTGGCACCGCACCTTGCACGCCTTCTGGCGCGCGCTGATTCTGATCCTGCTCGGCGTGTTCCTGCGCTCGGTCGGGCGCAGCCAGACCAACTGGACCTTCGAGGATACGCTCACGCAGATCGGCCTCGGCTATGGCTTCCTGTATCTGCTCGCGCTGCGCTCCGTGCGGGTGCAATGGACCGCGCTGGCAATCATCCTCGTCGGCTACTGGCTGGCGTTTGCCCTCCATCCGCTGCCGGGCGCAGACTTCGACTGGAGCAAAGCCGGGGCGAAACCGGACTGGGCGCACAATCTCACCGGCTTCGCGGCGCATTGGAATCTCAACACCAACTTCGCGTGGTCGTTCGACACCTGGTTCATGAACCTGTTCCCGCGCGAAAAAGTCTTCACGAACAACGGCGGCGGTTACTCGACGCTCAGTTTCATTCCCACGCTGGGCACGATGATTCTCGGCCTGCTCGCGGGACGCGTGCTGCGCAGCGAACGCCCGCCGCTTGGCAAAGTGCGCTGGCTGGTCAGCGCGGGAATCATCGGTTTCGCCGCCGGTTGGTTGCTGGGCGCCACCGGCATCTGCCCGGTGGTAAAACGCATCTGGACGCCGAGCTGGGTGCTGTTCAGCGGCGGCTGGTGCTTCCTCTTGCTGGCGGGATTTTATCTCGTGATGGACATCTGGAATCGCCGCGCCTGGGCGTTCTTCCTGGTGGTGGTGGGCATGAACTCCATCGCCGCGTATGTCATCGCCCACCTCTTCGATCAATTCATCCGCAGCGCGCTGCCACGGCATCTCGGCCAGGCGTGGTTCACGTTCGCCGGCAAGGCTTACGAGCCGCTGCTGCTTGGCGCGGGCGTGCTGCTGGTGGAATGGCTCATCCTCTGGTGGATGTATCGGCGGAAGATTTTCCTGAGGATATGAAACGAGCCAAAGGTAGGCGGCATCACGTATGAGAAAGCGATTACCAGTCTGGATTGGCTTGTTAGCCGCTGGCATTCCTGCGGTATGGATGAGCATGGTCACGGTTGAGCAGATTCCTGATTTCATCATGATCAGCACTCGTGGGCCAGCCGAAGCCATTGGTATGATTCTATTTCAGAGCCACGAGGCAGGGTTAGCGATTGAATATCCTTTGATGCTCCTTTACTGCGCTGTTTTCGGAGTGTCAGTTGGTTTGCTGTGCAGATTTATTTCGAGACGTAAAGACCAATGATGCCGCCCAACAAGAAGAGGATGCGGCGACATCGCTATCGCTGTTCAGAAGCCGGTAGCGCGGGTTCGTCGCCTTGGAACATTCAAAAATGAAACCTACCTTTCTCCTGAACATGAAAGCAGTTCTCAACCTGTCCTGGCGCGCGCATCTCAGTTGCTTGCAGATGCCTTCGACCTTCTCACCCCTCACCCCGGCCCTCTCCCCGTTGAGGGGAGAGGGGGCGCGGTCCACACCTTTGGGTATTTTAGGATTCTCGCCGCGTCCAACCTCGAATGCACAGGCTCGATTGACCGAAGCCGATCGCTTTGGTGGCAAGACGCGGACCACGCCTTTACCCGCACCGAACGCGTGTGGCGCGACTCCCTCTCCCCTCAACGGGGAGAGGGCCGGGGTGAGGGGTGATCATGTCGTGGCGGGCAAGAAATTACGAATCGCTCTCGCCATCCAACTCTTCGCGATGGTGATCGCGACAGCGACCGCCGCCGTTCCATCACCAGACGTCCTCGGCATCTTCCAAGGCCACAGCGACGTCGGCCAGGTGACCAAGCCCGGCGCCGCTTCCTACGATGCCGCAAAGCAGACCTACACCATCGCCGGCGCCGGCAAGAACATGTGGTTTGGCCAGGACGAGCTTCACCTCGCGTGGAAACGATTGAAGGGCGATTTCATCCTGAGCGCCCGCGCCAATTTCATCGGCCAGGGCGTCGAGGCTCACCGCAAGCTCGGCTGGATCGTTCGCTCGAGCCTGATCACGAACTCGCCACACGTGAACGCCGCCATTCATGGCGACGGCCTGACCTCGCTCCAGTTCCGCCGGACCACCGGCGGCTTGACCGAGGAGGTCCGCGCGCCGTTGCAGGGCGCGGACGTGATTCAACTCGAACGTCGCGGCAGCAACTACCTCATGTCCGTGGCGCGCTTCGGTGAACCGTTCCAGACCGTGCAAGTCACCAATCTCGACCTCGGCGACGAGGTGTATGCCGGCATCTTCGTCTGTTCGCATAATCCCGACGTGATCGAGCAGGCGGTCTTCGAGAACGTGCGCGTCACCATCCCGGCGCGCGCGGGTTTCGTGCCCTACAAGGAATACCTCGGGAGCAACCTCGAAATCCTCGACGTGGAAAGCGGTCATCGTGAAATCGTCCAGCAGTCGCCCGATTCGTTGCAGGCGCCGAACTGGACGCCCGACGGCCGGGCGCTCATTTACAACAGCAAGGGCCGGCTGCACCGTTTCGATCTCGCCAGCCGGAACGCCGCGCCCATCGACACCGGTTCGGCCACCGCGAACAACAACGATCACGTCCTGTCCTTCGATGGCCGGATGCTCGGGCTCAGTCATCACAGCCGGGATGCGGGCGGGCGCTCGCTCGTTTACGTGGTGCCGGTGACGGGTGGGGAACCGCGCCAGGTCACCGCGAAGGGGCCGTCCTATCTCCACGGTTTCTCGCCCGACGGCCAGCAGCTTCTCTACACCGGCGAGCGCAACGGCGAGTTTGATATCTACCGGATTTCGATCCAAGGCGGCGAGGAAACGCGCCTGACCACCGCGCCCGGTCTCGACGACGGATCGGAATACAGCCCCGACGGTCGCTTCATCTATTTCAATTCCGTCCGCACCGGCCGCATGCAGCTCTGGCGCATGAAACCAGATGGCAGCCAGCCGGAGCAGCTCACGAACGATGAATTCAACAACTGGTTCCCGCACGTTTCGCCCGATGGCAAGTCGATCGTCTTCCTTTCCTTCTCCGGCGATGTGAAGGCCGACGACCATCCGTTTTACCAGCGCGTGTATTTGCGGCGGATGCCTGCCGCGGGCGGCGCACCCAAAGCCATCGCCTACCTCTATGGCGGGCAGGGCACGATCAACGTCCCGTCGTGGTCGCCGGACAGCAAGCGCGTGGCGTTTGTCAGCAACACTGCGATGAAATGACTGGCTTACGACTTCACGAAGTGCCGATCGTTGCGAATGGATCCGTGCCCTCTGAGGTGGGGCGCGTCTGTCTCAGCGCGCCGTTGGATCCATCGCGGGTTGCGGCGCGCTGGGACAGACGCGCCCTACCCGGTTACTTCTGCATTTATTGATATGACCACTCTCATCGTCGCTACACGCAACGCGCATAAAACGGGAGAAATCCGCGCCATTCTCGGCGAAGGCTTCCGCGTGCTCTGTCTCAAGGATTTTCCGTCTGCCCCGAACGCGGTGGAGGATGCCGATACGTTCGCTGGCAACGCCGCGAAGAAGGCGATCACGCTGGCAGACTGGATACGCGCCACTGCACCCGCTGAGATCCACAGCGAAAAGTCATTCGTGCTGGCAGATGATTCCGGGCTGGAAGTGGATGCACTCAACGGCGCGCCGGGCGTGCACTCCGCGCGTTTCGCTGCGTTGGATTCCGGCGCGCCCGGCAATTCGAGCGATGCGGAGAACAACGCGAAGCTGCTGCGCCTGCTCAAGGACATCCCAAGAGAAAAACGCTCGGCGCGTTTCCGCTGCGTGCTGGCTCTCGCTGAGATTGCGCCAGCCGCCGCGGACCTCGCACCGAGCTTCTACGAGGGCGCGTGTGAAGGGCGCATCGAGTTTGCTCCCAGTGGCGGTGGCGGCTTTGGCTACGATCCACTCTTCGTGCCCGACGGCTTCACGCAATCCTTCGCCGAGCTGGGCGAGGACGTGAAGAACCGCCTGAGCCATCGGGCCAGGGCGCTGGAGAAACTCAGGGGCAGGTTTTCGGTTGAATCATGAGGCGCCCAGCCTTCGCCCGCAGGAGCGCGAGCGAATCAAAAGCCGCTCTCCTGCCTGTTTCTTTCAGCAGGCTTCCACGCTCAATCAGGGGTGTGAGCGGGGGCCTTCGCAGGCCACACGGACTGGAAACTCCGAGGTGACAACCTCAAGCTGACGTAGGGATTCCGCCAACTGGGACTGCTCGACCTGCATCCTGAAGTGAAGCCGATTGCCGATGCCGGGTTGGTCGGCCACCTCGCCGACCGAATCAGCCGATCCAGCGTCGAGAACTCGGCCTTGCCGCGCGAGGTGCGACAGACCGGGCGAAGCTGATCAAGGAGCGCCGCCGACTCGTCGGAACCGCAGAATCCACCGGCACGAATATGAACCTGCGAGGCCAGCGAATTGCCGTGGTGATGCTCGTCGAAAGTTCCGCGTTCGCACCACAGGACATCCACCTCGATGCGCTGCTGATCTGACTGGTGGAACGAGAAAATCATGGGGCGAAAATCATGCACACCCAATACTACCCAAGCAGTGGGATGGACGACACCCGGCGCTGGGTGAGTCTATCCCAGCGCGCCGCGAACCCCTCCCGGCCGGCCCGGCGGCGCGCTGGGGACAGACGCGCCCTACCCGTGAGGGTTGAGACCAAGCGTGGTCTTGGTAATCTGGGCTGCTTGGTTTCCGAGAACGCCGCCAGCACCGTCGCGGAAGCGGAGTTGCCAGGCTGACGATTCCGCGGTCATGCCTGTCCGTGACGCCAACAGAATTCCCACCAATACTGCTTAGAGCCAGGCGATGGTCTTCACTTGGATTTCTCCATCCGGCACAACCCCACGTTGTCGAACCATTTCCCGCTACGCGAACAGCCCGCGCACCTATTCCAGGTTGCGCTTCGCATCTGGAAAAGGAGGAGATCACGGTGGGTTGATCTTCGCGGTCACCTCGCGGCGGTGCGCGAGGTTGCCGTCCGGGATGACCACCGCCACCCAGGGTGCCTTGGCATTGACCAGCGTGGCCGCCCACTGGGCCGTCGCCGGTGCGTCTCTTTTCAGATCAAGCTCCGGGTTGGGATCGCTGATGGCCAGGTTTTCGGCGCGCACGGTGAAGCGGTGTCGCCCTTGCCCGCGCGCCGACAAGCGAATCGTGATCTTGCCGTCAGCCGCAGTTTCCGCCGCCAGGGTGAAGGCGCAATCGGCCATCGGCTCGGGCCGCAGCGCACGGCTGGGCAGGAGGTCGCCAACAATCCACAGCCAGCGCGAGGCCGGGTGAACCCAGACCTCTTTGTAGGCCCAGCAGTTCGCCGCCGGCCAGAAGGGGACATCTTCATTGCCGGGCATCATGATACCGACCGGAAGCGAGCCGACGATATCGCCCGACATCGCGGTGTACTGCGGCGCGAAATCGTAGCCCTCTCCATACATGCAGCTTTGGCCAAAGGGATTCCGGCCCACAGCCCATTGAAGCTGCGATTGGGAGACGTCGATCAGCGACGCGTCGCCCCGCAACCGCGCGGCAGCAGACAGCCCTTTGGTCTGCGACAGCAGCACGCCGAAGTGGCCGCGCGCATCCCCGGTGACCGGGAACCGGCGCAGATAGTATTCCTCCGAGAGCTTCAGGCCTTTGGTGACCTGGCCCGGGTTGTCACGGACGTGGTAGATGCCAGCCGCCAGCGTTCCGTAGGGCGCATTTAACCGCGCCGTGGCCCGGAGGAATTCTGAGTGGAGCACGACCGCCGAATACCACTGAATCCAGTCCGGATGATCGGGCATTGCATCGCAAAGGGCGGTCAGAGCCAGCACCGGCGCCTGGTCGTGGCCGCGATGGGCATAATTCAAAATGCGCTGGTGCTTGGGACCATCATAGAAAAAGCCGACCAGCGGCTTGTCCCAGGAAGGGATCTCCCGTTGCTGGCTGGCGATAATCACCGGTGCGAGTTCGGCCGCCTTGTCGGCATAGGCGCGGTCGCCGGTCGCCCGGTAGAGTTCAACCGCCGCCAACACGGCCTGCGAGGCCAGTTCCAACCGGGGTGAGCCCAATTTCTCGAGAGCGAACCCGAAATCCTCACGGGCAATGCGCAGGCTGGTTTCGGCCAACGCGGGCTCCTGGCTCTTGAGCAAACGCGCCGCCAGGGCGGACGTAGCGCAGCCGATGAGATTCTCGTAGGCGTTGTTGCTCACCTGGCCATGGCAGTCATCGATGTTCCCCACCACACCATCCGTCCAGAAATCCAGGGTGCCCCAGACCACGCGGTAACCGTCGCCGAAACGCGTCTTGTGGAGCCAGTCCAGCCCCCAGCGCGCCTCGGCCATCAGCCGCGCGGCCAGTTCGGGATTCTGAGGGCCCAGGCGATCGGCCAGCGCCAGCATGGAGTAGATCGCTTCAGCGGTGTTGATCTCCCCCTGCGAGAGATCGCCGGCATCGTGCCATCCGCCGTTGATCTTAATGGTCTGATCTTTGTGTTTGGCCTGCCAATCCTGGTGGCAGACGTCATGCACGCCGGGTATCGAATACCCACAACGCTCGGCGTAGAAGAAGTTGATCACCTTGCGGGCTGTCTGTTCCCAGACATCGGGGCCGATCCGAAACGACTGGCTGACCAGTCCGCCCGCTTTGAGGGTGTATTCCCCGGGCGCCTCCACCTCCGAGAAGTCCAGCACTTGAAATTCGCCCAAGCCGGTCTGCTCCCGACGGATCGGTTTGGTCAGGATGCTGCGGCCGGACGTCCGCTCCAGCAGGCTGAAGGATTCGGATGTCAGCCCGCTGGCGAGGGCGGTCTTGGACAGACCGGTTTGGTAGCCGCTATGGCTGAAGGCGATTCGCCCCGGGGCCACACTCCAGCCTTGGTAGTAGTCCGGATCGACCCGCTGAAGCTCAAGCTGGTCAATATCCAGGACCACGTTGGTGGCCGTGCCGGGTTCGTTGCCCTGTTGCAGGTAGATCAGTTCGAGCCGCGTGATTTTCCGCCGGTCAACATGCGGGATTTCCCAAACGATAGGGTTCCACTCGCCGGGCCGGAGCAGGAAGTAATTCATCTGGCCGCGATACCAGAGGCTGACTTTCTCCTGGTCCGATCCCTCGTAGATGAGCTTGGCGAGCATCGAACCATTCTTGAAACCCTTCATGGTTGGATACACCCAAAACGAAAGCCGGTTGAAGTCCGTCCAGTCCTCGTTCTGAAAGTGCCGGCTGAGGGTCGCTTCGCCAAACGACCGCCCGTGAACTTTGTTGGGCTGATCCGACAAGGTGGGGACGGTGATCCGCACGGACTGCTGACCATCGCGAAAACGTTCCTTCGTGAAGGAGAGTTGGCCGCGGTTCTGGAGTGTCCAGGTGGCGGGATTCTCCATGTCATCGAGCAACCGCGAAGCGAGGACCTTCTTGTTCAGCCAGCGGGTGGTGGTGGCGCGGTCCAGATCCACCGCCAGAGGAATCTCAGGCTTGGGGTCAACGGCTGCATGACCCGCCGCGGCCACGAGGAGAAACAAGGCGGTAGCAGCAAGAGCGTTCTGAATGGAATGGCGTGGTTTTGTCATGTGGAAGAACGAGGCGGTGCGGTTTGGGCTGATGATTGAGATATGGCTGTGAAGTTGGGATCAAGTGCGCGCCGTGACGTAATAAACCGTTTCGAGCGATGTTTGATGCTCGCGTTTCCGATGAATCGATGCGTCTTCACGGGATGTTGAGCAAGGAAATGTCATCGGCAGTCCACTGGTCGGCGAGCCACTGGGCGATGCGTTGCAGTTCCTTCGCGCCGTCGCTGGCGGCTCCGCGATGGCGCGCGGCGATCGCACGCACGCGAGTCAATTGCTCGCGGAGCAGTGCGCGCTTGTTCGCATCGAGACGCCCGTGCTCGGCGCGATGGCGCACCAGGCCTGGCGTGGTTAACGCTCCGGGCACGGACCAGTCGCGGTCGGTGTTTAGAACCCGGAAGAGTTCGAAGAGATCATCGACGTCCGTGGCTTGCCAGCTCGGCCCGAACAATTCCCGTCCCAGACGCCCACGCAGGTCAGCTTCCGAGAGGTCGGGGTTCGCCGTAAGTTCTCGGAAAGCCTGGCGGATGGCGCGGACGGGCAGTTCGCGATACGGATTTGCGCCGTCCTTCAGCCAGCCGAAGCCAAAGGGAACCTGCCGTTCGCCCACCAGCCACGGTTCGCCGGATTCGGTCTTCGAGACAACATAGCTGTAGCACTCCAGCGACGGAACGTATCCGCTGCACTTCGCATCGCGAGCCTTCTGCACAGCGGCGCGAAGGTTCGCCACGTCGAAACGGCTGGGGGCCTCATTCCACCACCACGCACCCCGGGCCTTCGCGATGAGCAAAGGCTCGAGCGCGGCGCTGTGCGGGGTGAAGAAGAGCGTCCACCGTGAATCGAAGGGTTGCTTCGCGGCGGTCGCCTCGGCGAAAGCAAAACGCAGCTTCGCGCCGGAGAAGTAGTGCGGATAGACGACGACAGTCGCCTCCGGCCGGTGCGCCCACACCTCGTTGGAGATGTCGCGCACGAACGCAAACTCATGGTCGAAATACTTCGGCCCGCACTCCGCGCAGTGGCAGATGGCGTAGTCGCTGGATTCGATGAACAGTCCGTCCGCCTCGGGATAGAACTCGAACGCCATCTCACGCACATACTCGCGCATGAATCGCTGCGACTCCGCCTTGGCGGGGCAGAGGTTCCAGCCCCAGCATCCGATGCCGAACTCGGCGACCGGCTTGCCATCCTGTCCAACAGCCTTCAGCTCCGGCTTTTCCAGGGGCACTTGATTCACCCCGTCGTAGCCAAACGGTGTGAAGCCGAGCAGGACTTTGATGCCGCGGCGGTGCGCGTGGAAAATCAGTTCGCGCCCGAAGTCGGCCTTTACGTTTTCGTGTTCCTTCGCCCACTGCCAGGTGATGGGGAACTTCTTCGATCGAAACGCGCCGCCCATCCAGAGGATGACCGTATTCGCGCCATCGGCCGCCGCGTCCTCGAGTATCTCCTTCCACACCGCCAGTCCGAAGGTCGGCATGCGCATGAAACAAAGATAGTAACCGCGGTCTTTCAGCGCCGCGGGCAATTCGGCGGCACATATCCGCGGCGGCATCGTCAAGGCGGCTGCGACCGCAGCGCTGCGCGCAATAAAGGTTCGCCGGTTCATGGTGTGGATTCAAACGTTGCCGGCACCTCGATCCGTCCGTCTGTGGCCTTGAAATCGTCCGCGCTACGGATGTTCTGGCCGCCGATGCGTAAATTGCGGAATGCCATTCGCTCGACGTTTCTGCCTTCCAGAATGCATGGGCGTCGGGTGTCCAGGACGGAGCAGTTGTCGAAGGTGAACCCGGTCAGCTTTGATTCTCCCGCCGAGATGTAGATCCCGCCCCCTTCCTCGAAGGTGCAGTTCTTGAACGTGAAGTTTGACAGCGGACGATTCAAGGCCTCGGCATAGCCGGTGGGCGGGTTCGGAGTGAACGCGATCCAGACGGCGTAATCCACGCGGCACGAGACAGCGTGGTAATCTTCCAGATGCACGTCCTTGACCGATGTGTAATGCGCCTCACCACTGTAGCCGAGCGCCAGACCGGTGTCGTAACCATAGCCCACAAAACCTTTCACCACGATGTCCTCCACATCCCGGCGGCGTGCGTTTTCCAGCGTGCCTGGGGTGCCCTTGATGGCGAAGAAATCGTCCATGGTCAGCGCGAAACCGTTCTCGACGCGGATATGGCGGCTGACGTCGAAGTCATAAACGTCCTCGTTGTATTGCACCTTGCGGTTGAGGATTTTGATGTTGTGAGTGGCGAAGTGGTCCGAGTCGAACAGATGCACCGTCCACTGACAACAGTTGGCTAGAATCAAGTCGTCGAACCGGATGTTGCGACATTGGCCGAGTTTGTAGCCGTAGATCGAGCGCTTGCGACTGCCGTCCTTCGGATCGAGTTGGCTGTAGAGTCTGGGATAACCATTGGCGTCTATGGTGCCGCGGCCGCGCAAGGCGGAGTTCTCCACCCTGTCGAAGAACACCAGTGCGCCATTGCCCCAGTGGCTGCCGTTGGAAATGACCGGATAATCCTTCGGGTCATCGCTCCCGCGCAACACCGCGCCGGCCTCCACGTAAAGCGTCACGCCACTCTTCATCATCACCGTGCCCGACCGGTAGATGCCGCCCTTGGGCAAAAAGACCGTCGCACCGCCGGGTTGTCTCGCTGCGTCCTCGATCGCCCGGTTGATCGCCTCGGTCGCCAGTCTTGCCCCGGACGGGTCCGCGCCGTAGTCGAGCAGGTTGCGCACCCCTGCGTCACCGAGCTTCGGCGGGTTAACCTCCGGCGCTTCAGCGAACAGCATCAGGCCGCTGCTGTCGTAGCCAGCCGGTTCGTTGACGAACACGATGCCGTAGCGCGGACGGTCTAATTCGAATGTCGCCGTATCGCCTTCAATCGTCGGCTTGATCGCGTAGGCCAGCGGCCGGATGTCACAAGACCGAATCGCGCCCGATTTGTTCTTCACCCTGACGACAGTCTTGCCGCTCATCGCGAAGTGCGCGTAGTGCATGTCGCCAGAGCCTTTCTCCCGGTGAGTGGGATGATGGTGAACGAAAACCGGCTGGCCGTTCACGCTGACCTCGAATCGTTCGCTCGCCCGTGCACCGGGGTAAGCGGGATACGGCAACACAGTTGACTCGACGGCCGCGTTCGCGGCGCTCCTGGTTTCAGGCGGTCGCGCTCCGCCCCGATAGGCCTGCGGATTCAACAGCCGCTGGTTGGCGAACGCCCTGACGCGGTCCTCGTTGCTTGCGGTGAAGCGCGTGACGTGCAGCACCTGGCCGCCGCGGATTTCCTGGAGCGCGGCGTCGTCGAAGATGCCCGGGAGCCATGCTTGCAAGAACGTGCCGTCGAGGTAGCCGTCGCCTTTGCGTTCTCCCCGGCAATACTCTCCGCGAGTCTGAAACTGCTTCACCATGTGATCCAACAGCGGGACATGCAGCGCGCTCCACTGGCGCCATTCGCCGCTGTTGGCGTCGTTGTCCTTGCCTTCCGCCCGTTCCGGGCGAGGCAGCACGCGCCACTGGTTCTGGCCGGGCTTGGTGATCCACCAGTGGTCATCCCCCCAGCTCACCACGCGAAAATGCTTCGCGATCAGGCGGGAGGCCCATTGGTAATGGCCGTTATAGACCCGCAGGTCGGTATAGTACACGAGGCAGTGGTTGGCGATGGTAGGGGCGAGGGTGTAGGCCGAGGCCAGGGTGGCGCCCTGGCCGCCGATGTTCACGAGGAGCGGCCGTTGCGGATCGCGGGCGAACTGCTCATGGATCAAGCGGATGTAGAGTCGCGCGCCCGCCGAGTCCTTGTTTTCGCCCGCCTTCTCATTGGGCGCCTCCGTGCCGACGGTGATCGGCGGGATGCGATCCATGCGCAGGCCGGAGTGTTCGGCCAACCGCCTCGCCGCGTGGGCGGTCCTGATCCACTCCGGCTTCGAGAAACCCCATCCGTCGGTCAGGACGGGAGTGACGATCAAACCTACCAGGTTCATCTCGCCTTTGCTGGCCATGACCATCGCCAACTCGTCATCGAACACATCGTCCAACACATCGTTGTCGTAGATCACCGGGTTGGTCACTTTCTGGCCTTCGGGCACAGTGACTCCTTGGAGGTAAAGCCCGGTCGGGTAACCCGGGCGGTCGAAGCCCCAATCACCAATGACCGTCCGCGGATTGACGTTCCAGTTGGTTGTGCGCGGATTCCATCGCGCGGCGGATTCCGCGGCCGGGGTTACGGTCGAGGCCGCGAGCAGGAGGACGACGGCGAGAAGTTGTTGGGGCAGATTCATTTTAAGGTATTTACAATCAGTTCACCCGTCGTTGAACGGTGCCGCAGCGCAACTCCTGGGGGCCTGTCGCCGTCGGTTTGATCCCCTCGAAGACAACCTTCCTCGTTTCGTTCGGCTTGAGCCAGACCCAGCGGATGAGGGTGTGTTCGCCGGCCTG
>JBBRWD010000089.1:0-30415 GCA_038249465.1 Limisphaerales bacterium | reverse complement strand
GGCAACCGTGGTGGCAGCGGCCAAGAGCAAGACCTACGGCGACGCGAACCCGGCGCTGACGGCGGTGGTGACCGGAACGGTGGGGAGCGACACGCTCAACTACACCCTGGCCACGACGGCGACGGCCGGCTCGGGCGTGGGATCATATCCGATCACTGTGACGTTGGGGCTCAACCCGAACTACAACGTGACGCCGACCGACAGCACCTTGGCGGTGACGGCGAAGGCAGCAACGGTCACGGCCAACAACCAGAGCAAGACTTACGGCGATGCTGATCCGGTTTTTACAGTGACCTACGCAGGCTTCGTCAATGGCGAGACAACTAATGTGTTGGGCGGCACGCTGGTAATTACCCGTGCCGATGGTGAGGCTGTCGGCACCTATCCGATCACCCCGGGCGGGTTGACGAGTACCAACTACGCCATCGCTTTCATTCCCGGCACACTCACCATCACCGCCCCGGCTCCGCTGATCCTTTCACTCACATCCACGAACCAGATCACTGTCGCCATCACCTGGAGTGCCGTCAGCAATGCCGTCTATCGTTTGCAGTTCAAGCCGGACCTCACCGTGACCAACTGGACCGACCTTGCCGGCGATGTGGCAGCGAGCGGGAACACCGCATCAAAGAGCGACACGCTGACTGCCGGCACGCGATTCTACCGGGTGCAGGTAGTGCCGTGAACCTGCGGCGGAATTGGGCGAATCTCTACCGCGTGTCCTCGGGCTTGCCCGAGAGTCGTCCCGCGCGGTAGGCGTCCAGATAGCGATTCAGCAGACTGGCTTGCTCCGACTTGAGTTTGGATTTCTTGTTCATCTTCTCCATCCAGACGCGCCAGTCTGCCTCGGAATATTCCTTCGGCTCGTAGAAGCGATGGCACCTGGCGCACTTCGCGACGTAGGTTTTGCGGGCGGCCGTCAGTTCCTTTGCCGACAAATCAGCGGCGCTGACGGCAGGTGCGTCCACCGCCAGCGCGATCAACAACCACAGGAACCGGCGCATGAGAATATTTAGAAGTTGATGCCGAAGAGCAGGCGGACGTTGATCTTTTCGTTGCTGCTCAAATCAAGATTGCTGTTGCCGTCCTGGCTGGCGCTGTTGTTCCAGCCGTAGATCTGCGGCAGCACGGAGAGGGTGGCCCAGAATTTTTCCTGGCGATAACCGACCGTGGGTCCGAGGTAGATCGCCGAGCTTTTCCATTCTTCGTAATCAGGGAAGGTATTCTTGTTGCGCAACTCCAGACCGACCGACCAGTTCTTGCCGAGGTCGCGGGCGATGCCAAGGCTGGCTCCTGCCTCGCCTTCGATTTCGCTGAAGTCGTCCTCCCATTCGTTGGCGTAGATCAGATTGAACGCCCACTTCCATGAGCCATACCGCTGGCCGAGGATGATCTTCGTTTCGACTTCCGCCTCGCTGCCCGAGATGGTGCCTTCGAGATACAGCGTAAGGCCGATCTTGTGCTCGGCCGGATTGAGAACCATGTAGCGGTTTTCGAGCGAGACGCCTTCGAAGCTGAACTCCGACTCGTGGGCGCCGGTGGGCGGCTTGTCGTAGCTCACCGAGCTTTCGTTGACGTAGAACGCGGCGGTGTAGCGGTCGGTCACGCCATACTCGATTTCCTGGCGGAAATCCCAGCGGCTGTAATTGTCCTTCCCGACGGCATCGGTGCGGCCGCCGCGCCAGGTCACCCAGTTCTCAAACTCGAACGCGCCCTGCGGCAGCGTTTCCGGTTCGTAAGTGTAGGTGAACCGCCGCTCGTCGGCGCGGGTGGAGGTGGCACACATCACGCCTGCGAGCAGGCCCGTCGCGAACATTTGTTTTTTGTTCATGCGGGCGACCGTAACAGGGGCAGGAAAGCCGCGCTTCCGGTGGCTTGCGAATTATTGTCGGTAGATTGCGCTGCGGGCGCGCGAACCGGACCAGCGGGCGGATCACTTTGGGAGCATCTGTTTCAGCGGAGGGAGAATCCGAAACAAAAGCATTCCCAGATGCGGCCCGACAGGTGTCGCAATCTTCATGAGTCTCTTTGCATTCCGGCTCGTTTCTTGGCAAAGCAACGGCGTGAACTCCGCATTTGCACCCGGCGAACCTCCGCCAACCATGAGCCGCATGATGTCCCGCCTGTCCCCGTGCGCCCCACGGCAATTCGCGGGCGGGCTGCGGAAGTCCTCTGCGCGGAATGCCCACCGATGCTTGCTCGGCCCCATCTCGCTGATTCTGCTGCTCGTGGCCGGTGCGTCGGTGGGGTGCCGATCCTCTCGTCCGCCGTCAGCCTGCGCCCACCCGTGGGACTTTGCCTTGATCGGGGACATTCCTTACAGCGACCCGGCGGTGTCGAACGATTTTCCCAACCTGATTCGGCGCCTGAACCGCGCGGACGTGGACTTTGTCATCCACGACGGCGACATCAAGGCCGGCGCCGCTCCCTGCACCGACGAACTCCTCGCGGCGCGCCTCGCGCAATTTCAGACCATTCGGCACCCGCTGTTCTTCGTCCCCGGCGACAATGAATGGAGCGACTGCAACAAGACGGCCGAGCCCAAACGCGATCCGCTCGAGGCGCTGCAGAAGTTGCGCGCGCTGTTCTGCGCCGGAAACCAAAGTCTGGGGCAGAGAACTCTTCCCCTCCATCGACAGAGTGAAGGCGGCGACCCGCGATTTGCGGACTTCCGGGAGAACATCCGGTGGGAGCGCGGCAGAATCGGCTTCGCAGGCTTCAACCTGCCCGGCGGTGCGAACAACTTCGGCAAGGCTGAGTTTCCACTGCGCAACCAGGCCAACCTCGCCTGGCTGCGGGAGACATTCACGGCAGCCATGCGCCAGAAAAGCCTCGGCGTGGTGTTGGTCATTCAGGCCAATCCCCACTACGACCTGCCTCGAACCAATCAAACACGGCTGGGTTTCAACGAATTTCTGGATGCCTTGGAAAAGGAGACCGTCGCCTTCGGACGGCCGGTGGTCCTGGTCCACGGCGACTCCCATTATTTTCGCATCGATCAGCCGATGGTCAGCGCGCGCAGCCGGCGGCGGGTGGAGTACTTTACCCGCGTGGAGACGTTTGGAAATCCAGACGCGCACTGGGTGCGGGTGACGGTGGACGCGAAAGACCCCAATCTTTTTCGCTTCCGGCCGGAATATGTCCGGGAGAATTTCATCGACCACCGGAAGCCGGCCGAGGCGACCAAGAGCAACTGAATCCAGGGAAACAACCAGCCAGCACCATCCATGAAAGAACCTCTCTCGCGAACCGCACTCGTCACCGGCGCCACCCGCGGCATCGGACGCGAGGTGGCCCGGCAGTTGAAGGCCGCCGGCTTCGACGTCTTCATCACCGGGCGCGACCTTCAATTGGTGGAGTCGCTCCAGCGCGAACTGATCTGTCCGGGGCTGGCCATCGACCTGGCACCCGCCGGAGCTGCCGTCGAACTATTTGCCGCGGCCCGAAACGCCCTCGGACGGATCGATGTCCTGGTGAACAACGCCGGCTTCAACCGGGCCAAGGAACCGCTCGCGAAGGTCACCGCCGAAGAACTCGACGCCTCCTACGCGGTGAATGTCCGCGCCCCGATCCTGCTCGCGCGCGAAGCTCTCCAGGACATGGCGCCGCGCCGCTCGGGCCACATCCTCAACATCATCAGCAGCGTCGCGCACACCAGCATGGAGAACTACTCCGTCTATTCCACCATGAAGCACGCGCTGCATGGTTTCACCGGCTGCCTGATCAAAGAGGCGCGCCAGGTCGGAGTGAAGGTCACGGGAGTCTATCCGGGCGGCGTCGATACGACTTTCCGCGCCAACGCCCGGCCGGACTACCTGCGCCCGGAATCCGCCGCGCAGATGATTGTGCAATGCATCACCGCGCCGGAGGATGTGGTGGTACATGAACTCACCTTCCGTCCCATCATCGAAACCAACTTCTGAATTCCACGATATGAAACTCCACACTGCTTTCTACGCCGCAATGCTCTGCGCATTCGCAACGACGACTTCGGCGGCGGATTCCTTCCCCGTCTCCATCTGGGTGGATGTCGCCAGGCCACAAGGTGAACTGAAGCCCATCTGGCGCTTCTTCGGCGCTGACGAACCGAACTATGCCACCATGAAGCACGGGCAGAAGCTGGTCGGCGAACTGGGCGCGCTCGCGCCGGACCAGGTCTTCTTCCGCGCGCACAATCTGCTGTGCTCCGGCGACGGCACCCCCGCGCTGAAGTGGGGTTCCACCGGCGCCTACAGCGAGGATGCCGCCGGCCAGCCCATCTATGACTGGACTATTCTCGACCGCATCTTTGACACCTACCGGCAACGCGGCGTGCGGCCCTACGCGCAGATTGGCTTCATGCCGCAGGCGCTTTCCGTGAAGCCCGAGCCGTATCAGCACCGGTGGACGCCGCAGGCGAGATATGAAGAGATTTACACCGGCTGGGCTTATCCGCCGAAGGACTACGCGAAGTGGGCGGAACTGGTCTTCCAGTGGACGAAACATTGCGTCGAGCGGTACGGCCGCGCCGAGGTGGAGACGTGGTATTGGGAGGTCTGGAATGAGCCGAACATCGGCTACTGGCGCGGCACGCCGGCGGAGTTTCACCAGCTCCATGATTTCGCCATCGACGCCGTGCGCCGCGCGCTGCCGACGGCGAAGGTGGGCGGTCCCGATGTGGCCGGCAGCGGCGGAAAATTCACCCGGGATTTTTTCGAGCATTGTCTGCGTGGAACGAACCACGCCACCGGCAAGGTGGGCACGCCCCTCGACTTCGTGTCCTTCCACGCCAAGGGAGCGCCCACGACCACCAACGGCCATGTGCGCATGGGGATTGCCAATCACCTGCGCACCATCGAAGACGGATTTCGCATCGTCGCCTCCTATCCTGAACTGAGGGGCAAACCCATTGTCATCGGTGAGTCGGATCCGGAAGGCTGCGCCGCGTGCCAGGGACCCTCGCTGGCCTATCGCAACGGCACCATGTATTCGAGCTACACCGCCGCCAGCTTTGCCCGCAAACACGATCTCGCCGCCAATTACGGGGTGAATCTCGAAGGCGCGCTGACATGGGCCTTCGAGTTCGAGGACCAGCCTTACTTCGCCGGCTTTCGCTCGCTGGCCAGCAACGGACTCGACAAGCCCGTACTCAACGTCTTTCGCATGTTCAGCAGAATGGGCCGCCAGCGGCTCAACGTCGTCAGTGATGCGGCGGTGCCCATCGAGGAGATGACACGCCGGGGAGTGCGCGAGAAACCGGACGTCTCGGCGCTGGCCAGCCGCGACAATAACAAGCTCAGTGTGCTGGTGTGGCACTATCACGACGACGACCGGACCGGCCCGGACGCCGCAGTCGGCCTGGCCCTGAACGGCCTGCCCTTCATCAGCGGCGAAGCACGGTTGCAGCACTTCCGCATCGATGAGGAGCACAGCAACGCCTTCAGTGTCTGGAAGCGAATGGGATCCCCGCAGAACCCGACGGCGGAACAATACGCCCGGATCGAACAGGCCGGCCGGCTGGCCGCGTTGAGTGGGCCCGAGACGGTGCGGGTGGCTGACGGGAGTGCGCTGGTGAGGTTCATCCTGCCCCGCCGGGCAGTGTCGTTGCTCGTGCTCGATTGGCCGACAGCGTCGAAGTGAGAACTGGGAAGACTGTCCTTAGAAGAACCGCCGCGCTGTTGCCCCTCCCGCAACCGACACTCACGAGCAATTCGCGACTCAGACAGTTTCGCAGTGATGGCTTCACTCAACCCACCGCCGAAGGCTTTGAACCTAATTTCCGCAGTTGGAATTAAAGGAACAATCATCAACCACGGATGAACACGGACACACACGGATTTGCCCCCAGCCAATTTCCTCACCCTCCGGGTGATCCCCTCGTTCACCGCAAGTGCCCGGCATCCGTGTCCATCCGTGGTTGAACTGCGTTTTCCAGGTTGAACCCTGGCTTCCTGGCGGCGAGATCAATGCGCGGCGCACGAGCCAACTGGCTTTACCCTCAGCAGACTGAAGGCTTCCCGCCAAGCCAGCCCCCAACGCCGGGCATGCCCCATCAACTCCCGATCGTTGCGCAGTCCCCGTTTCCCCCGGATATGTTTGCGGTGAACTCCAACCGTGGCGGCGGCGATGTTCAGCAGCGCGCCGATTTGCTCGTCCCCTCCCCCGCCACCACCCGTCGCAGCACCTCTTGTTCGCGGGTGCTGAGAATCTTCTGGAAAGCCTCCGGTTGTGCCAGCCATTCCCGTTTCACCGGCTCGAAGACGGGGCTGAAGAGCGTGCCACCGTTCGCCACCACTCGAATCGCCTTGAGCAGTGACTCCGGCGACTCGGTCTTTTCGATATACTGACAAGACCTTGGGATGGGCTACCAGAAGACTCTTGGTCCCAGCCCTCACGGATAGGGCGCGTCTGTCCCCAGCGCGCCGTCCGGTTGGCCAGGAGTGGTTCGCGGCGCGCGGGGACAGACGCGCCCTGCCCAGTCCGGGTGTCGTCCATCCCACTGCCTGGGTAGTATCCGTGAATCCCGCTCTGTCCCACCCGCCAGATGGTGCAGGGATCCGTCATGCCAGACATGGTCAATACGCGCATTTCCGGAAGACTGGCCCGGATTCGCCGCGCGAGTTCCCAGCCGTCCATGCCGGGCAGCGCGATATCCGTCAAGACCAGGTCGGGGCGTTCAGTGTGGCACATCTCCCGGGCCGTTTCGCCGTCGGCCGCCCATCCGACAGGCTTGCGCCCTCGACTCGCCGGGACACGGCAGTGAGGCTGACAAGCTCAAGAAGTGACCCAAAGGGCAAATACCAGAAATTGGGTGAAAACATCTCTTATCAAGATCGGAGTTCTCTCCGATACACGTTCTATCCAGATGGCTGGGCATATCATGATTCGTCCCGCGAAACTCGAAAGACGCCCCGTCCGAGCGCAACTCAAATACGGAGGGAGCACGCTGAGAGGCGGCGCCCGCCCGTTGGGTGGTTTTTTCAACCGCTCAGGCCCGGACTCCCGATGACGCCCGTCTGGCACCGTAAACTCCCATCACCTCAGACCTGACACTCCATGAAGTCGAACCTCAAGCTTCTGCCCCTGCTGGCCGTTTGTCTTGCCGCGCCCTGCACGCAGGCAGATGTTCCAGGCATCCTCAGCCATCAGGGCAAAATCACCGTTGGCGGCACCAATTTTACTGGCGACGGCCTGTTCAAGTTCGCCCTCGTCAACGCCGCGGGCGGCGCCACCTACTGGAGCCACAGCGGCACCAGCACCGGCGGCAGTGAACCGACGGGCAGCGCCGTCACCCTGCCGGTGACGCGCGGCGTGTTCTCGGTGAATCTGGGCGACACCTCCGTGGCCAACATGACTCAGACGATTCCTGCCAGCGTCTTTGCCAACAGCGAGGTCTATCTGCGCGTCTGGTTCAACGACGGCGTGAATGGTTTGCAGCAATTGACGCCCGACCGCCGGATGACCAGCGTTGGGTACGCGCTGGCGGCCGGTTCTTTCGCTGCCAGCAACTTGACCGTTGCGGGAACCGTGACCGGACTCGAGTTCGTGGCGTCGGCCACCAACCTGTGGGAAGATCTGCAATTTCCGGCGCAAGCCCTGAACCCAGCGGGCTCGGCGGGCTCGGCGGTGTTATCCACGACATGGGGCCCGAGCGCGAACATGCCATCCATCCTCTTTGCAAAAGATGTGACGCAGTGCGTGTTCGTCAACGCCCAACTGCCTCACTCCTATGTGCCCGACACGTCAATTCATCCACACCTCCATGTGTCTCCCAGAACAACAACGGCAGGGAACGTGGTTTTCGTCATGCGATATACTTGGGCGAACCTGGGTCAGTTCTTTGCGGCGGAAACAGTGGTGACAAACGTGATGACCATCACTTCGGGGGACCAGTGGAAGCACCGACTGTTCAATCTGGGCACGAACGGCATCGCCCCGAGTGCCACCATGGGCGGAGCCTCCTCCGTATTGTCGCTCCGACTCGAACGGCAGGGAGGCAATCCTCTGGACACCTATAATGGCGACATCGACGTGCTGGGGTTCGACATCCACTATCGCGCGCGCGGCACGCCGGTGCAGTATAACCCGTAGAGCTGCGCAGCCGGAATCCTCGCCCAATATCCCTCAAGACCATGAAAGCGATCTTGTCCTCCTTGTCGGAGTGCTTGGCGGGCGTTGCGAGGCACTGGCGTTCGCTGTTGATACCAACGGCTCGCGTCGGAACCCCGCAACTGCCTCTACCGAATTCGCCCACCCCCGGCCACCTCGGCCTTCGTTTCCACCAGCGGTTCGGCTTGCTTCCGACGCAGGCCGCGGGCTGGTTATTGCTGGTCCGGAGGACGGATGGACTCCATCACATTGCGCTCGCGGCGCTGTTGTCTTGCGCGCCGATGCTGACTTCCGCCCAGTATGCGCTGGTCAGCGATGTCGGTGGCGCCAGCGGGGGTGCTGCATCCACCGGGCCATATGCCATGACGGACACCACGGGCCAGCCGTGCGCTGGCACGGCCAGTTCCGCGAGTTACACGCTGGCGGATGGTTTCTGGAACACCCTCGCCTCCGCGCCTGCGGCCAACCCCAACACCGCCGCCACTCACCAAGGCCGGCCACAGACCATCAATGCCACCAAACTGCTGTTCAATGACTCGGATGCGGACGGCGACACGCTGACACTGACCGGGATCAGCGCCACGAGCGCACAAAGCGGCACCGTGATCCTGGTGAGCGGCATCGTGACCTACACTCCGGCGGCGAACTTCTCGGGCACGGACACCTTCACCTACACCGTCACGGACAGCGGCGGCGACATCAGCACCGGCACCGTGAGCGTGACAGTCGAGGCCAGCACCGCCGTGGCGCTCAACCGGGTTTATGGACCGGTGATGGTTGACGGCAATTTCGTGGTGCGGTTTGCGGGCATCCCGGGCTACACCTACACCATCGAATTCACCGACAGTCTCAGCCCGCCTGACTGGCAGAAGGCCGACAACACAACCGCGCCGACAACGGCCGGGACGTTCGGCGTCGGGGTATTCGAGTTCAGCCAGAGCACTGGCGGGGCGACGAGTCGGTACTTCCGGACGGTTCATCCTTCTTACTGACCAGGGTGAAGAAAATGAGCGTTCAAACGCAACGGCGACGCCTTCACGATTTATGAAAATTGCCATCAAACGAATGGCCGTCCTGATCTTGCTTGCCGGAATGCCCGGCCTCAGCAAGGCGGCGCTGTCCTCCGGTTGGAGCGGCACGCAGGCAATCGCAGACAACGATGCATCAGGAATGGCCTTCAACTTCAGCCTGACCGACGCAGCGACTTCGATCAGCGACGTATCGCTGACCTTCAACCTCTCCGGCGGGTACAATGGCGACCTGTATGCCTACCTGTCGCACGGCAGCGGTTTCGCTGTGTTGCTCAACCGGGTCGGGCGCAGCGCCGGCAACACCGACGGCTACGGCAATTCTGGCTTTGCGGTGACGCTGAGCGGCAGCGCTTCCGCCGACATTCACCAATACCAATCGCTCGGTCCGGGCTACAATGGAAACGGGCAACTCACCGGCACCTGGGGAGCGGATGGACGGTTCCTTGATCCGGCGTCGGCCGCATCGGCTTTCGACAGCTCACCGCGTAACAACACGCTGAGCACCTTCAATGGGATGAATCCCAACGGCACCTGGACGTTGTTTTTTGCGGATCGCTCCGGCGGCGAGGTCTCGACGTTAACCAGTTGGTCGGTGGACATAACGGCCGTGCCGGAACCGGTCAACCTAGCGCTGGGTGTGTTCGCCGGTGTGTTTGGAAGCGCAGCGTTTTGGCGGCGTCGCTCCTTGAAGAGAAACCTCGGGAGCAGTTTGAATTCAAGAGAGTAATCACTTTGGAATCCATCCGCGCAAAGTTGAGCACACGATCCCGATGCGCGCTGAATGAGGCAAATCGAGGCTCTCCCAAATCTACAAGGTTAGGCGCCCAGACCGGACGGAACCGCTGGCCGTTTCATGCTGTCCGATTCCAAGGCTGGCGCCAGCGGCAGCAGGCTCAGTTCCACGAAAGATCTTCCGGCGCGTCGGCCAGCAGGCGCCAGCGCCCGCCGATTTCCTTGAGGATATCTGACCACAGCCGCGCTGGATCGGGACGAAAGACATGCTCGATCTTCGCGGGTTGCGTCAGCCAGCAATCGCGCTTCAACTCGTCATCGAGCTGGCCGGGACTCCAGCCGGCATATCCGGCGAAGACGCGGAGCTTTTGCGTCACCGAATACGAGTCTCCCAGTTCGACGAGCATGTCGATCGAATGATCAAGATTCAGGTTGGGCAGGACGTTGGCGTCCGGCAGAAAATCGTCGGAGTGGAGGAAACTCATCGCGGTGGGCTGCACCGGGCCGCCGATGAACAGCGCCTGCTTCTTGAGCGTTTCCGGCAGGTTGGCGGTGATGGCGTCGCCCAGTTTGTTTTCGGAGGGCCGGTTGAGCACGAGGCCGAAGGCGCCCTCGGCGTCATGCTGGCTGATGAGCACCACGGCGCGATGAAACCACGAGCCGGCGAGCTTGCCGTTGTCGAGAATCAACTGACCTTTGAGCGATTTCATGCCGTGTGCGCCTTCGCAGGAAACTCTGCCCCAGGCTTGCCGCGGCGGCAATCTTGATTACTTTGTTCTCATGATCAAAGCGATGCTTGTTCTCCTCGTGGCCGTCACCCTCCTCGTATCAATGTCAGGATGCAAATCCTCGGGCAGCCGCGAGTTCATTCCCGGCAAAGGCTGGGTGCCCAACGACTGATCCTTGGAATTCCGCCGGCACGGCAGGCGCCTGCTGACAAGACCTTGGGATGGGCTACCCGAAGACTCTTGGTCCCAACACTCACAGGGCGCGTCTGTCCCCAGCGCGCCGTCGGGTTGGCCGGGAGTGGTTCGCGGCGCGCTGGGACAGACGCGCCCTACCCAGTCCGGGTGTCGTCCATCCCAGTGCCTGGGTGGTGACGCTCCGATTTATCCATCTGCCCGCGCGTCACGCCGAGCTGGTTCCAGAGCTTCAACTCGCGCCAGAGTTGCGTGCCGGTGATCTCGCCGCGCAACAACTGCCGGTAGCGGGAAATGGTTCGTGTCACCTCCTCCGGCGTCTCATCCATGAATTCAAGGCGGAAGCTCCGCGCGCCCAGCGCCAGCAGGCGTCCCACCGATTCCGCGCCCGTTTGTGCCAGGGCGTTGAACACCGTGTTGCGGCAGCCGGCGTCGGCCTTGACCGGATGCGCTGCCCCGACGCGGTCGCGCAATTGCACGGTGTGCGTGTCGCAGGGACGTCCGCAGTTGGTGAAATCGGTGCCTTTCGAGAGGAAGGCGCAGAACACGCAGTGCTCCATGTGAAACATCGGCATGTGCTGGTGAATCGTGATCTCGAACCACTCCGGCGGCGCGCTGCGCAGCAAGGATTCAAGCTGCTCGACATTCAAGTCGTAGGACGCCGTGACGCGCTCCAGGCTGAAGTGGCCAAGAAAATATTCCGCGCTCAACCCGTTGGCCACGTTCAGCGAGTAATCGCCCCGCCGCCGGTCCTTCGCAAAAAATTGCAGATGCTCGTGGTTGCGCACCAGGTAGCCGTCTGCATCGCAGGAACGCACCTGCGGCAAAATCCATTCCTCGCCGGGCTTGGCGATGCGCGGAGGCGCCACCCAGATTTCAGGACGCACGCCCTGCGCTTCACCGCAACCCTGCGCCAGCCGCACAGCCTGCACTGCTGCGCGATATTTCTTCGGATCTTCAAACTCGGCGTAGATCGTCCGCACCCCGCAACGCAGCGTCGCTTCGAGTTGAGGCAGCGAGCGCACCATCACGATCAATTCCGCATCAACCACTGGCGCGCTTCGCTGGGCGGCCGGATCGATCGCCAGCAGCGATCCGTCGGAGATTGCGTCATGCAGTCGCCAGCGACGCGGCTGGGCGCGCTGAGTCTCCAGTTCAGCGACCGCTGCGCGGCGCAGACGGTTGAGTTCGCTCACCGGCAGGATGACTTCGCCTTCGAGGTGACTATGAAATTCGCCCAGGCAAAACGGCGTGCCGCCAAGCCGGCCCAACTGCTCGCGCAACCGCGTCTCGGTGAGCGGCTGCTTCTCAGCCGTCGCGAGCGGGAGATTCGAGGCAACGCGCGAAACGAGTCCGGCGTCGTCGCGGGCCACGAGGGTGAGCAGCGCGCCGGCGCGCCCGTGGACTTCCAGATGCAGCGGACGCTGAAACTTCGGTGCGTCGCCGGCAAAGCTCTGCCGCACCCGGCGCTCCAACTGCGGATCGCTCGTCTTCCAAAGTTTGTTGCCGGGATGAATGGCACCCAGCTTCAGATCATCGCGGCCAAAGGAAAGCGCGGTGTCCGCGCCCCGTTGCGCCACCGAATACACCCGCCCGCCCTGTTCCTCCAAGTCTGGCCGGCCGGCATCGAAGACGACCCCATCGCCCGGTTTCACCGGAGTTTCAAGGCGGATGAACACCTCGGCGCCCTGCACGCGAGTGACCTCGCCAAGGAACACGCCGCGCTTGGTGCCAAAGCGGCCGTGGACGAGCTCCTGGTTGTTAATGCCGCGCATCCAGCCGGTGGAAAGACCGCGCGAGAAGGCCATCTCCAGATCGTAGCTTGTCTCGCGGCGAAGCTGTTGTGCCGTCTGGTCGGCGTGCCCAGCCACTTGCGTCAGTTCGGCGAAGACCCGATCAATCCCCTGGCGATACACCCGCGTGATGTTGGCCACGTACTCGGGCGCCTTGAGCCGGCCCTCGATTTTAAGTGAGCCGATACCCGCACGAATGAGGTCCGGCAGCATTTCGAGGCCGGCGAGATCCTGCGGGCTGAGCAGGTAGCGCCGGTCACCCAGCGGCACTGGCTGTCCATCGCAGAGCAACTCGTACGGCATGCGGCAGGCCTGGGCGCATTCGCCACGATTGGCGGAGCGCCCGCCGAGAGCCTCGCTCGTCAGGCATTGGCCGGAGTAAGCGACGCACAGCGCGCCGTGGACAAAGCTCTGAAGCGTGATCGGCCCGGCGTCAATATTTGCGATTTCCTTCACCGAACATTCGCGGGCCAGCACCACGGTATCCGCGCCGAGTTCGCGCGCGAACGCAACGCCGGCCTCGCTGGTCACCGTCATCTGCGTCGAAGCGTGAATCGGAAAATCCGGCGACAGCCGGCGGATGATCCGCGCCAATCCGACGTCCTGCACGATGGCGGCATCCACGCCCGCCGCGATCAGGGTGCGCAGGAACTGCACCGCGTCGGCCAGTTCGTCCGGGAAGACGAGGATGTTGAAGGTGACGTAGCCGCGCACTCCGCGCCGGTGCAAGCACTCCATCAGGCGCGGGAGATCGGCGTCGGTGAAATTGTTGGCCCGGATGCGGGCGTTGAAGCGCTGCAAGCCGAAATAAACCGCGTCAGCGCCGTTCTCGACCGCCGCACGGACGCAGTCCCAATCGCCAGCGGGTGCGAGCAACTCGGGCTTGCGCGGCGCGGCAACGATCGCGTTCAGAGTCGCGGGTTCAGGGGACGATGGAGGTGCGGCAGTCATGCGTTCGGGCGCGGGAACCTAGCACGCGCACGGCTAGGCAGACAAAGAGAATTGCCCAGAGCGGTTTCTGCAGGAGCCTCTGGCACCAAGGTTCGCGTTGACGGCTCGCGGAAGACCAACGAGTTTCGCGCGGTAGCCAGACGGAACGGATCATGTCACTGCTCAGCCCACAACTCCTGCGCCAGTTGGAACAAGTCCAGTTGCTGGCCGCGCGACGCTCGAAAAGCTCCGCCAAGGGCGAACGCCGCAGCCGCGCCCGCGGGCAGTCGGTCGAATTCGCCGACTACCGCAACTACACGCACGGCGACGACTTTCGGTATCTCGACTGGAACCTTTACGGACGGCTCGACCGCCTCTTCCTGAAGCTCTACGAGGAGGAGCGCGAACTGCCTGTGCGGATTTTTCTCGATGCCAGCGAGTCGATGACCTTCGGCGAGCCGCGCAAGTTCGACTTCGCCCGCCAGGTCGCCGCGGCCATCGGCTACGTGGCCTTGTGCGGTTTTGATCGGGTGAGCGTGATTCCATTCCCCGACGTCGCCACCTCCGCCCCAACCACGAACAACGAACCACGCACCACAAACAACGAACAAGCCGCCCGAGGCGCGCTTCGCTCCGTGCGTGGCCGGAAATCGGCGATGCAATTCTTCCAGAATCTTGGCGCGCTCACCGCCGGCGGCGCGGCCAGTCTCAATGAGGCGCTGCGTCGGGGCGCACTCGAAGCCCGCCAGACCGGGCTGGCCGTGGTGCTCAGCGATTTCCTCGATCCGGCCGGATACGAGGCAGGCCTGAACGCGCTGGTCGGTCGCGGCTTTCAAGTGGATGTGGTGCAGATTCTCTCGCCGGAGGAATTGCAGCCCGCGACGTATGGCGATCTGCGCCTGGTAGATGCCGAAAGCGGCGCGACGCAGGAGGTCACCTTCGGCAAGTTTCGTCTCAAGTCGTATCAGCAAACCGTGCAGAACTTTCTCCAGCGCCTGCGCGAGTTCTGCTCGGAGCGCGGCATCAATTTCTTCACGGCCAGTTCGGCCACCGATTTGTCTGACCTGCTCTTGAAACAACTGCGCGCGGCGGAGGTATGGCGATGAATAATGAACTACCTGGGAATCGGTGGGATGAAGTGCAGATGAACGAACGCAACTTGATTTCTTCCTCTCCCCTCCCTCCGGGAGCGGAGAGGGAATGGCTTCACCAGCCCGCAGCCTATTCCGCAGTCCAAGCAGTGACACGACGGCGTTTCCTGCAATCGACGGCACTGACTGCGGGCGCACTTGCTGCTGGATGCACTTGTCTCCATGGCGCGGAGGTCCCGGCAGCCACGACTTCAACGGCGTCGCTGGCTGTCCTGCCGAAGGGCCCAACCCCCGCGCCGGTTCCGCTGCCGCATTTCCCGAGTCGCCTGCACGCCTTCGTGTGGCGCAACTGGCAGCTCGTCACGCCAGAGCGCATGGCGGTGGTCGTGGGCGCGAAGCCCGCGGATATCGTGCGGCTTGGCCAGGCAATGGGACTTGGCCAGCCTCCTTCAATCACCCGCGACCAACAGCGGCGCTCCTACATCACCGTGATCAAGCGCAACTGGCACCTGCTGCCCTATGAGCAGTTGCTGACGTTGCTGGGCTGGACGCCGGAGCAACTCGCCTTTGCGCTGCGCGAGGATGATTTCCTCTTTATCAAATTGGGCAGTCTGAAGCCGAACTGCGCGCCGCTGATCTATGCGGAGTCCGACGAAACCACACGCCAGCGCGAGCGTGAAATCGCCCGCATCGTGCAGGAAGCATTTCGAGAGGGCGTGGGCAATTCATCCGAGCCGTTGTTTGGCTTCGTGGAAAAGCTCAAGCGGGCGCCGGCCTCCGAAACCAAGCCGTCGCCGTCGTCGCAACTCCGGTTCTGCTACTCGTATTTCGCGCTCTACGGCGATCCGCTGCTCGAACCCGACACCGATCCGTATCCGGATGGCTACCTCGCGCAACTCGCGGCGGCCGGTGTCAACGGCGTGTGGCTTCAGGCGGTCCTGCACAAGCTCGCGCCGTGTCCGTGGGAACCGGCGCGAAGCGAGCGCTGGCAGGAGCGGTTGGCCAATCTCCGCACGCTCGTCGCCCGGGCGCGCCACCACGGCGTGAGGGTGTTTCTCTACCTGAACGAACCGCGCGCGCTGCCGCTGGTTTTTTTTCAGAAGCACCCGGAACTGAAAGGCGTCGTCCAAGGCGATCACGCGGCGCTCTGCACCAGCCAGGCAGACGTGCGGCGTTTTCTGACGGAGTCCGTGGCGACGGTTTGTCGCGAAGTGCCGGACCTCGGCGGATTCTTCACCATCTCTGCGTCGGAGAACTTCACGAACTGCTGGTCCCATGGCGGCGGCAAGGCCTGTCCGAGGTGCAGCGCGCGCGGTCCGGCCGAAGTGATCGCCGGGGTGAATGGCGCGTTCGATGCCGGCATCAAGGCCGCCGGTGGTCAGCAGCGCCTCATCGCCTGGGACTGGGGTTGGAACGATGTCTGGGCGCCGGAGATCATCGCGCGACTGCCCGAGGGCGTCTCGCTGATGAGCGTCAGCGAGTGGAGCCTGCCGATTGAGCGCGGCGGTGTGAAGAGTGAGGTCGGCGAATACTCCATCTCCTCGGTTGGACCCGGTCCGAGGGCGAAACGCCACTGGGAACTCGCGCGCAAGCGTGGTCTTCCGGTTCTGGCGAAAATCCAGGCTGGCAACACGTGGGAACTTTCAGCGGTGCCCTACATTCCCGTGCTGTCGCTCGTCGCGCAGCACGCGGCCAACCTCCGCGCGGCGCACGTTGACGGCCTCATGCTAGGCTGGACGCTGGGCGGTTATCCTTCGCCGAACCTCGAAGCCGTGGGCGAGGTGCTCGCCGGTGGAAGCATCGAAGCCGTCGCGCGCCGACGTTTCGGGGCTGACCTGGCTCCTTCCGCGCTGGCGGCGTGGGAGCAATGCAGTGCGGCGTTCCGCGAATTCCCCTATCACATCGGCGTGGTCTATTCCGGCCCGCAGCAGTGTGGTCCCGCCAATCCACTCTGGGAGAAACCCACGGGATACCACGCTTCGATGGTTGGTTTCGCGTATGATGATCTCGCGGCCTGGCGGTCGATTTATCCGGCGCCCATTTTCATCGCGCAGATGCAGACAGTCGCGGAAGGATTTGCCAAGGGGGCGAAATCCTTGCGCGAGGCTGCCACACGCCCGGCGAAGGATGAGCAAAGCACAGCTTTAATGTCGGAAGCCGATGTCATGGCGGCGGCGGGAATTCACTGGCAGAGCGTGGCCAACCAGGCTCGCTTCGTGGTGGCACGCGACGATCTCACCAAAGCCGCGGAGGCCGCGGCAGCGGAGCCTTTATTGATCGAACTGGAGAGTGTGCTGCGCGCGGAAATCGATCTCGCCCGGCAACTACATGCCTTGCAGTCGCGCGACTCGCGGCTCGGGTTTGAAGCTTCCAACCACTACTTCTATGTGCCGGTGGATCTCGCGGAAAAAGTGCTCAATTGCCGAGACCTGCTGAATCGCTGGTTGCCCGAACAACGAGGGCGAAAGTCGTCGGGAGAGGGTAAATGAATTTTCTGGAGCCATCCGCCTTCTGGTTCGCGCTCGCCATCCCGGTGGTGGTGCTCTTCTACCTGCTCAAGCGCAAGCGCGTGCTCAAGCTCGTCTCCAGCACGCTGCTCTGGCAGAAGTTCCTCGCCGAAACGCAGGCCAACGCTCCCTTTCAGCGCCTGCGCAAGAACTGGCTGCTCTTCCTGCAAATCCTGCTGCTCGCACTGATCGTCTTTGCGCTGGCGCGGCCGTTTTTCGCCGGCTCCGCGAGAGAGGCGCGACTGCGCGTTGTCATTCTCGATGGCTCGGCTTCGATGCAAGCGACGGACGAGAAACCCTCCCGCTTCGAGAAGGCCCGCGCCGAGGCACTGAAATGGGCCGACGGTCTTCACGATGGCGAGCAGATGATGGTGCTGCTCGCCGGCGCGACCACCGAGGTGAAGCAATCGCCGACCGCCGATAAGACCGCGCTGCGCCGCGCGCTCGAATCGTGTCAGCCGAGCGATTCGGTCACGCGCCTCGCGGATGCGCTCAAGACCGCGGGCGCCTTCACCTTCGAGAAGCGCGGCGAGGAACAAGTCGTGGCGGGCGAGATTCATCTCTTCAGTGATGGCGCCGCGCCGGATCTCGAGGACGTGGCCAACAAGAATCTTCCGCTCGTCTATCATCGCATCGGCCAGGGTGGAAACAACGCAGGCATCGTGCGGCTCGAAGTGAAACCGCATCCCGATGATCCGGCGCAGCGCGCCATCTTCGTCCGCATCGGGAACTACTCGACCAACGTCGTCCGTGCCGACCTCGAATTGCGGTTCGAGAATCAGTCGCTCGAAACGCGCCCGCTCGACCTCACGCCCACCAACAGCCAGCTCGTCATCTTCACCGCCGCGCAGGCCAGGCCCGGTGTGTTCGCGGCACGACTGAATCTCAAGGACGACCTCGCCGCCGACAATGAAGCCTCCGCCTTCAGTCCGATGCCGCAGCCGGTGCAGGTGTTGCTGGTGACGCGCGGGAATCGTTTCCTCGAAAAGGCGCTGCGTGCCGCGCCGCTGGTGCAGTTGTCCGTGACGCCGGTCCTGACCGATTCCGCCGCCGCCTTTGATGTCGTGGTGCTGGACGATGTGATTCCCGCCATCTGGCCGACAGCCAGCACGCTGGCCATTCACACCGTAAACACGAATTGGTTTGCCAGTTGGGAAACGGTCAAGACGCCGACCATCGTGGATTGGAAGGAGGCGCATTCACTGCTGCGCTACGTGAACTTCGACAACGTGCTGGTGGCCGAGGCGCTGGCCATCAAGCCGCCGACGTGGGGCGTGGCGGTGGTCGAATCGGCGCAAACGCCGCTCATCGTCGCGGGGCAAATCGGGCGGCAGCGATTGGTCTGGGTGGGCTTTGACCCGCTGCAAAGCACCTGGCCGCTGCGCGTGTCGTTCCCGATCTTCATCGCCAACGCGGTCGAGTGGCTCGATCCCGCCGGAACAGGCTCCAGCCAGCGGATGGTCCGCCCTGGCGAACCGTTCCGTCTCGGACTAGCGCAATCGTTAGACTCAGCGCAAATCACTTTCCCCGGCGGCGCCACCAAGACGGTTCCCGTCGAGATAGGCGCGGCCGAACTCGTCATCGGCGACACCTTGCGACAGGGCGTTTATCGGGTGAAGGCCGGCACGAACGAGGTGACCTTCTGCGCCAACCTTCTCGACTCGAACGAGAGTAACATCACACCGCGCGAGGAACTCGCTTTCGGCAAATACGAGCGCGTGGCCGCGGGCACGATGCAGCGCGCCAACGCCGAACTCTGGCGCTGGCTCGCGCTGGCGGGACTGGCCGTGCTGCTCTTTGAGTGGTGGTGGTATCACAAGAGGACGGTGTGAGGATTGAAGATCGGAGATTGAGAATGGCAAACGCCGCAACACCCAAGCTCACTACAACTCGCCGCGAGATGAAGCGCACGAGTGGCGAAGCCGCCCCCCTCTCCCCTTCAGAAGGGGAGAGGGCCGGGGTGAGGGGTCTCTCCGCGCCAACGGAAAACCAAATCGAACGCGCCCGACGTCTCCGCAAAAAATCAACCTGGGCTGAGAAGACCTTGTGGCGAATGCTCCGCAACGAGCGCTTCTCCGGCTACAAGTTTCGCCGACAGCATCCCTTCGAAGATTACACGCTCGATTTCTACTGCGCGGAAGCGCGGCTCGTCGTTGAAACCGATGGAGGCGGTCACGGCCATCCGGCACAGCAGCGTAACAATGCGAAGCGCGACGCGTTTCTGGCAAACCATGGGATTGTCGTAAAACGAATCTGGAACTGGCGGTTGCAGCGAGAGCCACAGGTTGTCCGGGATAGTTTGTGGATGCTGCTTCAAGAACGAGCGCCCCATCCGGGAAATGTGAAACCAGCGCGCCGCGTGACCTCGCGGGTTTTGAACCCCGATCGGCCCACGACGAAAGCCCCTCACCCTGCCCTCTCCCCGTCCGACGGGGAGAGGGTAGCCGCTCGAACGTCCTCTGATACTTCGGAAGCGCAACTTTGATTCTGAACATCATCAAGAAGATCACCATCAATCGCCGCTTGAAACTTGCATTGTTGAACAACACGCGATTCCTGCCTCCCTCTCTCCCCCCGAAGGGAAGAGGGATTGGGAGTGAGAGGCAAGCAGCGCGTCAGTTCGTGCGAATTCCCGGAAATTCAGCCAGCAGTAAAGTCGTATCGGGATTCTTCGCCTTAATCGTGGCGCACAGAAACCTGATTGCTTCAATTTGCCTGCTTGTCTTGTGCGGTTGTGCGCCACGCGATGAGAGTGTCATCGTTTACGCCGCGCAGGATCGGGAATACTCCGAGCCCATCCTCAATCAGTTCGAGAAGGAAACCGGCATCAAGGTGAAGGCCATCTACGACAGCGAAGCCGTCAAAACGGTCGGCCTTGCGAATCGCCTGCTCGCCGAGCGTGCCCGGCCGCAGTGCGATGTGTTCTGGGGCAACGAGGCATTGCGCACCCGCCAACTCGCTGCCCTGAACGTCTTCCGCGAGACAAATGGCTGGGCGTCCTTTGGCTATCGCAGCCGGCGAATTGTCATCAACACCAACCTTGTCGCCGCCGATGCCGTCCCACGCAGCCTCATCGAACTCACCAATGTCGTCTGGCGCGGCAAGATTGCAGTGGCCTACCCGCTCTTCGGCACCACGGCCACGCATTTTCTCGCGCTGCGCCAACATTGGGGTGAGTCCAACTGGCTTGCGTGGTGCCGCGCATTGCAGGCGAATCAGCCGCGCATCCTTGACGGCAACTCGATGGTCGTCCGCCAAGTCGGCCGAGGCGAAGCAGCGATTGGCTTGACCGACTCCGACGACATCGCCGCCGGACAACGCGAGGGTCTGCCCATCGCCGCGCTGCCGCTGACCGCGGAATCACTGCTCATTCCCAACACCGTCGCCGTGATTCGCGGCGCCCCCCATGCCGAGGCGGCACAGCAGATCTTTGTGTTCCTGCAAAGCCCCGCCGTCGCCGCGCGTCTCGTGTCCGCGAACGCCCTCGAAAGCGCCACGCTCGGCACCAACACGCTGCCGACGTTGCAGCCGGATTGGGATGCGCTGCTGCGGAATCTGGATGCGGGTACCAAGGAGTTGCAGGAGATCTTCCGGCGATGACCCAGCACCGCGCCACGATGAGCGGTCCACGCTTGCGTCGGCGAGACCCGACTCTAAATTCGCCCGACTGAAATGGACGCAAACGATTCATTGCCGCCGGTGGAATGCGATAACGCATACACAAGCTTGTTTGATCGCGCGACCAGAAGGCGTGGCGAGGCTTACTTCCGTCAGGATGCAGTCGTCGAACTGGTCTGCGTCGAGGCGGGCCGCTTCTATGAGGCGGTCGTGAGGGGCGGGCAGGATTACCAGGTGGTCCTCGAATATGACGAGGACAGCGGCTGGGTGGCGGAATGCTCCTGTCCGGTGGGATTCGAGTGCAAGCACATCTATGCCGCGATGCTCGCGCTACGCTCGCCAAAGTTTCTGGCAAGACTGCAAACCAGCATGATGTCGGCAAAGGCTGCGGGCAAAACGGCAGCGAAGGCGGCCGTTAAGGCTCCAGCGAAACCCGCTGAGCCGGAGTCGGCCTTGAGCGGGCGCGTGCTCGCGACGCTGGGAAGGAAACTCACGTCCGAGGAGCGTGTCTATCTTCGCGGCATTCAGGCGCTGCTCAAGGCAAGCCACGACTTTCGCCGCCCGCCCACGCCCTACGACATGCAGAAGCTTGCGCCGGGTTTCACCGCCACAAGCTGGGCGCCGCTCGATCTGTGGCCCGAGCCGCCGAAGGATGATTTCGAGATGTGGCTTTACTGCGCGTGGGAGATGCGGCGGCGCGGTTTTAAGTGGCCGTCGTTCCTCGACCCGGTCACGGATTTCAATGCCATCGAAGCCCGGATGAAATCCTGGGAGCGCGAAAAATCCATCCAACTGTGGCGCCAGCAACTGGCGAACGCGCGGGTGACGGGACGCCAACCGCGCAACGAGGAACAGACCGATCTGCGGGTGGTTATTCTCCCGAATCGCGCGGCCATCGAGTGGCGCGCGCGGGCGGATGTGCCGTTTGCCGAACTCAAGCAGACGCACCTTCGCAAGCTCATGCAGGCCCACGAGAGCGGCACGCTCGAACTCACTGCCGAGGCCGCGCCGCTGTGGTATGCCCTTTACCGGCCCTACGATTATTACACCTGGTCAAATCTTCGCTTCAACGATCCGGGCGTGGTCCGGACGCTCAACCGCATCTTCCGTCTGCCCAACTTTTCGGGTCGCATCGTCAATGCGGACGGCGTGCCGATGATCCGCGCCACCGAGGCGCTGCGCTTCCAAATGCGGTCCGCCGAGAGGTCCGAGGACGATTATCTGCTCAGACTGGTCCGGGCCGATGGCACGTTGCCGCCGATCCTGCTCATGCTCGAAGGCCGGCCAGCCTTGTACGTGTCGGCGGACACGGTTTACGAAGGGCCGCCGCCGCATGGTTTTGGTCCGGAACCGGAGTTGACGATTCCGGCACCGGCGCTGGAGAGCGAGGCGGGCCTGAGCTTCCTGCACACCTTGGGCCTCGAACCGCCGCCACGCCTCGCGAGCCGCACGCGCAAGGTTTTCACCAAGGTGAAGATGTTCTTTGAACTGAAGCCGTCCTTTCCGGACAGCAGAACGGACGCGGTCTTCGCGCGCGTGCAGGCCGAGAGCGACTCCGCTCCGGTCGAAGTGTTCACCGGCTATGGCTGGGAAGTGCGCGGCAACTCCGAACGCGCCCGGAAGGCGCCCGGCCCGGACGATTTCATCGCGCTGCTGGATCGTGCGGCGCAGTCGCATTTTCCGGCGCTGATGGAATCGCTGGCCGCCAAGTGGGAAACCTATCCGGGCCGGTGGCGCATCAAGCTGAACAAGCAGTTTCCGGAAATGTTCGTCCGCTGGATCGAGGCCCTGCCGCCCAATGTCGAGGTGCTCCTCGACAAGGAACTCGCCACGCTCCGCGACGCGCCGCTTGCGGGCAACGTGCGGCTGGATGTCGAGGAGGCGGGCGTGGATTGGTTCGACCTGCGCGTGGTGCTCGATGTGTCCGACACCGAACTCACGCCTGATGAGCTCAAGCTGCTCCTCAACGCGCGCGGCGGCTGGGTGCGTCTCGGCGCGAAGGGCTGGCGCCGGCTGCAATTCAACCTCACCGAGGAGGACGACGAACAACTGGCGCGCATCGGCCTCAGTCCGCGCGATTTCAGCGCCGAACCGCAGCGCCTGCACGCGCTCCAACTGGCCGACCCGGCTGCCGCGCGACTCCTGCCCGCCCAGCGCGTCGAAGACATCCAGCGTCGCGTCGGAGAACTCAAGGCGCGCGTCAATCCGCCGGTGCCCGCCGCGATTCGCGCCGAGTTGCGGCCGTATCAGATCGAGGGCTTTCACTTCCTCGCCTATCTGACTGCGAATCGTTTTGGCGGCGTGCTGGCCGATGACATGGGCCTCGGCAAGACGGTGCAGGCGCTGGCGTGGATCGCCTGGTTGCGCGAACAAAGCAGCACAGGCGTCCCGCCTGCATCCCAGATTCCCGATCGCCCTGCTGGCGCGGAAACCGGCCCCGCCGCAAGTTCGGAAATCAACGCCGTCTCACCCAACAATTGCTCCCTCGTCGTGTGTCCGAAGTCGGTGATGGATAACTGGCGCGCGGAAGCCGAGCGATTTCTGCCGGGGCTGCGCGTGCATTTGTGGCGCGGGGAGGGTGCTGAAGCGCTGGACGCCGCCCGCTCCCAGGCGGATCTCATTGTGGTGAACTACGCGCAATTGCGCAGCCTCAGTCCTCCGATCACCCAGGCCCACTGGCGCGTGGTCCTCCTCGACGAGGCGCAATACATCAAGAACCCCGATTCGCAGACCGCGCAAGTGGCCCGCGCTCTGCAAACCGAACACCGCCTCGCCCTCACCGGCACGCCGATCGAAAACCGGCTGCTTGATCTGTGGAGCATCCTCGCCTTTGCCATGCCCGGCGTGCTCGGCAACCGGACGCAGTTCCTCAAGAAATTTGATCAGAAGAACGACCCGCTGGCCCGGCGCCGGCTCGCCGCGCGCGCCCGTCCATTTCTCCTCCGGCGCACCAAGGGTCAGGTGGCCACCGACCTGCCCGACCGCATCGAGGAAGACCTGCACTGCGAACTCGAGGGCCAGCAAAAGACGCTTTACACGGCCGAATTCAAGCGCGCCCGCCGGATGCTGCTCGGTCTGAAGACCGACAAGGATCTGAACAAGCAGCGCTTCAATTTTCTCACCTCGCTGCTGCGCCTGCGGCAGATCTGCTGTCATCCCGCGCTGGTGGATGCCTCGCTCCGCACCGCCGAGAGCGCCAAGGTCAATGCGCTGATCGATCTGCTGGAGCCGCTGATGGAGGAGGGCCACAAGGTGCTGGTCTTCTCGCAGTTCGTCACCATGCTCGATCTGCTGCGTGAGACGGTGCAGCAGCGCGAGTGGCCTCATTTCTACCTCGCCGGCGACACGGAGGATCGCGGCCCGCTGGTGCAGAAATTTCAGAATGCCAAGGGCGCGGCCGTCTTCCTGATTTCGCTCAAGGCGGGCGGCTTCGGGCTGAACCTCACCGCCGCGTCCTACGTGGTGATGTTCGATCCGTGGTGGAATCCGGCGGTCGAGAATCAGGCGATTGACCGCACCCATCGCATCGGCCAGACGAGCAAGGTCATCGCCTACCGCCTGCTGATGAAGGACAGCATCGAGGAAAAGATCCGGCGGTTGCAGAAGACCAAGGCCGCGCTGGCGGAAGATGTGCTTGGCGAGGAAACCTTCGCGCGCAGCCTGACGATTGACGACTTGAAGTTCCTGTTTGCGGAGGACGCGACCGGGAATTCCTGAATGTGATCCGGCAGGGCAGGGGGCGCGGCGGGTTCGTAGCGCAGATTTCCAATCTGCTGTATCGCCGAATTCCATTCGGCAGAGCGTGCGAATTATCCAGAGCCAGTGGATTGGAAATCCGCGATACAGCAGGTTGGAAACCTGCTCAACTTTGTTTGCGGCTCCGCGATGATTGAAACCGTGAACTGGCACTTGTGGATCAACAGTCTCGTCGTCAGCAGCCTGGCCTCGCTGGCCGCCGGTGCGCTCGGCTTTGCGGCGGCGCTCTGGCTTGCGACCCTGGAGCCGCGCTGGCGATTTCGAGTGCTGACGCTCGTGGTCGCATCGCTCGCGCTCCCGCCATTTCTCGTCACGAACTCCTGGATCGATCTCCTCGGGCAGAACGGATTTCTCCATCGCTGGCTGCCGTTCGACATTTACTCGCTCGGCGGCGCGGTGTGGCTGCTCGCGCTGCTGACCTGGCCCCTCACCACGCTGCTCACGCTCGGCGCGTGGCGGAAGGTCGAAGCGGCCCAGATGGAGAGCGATCCCGCCCTGACCGGAGTCGCGCTGATTCGCTGGCTGCTCTGGCCGGCGGCGCGTCAGGCAGTGACGCAGGCCGCGGTGGTGACGTTCGTTCTCGCGCTGAACAATTTCTCCGTGCCGGTGATTCTCCAGGTGCCGGTATTTGCGGAAGAACTCTGGCTGGCCCTGACCGCGCGGCTCGACGAGGCCGGCGCGTGGACCGCGACGATTCCTTTGGTCGTCGCGCCGGCGCTGGTCCTGCTTGTCTTGCGTCGAGCAGAGTTTGCGTGGCCGCGCCGACAAGGACCGGCGACTGCGGTCGCCTTGCGCCGGCAACTCGGCACCGCACTGCGCGTCGCCTGCGCCTGCCTGGGGATGGTTTTGCTGCTGCTGTCGGTCGGTCTGCCGGCGATGCAGCTTGGCCTGTCGCCGCGAACGTGGGCCGAGTTGCCGGATCTCTTCCGCGCGTCGCCGGAGGTGATCGCGAATTCGGCCATCTACGCGGCCGCCTCCGCGACGTTCTGCGCAGTCATCGGCCTGACGATGTGGCGGGTGCGTCTTGGTCCGTTGCTCTGGCTGCTGTTCCTCGTGCCGGGTGTGCTGCTGGGACGGGGCTTGATTTTCGCCTTCAACCGGCCGGGAGTGGGAGTGCTTTACGGCACCATGGCCGTGGTCCTCTTCGCCTTCACCCTGCGCTACGCCGCGCTGGGCTGGAGTGGTGCCCGCCTGGCCATGCGGGGAACCGACCGCGATCTCACCGACGCGGTGCGGTTGGAAGGCGCCTCGGGGTGGACTCTTTTTCGCCTGGCGGAATGGCCGCAGATCGCGCCCGCGATTCTGGTGACTTGGTACGTGGTCTATTTGCTGGCGCTGTGGGACGTGGAGACTCTGGTGCTCATCTATCCGCCCGGCGGCGAAACGCTTGCCCTGCGCGTCTTCAACCTGCTTCACTATGGCCACAACGCCCAAGTCAATGCGCAGTGTCTCGTGCTTCTCGGGTTGGCGATGGCGCCGCTGGTGGCGTGGAATGCGTGGCGCAGCTTGAGCGGGAAGAAATGACGAATGCCCAATGTCCAATGACCAAGGAATGTCCAAATCCCCATGACCAACGCCGGGCGGACACGCGGTCGTCATTCGTCATACATCATTCGTCATTCCTTTGGATTTCGTCATTGGTCATTGGTCATTTTCTCGTCGGCTGTTCGCCGAGGTCCGCCACGCACGAAAGCGTGCTGCACAGTGAGTTTTTCAGCCGGGCGGAGGTCTTTGGAACGCGCGGCACCGCGCCCGGTCAGTTTAACAAACCGCGCTCCGTAGCCGTAGATGCGGCGGGTGATTTCTTTGTGGTGGATATGACCGGGCGGGTTCAGAGGTTTTCGCCCGATGGCGGTTTTCTGACTTACTGGCAAATGCCGCAGACCGATCTGGGAAAACCCAAGGGCATGGGACGCGACCTCGCGGGCAATGTGATCGTCGTCGAGCCGCATTACCAGAGGGTGAATCACTTTTCGTCGGATGGCCGACTCGCCACACAATGGAACGTCCACGCGACGAATCTCGGTCCGTCGATCCTGCCGCGCGCGGTGGCGGTGAATTCGCGTGGCGAGATCTTCGTGAGTGAATACGGCCTCGCTGAACGCGTGTTGGGTTTCACACCGGACGGTCGAAAGCAATGGCTGGAATTTGGCCACGCCGGGCGCGGTCCGGGCGAGTTCAGCCGCGCCGAGGGGCTGGCCGTCGGGCCAGACGACCGCATCTTCGTGGCCGACTCGTGCAATCATCGCATCCAGATTTTTTCGCGCGAAGGACGTTGGCTGGCGAGTTACGGCAAGCCGGGCAATGGGTTGGGCGAACTGAGCTATCCGTATGACATCCGCGTGGACGCAGCCGGCCGGCAGTATGTGTGCGAGTTCGGCAACAGCCGCATCCAGGTGTTCGACACGCTAAATCGGCCGGTGGAAATCATCGGCGGCCCGGGCACCGCGCCGGGGCAGTTCAACAATCCGTGGAGCATCGCGCTCGATGCGGCAGGGAATCTCTACGTGGCCGACGCGGGGAATCATCGCGTGCAGAAATTGTTCGCGGTTCGTGGTTCGTCGTTCGTTGTATCGCAGAGCACGGCGAGCACGCGAAATCCACGAATCAACAATAACGAACAACAAACAACGAACAACTGACAAGCGTGTCCTTCCAATTCACCCATCCTCTCTACTTGCTCGCGCTGCTGCCAGCGCTGGCGTGGGTGCTTTGGCTGTTCCGCACTTCCGATGTGCAGATCGGTGCGGTGCGGCGTTGGGCGGCGCTGGTCTTGCGCACGGCCATCGTCGTCGCGGTGGTGCTCGCCATCGCGGGGTTGCAGTGGCTTCAGCCCAAGGAAGGCGTGAATGCATTTTTCCTGCTCGATCGCTCAGACAGCGTTCCGTCGGTGCAACAGGAGGCCGCGCGACGCTATGTCAATCAGTCCGTGGCGCAGAAGAAGAAGGGCGACCGCGTCGGCATTCTCGCCTTTGGCACCGAAGCGGCACTGGAGACTTCCGCAAGCGAGGCATTCGACGCCAACAACACCAAGGTGCTGGCCGTGGTCAGCCCGGAACGCACGGACATTGCGTCGTCCATCCGCCTCGGCACGGCAGCGTTTCCTGAAACCGGCCAGAAGCGTCTCGTGCTGCTCTCCGATGGCAATGAGAACATCGGTGATGCGCAGGCCGCGCTCGCGCAGGCGCGCCAGCTTGGCGTGACGCTCGACGTGGTCCCGATGGGCATCGCGCGGAGCAACGACGTCTCGGTGGCGAAGCTCGCGCTGCCCAGCCGGGTGAAACGAGGTCAGCGTTTCGAGGCGAAGATCTTCGTCAATGCCGATGGAGCGCAGCCCGCCACGGTGCGGCTGTACCGCAACAACGAGCCGCTGGCGGAGAATCGCGTCGATTTGGTCGAGGGCAAAAACCTTTTCACGTTCCCGCAGACACTGACCGAGCCGGGCTTCTACGCCTACGAGGTGTTTGTTGAAGCGCCGGGCGACACGGTGCCGCAGAACAATCGCGCGGCGGCGTTCACCACGGTGCGCGGCGAACCGCGCATCCTTCTGGTGTCGTCAGATCCCACCGCTGACGCGCCGCTGGCCCAGGCATTGCGCGCGTCGCGTCTCGAAGTGAAGAGCGGCGGCTTGAGCGGCTTTCCCGGGACGCTAGGCGAGATGCAGTCGTATGACACGATTTTCATCAGCAACCTCGCGGCGGGCGACCTCGGCACCGACGGCATGAAGCTGCTGGAAAGCGCGGTGAAGGATTTCGGCGTCGGCCTCGTGTGCATCGGGGGCGATCAGACTTACGCGGCAGGCGCCTATCGCGGCACGCCGCTGGAGCAGGTGCTGCCGGTGAACATGGAGCTCGACAGCAAGAAGGTCCTGCCGAGCGGCGCGGTGGCGCTGGTGATGCACGGCATGGAGTTCGCCAACGGCAATCAGGTTGCGCGCGATTGCGCCCTCGGCGTGCTCGACGCGCTCGGCCCGCAGGATGAACTCGGTGTGGTGCTGTGGGACGGCAATGAGCGCTGGCTGTTCCCCATGACCAAGGTCGGCGACAAAAAGAAGCTCGGCGGTCAGATCGCCGGCATGAACCAGGGCGATCTGCCCAGCTTTCAGGGCGTGATGACGATGGCCTTCAATGGCCTCAAGGAATCGAAGGCCAATCTCAAGCACATCATCGTCTTCAGCGACGGCGATCCCGGCGCGCCCAACGGCGAGTTGATGCAATCGATCGTTGGAGCGAAGATGACGGTCAGCACGGTCCTCATCGCGGGGCATTTCGGTCCGGAGACAATGCAATGGATCGCTGACCGTGGGCGCGGGCGCTTCTACAACATTCAAAATCCCGCCGAGCTGCCACAGATTTTCATCAAGGAAGCGGCGGTCATTCTCAAGTCGGCGATCTTCGAGGAGCCGTTCACGCCGAAGATCGCCGCGCCGAGCGAGGTCACGCGCGGGCTGAATGCCTATCCGCAATTGCTCGGCTACGTCGCGTCCACCGCCAAGCCGCGCGCCGAGACGCCGCTGGTCTCCGACAAAGGCGACCCGCTGCTCGCGCACTGGCAGTACGGGCTGGGCCGCGCGGTGGCGTTCACCTCCGACGCGCGCGCGAAGTGGGCGAAGAACTGGCTCGGCTGGGAAAACTACCGGCAGTTCTGGTCGCAAATCGCGCAGTGGAGTTTGCGCCGGCTGGAGAACGCCGATTTCACCGCCGACGTTTCGGTGGACAAGGGCGAAGGCCAGCTCAACGTCGAGGCGCTCGACGACAAAGGGGACTACCGCAACTTCCTCAACCTCCAGGCGGTCGTGGTCAGCCCGAAAGGCGAGCGCGTCACCGTGCGACTCGAACAATCCGGTCCCGGCCGCTACGAAGTGCGCTTTCCGACGAAGGAAGTCGGCAGCTACGTGGTCAACTTGATGGAGCTGCGCGACGGAAAGCTCGCCGGCTCACAGGTCGTGGGCGCGAGCGTGAGTTACTCGCCCGAGTTCACCGCGCCGGAGCCGAATCTGCCGCTGCTGCGGCGCCTGACGGAATTGGGTGGCGGCAAGCTGCTCGATCCGCGCCGCTTCACCGAGGTGGCACACAACCCGTTTCTGCACGATCGGAAGAAGACCTTTCAACCGCACGATTGGTGGGAGTGGCTGCTGCGACTGGCGGCGATCCTCTTCGTACTCGATGTCGCCATCCGGCGCGTGCAAATCGAGCCGGAGCAATGGGCGAAGGCATTCGCCACCGTGAAACGCGTGGTCGTCTTCTGGAAGCCCGTGCCCCGCGTGACGCAGCCGGATGAATCACTCGGTGCCCTTCTCGCCCGCCGAGATGCGGTGCGTGCGAAGACCACGGCGCCAGCCGTGCAGCCGAGTCCGGAGCTCTTTCAGCCAAAGCAGCCGGTCAGTGCAGCGCCGCCGACCTTGCTGGCCGGCGGCGGTGAAGAGAAGTCGAAGGCGAAAGCCGCCGAAGCTTCGACGGAAACGAAGCCCGCCGGGAAGACAGAGAGCACCGCGAGCCGGTTGCTCGAAGCGAAGCGCCGGGCGCAACGCAAGCGGGAGTGAGGGCACCTCCGCGTAGCGGCGTCTCGGGAGAGCGCCGCCATTGTGCTGTCTGAAATTTGCGGCGCCCTCCCGAGACGCCGCTACGGGTAAACAAAGCGCAACTCCAATCGCGTGAAACCTCAACTCTCCGCAGAAGTTCAAGCCACGGCTTTGCGTTTGAGGATTTCGACTTCGGCCACTTCCTTGGGGTCAACGAAAGTTGGATTACGAGGCAGTCCGCTCTCCGGGTTGGTGCTGTGAGCGATGCCAAGCATGTCATCGGTTATCCCAAGGCGTTTGGCTGGCGTGGTCATAGAACGGGGCAGGCGTTGAGGAGGAGGCGGAGGGCTTGGGGTGGGTGGCGATGGTAGCGTTCAAAGAAGTGCGCCAGCGGCTCCCCTTGTTCAAAGGGGATCAGCGCCAGCAGG
>JBBRWD010000088.1:0-30572 GCA_038249465.1 Limisphaerales bacterium | reverse complement strand
GGCGAAGCCGTTTGTGGTCATTAATGTGTTTCTTAAAGCTCAGCCGCGCGCCGGCGGCAACAGATTTGCCGCGTTCGCAAAGCCCGTGGCGTTCATCCGCGTTTACTGGCAAGACTTGTGGGATGGGCTACCAGAAGACGCCTGGTCCCCAACCCTCACGGGTAGGGCGCGTCTTTCCCCCGGGCGCCGTCGGATTGGCCGGGAGTGGTTCGCGGCGCGCTGGGACAGACGCGCCCTGCTACCCAGTCCGGGTGTCGTCCTTCCCACTGCCTGGGCAGTAACCTGTCGGGCCTGGGTTTATTGGAGCGCCGCTGGACAGATCGATCCTCCAGGTACACTTTTCGCCAGTCCGGCTTGGGAGAACCCCGGTTTCCGGAGATGGGATAACGTCCCAGGGGCCACATTGTGTGGCCGAGGCGCAACCGAAACATTTTATGATCACCATGCTCAACCAGAAAACCCGTTCGCTCCGCCTCGCATTGGGCGGCGCGCTTCTCGGCTTCACTTTGCACGCAGGAGCCGCCGAACCGAGCCCGCTGTTCATCCGCTCCTGCGCTGGGTGCCACGGCCCCGATGGTCGCGCCGACACCAAGATGGGTCGTTACCTGGGTGTGAAGGATCTGACGCAAAGCAAACTCTCCGAGGCGGACATCGAGCAGGCCATCCGCCATGGCGTGGCCGCAGCAGACGGACGGCGCCGGATGCCGGCCTTCGAGGAATCGCTGAGCGCCGAGGACATCAAAGCCCTCGCGGCGTTGGTGAAGGCGCTCCAGAAATAGCCGGCGAGCTTTTGCTTGTCGCGGGGCGGCGGTTTGAATTCCAATGGTGCGGTGCATCGCTTCCAAGCCATCGCCGCCATGTCGCTCAATCGCGTCATCGGCTCCGGCAGCCGCATCCCGTGGCATCTGCCCGAGGATTTCCGCTGGTTCAAGAAGATGACCACCGGCCAGGTGGTGGTGATGGGACGCAAGACCTTCGAGTCCATCGGGCGTCCGCTGCCCCATCGCGAAACCGTCATCCTCAGCCGGTCGGGTTTTCAATTTCCCGGCGTGCGCACGGTGGCCAGCCTCGACGACGTAATCTTGTCCGGCGAAACGCGCACCGTATTCATTTGCGGCGGCGCGGAGGTTTATGCTCAAGCCCTGCCCCGGTGCTCCGACTTGTATCTGACGACGGTGAAGCGGGTGGTCGATGGCGATGCATTGTTCCCGCCTTTTGAAGATCAATTTGCGCCGGTCGCGGAGATTTGCGACGGGCCGGAATTCAAGATTACGCACTACCGGAACCGCGCCGCTTCTCCTCGTTGAGACCAGGCAAAGCGTGACCATGAACTGCGAACAGATCCGATGCTTTGGCGTGGGCGATGGCATGGCCTGCGCCGACCGTTGCCATTCTTCCTATCTCTACGAACTAGCCGGCGCCACCCTGCTCCTCGACTGCGGCGAACCGGTTTCCCGCTCCTTCAAGCTCACCGGATTGCCGCCGGATAGCATCGACGCGATCCTCCTCTCGCACCTGCACGCCGATCACTACGCCGGGTTCTTCATGCTCATGCAGGGATTCTGGCTGGACCAACGCCGGCGTTCCCTGCCCGTGCATGCGCCGGCGGAAGGCATCGAGGCGCTGCGGCTGATGCTGCGCACGGGCTATCTCTTCGACGAACTCATCGGATTCCCGCTCGAATTCTTCCCGCTCATCGCTGGCCGGACGATGGAGATGGGCGCGGCTCGCGTGACCGCGTTTCGCACCTCGCACCTCGACAGCCTGCGCCAGGCGTTCCAGGCGCAATATCCCGTCGAGTTCGCGGCGCACTGCTTCCTCATCGAGCACGGCGGCCGCCGCTTGGGCCACAGCGCCGACTTGGGAGCGCCGCAAGATCTCGATCCGATGTTGCGCGCGCCGCTGGATCTGCTGATGTGCGAACTCGCACACTTCGAGGCCGAAGAGCTTTTCGCCTATCTGCAACACCGGCCCGTGCGCCGTCTCGCGCTGATTCATCTGGGCCGCCAGTATTGGGGCCGGCAGAACGAGGTGCTCGCGCTCGCCGCCAAAATGCTGCCGGGCCTTCCGGTGGAGATTCCACGCGACGGCAGCGTGCTCAAGATTCCCGCCGCACTGCCCTGAACTCCACGCCGCGCAGTCGGGCCGGAACGGCATCCCCTTCTCTCAGGGGCGCATCCGCGCACTGCCCCCGGCGCGCGGCCTTGAGGCCGCTTCAGCGTTCGATGGGTGTTGGCGAATCGTTGGCGGACGGTCTCTCGAACGATCAAGCGGCGTAAACGTCGCGCTCCAACCCGGTTGCCTTCGGGGCCCGTGTCGAGATGCGCCCTTCTCTCAGTCGAACCAGAAAGAATGAGTGCCAAGGCGTGGCGGGCCTGCTAAAATCCACGGCAATTGCGACATGCCCTACGCCATACCAGCACCCATCCAGCCGCGCCGTGTGGTCATCACCGGCCTGAGCATCGCCAGCGCGCTTGGTTTCACCCTCGATGAATTTTGGCGCGCGCTGATCGCCGGGCGTTGCGGCCTCTCCCGGATGCCCAACATCCCCGATGACTCGCCGCTGCCGTGCAAAGTCGCCGGGCGCATCGCGGACGACGCGTTGGCGGCCGCCCTGGAGCGCCTCAAACTCGACGATCCCGATCGCGCGAACCAGCTCGCCTTGGTGGCTGTCGGTCAGGCGCTGGAGAATGCGGGTCTGCCGGTGGATGGCCGCACCGAGATTCCCGCCGACACGATCTTTGGCACCGGGCACGGCAATGTGACGTGCAACAACGAAGCCGCCGTCACGTTCCACACCGGCGGCTATCGCAAGCTGCGCCCGACCACGGTCGTCCGCATCATGTTCAACCGGCCGGCCAATATCGCCTCGATCCGCTTCCGGCTCACCGGAGGCAACTTTGTCCTGGGCGCCGCCTGCGCCACCGGGTTGGTGGCGGTGGGAGAGGCTTTCCAAAAAATCCGCCTTGGTCTGACCGATTGCGTGGTGGCCGCGTGCGCCGACACCGGCCTCGACCTCCCGACCTTCGCCGCCTGGAACCGTCTGGGCGTGTTCTCGCGCATTCCCGATCCAGAGCGGGCCTCGCGCCCGTTCGACAAGGGCCGCGACGGCATCGTGATGGCTGAAGGCGCCGCTGGCTTCGTTGTAGAATCCCTCGAAAGCGCGCAGCGGCGCGGTGCACACATCCACGGCGAAGTGCTCGGCCTCGGCTCGTCTTCCGACGCGAAACACATCGTCCAACCGGACCGCACGGGTCAGGTCCGGGCCTTGCGCATGGCGCTCGCGTCCGCCGGCATCGCCCCGGAGGAAATCGATTATTTGAACGCGCACGGCACGGCCACGGATATTGGCGACGTCGTCGAGGCGGCCACCATCCGGGAAGTCTTCGGTGCCCACACCGACCATCTGCCGGTCTCCAGCACCAAGGCGCAACTCGGCCATTTGATGGGCGCCACCTCCGGCGTCGAACTCGTCGCCACGCTCCTTGCGATGCGCCATGGTATGGTTCCGGCCTGCCAAAATCTGGACGATCCGGATCCGCGCTGCCCCTTGAACCTTGTGCGCGGCAAACCGCTGGCGAAGGAAATCCGGATCGCCATGAAAAATGCCTTCGCCTTTGGCGGCACCAACTGCGCCATGATCCTCGGGCGTTGGCCGTGAACCGCACCAGATGGAACGACTTTTCCGACTCCGATGAAGACTCTTCTGCGATGGATGTTGCCCGGCCTCGTGCTTGCCTGGCACGGCACCGGAACTCCGGTGTGTGCCGAGAACTGGCCGTGCTGGCGCGGGCCGCGTCTTGACGGCACGAGCCTGGATGCCAACGTGGCGCTGCATTGGAGCGCAACCAGCAATGTTCTTTGGAAAACAGAACTGCCCGGTGCCGGCCACGCCTCGCCCATTGTCTGGAGCAACCGTGTCTTCACCGTCTGCGCGCTGGAGGGATCCCAGGATCGCGCGCTGCTTTGCCTCGACCGCGACACGGGCAGGATTCTCTGGCAGCGCACGGTGTTGCAGGCGCCGCCGGAGAAGAAGCACACCTTGAACAGCTTCGCGTCCAGCACGCCCGCGACCGACGGCGAACTCGCCTATGCCGCCTTTCTCGACAACTCGCAGATGCTGGTGGCGGCTTACGATTTCAAAGGCGACCAGCGCTGGCTCGTCCGACCGGGGACGTTCCGCAGCATGCACGGGTTCTGCAGCTCGCCGGTTTTGTTCGAGGACAAGGTCATCGTGAACGGGGACCACGATGGCGACTCCTATCTCGTCGCGCTGGACCGCGCCGATGGACGCACGCTCTGGAAGACACCGCGCCAGAACAAAACGCGCAGCTATTGCGTGCCGATCATTCGCGAACTGGCGGGGCGCACGCAGATGGTGCTGTCGGGGGACAAATCGGTGGCGAGCTACGATCCGCGCACCGGCAGGATGCACTGGATTCTCGACGGGCCGACGGAGCAATTCGTGGCGTCACCAGTCCACAGCGAACGCACCGGGCTGCTTTACATCACCGGTGGATTTCCTGATCACCACATCCTCGCGCTCAAGCCCGACGGCACGGGCAACATCACGGCGATGGACAAGATTGTCTGGCGGACCACGAAAGGCGTCGCCTATGTGCCATCGCCGATCATTGCGGGAGAGTGGTTCCTCGTGGTGTCGGACGGCGGCGTGGCGCATTGCTTCGAGGCGGCAACGGGACGACTGGCGTGGGCCGAACGAATGGGCGAACAGCACGCGTCGCTCGTCTCCGCCGGTGGCCTGGTGTATTGCCTGAACGACAACGGAGTGATGCACGTGGTGCGGCCGGGGGCGAATTACGACCTCGTGGCACGCAATGAACTCGGGGAGAAAACGTACGCCTCGCCCGTCATCAGCGACGGCCGGATGTTCCTGCGCGGCTTCAAGCACCTCTATTGCCTCGCGACGAAGCCGGTCCCGCGATGAAGCCGGCTTGGTCCGGGGAGCGCGTGCCGCTGGCGTGCGGTTTTCGGCGGCCCGCCGAAAACCTCGTCCCACAAATTTGCCCGCGCCGAAAGGGGAGAAGAAACGTGAGACTAAGATTTGGGCGATCTGCACAAACCAGCGCGCGGTCCGCGTGCGCTCCCCCTTCCGATTTTGGAGTTACCAGGAACAATCGTGGCGAAAGTCTCCCCCTCACCGGCAGAAGAACAGCACGATGATTTGCGCCAGGAGGATGCGCAGCAGCATGGTCAGCGGATAGACGGTTGCGTAGGCCACCGAGGGCGCATCCGAGCCGCTGATGTTGTTGGCGAAGGCCAGCGCCGGCGGATCGGTCATGCTGCCGGAGAGCAGGCCACAGACGTTCATGAAATTCTGCTTGAGCACACCGCGCATCACGAAGCCCACGATGAGCAGCGGCAGCACCGTCACCACCGCTCCGACGCCCATCCAGACAAAGCCGCCCCCTTGGAACAGCGCCTCGAAGAAGCGTTCGCCTGATTTGAGTCCGACGGCCGAGAGGAACAGGACGATGCCGAATTCGCGCAGCAGGATGTTGGCGTTGGCCGGCATGTACCACAACAGCGGTCCGATGCGCCCGATGCGGCTGAGGATGATGGCCACGATGAGCGGTCCGCCGGCGAGGCCCAGCTTCAGCGGCGCCGGCATGCTGGGCACAGCGATGGGCAGCGAACCAAATAGCACGCCCAGCGCGATGCCGACAAACATCGGAACCAGCTTCGCGTGGTTGAGTTCCTGCACGGAGTTGCCCAGCTCGGCCGAGGCCCGGGCGATGTCGTCGTCGGTCCCCACCAGGCGCAGCATGTCGCCAAATTGCAGGCGCAGGTCTGCCGAGACACTGATCTCCAGGTCGGCGCGCGTCAGGCGGGTGACGGTCACGCCGTAGCGGTGATTGAGCGCCAGTTCGCGAAGCGTCTTGCCCACCACTTCCTTGTGGGTGACGACCACGCGTTTCATGACGATATGCCCGGGCGTCTTGGTCAGATCCTCGGGTGTTTCGTGTCCGACGATGACGCGGAACTGGTCGAGGGCACGCTGGGTGCCCACTGCCACCAGCACGTCGCCGCGTTTGAGCAGGGTGTCGGCCTTGGCGATGGTAACAGATTTTTCATTGCTGCGGCGCAACCGGGAGATGACCACTCCCGAGCGCTCGATGCCGGGAATCTGCCGCACCTGGAGCCCGTCGAGATTGAGATTCTCCACGACCAGATTGATGTGGGTCAGGCTCTCTTGACCAGCGCGCTGCGCCTTGCGAAAGGTGTCCAGCTCGCCGGGGATATTGATGCGGAAGAAAAAGCGGACAATCAGCATCACGAGGATGATGCCCATGATGCCGAAGGGATAGGCGACGGCGTAACCCATGCCGGGCTTGGCCAGATCCTCGCCGGCCACGCCGAGGCTCCGCAGCGCTTCACCGGCCGCGCCGAGCGAGGGGGTGTTGGTGACCGCGCCCGACAGGATGCCGATGCCGACCTTCAGATCGATTCCCAACACCTGGCACAAGACGACGGTGGTAATCGCCCCCAGCAGCACGATGGACGCGGCCGCAAGGTTGAGCGGCAGCCCCTGCTTGCGCAGCGAGTTGACGAAGCCCGGTCCCACCTGCATGCCGATGGTGTACACAAACAGGATCAAACCAAACTCGCGGATGAACTCGATCACCGAATGGTCCATGGTGATGTGGTAGTGACCGAGAAGGATGCCGGCGAAAAGCGTGCCGGCCACCCCCAGGCCGAGGCCGCGGAATTTGATGTTGCCCAGCGCCAGACCGAGCGCTGCCACGGTGCTGAGAACGAGAATGCCGTGCGCCACCGGGGAAGCTTGCTGAAACGCGGTGGACCATTGCTGAAAGGAACCGAGCCAGTTCATAGTTCAAGGAGATGCCGCTAAATGACGAAACCGTCGCCGGGTGCCGCTCCCAGGTTTGGGGAGTCAGCCGCCCGACCGACGGCACCAGTAGATTGATGGGCTTCTCCCGAGAGTCAACCGTTTTTCACTAATGAAGCGTCCACCACCACTCCAAGGCAATCCGGCCGGGTGCGGCGGAAGATGGCGGACAGCCTTCGATTCACAATCATCATCGTTATCATTACCCGAACCCCCCTTCCGGATTAAAGGTTCGCGATTTGCCGAGAAGAGTGAGATGGCGATGAAGCTCATGATTTTGATTCTGACCGAAACAAAACTGCCCGCCATTTTTGAACACTCCCCGCCCAGCCTGCGGCTTTGACACGCGGCGCAAACTCCGTTTCGATCCCGCCGCTTGAAGCACGATTCGCCAACCCCTGCCGTCCTTGTCCCGGACGCCGCCGCGCCGCGCATCACCGCGATTGTCTCCACCTACGCGAGCGAACGATTCTTGCGCGGCTGCCTCGACGATCTCGTCGCGCAGACCATCTTTACGCAGATGGAAGTCATCGTGGTGGACGCCTGCTCGCCGCAGAACGAGCGCGGCATCGCCGAGGACTTTCAGCGGCGGCACCCGAACATCCACTACCTGCGCACGCCGGAGCGCATCCCGCTCTACGCGGCGTGGAACCAGGCCATCCGGCTGGCGCGCGGCGAGTATCTCACCAATGCCAACACCGATGATCGGCACGCGCCGCACGCCCTCGAACGCCTGGCGCGGGCGCTCGACGATGACCCCGCGGCCGGGGTGGCCTACGCGAGCACAGCCATCACCGGGACGGAAAACGGCACGCTCGGCTCGGCGCCGGTAAGCGGCTTGTTCCGGGCGCGAAAATTTGACCGGAGGCGGCTGTTCTTCGATTGCCTGCCCGGGCCGCAGCCGATGTGGCGGCGCTCGCTGCACGAGCGGTTCGGGTTCTTTGACGAAACCTTTCACTCGGGAGGCGACCATGAATTCTGGCTGCGGATTTCAGGCAAGGTGAAATTCATCCACCTGCCCGAGGTGCTGGGCCTGTTTCTCGATTCGCCGCAGAGCATTTCGCACAACGCGGAGGTCAACCATCGCGAGGCGGAACTGGCGCGCGCCCGCTATTGGCCGGCGGAATGGGGGCCGCGTCCGCGCGAACACCGCTCGCTGCTCAACCGCCTCGTCCGCCGCAGCACCTGGCGCGAGTGGTGGCGACGATGGCGCCAGTAAGGACATCTCAGGTGCATCATCGGAGGGCGATCATTCCTGCCGCAGGATCGTGGCCGGACCGCCGAAGCCATCCTCTGCGGTGGCGGGCAGACTTCTGAAGGTTCGGCTGTTGGGAGTGAGGCGCGAGGTGGGCGCAGTTTGGCTTTGCCCGCGAAGCCCGGACGACAAACAATCCCGGCCATGACACAGGCCCAAACCAAATCGCGTCATGCCGAACTGGCCGCGGAAATCCAGCGGCACGATCACGACTATTACGTGCTCGCCCGGCCGGCGATCAGCGACTTCGAATACGACAAGCTCTTCACCGAGTTACAGGAACTGGAGAAACAATTCCCGGAACTCGTCACGCCGGAGTCGCCCACCCAGCGCGTCGGCGGCGCGCCCACGGCAGGTTTCCGGCGGGTGAAGCATCTCCAGCCGATGCTGTCGCTGGAGAAGCTTGCCGGATCGGATGTGCCGGATGAAAAGGGGGAGCCGGACTGGTTTCGCCGTAGTTGCCAGCAGGATGAGATTACGCTCCAGAAGTTCCTCGCGTTTGACGCCACCGTCCGCAAGCACCTCGGCCGGGACCGGGTGGAATACATCATGGAGCCCAAAGTGGACGGGGTTTCCCTCGGCGTCCACTACCGCAACGGCAAGCTCGCGCTCGGGGTGACGCGCGGCGACGGCCAGTTCGGCGATGATATTACCACCAACCTGCGCACGGTCCGAGCGATCCCGCTCGAATTGAAGCTGCCGAATCCGCCCGCGCTGCTTGAGGTCCGCGGCGAAGCGTTCATGGCCACGAAGGATTTTGAGGCGCTGAACTCCCGGCTCGAAACCGCCGGCGAGAAAGCGTTTCCCAACGCGCGGAATGCCACCGCCGGCGCGCTCAAGCAACTCGACCCGCGTCTCGTCGCCCAACGACCCATTCGCGCGGTGTTCTATGCCGTCGGCGCATGTGAGGGAATCGAGTTCGAGACCCACGCGGAAATGCTGAAACAACTGTCCGCGTTCGGTCTGCCCACCCAGCAGCATTGGTGGCTCTGCGGCGACATGGAGGAAGTCATCCGGCGCTACCGCGAGAGCATCGTGGCCGGATACGACGAGCGACATGACCTACGCAGCAAGGTGCCGTATGAGATCGACGGCATCGTGATCAAGGTGAACCGCATGGCTGACTGGGCGCGCATTCCAGCCAAGACCCGCGCTCCCGGTTACGCCGTCGTCCACAAGCCGATTCCGTGGATCACGCCCGCCGAGACGTTGTTGAAGGCCATCACGGTGCAGGTTGGCCGCACCGGCGTGCTCACGCCCGTGGCGGAGCTCGAACCCGTGTTCGTCCAAGGCTCAACGATTTCGCGGGCCACCCTCCACAACGAGGACGAGATTCGCCGCAAAGACATCCGCATCGGCGACACGGTCGTCATTCGCAAGGCGGGCATGGTGATCCCCGAGGTTTTTGAAGTGGTGAAGTCGAAGCGTCCGGCCGGCGCGACGGAATTTGATCTATTCGCGCAGGTGAGCAGCAAGTGCCCGGCGTGCGGCGGACCGATTGCGAAGGACAAGATCAAAACGGCGCGCGCTTCCGTCTCCCTCACCCCCTCGGAGGGGGAGAGGGCCGGGGTGAGGGGGCACGCCCGTGAGGATGATTCCACCACTGAAGAGGTCGCGTGGCGCTGCCAGAATGTCGCGGGTTGCCCGGCGCAGAAGACCCGGCGCGTCGAATATTTCGCCCAGCGCAAGGCGCTCGACATCGAATCGCTTGGCGGGATCGTCGCAGAGAAGCTCGTCGAGTCAGGCTTGGTGAGCGAGCCGCTCGACTTGTTTGAAGTGTCCGAGGAAAGGCTCGCCACCTTGAATCTTGGCACCCCCGAGGAACCGCGGGTGTTTGGCGCGAAGAACGCGGCCAAAATGAAAGAGGCACTGGAACGCGCGCGCAACCTCCCGTTGCACCGATGGATTCACGCGCTGGCGATTTCCGAGATCGGCGAGCAGACCGCCTACGACCTGGCGCAATTCCACGAAACCATCGAAGCCCTCGCGCAATCCAAGTTGTTGCGCGACGTGCTCGAACTCCACCGTCTGCGCGAGGAGAAGCGCAAAGACGAGGCGGACGCCGTCGGTCAACGACTCATCGCCGCCGGCTTCGCGCAATCGTCGAAGAAGAAAGACGCCGCGCCGCGCGACGCCGTGGTCGTCGTCGGACCTGTGGCGGCGCGCGCGCTGTTAGACTGGCTGGCCAGTCCGGCGGGCAATGATGTGCTGGCGCGCATGCAGAAGCTCGGAATATCGCCGTGTGGCGTGACGAAAGCCGCCAGCACGAAGACCCATCCGTTCGCCGGCAAGACATTCGTCCTGACCGGCGGGTTGCCCACACTCTCGCGAGATGAAGCCTCGGCGATGATTCGCGAGGTTGGGGGCAATGTTTCGGGATCGGTAAGCAAGAAGACTGATTACGTCCTCGCCGGCGAGGAAGCTGGCTCGAAGCTCGACAAGGCCCGCGAGCTGGGCGTGCCGGTGCTCGATGAGAAGCAGTTTCGCGCCATGCTCGCCGGTGCGATGGAGCCGCCCCCGGGATCGCCGAAGACCTCGCTGCTTTAAGCGGCGCTCTCGCCACTGCGCCACCCGGCATCCGCCCCCCCGGCATCCGCCGGTCCGTTGACACTCGCGAAAGCGTTGTGATAACGTCCACGGCAGTTGGCCGGGAACATGAACTCGTATCTAAACCAGCATGTTTTGGTGCTCAACCGGTTGTGGCAGGCAGTCAACGTCTGCACCGTTCGCCGGGCGCTCACCTTGTTGTTCCAGGGGCATGCCCAGGTCGTCTTCAACTCGGGCGACGATAATTTCCAGACCTTCAGCTTCGACCAGTGGCGCGATTTCTCCGTGCAGGAGCCGCATCCGGATTCGATTCACGCCATCTCGTTCAAGATCCGCGTGCCGCGCGTCATCCAGTTGATCCTCTTCGATCGCATGCCGAAGAAGGAGGTCAAGTTCACCCGGTTCAACATCTTCGAGCGGGACAAGAACACCTGCCAGTATTGCGGCCACGTGTTCGACCGGAAGGATCTGAACCTTGACCACATCGTGCCCCGCGATCGCGGCGGCCCGACCACGTGGGAGAACATCGTGTGCTCGTGCATCCCCTGCAATACGCACAAGGCCAACCGCACGCCCATCGAGGCGGGGATGCATCTCATCCGCAAGCCGAAGCGGCCGAAGACGCGGCCGTTTGTGCAGGTGAACCTCGGCATCATCCATCACGACAGTTGGAAGCACTTCCTCGACCTGGCGTATTGGAACGTCGAACTGGGCGAAGACGTGGTGTGAGTTGCCGCCGGAGTGGCGCGAGCGACAAAGCAGCGACGTTTACGACGGATTCTTGACCCCAGCGCCCTCGATCATTTCCCAGAACTTCGGATTTTCCTGCAACGCCTTGTCTTCGCCCACCGGCAGGCTGGAGCGGAACAGGAAATCGCGCAGCGTGTTGCGATTGAGGATGCGATGCACCACCACGCCCAGTTTGTGGCGTTCGAAATACACCCGGTAATCGCCGAGGCGCAGGCGGTGCATGATCTTGCCGGCGCGCTCCAGTTTGCCGTAGTGATCCAGTTCGGTGCTCATCACCTCCTGCGGCAGTCCGCGGAATTCGCCGAGAATGTAGAGCTGAAGCTCCTTCGGCATCTTGGCCAGTTCAGCGGCGCTCGTCGGATTGAAGATGATTTGAAACGGGGTCACAGGATGGCCGGGTCGGAGTTGGTAGCGCGTATGGGAATCGAACCCATCTTTCAGCCTTGAGAGGGCCGTGTCCTAACCGATAGACGAACACGCCAATCAACGTGGATACTCTATTTTCCGTGTCCGGGATCTGTCAACTAGCTTGTCGGGCCCGCAAGCGAGGGGGCTCACAGCGGAGGAGGCGAAAGCTCCACGCGGCGCAGGCTCGCGAAAGACTGCGCCAAATGACTATGCCGACGGGAGCAACCTTTGGACACCGGCCAGGATCGCGGCTCATCCGGCAGGCTCGTCATCAATCGAAGCAAGTGCCTGTATCCGGCGTCATTCTCTCCTGACGATCACCGCTATGCTGCGACGAAATGCGATTCTCCTCGGCACGTCGTTACTCCTCACCTGCTTGAGCGCCAGCATCGCGGCGCCGCTGCTGCGGGTGTTGCGCGATACTCGAACTGGCGAACCCCTGCTGGCCAACGGCGGCTTTGAGCAGACACGCGACACGACGGCCGTTGGGTGGCAGGCGAGTCAGAAGGGCTATCGTCTCGCACCCGGCGAGGGCCGCGCCGGTTCCGCCGCGATGACGTGCGAGGATCCGGCTGGCGACGGATGGTTCGGCGGCGCGCAGACCCTCACGTTGAATCGCACCAACACCGCACCGTTCATCATGCGCGGATGGAGCAAGGCGCAGAACGTCAGCGGCGGCGCGGACAGCGGCTACTCGCTTTACGTGGATCTGACCTACACCGACGGCACGCCGCTCTGGGGCCAGTCGGCGAATTTCCGTTGCGGCACGCACGATTGGGAGAAGCGCGAAATCACCATCCTGCCGGACAAGCCGGTGAAGTCGCTCACGCTGCACTGCCTCTTCCGCGGGCACGCGGGCAGGGTGTGGTTCGATGACGTGAGCGTGGAGGAAGTGAAGGCCGATGGCGGCGCGGTATTGTTTCAAGGTGTTCCGGTCGTGGCTGCGGACAGGAGCGCGCGGCTGAAATCAGCGGAGGAAATCACCCGCGCTTTCACGAACGCAGCCAGGGAGAGTTTGCTCTTTGCTCGCGACGTGGCGGCCAATTCGGACTTCATCGCGTTCTCCGGGAATCAGGCCCCTGAACTGAATCTGGAATCTCGCACCGAGTTCACTGCCAACGCCAATCATCTCGCGGTGCGGGGACGCGTGTCCGACACCAGCGGTCATGATCGCGCCGTGAGCCTGGTCTTCGCGCTGCCGCTCGACGCCACGGGCTGGCGTTGGGGCGAGGACATCCGCCGCAGCCGGGTCATCGAGGGAAATGGCGAGTTGGTGAATCAGGTGTCTGTCCGCGGCGGTTCCACCGGAACAATGTCGCTCTATCCGCTGGCGGCGGTTTGGAATGAGAACACGGGCGCGGCCCTCGCGCTCGACATGGCCCAACCCGCGGTCTGCCGCGTCGGCTATCACGCGGGCCTCAAGCTGCTGTTCGTTGCCTGCGATTTCGGTCTCGTCAAGGACACGGCACGATTCCCGGGCAGCGCCGATTTTCGATTCGTGATCTATCGCTTCGATCCGAAGTGGGGCTTCCGCGCCGCCTGGCAGCGCTACATGGAAATTTTTCCCGAATACTTCGCGGTGCGGGCCAGGGAACAGGGCTTGTGGATGCCGTTCACCGACGTCAGCAAGGTCGAGGGCTGGCAGGACTTCGGCTTCAAGTTTCATGAGGGCAACAACAACGTGCCGTGGGACGACGAACACGGCATCCTGAGCTTCCGCTACACCGAGCCGATGACGTGGTGGATGCCGATGAAGAAGGATCTGCCGCGCACGGCGGACGAGGCTTTGCGCGTCCGCGATGAACTGGCAATGACAGGTAACACCTCGCAGCGCCAAATGGCCGAGATCAGCCGGACGGCTGCGATGCTTGATGAAGCGGCACAGCCGGCGTTGATCTTCAGAAACGAACCGTGGTGCGACGGCGCGGTTTGGAGCTTGAATCCGAATCCTCATCTGCAACCAACTCCGGTTGGGACGCGCTCCACGGCGTCCCCGCTCAAGGACGAAGAGCGGAACGTCGCCGAACGCATTACGACGAACGCCGCCACGGTTCACTGGAATCCCGCGCTCGAGGAAAAACTCTACGGCGCTGCTGCGAAAGGCCGGCTCGATGGCGAGTATCTTGACTCGCTGGAAGGCTATGTCACCGCCGAACTCAACTTCAACCGCGAGCATTTCCGCGACACCACCGTGCCGCTGACCTTCAGCACCGATACGAGGCAGCCCGCCCTCTTCAAGGGTCTGGCCGTCTTCGAGTTCACCAAGTGGATGAGCGACGACGTGCATCGCCTGGGCAAGCTGATGTTCGCCAACAGCGTGCCGTACCGGCTCACGTTCCTGTGCCCGTGGCTCGACGTGTTGGGCACCGAGACCGACTGGTTGCCCAACGGCAAATACGCTCCGGCCTCTGATGCGACGATGAGCCTCTGGCGCACCGCGTCCGGTGCCAAGCCTTACCTCCTGTTGATGAACACCGACTACGACCAGTTCACGCCGGACCTCGTCGAGAAATACTTCCAGCGCGCCCTGTTCTATGGAATGTGGCCCGGCTTTTTCTCGCACAACGCCGCGGACAATCCTTACTGGCAGAATCCGAAATGGCACAACCGCGACCGCCCCCTCTTCCGGAAATACATTCCCATCATCAGACGCGTCGCCGAGGCGGGTTGGCAACCGGTGACCGGCGCCACCTGCGACAACGAGCGCATCTGGATCGAACGCTTTGGGCCGGACGCAAGCGGCGCCGTCTATCTCACGCTTTACAACGACACCGCCCAACCACAATCGGGTGCGCTGCGTCTGGATTCCCGCGCGTTGGGCGTCGCGAACAACCTCAGCGCGCACGAATTGCTCACAGCCACTCCGGTCGAGCTCGCCGGAGTCGTAGCGCGAATCTCACTCGCACCTCAGCAAGCCAAAGTTGTGCGGCTCGTGAAGTAAGGCGCACCGTTGTGCCCTGTTTTCGCTGCCCCCCCGACTGCTGGAGCCGAAATCACTCGATGATCCAGAGCGTCACCGCTTCCTTGTCTTTGATGAAGATGCGATTGCCCGAGAGGATGGGTTACGCGTGGGTCTGGCTGTCAGCCACTTTGATGCGCGCCAGTTCGGTGCAGGCTTTCTCGCCCGTGGCGGCGTCGAGACAGCGGGTGACCTCGTTGTCTTTTTCCCGGGAGAACACGTAGAGCCTGTCGCCAACCAGCGCGGGCGTGGCCACGCGTTCGCCCACGGCGACTTTCCACTTCTGGGGCAACTCCTTGGGCCGGGTCGTTGGCGCCTTGAACTCGGCGGCTTTGGCGTCGCGGTTTGGGCCGCGCCATTGCGGCCAGTCTTCAGCGAGGACGGAGGTGAGGGTCATCAGCACGGTGGAGTGGATGACCACGATGAGGATTCGGGATGTGGTTTTCATGGTGGTTTGTTCCGATCAGAACGACCACCCGGCAGCGGCATTCGTTACGGGGTCTCGTAGCGGCGTCTCGGGAGAGCGCCGCCATTGTGAGTGCAAGGAACAGTCAGCGGCGCTCTACCGAGGCGGCGCTACGCCCAGGTCGGCCAAGGCTTGAAGATCGCGGCGCGGCTGGGCCAACGCCCGCTGCACCGCCTCAAGCACAAGCCGGCGGACTGCCTGATAATCTGGATCGGTGGCAGCCGGGTAAACCATCTGCCCGCATCGACCCGAGCCGCCGGCATCCCGCGCCAGCGGGGCTGAGAGGAAGAGCGTCCGGGCGGGTTGCGCGACATCAATCCAGTCGAGCCGGGAGATCGCGTCGGGCTTGTGGCAACTGGCGCAGCGCCGCTGGTGGACTTCAGCGATGGACTTTTGCAACGTCGCGTCCGAGGCCAGATCGTAGGCCGGGCGGGCGACGCGTTTGTTCACGAACAAGTCGTGATACGGCGCGTTGGCGTCGATCCACATCACGAGACGCAGTCGGTCGTCCTCGCTGAGCTTCACCTTTCCGGCGTGGCTACCCTGGTCGAGCGCTGTGACCAGCCTGCTATTGCGCGCGCCGTAAGCCAGCGGCGGTGTGATGCTCGCATCTTGCGCGCGCACGGCGGAGATGGAAACCAGGCCGTTTTCCATGATGGTCTCGAAGGCGCGGTTGTGTCCGTAGCCGGGAATCTTCGCGTCGAACGACGTCAATCCGCCGAAGAAATCGAGCCCGCCCGCGGGCTTGAGTCCGCTATGGCAGCCCACGCAATGCCGGTCGAGCACCGGCTGGACATCGCGCAGGAAGCTGACTGGAGCATGGCCCCACGGAGGCGCGATGGGCCGCGTGGGTTCACGTTGAGCGGCCAGCGAAGCGCGCGAGGGAATCGGCGCGACCGCCCGCGATTCGTGGCAGCCCACGCAGGCGCGCGTCTCGCCCGATTGAAAACTGAGGAAGCTCCGCATCCGCCGCAGTTCCATCCGGTTCTCATCGAGCAACTGGAAATACACCGCGGTGTCGGGAGGCACGGCAAAATGCGCGCTGCCATCGCGCTCCACCGGCACGTCGCCGAGGATGCGCACCGGCGTCCAGTTGAGCAGGTTCTTCCGCTCCGCGCCCGGACCGCCATAGCCGTGGTCCTCACCGTACCGCTGGCCGCCAAGCGCGTTGTCGTAGGGCCAGCCGATGGGTTCAGCGATGCGCAGGTATTTGATTTGGCCCGGCGCGATGCCCTCGACGCCGTGACCGATGTCGTTGACCACGCAGACCGCCTCGTTGGTCGGAGATGCAGCCACGACGGGAGCATACACCGGTGGCACCGCGCGCGGTCGGAGGGGAATGGGCTGGAAACACGAGATGGCCGGATCGCGAAGGAGCAGTTCCTTGTTGCCGTAAACATCGATCAAATAGAGCGCGTAGCCGTTGGTGTCGCGTTCCGGGCCGTAGGTGTAGGAAACGAGAAACGTCTTCTCCGAAAGCGCCCACGGTGTGGAATAGAAGCCGCCCTCGTCGATTACGCCGCCCTCCGCAACCGGCACGCCGGCCATGCCGCCTTCGGGCGGTTTCACTCCGGGCGTGACAATGCTGATGCCGGCCGGTTCGTTGATGCCGATGGCGGGATTGATCACCACCACCGGTCCCACCGCGAGGGTGTGATGGCCCGCCGCCACCGCGACCAGTTTCTTGCTGCGGGGAATCGAGCGCGCGTCCTCCAGCGCCCAGGGATCGACGAAGTGCTGCTTGAAGATCGCATCGGCCCCGGTGCCATCGGGCCGCACGATCCAGAGAGATTGGATGAACGCCCAACTGCGCTCGTGATACTCCCAGCGCGTGTAGCCGATGGTGCCGTCGTCGAGCGTGTGCGGCAGATAATCGCCGTCCTTGTTCACGCTCAACCGACGGATGGCGGAGCCGTCGGGCCGCATCACGTAGAGATTACAGCTCGTCTCGTCCTTGTCGTATTCGTTGCACTGGAGCGAAGTACCGCAACGCTCGGAGACGAAGACGATGTCGCCATTGGGCGCGTAGGTGGGATCGAGATCGCTCCACTCACCGTGCGACAACTGCCGCAGCGCGCCGCTCGCGATCTCCAATTCAAACAGATGAATCGGCTCCTCCTCGCGGCGCAATCGGTAGCTCTGCGTGCGGTCCAGCCACCCCGCTGGCGGCTGCCCGCTTCTCACCCGCGCGTACCCGAACACCACACGCCGGCCATCCCACGACAAGTCCATCCCATGCACGTGCCCCGGCCCGAGCGCGCCGTTCAACAAGTGCGACAGCGTCATCCCCACTCCGGTGGCTCCTGATTGCTCGGGTGCGGCGAGCACTTGGAAAAGGCCCTTTCCCGATCGCGCCGACAGAATGCAAAGATCCCCTCCCGGACGCGACACCCACGGCAGGTGATTCAGGCACACGTCGGGGTAGGTTTCCTGCGTGATGCGCTTCACGAAGAGCAAACGGTCGAAATTCAGCAACGGATCGGAGAGCACCAACTCGCGCACCACACGGCGCGTTTGCAGATAAAGCTCGCGCCGCTGCGGTTCGGTGACGTTGGCCGCGGAGGTGCCCAATTGCGACGCGAGATGCTCCAGCGTCACGCGCGCCAGCAGGCAATCCACGCCCGCGCGCTCGCGCTCCGCCACCAGACGCCGTCCACGGGCGATCCATTCCGCGGTGGGATACACGCGCTCGCTTTCATTCACCGGACGATGCTTCGCGATGGACCACGGGCTGAGACTGCTCTGGTCCGCGGGACGCCACCGCGCGAGATTCATCGGCCCGGTGCCGTGACCGAAGACCTCCACTTCGTCCAGATGAAAGAAGATGGGCTGGGCCGAAGGAACCTGGAGCCGCACGAAACGCGCCGTCACCTCCCCCTCCTTGAGATCCATCGTCCACGGCGGCGCGCCGCTCACGCCGCCGAAATGCTGCTGTTTGATTTCACGGCGCAACGTCCACGCGCGCCCGTCGTCCGAGGTGAACACGCGCAGGTTGTCGGCGTTGTGCAGGCCGGGCGCGTAATCCAACCGGTTGAACACCACCACGCGCGCGAGCGCCACCGGGCGGCCGAGATCCACCTGCCACCACGAATTCGGTTCGAGGCCGGCATGGAAGCCGTAATTGCCATTGCGCACGCCATCGCAGGCGCCCTGCGCGTCGCTTTGCGTTGTCACCGCGCCGCCGGGCGTTTCGCGCGAGGTGACCTGCCGCAGCCAATCCGCTTCCACCTGCTGGCGAAGATTGCTCGCGGGGAGATCGAATGACGCGGGCGTGGCGCGGGCCGGGACTGGCGGCAGAGCAGGAGCGGCCACGGCGAGGGGAGCAAAGCCCAGCAGAGTCGCGGTAAGAATTTCCCGAACCAATTCGCGCCACGAGCCTCCGGAACTCGACAGGGGCCAGCGGACGCGCGACAGCGTCATGGACTGCGGCAGTCCTCTGCCGCTTTGGCAGACGCACGCCCTCGAAAGCGCCAGAGGACTGGCGCAGTCCAAAACCTGGCGGAAGCCCGTTGCGCCCGTTCCCTGGCGGGTTCCAATCAAATTCAGAATTCCAAGATGGAGCCTCCTCACGTCGGCTGCTACGAGGTTCATCCGGGGCGCATTCAGCGGCACGTCAGGCCAGGGTTGCATGGTGATTGGATTGAAATGAGTGATGGATGACGCAGGCTAGTCCATAGCCGGGGCGCATCAAGCTGGATTTGCTGGATTTGCGGGAATCAGCGGGCGGCGTGGGCTTGGGCTGAATCGAAGGCGGCTGGACAGTCCCAAAGCCAACACGGCGATGGCGAAGAAGTTGGCGCGCATCCTGTGGCATCTGCTGAAATACCAATAACCGTTCAACCCGGAAGTCTTCGCCAGGGAGGAAGTTGAAACGGAAGAAGCTGGCCCGCCTGCAAAACCTAGCCGCCACGCTCAACCCTCAACGCGTCCCCAACCAAAATCTGGCTCACCTAGTTTCTCAGGAGGCCGTTTCATCAATCTTGATATTCCAATATTCCTTCGACTCAATTGTCCAATTGAGAAACGCTGAAAGTCCATCCAGGTCAGGAAACAGAGTCACGGCGTTGATCCCATAATACGAAAGTTCGCGCACCAGAGAATCCCGCACCTTGTGTGGAATAACGATGGTTTTAAGTTCCGTTAGCCCTTCAGGTCCTGCTTCGAGCGGAACGCTTGGCTTTCCGTGAATCGTGAACACGCCACCTTGACGCGTGATTCGTGGGACAACTCCCGAAGGCCAGTAAGTTGCGACGCCAAGAAACTCCATCGGATGAACCACATCAGTCACCACTCGATATTTGAAACGTGCTGCATAAATGACCGCGTCAGCCTCTCGACTCTCTCGAACAGCAAAGTACGCTGCATTAAGCGGATTAGTCGTCCAGTCTAACAATCGTGTCGCAAGGCCGTGATGTTGAGCTATTGCGAGCCATTCCCAATCCGAAGTTGGCATCACGCGAATGTGCTCTATGGCTCGACGTTTCCACGACTCAAAGACTGATTTGTCTTCGATATCGCAATATGGGGGGCGGCCAGCCTTCGGAAGAAGTTTCCACTGAGCATCTGCGTGGCCACGGAAAAGCCACCGTTTGTCTTTGCGGAATTCGCAAAGGACTTTGTGAAGTTCCGCGAAATCTTTAATTGCGACTTCCATGTTGATGGGATCAAGCGACCTAACATTTAGGTGTGCGACAGCGGTTTCGTGTTTGGTCGCCATCTCGATCTCGCCGGAGTTTGGAGGCATCGGAACTGGTTTTCTAGCATGAATTCCCAGAGTCCTGCGCCGCATTGCACGGAGCAAAGGCGACCAGCGCACCGTTCCCGGCCCGCCGCTCGTCCTTCGTGCCGTCGAGTGGACTTGTCGGAAGTGCGCCGCCGGTTGAGCTCCGCAGCGCCGTAGGCGCGGCATCGTTGTAGCCCGGCCGCCCGCCATCCCTTCTCCAGTTCCGGAGGAGCGGCAACTTCCAGACGATGTCGCTCCTACGGAGCTGGAGGGCTGAAGATGAATCGATTCTACAAAGATGCCGCTCCTGACGGAGCTGGGGTTTCGCCTCGCGCCGATAGGGACGCATTCCACTGCGTCCCCAATCTCAATTCCAATCATGGGGACGCGGATGGAACGCGTCCCTACCCGCATCCACGTCGTCGCGGATTTCATTCTTGCGACGGCCAAGGTCCGGGCGGAATGCTCGCCGGCATCGCATCATGAAATCGCTGACACAACGCACCCGGCAGCTCCTCGGCAGCACTTTACTAGGCATCCTCGGCTTGGCCTCGCCACTGGCGGTGGCCGATGTTCCGGTCGTCGCGTGGACGTTCGACCGCGCGGGGGACTTGGAAGGCTGGCGTCCCAACGGCCATCTCGCGGAGGTGGCGGTCACCAATGGCGAGTTGCGCTGCCGCGCCGTCGGGAGCGATCCGATTCTCGAACTGACCGCGCCACTCGATTTCGCCGCGACGCCGTGGCAGTTCATCGAGGTGCGGCTGAAGACAGACCACGACGGCATCGCGGAGATCTTCTGGAGCAACACGCGCGAGGGACGCTACGGCGGCTTCTCGCAGGACAAGACCACGCGCTTTGCGGTGACGGGCGACAACGCGTGGCACACGTATCGCCTGTTTCCCTTCTGGCACGCCGAGCGGCGCATCGTGCGCCTGCGCTTCGATCTCTTCGATGGCACGAGCTTCGCGCTGGATTCGTTCCGCATCGCCGCGCTGGAACAACCCTCGCCCGCCGCGCGCGCGGACTTCGTGTTCACCAACGGCGCGGATGGATGGCAGATCGCCGGTTCCGGTGAAACGGTGTTTGGCACGAATGCCGCCAGGCTCGCTCCCGATGAACCTCGTAGCAGCCGACGTGAGGAGGCTCTGATCAGAAGTCAGAAATCAGAGGTCGGAGGTCAGCGGGATGATCAGAGCCTCCTTACGTCGGCCCCTACAGATAAGGGGTTCGCGGCCCTGCTGCTCAAGCCCGCCGCGCGCGACACGTTCTGGCTCGCACCGCCGGTGAACTTGTCAGCGGATCGGGAGAGTTTCGTCTCGCTCAAGCTCGCCGCGAGCGGCGGGAAGTTTGCCACGGTGTTGTTCGCCACGGACGCCACGCCGGGATTGCAACGCGTGCCGTTTGCACTGGAGGCGTCAGCGGAACCGCGCATCTACAATCTCGATCTGCTGGCGGCGACGGAATGGCGCGGACGAATCATCGCGCTTGGATTGCAGCCGACAGACGAACCCGGAGCGACGGCGCAGCTTTACTGGCTCAAAGTCGGCGACGCGCCGCAAGGCCCGGCGCAATTGGCGGTGAAATCCTTCGCCCTCGATGAGGCGCTCCCGCGCGCCGGTCGGCCCGCGATGCTGAAGGCGGTCATCGCCAACACGGGTGCGACCACCGCGACCAATGTCCGCGCCGTGCTGCGTTTGCCCACGGGAGTGCAGACTGCGCCGGGCACGAAGTCCGAGACGGTGTTTCCAACGCTGGCGTTCGATGAAGAGGCTGCGGTGGAGTGGAAGATCGAAGCGGCGACGCCGATCAGCGGCTTGGCTGGGATCTCCGTGGTCGCGAGCGAAGGGGCACCGGTCCGAGGCGAAGCGCGTCTTTCTTTCACGCACAGACCCGAAGTGCCGCGCGCGAGCTACGTGCCCGAGCCGAAGCCGGTGCGCGGTGCGTTCGAGGTGGGCGCATATTATTTCCCCGGCTGGAAGAGCCGCAGTCAATGGCAGCCGATTGAGAGCTTTCCCGAGCGCAAGCCGGTGCTGGGCTGGTATCGCGAAGGCGATCCCGAGGTGGCCGACTGGCAGATCAAATGGGCGGTCGAGCACGGCATCACCTTCTTCGCCTACGACTGGTATTGGAGCCAGGGCGCGAGGCAACTGGAGCACGGCTTGCACGACGGGTTCTTCAAGGCGCGCTATCGCCACTTGCTGAAATTCTGCCTGCTGTGGGCGAATCACAATCCGCCGAAAACGTCGTCGCACGAGGACTGCCTCGCGGTGACGCGCTACTGGATCGAGAATTATTTCCGCCGGCCGGAGCACCTGATGATCGACGGCAAGCCCGCGATGATCCTCTTCAGCCCGCACCGGTTGACGGAGGATTTGGGCAGTGCCGGAGTGAAGAGGGCGTTCGAGGCGATGCGCGAGGAATGCCGGCGCGCCGGGCTCAAAGGGCTGTATCTCCTCGCGTGTGTTGCCGATGCGGGTGGCGCGAGGTCGGCGGCGGCCGAAGGCTACGATGCAATTACCGCCTACAACTGGCCCGGACTCGGCATGAAAGGCGAGGGCCTGTTCGCGCCGTTCGCCACGCTGCTCGAAGGCTATCGTCGCAACTGGCAGCACCTCGCCGAGCAAAGCCCGATTCCCATGATGCTGCCGGTGTGCGGAGGCTGGGACAGCCGCCCGTGGCACGGCGCGAATAATCTCGTCCGCTACGGGCGCACGCCGGAGTTGTTCGAGCAGCATCTGCGCGATGCGCGGCGGTTTATCGAAAGCCGAAATCTGGAATCTGAAATCGAAAACTTCCTGCTCATCGAAGCGTGGAACGAGTGGGGCGAGGGCTCCTACATCGAGCCGCAGCAAGAATTCGGGTTTGGCTATCTCGACGCGATTCGCCGCGTGTTCACCAGCTCACCCGGGGAGCATCTGGATCTGGCGCCCGCTGATGTGGGTCGCGGCCCGTATGATTTGCCCGCGCAGCCGCCGGGGCGAACGCAATGGAGCTTTGCGGTGAGTGACGAAGGTTGGGGAAGCGGGATGAACCTCGCCGACATCCATTCGACCAATGGTGTCCTCACGGCGCAAACCAGCGGCAATGATCCGGCATTCTTCGGCCCGCCGATGCAGGCGCAGGCCGATCGATTCACCACACTCGTGGTGCGGATGAAACTCTCGCCGCGAGAGGCCACGCCGGCCGTCGATTCGGCGCATCTCTTCTGGAAGACAACGCGTCTTGCCGAGAGCGAGGCTACGAGCCGTCGCTTCAAGGTGAATGCCGACGGCCAATGGCACGAGTATCGCGTGCCGCTGGCGGGCAACACTCGCTGGCGCGGCACCATCACCCGGATCCGTTTGGATCCATGCAACCGCAGCGGCGTGAAGGTGGAACTGGACGAGTTGCGGTTCGTCCCCTGATTACCGCCCGGCTCGGAAGGCGCCGGCTTGGAGGCAAGGTTTCGGCTGAAGATGGCGGGCACTGCTGTCACCGGGGAGTGCTTGCTTCTAAAATTCGGAAGCTTGATGCCTATCAATTACGGCGCTGACAACAGCCCGCACTCTCGCGGCCATGCGAGTCGGGCGACTCATCCATTCATTTCAGAAGATTGCGGCAGGCGCAGCACTGACCTTGTCCCTCGGTTTTGCAAACGCCGCGCCGCCGCAGTCACCTCCTCCGGCAACAATTCCCGAAGCCAAGCCTGCGGGCGCTGACGTCGCTCCCGCCGGGACCAACGCGCCGGCTGCGGTGGACTTGATTGCCCGCAAGTTTGTCCAGATGTGCGCCGGCTGCCACACCATCGGCGGCGGCAAACGCACCGGACCTGACCTCGTGGCGTCGATCGCCTGGCCGGTGCCCGACTTGAAGAAGGGCATCAAGAACATGGAGAAGAACGTCGGGCCGATGACCGACGAGACGCTGGACGCTTTTGTGGCGCTGCTCAAATCGCCGGAGGTGAAGCCGCGCCTCGCCGCAGCCGAGCAGCAGATCGCGGCGATGTTCGCCGCGAAAATGGCCCCAGCTTCGGCGGAATTGGGCGGTCAGTTGTTTCGCGGATCGGCGCCCTTCGCGAATGGCGGGCTGGCCTGCATCGCCTGCCACGCGGTCAATGGAGACGGAGGCAATCTCGGTCTGCCGCTTAACGGGGTTCATCAAAAGCTCGGCACGACAGCGCTCGTCTCAGCGATCGAGAAGGCCGGTTTCAAGATCATGGAGCCGGCGTATCGCCGCCACCCGGTCACCGCGCAGGAGGCGCTGCATCTGGCGAAGTATTTCGAGACGCTTAATCCGAAAGCGCCCTTGCTGGCCACGCCCGCTTTTCTGCCCGCGGGAGCGGCCCTGGCCGCCGCGCTGCTGCTCGGGATGACCTTATATTACCGCCAGAACCGCGCGAACAATCACGCGCCACTAGAACGCCGGAGGAAATAGCATCATGAGCTGGATTCAGGATATTTTCGCCCCCGAAGACCGCACTTGGGAGTCGTTCTACCGAAACCGCTGGGCCTACGACAATAAGGTCCGCAGCACGCACGGCGTCAATTGCACCGGCTCGTGCAGTTGGGAAATCTACGTCAAGAACGGCGTCGTCGTCTGGGAACTCCAGGCGCTCGATTACCCAATCATCGACAAGACCATCCCGCCCTACGAACCGCGCGGCTGCCAGCGGGGCATCAGTTATTCCTGGTACATTTACAGCCCGCTCCGGGTGAAGTATCCCCACATCCGCGGCGCGCTGCTCGATCTTTGGCGCAAGGCCAAGAAAGCGCATCCCGATGACCCCGTCGCCGCCTGGCGTTCCATCGTCACGAATCACGAATCACGAATCAAATACCATCAGGCGCGTGGCAAGGGCGGGTTTCGTCGCGCGTCCTGGGCCGAGGCGAACGAGATCATGGCGGCGGCGAACCTGCATACCGTCCAGCGCCACGGCCCGGATCGCATCGTGGGATTCTCGCCGATCCCGGCCATGTCCATGCTGAGCTACGCGGCGGGCTCTCGGTTCTGCCAGCTCATGGGTGGCGTGTCGCTGTCGTTCTACGACTGGTATTGCGACCTGCCGCCTGCCTCGCCGGAAGTATGGGGCGAGCAGACCGACGTCGCGGAGAGCGCCGACTGGTATCACTCGAAGTTCATCGCCACCGTCGGCTCGAATGTGCTGATGACCCGCACGCCCGACGCGCATTTCCTGGTCGAAGCGCGGCATGGCGGCGCCAAAGTCGTGGTCTTCTCGCCGGATTTCAGCCAGACCTCGAAGGTCGCCGACGAATGGATCCCGCTGCATCAGGGCACCGACGGCGCGTTTTGGATGGCTGTGGGGCATGTCATTCTCAAGGAAAACTACGCCGACCGTCAGGTGCCCGCGTTCCAGGACTACCTGCGGCAATACACTGACGCCGCGTTCCTCGTCACACTCGACAAGCAGCCCAATGGCAGCCATCGCGCAGGGAAGCTGCTTCGCGCCAGCCACCTTGCCGCTACGAAGGACCAGGAGAACGCCGATTGGAAATTCTTTGTCGTCGATGAAACCAGCGGCGAGCTGAAGATGCCCAAGGGCACCGTCGGCCATCGCTGGCAGAAGCAAAAAGGCGAGTGGAATCTCAAGCTCGAAGACTGTGTCACCGGCCAGCCCATCAAGCCGCTGCTGGAAATCAAGGGCAAGTCCGACGCCACGATGCCGGTGGAGATCGCCGACTTCTCCGACGGCACCAACCAGCGCGTGCTGTCCCGCCACGTGCCCGTCCGCAAAATCGAGACGGTCAACGGTCCTGTCTATGTCACGACCGCGATGGAACTCTACTTCGCGCAATACGGGGTGAACCGCGGCTTCGAGGGCGAATGGCCGAAGGGCTACGAGGATGATTCGCAGCCGTTCACGCCGGCGTGGCAGGAACGCTTCACCGGGGTCGCCGGCCATGTCGCGGTGAACTTCGCCCGCGAATGGGCGCGCACCGCCGAGCACACCGGCGGCAAGTGCTGCGCGATCATCGGTGCCGGCGTCAACCACTGGTATCACAACAATCTCATCTACCGCGCTGTCATCAACGCGCTCATGTTCTGCGGTTGCATCGGCAAGCAGGGCGGCGGGCTGAATCATTACGTCGGCCAGGAAAAGCTTGCGCCGCAGGCCTCGTGGGCGCCGATTGCCTTCGGGGGCGACTGGGCCGGGCCGCCGCGCCAGCAAAATGCGCCGTCGTTCCACTACATGCACTCGGACCAGTGGCGCTACGACAAGGCGTTCAGCGAAATATGTCCGGTGAGCGACGCGAAGCATCCGATGGCGCACGGACACACGGCGGACAAGCAAGCGCTGGCGGTGCGACTCGGCTGGCTGCCGTGCTATCCGCAATTCACGAAGAGCAACTTCGAGGTCATCAAGGAAGCCCAGGCCGCCGGCGCAAAGACGGACGAGGAAATCGTCGCGCACACGGTCAAGGAACTGAAGTCGCGCAAGCTCCGGTTTGCGATGGAAGACCCGGACAACCCGGAGTGTTTCCCGCGCGTCTTCTACATCTGGCGCGGCAACGCCCTGATGTCGTCGGCGAAGGGCCACGAGTATTTCCTCAAGCACTATCTCGGCACGCACAACAACGCCATCTCCGAGGAAGTCGCCAAGCCCGACATCCAGGACGTGACGTGGCATGACAAGGTCGAGCTCGGCAAGATGGACCTCATCGTGGACCTGAACTTCCGCATGGACACGTCCGCGCTCTACTCGGACATCGTGCTGCCGGCTGCGACTTACTACGAGAAGAACGACCTCAACTCGACGGACATGCACAGCTTCATCCACCCCTTGCAGGCGGCGGTCCCGCCCTGCTGGGAGTCGAAGAGTGACTGGCAGATCTTCCGCGGGATTGCCGAGGAAACGTCGAAGCTGGCGCCGAAGTATTTCTCGGGCCCGGTGAAGGACATCCTCATCTCGCCGTTGATGCACGACACACCAGCGGAAATTGCGCAGCCTTCGGTGAAGGACTGGGCGAAGGGCGAATGCGAACTGATTCCCGGCAAGACCGCGCCGAACATCAAGGTTGTCACCCGCGACTACGCGAACCTGCTGAACCGCTTCGTCTCGGTCGGCCCGAACTTCCGCAACAACGGCCTGTCGGTTCACGGCACGCACTACGACGTGGATGACGCCTACGACGCCTACCTCAAGACGCACACCACGGAGAAGTGGGGCGGCAAGGAGTATCCGTCGCTGCGTGACGACAAGGACGCCTGCGACGTCATTCTCCACTTCGCCGCGGAGACCAACGGCGAGATGGCGTATCGCGCCTTCCAGGCCGAGTCGGTGAAGACCGGCATCGACCACACGCACCTCGCTGCCGACACGCGGGCCGTGCGTTACACGTTTGAGGATCTTTGCGCCCGGCCCTGCCGCACGCTGACGACGCCGTATTGGACAGGCATCACCAACGGCACGCGCACCTACTCGGCCTACTGCCAGAACATCGAGGAGTTGATTCCCTGGCGCACGCTCACGGGCCGGCAGCATCTGTATCTGGACCACGAAGCCTACGTGGCGTTCGGCGAAAACCTGCCGACCTTCAAGCCGCGCGGCGAACTGCGCCAGACGCGCGACCTGGAGAAATCCAACCAAGGTCCCGGCAGCATCGTCCTGAATTACCTCACGCCGCACGGCAAGTGGCACATCCACTCGACCTACGGCGACACGCTGCGGATGAAGACGCTGTCGCGCGGCTGTTATCCGGTCTGGATGAACGACAAGGATGCCGACCTCATCGGCCTCGAAGACAACGATTGGATCGAGGTCTATAACGACCACGGCGTGGTTTGCACGCGGGCCATTGTCAGCGCGCGCATTCCGCCCGGCATCTGCCTGCTCTACCACGCGCCGGAGCGCACGCTGGGCGTCCCGAAATCGCCGGAGCGCGGCAACCGGCGGGCCGGTGGGCACAACTCGCTCACGCGCGTCCGGCTCAAGCCACTGTTCATGGTCGGCGGCTACGCCCAATTCACCTACGCCTTCAACTATTGGGGACCGCAGGGCGTGAACCGCGACACGTTCGTGGTCATCAAGAAACTCGGGAAGGTGGTGTATTGATGAAATCAGAAATCCGAAATGCGATGGCCGAACGGCCGAATCACGTCCTTCCCGCTCGTGCGCTCGCGGAAGCTCAGGTGGTCGAGTTGTGGGGCAACGGAACTTTGAGTGGAAGAACCTCCTGTCGCACCGCGGGCGGCAGTCCGACGAACTCCGGGTCTTTATGCACGAGCACGGCATTTGACCGTTGCGTGCTGGCCACGATGAACGAGTCGCCCAATGAAATCTTGTGGTTGGCTTTCCACTCCGCCGCACTCGCGCAGAGGTGCTCGTCGGAGTGGAGCCAGGCGATTGGAAAGTTTTTAAGGTCGCTAACGATGCGTTCCGCGGCTTCCTGGCCTTCGTCGTATGTCTTAATGTATTGCACCTCCGCCAGGCTCACAAAACTGGCGTGCAACAAGGCTTCCCCCGCCTTGGCCTTCAGCAGCAACTCTCTCACACGCTCCATGCCAGGCTCGGCGTTGACCAAGGCGAGCAGCGCGGAGGTATCCAGGAGGAATGATTCAGCCATCGCCGCGTCTTGGCCGAGGGTTGAGATGCCGCGCGGTCTTGTGCTGTTCGCGCTCCCGCTCACGGGCGCGCTCCTCCAGCAACCGGCGGGTGCTCCCTCGACGCGTAGGACGATTTACCAATCGCTCAATGGTGGCCTTGAGTTCCTCGACGTTCATCGGAGGAACCGGCGTCATCAGCGGCGCCAAAGCCGGGCGGGACGCCAACCGATGCATTCCGTTCCATACCGCCGCGAGGTCCGCAGGCGGCAATTTCCGAATCTGTTCCAACACGCTTTCAGCGGCTGCTGTCATGCCGGCAAGGTAGCAGGCGGCGACGGCACTGCCAAGCTGCTTCACGACTCTCAATCTCACTAAAAAGTATGGACGTCCGCGCCCACGTTTCCGTCATCTTCCACCTCGACAAATGCATCGGGTGCCACACGTGCAGCGTCGCCTGCAAGAACGTGTGGACCGACCGCCCCGGCGCCGAATACATGTGGTGGAACAATGTCGAGACCAAGCCGGGCACCGGCTTCCCGACGCATTGGGAGAACCAGAAGAAGTTCAACGGCGGCTGGAAGTGGAATGGCAATGGCAAGCTGGAGATGCGCTGTCAGAACAAGGCCGATGCTTTCCTGAAGCTCTTCTACAATCCGAACCAGCCGAACCTCGACGATTACTACGAGCCGTTCACCTACAAATACGAAGACCTCTTCACGGCAAAGGCGGGCGATGACCAGCCCACCGCGATTCCCGTTTCGCTCATCACCGGCGAGCCGATGGAAATCAAGTCGGGCCCCAACTGGGATGATGATTTGTCCGGCTCGCCGATCTATGCCGAGAACGACCTGAACCTCGATAAGTTGACCGAGGAGGAGCGCGCGCAGTTGTTCGAGGTGGAGCGGTTGACGATGTTCTATCTGCCGCGCATCTGCAATCACTGCGCCAATCCCACCTGCGTGGCGGCCTGTCCGTCCGGCGCCATCTACAAGCGCGGCGAGGATGGCATCGTGCTCATCAACCAGGAGAAATGCCGCGGCTGGCGCGCGTGCGTGGCGGCGTGTCCCTACAAAAAGATCTATTACAACTGGAAGACCGGGAAGTCGGAGAAGTGCATCCTGTGCTTCCCGCGCCTCGAAACCGGCCAGCCGCCGGCGTGCTTCCATTCGTGCGTCGGGCGCATCCGCTATCTCGGAGTCATTCTTTACGACGCCGACCGCGTGCCCGACGCGATGAAGGTCCACGACCGCGCGCTGGTGGAATCGCAGCGCACGACCCTTCTCGACCCGCACGACCCGGCGGTAGTCGCCGCCGCGCGCAAGAACGGCATCAGCGAGGAGTTCATCGAGTCCGCGCAGAAATCACCGGTGTTCCAATACGTGATGAAGTGGAAACTCGCGCTGCCGCTCCACATCGAATACCGCACGATGCCGATGTTGTTCTACGTCCCGCCGTTGCTGCCGGTCATGGGCAAGTCCGCCAACGGCACTTACGAACACAGCGCCGACGGATTCTTCACCAGCCTGGCGGAATCGCGCCTGCCCATTAAATATCTGGCCAGCCTCTTCAGCGCCGGCAACGAGCAGGTCGTCGAGGCGGTGATGAAGAAGCTGATGGCCGTGCGCCACTACAAACGCTGGCAGAGCGTGCGAGACATGGCCGAAAGCGACGTGCGGAAGATTCTCCGCGAAGCGCAGACCACACCGGAGGAGGTGGAGGAAATCTACGCGATGACCGCCATCCCGACGCAGTTCCAGCGTTACGTTTTGCCACCGCTGCAACGGGAAGAAGCCATTCAGAGCACGTGCAGCCCGGAGGCGTGCAAGGGCTGCTCGGGCTTCAGCCTGAATCCAACCGTGCTGGGGGAACGCGCGTGAACAATCGAACGATAACACCAAGCAGCACCGGTCTTGCGGCTCAACTCACCGCGCTCGCGCGCTTGCTCGAATACCCGGGGATGGATTTCGAGACACGGGTTTCTGCGGTAACTCGTAGCGGCGTCTCGGCAGAGCGCCGCCAATCCCCGCCCATGAATTCAGCGGCGCTCTGCCG
>JBBRWD010000087.1:0-30809 GCA_038249465.1 Limisphaerales bacterium | reverse complement strand
TCCTGCTGGCGCTGATCCCCTTTGAACAAGGGGAGCCGCTGGCGCACTTCTTTGAACGCTACCATCGCCACCCACCCCAAGCCCTCCGCCTCCTCCTCAACGCCTGCCCCGTTCTATGACCACGCCAGCCAAACGCCTTGGACCAACCGGTTTCATCTGAAGAAGCTCATGGAGGCACTGGTCAGCCTGAAGAAGTCAATGAAACCCAAGGAGCAGAAATGAGCCTGCCCAATCAAGACACCTTTGGCGACTACCTCGTCTTCGTGGACGAGAGCGGCGACCACGGGCTGGCGCGCGTTGACCCCGGCTACCCCATTTTCGTGCTGGCATTCTGCCTGTTCGCCAAGAGTGATTACGTCGAGCGCGTCGGGCCGGCGTTGCGGCGGTTGAAGTTTCGGTTTTGGGGGCACGACGAGCAAGTGTTGCACGAGCACGAGATTCGGAAGCCGAACAAGAACTACGGTTTCCTCTTTGACCCAGCCAAACGGACGGCGTTCCTCGACGCGGTGAGCAAGCTGGTGGACGAAGCAGCGTTTCAACTCGTGGCGGCAGTCATCCGCAAGCTGGAGTTTTCCCAGCAGTATGTCCTGCCGGCGAATCCGTATGATCTGGCTCTGGAGTTCGGGCTGGAGCGGATTTACCGCGAACTGTTGAGTCGCGGCCAGGCGGACAAAGTCACGCACATCATCGTCGAGAAGCGAGGGGAAAAGGAGGACGCTCAACTGGAACTGGCGTTCCGCCGTATTTGCGATGGGGCGAACGCGTTGAATAAGCGGTTGCCGCTGGAACTGGTGATGATTCCCAAGGCGTCGAACTCGACGGGGTTGCAGATTGCGGATTTGGTGGCGCGTTCCGTCGGCATCAAAGTGCTGCGCCCCACGCAGCCGAACCGGGCGTATGACATCGTGGCCAAGAAATTCCGCCGGAGTCCGGCGGGTGAAACGAAAGGCTGGGGACTGAAGGTGTTCCCCTGAAAATGCGAAGGGCCTCCGGCAAAGCCAAAGACCCAGCGCCGACCGGAAATTTCCAGTCCGACTTGGCAACAATATGATTGAACAGGCCAAGAGCGTCAACCGCGCATAATTTCAGGCCCCACGCCTACACCGAAGATCAACTCGTCGAGCAGCCCGCCATCGGGTTGTTTGCAGAGGTTGGCTGGGCTGTGGCATGGGTCACCTTCCCGGGCCGGATGTCGATCCCCAATCTCTGGTCGAAACCGGTCCCAGCAGGAGCGTGGCGACGGCACGGGCGCCAAACTCCGGCCGGGGTGGCAGGGTTGACAATCCGTTGGCGCCCGGCAGTTCGTGGCGCAAGCCTCCGGCTTGCGGGCGTCTCTCAAGCTTCCAGCTTGGACGGGAGTGGGATGGGGGATTCAATCACCACCAAGCCGGAGGCGTGGTTAGACAGACGCAAGCCGGAGGCTTGCGCCACTATGCTGTTCGGCTGACCCGGCCAGTGCGATGGGGACGACTCAGAATGTCCCTACCGGAGCGACAAGGAATCCGGCGGCGACGGGAGTCGGGTCACTGCCACTCGCACAGGCTCTCGACATAGCGCGCCGAACCATCGCGCAGCCAGCCGTCGAGTTGTGCCTGATCCTTGAGCTGTTGCCCGCGTTCGCGCGGGACGACCACGAAACGCGTGTCCACTTCGGACAAGGAACTCATGTCCACCCACAGTTTCTCGAACTGGCACACCGGGAAGACGTCTTCCTGCCCGTGGCCCCAGCGCTTCTTCACGTCCTTGAGCGTGATGTAAGTGGGCATGCGTGCGGCGAGATGGCGGATTCCTTCGGTGACCTTCGCTTCATCGCCGAGATCGGAGCGCGTCAGGCCGAAGGCGGCGAGAAGCTTGTCGAGATGAATCCAGCACGTATTCGAGTTGTAGTAACTCAGATCGAACTCGGCTTCTTCGCGCGGCATGGCGAGACCCTCGACAAGCCGCACGCGACCGTTGACCCGCGCCAGACCGCCGCCGCGATCCTCCAATCGTCGCGTGATGACTTCGAACGTCAGGCAGGCGTCTGATTCAATGAACGAACCGAGGAGCGCCGGGTCCACATCGGCGCCCAGCGTGTCGATGTTGTGCAGCACGAGATATTGAAGCTGCGGCCGGTCGGCGAGCAGGCGCGCGAGCGTGCCGTTGCGGAGCAGGTTCGGAATTTCATACCAGTGGCCCACCGGATGCAGGCATTGGAGCGGCACATTGTCGGTGTAATCGCTGGCTTCTCCCGCCGAGTGCGCCCAGTTGATCAACGCGGCGTGGAGGCTTTCGCGAACTTTCTGCTGCTGTTCATCGAGCAGTTGCTGCGGCATTTCCTCCCAGGCGAAGCGCAGGTCACGCACCGTCGGCACCAGGCGCAGCCCGATGGATTTGCCAGGCGAGAAGAGCAGGGGCCCCTGGTAGCCGTAGTTGTTCTGGCGCGCGAGGAACTTCTGTGTCGGCTCGTGCGAGAGATAGCTCGTGGTGAAAATGTGCGGAAGCCAGGTGCCGGTGAGCCGGCTCACGCGGCGGCTCTTGGCCAGATGCGTCTCGATGAACGTGCGGTGGCGTCCGCCGAGTTTGCAGAACGGATGCAGTGCCTTGACCACGCCCGCGCCTTGCGTCCAGCGCGAGCCGGCGCCAGCGGCCAGCGTGACGACGGCGACTTCGCCAGCTTTCAAGGCCGCGAGGCCGCGTTGCTGTAGCACAGGCATCCTGCCTGTGATCGTAGCGCAGGCATCCTGCCTGTGCTCGGGCAGCGTCTGGCAGGGTGCCGCGAGTCCGCCGCCCAGCCGGAAACTCCCGCCTGGCAGTTTTGCTTTGCGTGGGTTCTGTTGAATGTATTCGCCGTATCGGATCATCTCCGCTTCGTCGCGAACGATTCGATCGAAGGATTCATCCTGCCAGAACTTCCCCTCGCGTCCGAGGATCCGGTTCGCCTGGTTGCTCGTGAATGACTTCCAGGAGTGGAGGATGTCGGACAAGGTGTGCCCCATCGCCGGTTGAACCAGCAGATGCACGTGGTTGGGCATGATGACGAAGCTGCCCAGTTGATAGCGCTGCCCGTCGAAGTGCTTGAGTGCTGACTCCATGAGATCGGCCACCGTAGATTGGGCCAGCCAGCATTCACCAAGGCCCTGGTCAAGGTGCGATTCCTGCCACTCCCAGAGAAAATCGCTTAGCGCGCGTTTTTGCACCGCATCGAGATTGCCGGGATATCGTTGGAGCCATGCAACGCGCTCCTGCTCCATCTGGCGGAGCAAATCTTGGGGCAGGGAATCGGCCAGACGGAAGGTCAAGAAATAGGTTGCGCCTTCCTGCCGCCAGTGCGGGAGGTTGCGTTGGTGGATGGAGACGGGGCGGGCTTTCTCAAACTGGTGGAAGGACGCAGGCTGGAAGCCTGCGCTACCACACAGGCTGGAAGCCTGTGCTACGGCTGCGTGCATGGTCCACGCGGTGGCGTCCACCACGTCCTCCGGCTTCACGTCCTCGATCACCGCGTTCGCCGGCAGGCGATTTTGCGCGAGGCCGATGCGGCCGTTCTTCAGGTCGTCGCGAATCTGGATGTGCATCGCGCGGTCGAAGCCGTATTGCTCGAGCAATTCCGCCAACGATTGTGCGCCAGCGGTCTCGGCTCTTCCACGCGGCAGCATCGCGTCGAAGAGCGTCTGCACCATGCCGCGCAACTCGGGCTTGGTGCGGCAGGCGGCGCCGAACTTGTCCAGTTCGGCCCGGCGCAGCGGCGAGAGCGCGCGCCATTCCTGGCGCAGCAGCGGCGGCACGATCATCGAGTAATAGCCCGGCGGCATCAGCGCCGTCGCGTCATCGAGCAGGTCGGCCCAGGTGCCGCGCTCGTTGATGGCGAAATCGTACACCACCGGCTCCATCGCAAACGGCAGCGCGGCGCTCAGTTCGCACTTCGTCTCCGACATGATGGCCTGCAGCCGCTGCTGCGCCTCGGCCTTCCGCGCCGGGGCAAAGATGAAGCCCATGCCGCCGCCCGACATGCCGCCCAGCATCCAGAAGCCCCAGAAATCCGCGCCAAATTCTCCCCGCACTTTCGCGATGAGTGATTCCGTGTAGAGATTGCTCGCCCAGGGAATGATCGCCTGGATTGGCTCGGAAAAATTCTTCGTCGTGGCCGCGCCGATGGCCGGCACGTCGCCGCGTTTCAGCGCGCCGAGAATGTCGTCGAGGATGCCCAGCATGCTGAGCCGCGCCTGCCATTCCGCGCCGCAGCGCAGCAGGTACTTCTCGGTGACCATTTCGAGAATCGGCCCGACGTTCTGCGCCATGCCGCCGTGAACGAGCACGAGGCTCTCCTGCAATTTGCGCCGCGTTTCGGGCGAAGCGTCCTGTGCGTCGAGAATTCGATGGGTGGGCATGAGCCGTCCTCGGCTGATGCCGAGTTCCGGATCGCCGACAGCGGCGAGGGTCCCTTCGATGAGCTTCATGCCGGGCCACACGCCGCCGGAATCCTGCCAGCCGCCGCCGGAGCCGCCGAGCCATTCGCCGAGCAACGCCCGCGCGAGCACCACGCGCCGCTCGTTTTCCTGGAGCTGCCCGGTGAGCGACGCCGCCTGGCCGGTGGCGCGCATGCACACGCTGACGAGGGCGGCGAGCAGGTTGGTGGATACCGCAAGGCGCGAGCCTTTCGGGATGTTGTTCACGCTGCTCACGATCTCGAGGCCGCGTCCGGGGCCGACGAGGCGCGCGAGCATTTCCGCGAGGTTGTGTCCGGAGCCTTCGATGCCGGGCGGGACGAGGCCGGAAGCGATCACCGCCGCCTTGAGCAGTCCGAGGTAGTCTTTCGCGAAATCAAACACCTCGGCGAGGCTGGTGATATCCGCGCTCGCGCCGAGGTCCACGCTGACCAACCGCAGCAACGGCTCCTCGATGACGCGGAAGAAGGCTTCCACCGGCGGACGCGGCCCGGTATCGCGGCCATGCACTCCTAGGTCGATGGAGACGTTGAGGACTTTGGCGCCCTCGGGATAATCCATGCCGAGAAAGAAGATATCGCTCCAGCCGCAATGCGTGAGGTCCATGCGCACGGGCGTGCGTTCGCGGAGGATAGGATAGCAACCGGTGGCGGGATCGCGCCGCAGCAACTCGGGGCGGATGCGCAGCGGTTGGTCGGCGGGATGGCCCATGCGAAACATCCATTGATTGCCGCGAACCGATCGCACGCTGCGCCGCACCTGGTCGGCGAGCGTCTGGAAGGCCAGCCGGTGATACGCCGCCGCGAGCGCGCTGGAGACGCCGTCACTCGGGCCGTCCGCTTCCTGCGTCTTGAGGAAGACATCAATGGCCTCCTCGAAGCGGCGCTGAAGGAGATGCTCGAAGCCTTTGAATGGAATGAGGCCGGGCTTGGACGCCTCGGGTGTGGCGGCTGGCGTCGCGAGCTTGCCCGGCAGATGAAAGCGATGAATCGCGTAGAGAAAAAACAGCGCCCGGACGCGCTCATAGAGATTGTCGCTGCGCCGACGAAAGGCATCCAGCCCGGCGCATTCGGAAAGCAATTCGCCGACTGCCAGCGGCGCGCAGAGTTCGTCCAGCGGTCGATTGCGGACCGTCGGGTCGGTCGCGGTGATTACGTCGGTGAGGTGTTGGCGTGCCATGATTGCTGGCTTGGAGGGTGGCAAAAGGCTTTCGCGGCGTCAACGTCACCGCGCTTCGGAGGAACTGTGCCGGGCGCGGTTGCATCCGGCTTTCGCTCGTTTAACTTTGCACCATGAAACGTTTGCTCCTCGCCGGTTGCGGCCTCGGGTGGTTATGCGCTTCCTCGATGTCGATGGGCGCGGCAACTCTGTCTCCGCCCGTGACTTTTTATGGCATGTGCGATGCCTCGGCGGCGGTGTCGTTGACGGACGAACTTTTCGCGGTGGCCAATGATGAGGATAACATTCTGCGGCTCTACAACCGTCACACTGGTGGTTTCCCAGTGAAGGCGCTCGATGTCGGGCCGTTTTTGCATGCCGGCAAGAAGGGCAAGACCGAGACGGATATTGAAGGCGCGACTCGCGTGGGTGGCACGGTGTATTGGATCACTTCACATGGTTGTGATGCGAAAGGCCGCCCAAGCCCGACGCGAGAGCGCTTCTTTGCCACCCGCATCGTGACGAATGCCGGCTCCGTGAACCTGGTGCCGTTCGGCCGCGCCTACGAACGCATGCGGATTGACTTGATGCGTGATCCGCGGCTGCAACCGTTCGACCTCGGCGCGGCCGGGAAGCTCGCACCGAAACTGCCGGGCGCGCTCAACATCGAAGGCTTGTGCTCGACGCCCGAGGGGCATCTCTTGATCGGCTTTCGCAATCCCATCCGGCAAGGCCGTGCCTTAGTGGTGCCGTTGCGCAATCCCGAGGCGCTCATCGGAGGGCAGGCGCCGCAATGGGGTGACCCGCTCACGCTGGATCTGGGTGGTTTGGGAATTCGCAGCCTCGGTCGGAGGGGCGCCCGCTATCTGATCATCGCGGGACCGTTTGACGCCGGCGGATCCGCCCGTCTCTTCGAGTGGGCGGGCGACCAGTCAGCGCCGAGGTTGATCCCGGACGCCACGCTGGACGGACTGAATCCTGAGGGACTCGACTTCGTGAAGGAAGGCGGGCGGATGGACTTCCTCATCCTCAGCGACGATGGGACGCGCAAGTTCGGCGGTTTGGCCTGCAAAACGATCAAGGATCCAGCCGCGCGCCAGTTTCGCGGATATGTCTTCGTGCCGTAGGCCGAGCGTGGCTTCGCGGTGGATCAGGAGAACAGGCTGTCAATTCGTGCCAAGGTAAGTTCCTCCACCCCCTTCAGCACGAGGTCCGCATCCTCCAGCGTGTCGGCTGCATGCGTTGTCGTCACGGCCACCACCTTCATTCCCGCGGCGCGCGCGGCTTCGATGCCGACATGAGCGTCCTCGATGACCACGGATTGCGACGGGGCCGCGCCGATGCGCTGGGCGGCGGTGAGGAACACCTCGGGATTGGGTTTGCCCCGCGAGACGTCTTCGCCGCAGACAATGGCGCGGAAATACTCGCGCAGTCCGAGGTCGCCAATGATGAATTCAATGTTGGCCCGGGGCGCCGAGGAGCCAATCGCGCACGGCACGTCGGCGGTGCGCAGGGTTTCGAGCCACGCGCGCACTCCCGGCAGCACCGTGACGCCTTCCGCCCGGGCGATGGTGCGGAAGCGTTCCTCTTTCGCCCGGGCGATCTTCTCGATCTCGACGGGATCGGCCGTCCAGCGGAGCAGTTCGGTGATGACCTTGTCGTTCTTCATGCCGAAGCTGGGCTTGAAGAAACCGTGCGGGACGCGATGGCCGAGTTCCGCCGCGAGGGCTTCCCACGCCTCCTCATGCTGGCGCGAGGAATCCACGATGACGCCGTCCCAATCGAAAATGACCGACCACGAATACATGGGGCGGACTTGTAGCGAACGACGCGGCGCACTGTCGAGCGTGGCGTTGCGGAAGGGTCGGTGCGGAAGGCAGGCTTTTTTGAATCGGGATCTCTCCCGGCGAGTCTGAAATCACGATGTCGCTTTATCTTTTGCGTTGCCAATGTTAACCGTCCCCTGCATCGCATCGCCTATGAAACGCCTTGTTGCTCTCATTGCCGGATTGATCCTCGCCGCGTCGTCCTCGACGTTGCGCGCCGCGCCGTCGAATGGTCCCGGCGCGCCCGCTTCTCCCGGGGATCGCATTCTCCAGCAGGAACTCCGGCAGGAGCAGTTGCGCGTCACCACCCAGCGCGTGGCGGATCAGCTCGAAACGATCATCGCCGAGTTCGATCGCAACGCCATTTCCGGCGAGGACGTGCAGATGCTCAAGGCCACCCGCCGCGTCCTCGGCAAGCTCTCCGAAAAGGAGATGCAGCTCGTGGTGCAGTTCCTCCAGAAATCGCGCGAGAATACTGATGCCGCCGGGGCCAATCAGCAGGCGACCGAGGCGTACGGATTGCAGCAGGTGATTCTCGGGCAGCTCAAGCAACTGATCCTCGAATACCAGCGCCAGCAGGAGTTGTATGAACTGTCGCTCCGCTTCAAGGAACTCGCGCGCCGCCAGTCGGAGAACATGTGGCTGGGCGTGGCGCTCGCCAAATCGGCCGACAACAAGACCGCCTACAAGTCGCTCGATGAATCGCAACGCATCAGCCTCCAGCTCCAGCAATCGCAGCAGGCGCCGCTCCGCGAGGAAACGGTCCTCACCGTGGCGAAGCTTGACAAGCTGGTGAAGGAACTTGGCGATGGCTCGACCGGCGAGCGCGCCCGGGCCGCCGGGAAACAGGCGAAGGAAGGCGGTCTCACCCCGGCCCTCGATGCCGCCACGGAGGAGTTGAAGAACGAGAATTTCAAGCTGCTCAGCGCCATCGGAAACGAGAAGAAAGCCCGCGATCAGATGCGCGAAGTCGCCCGCCTGCTCATCCTGGCCCAGGATCCCGAACAGGCGTTGCGCCAGGCCTTGCACGAACTCGACCGGGCCATTGATCAACAGAAGAAAGTCCGCGAGGACACGGCGAAGATCGAAAGCCGGCGCGATGCCGACAACCGCGCCCTGGATGAGGCGCAGGTGGTGGATAACACCGATCTCATCCGGCGCGACGTGGACAATCTCGCTCCGGTGGCCGCCGAACAGCTCAAGAAGGCCATGCAACCGATGCAGGATGCCCGCACGGCGCTCGCTTCAACTGACGATCAGAAAAAGCGCCGCCAGGAGGCCTTGCCGCAGCAGGACGAGGCGTTGCTTGCCTTGAACGAGGCACGGCAGTCGCTGGCCGACCAACTTGCCAAGGCCGAGCAGGAAAGGATGAAACCCGAGAACACGATGGCCGATCTCAAACAGTTGCGCGACGAAGTCCGCGAGTTGATCAAACAGGAGGAGCAACTCAAGGAGCAGACCGCTGCCACGGACAAAAAGGAACTGCCCGCCAAAGCTCCCGACCAGGGGGCGCTCAAGGACAAGGCCCAGGAAATCCAGGCCCAGGCGGCCCAGCAATCGCCCTCCGCGGCTGATGCTCTCGGCGAGGCCGCCAGCCAGATGAACCGGGCGCAGACCTCTCTGGCCAAGGCGCAGAATAATGCCCCTGCCCAGCAGGCGGCCATCGACGCTTTGCAGAAAGCCGAGCAGCAACTCGGGCAGGACATCGCCCAACTCGAACAAGCCGAGAAGGATCTGGCTGCGCTCGAAGATTTGCTCAAGAAGCTGGAGCCGATCATCGAGAACCAGCAGAAGGTCCAGCTCGACACCGCGAGGGAATCCACCAAGGAGAAACAGGACAAGGCTCCGCAGCTCGCGGCGCAACAGAACGAACTTGGCCAGAAGACCGGCGCGCTGAAGCAGGAGGCCGCGGCACCCGCTCCCGACGCCGCAAAGCATCTCGACGAGGCGCAGCAAAACATGAACGAGGCGAAGGGCGAACTGGGCAAACCATCCGCGAAGACCGCGCAGAAGGAACAGACCGAGGCGCTCGCCGATCTCTACGCCGCCAAGCATGCCATTGAAAAGAAGGCGGATGAGTTGCGCGATCTGCTCGGCCAGCCACCCGAGGGAAATGAGCAGGCGATGGAAGATGCCATGCAAGCGATCCAGCAGGCACAGAAGGAGGTCAAAGAGGCCCAGGCCGATCTGCAGCAGGCGCCGCCGGGATTGATGGAGGCCTTGCAGCAGCAGCAGAAAGAGATCGCGGATTCTCTTGGCGAAATGCGCCAGGACGGAGGCCCCCCTGAGAGTGCGCCGCAACTCGCGCAGGCCCAGCAGGCCGCCAATCAATCCGCCCAGCAACTCGGACAGCGCGATCTCAAGAAGGCCGTCAATTCCATGAAACAGGCCCAGAGCGCCCTGCAACAAGCCGCCAACTCCGGCCAGCCGAAGCCGGCGAATCAGGGCAGCAAGCCGGGCGAAAGCACTCCGTCGATCGACTCGCTTTCCGAACAGCAGGCCGGGGTGCAGAAGGCCGCCGAGGCCATGCTGGCCGCACAGGAACGTGCGCCGAAGTCAGCCATGAAAAAGGCCGCCCAAAGCATGCAAAAGGCAGCGCAGCGCGTGCAGCCATTGACCACCGGTCAGGGCGGTGATTTACCCGATAATGCCGAGCAGGCCCTGGAGGCTGCAATGGAAGCCTTGGAGCAAGGCACCGCCCAGGCCGAGGCGGGACAGAATCCGCCCGCGCAGCAGAGCGCGCAGTCAGCCTCGCAGGCGCTGGCCCAGGCGCAGGCTGCCCTGGCCATGGCGCAAGCCGGACTCGGATCGCAGCAGGCGCAATCACCCGGACAACAGCCGGGTCAGGGTCAGAAACCCGGCCAGGGAAAACAACCCGGGAAGGGGCAGGCTTCGACGAAGGGCACGCCGCCTCCGCGCGGCGACAGCCAGCGGGGCAATTGGGAAGGATCGGGTGGTTCGAGCGGCCCGCGCAATGCCGCCGCCGGTTCCAGCACCTTCACCGGTCTGCCCAAGCGTGACCGCGCGGCCATCCTTCAGTCGCAATCGGAAAAGTATCCGCAGGAATACGGCCCGTTGGTGGAGCAGTATCTCAAGAACCTCGCCGACCAAAGCGGCAACGAAACGAAGTAACCGCGCCACCACTCGCAGATCCTCCACCTGAACTTCATAACTTGATGCATAAAATCTGGCTCAACGGCATGATGGCAGTGGCGATGTTACTCGCCGCGACGAAGGGTCTGTCGCAGGGAACCGCCAAGAAAGATCCGGTCAAGGTGGATGCCAGGACCGAGGAAGTCATCCACGGCGCGCTCAAGTGGCTCGCGGCGGCGCAATCTCCGAACGGCTCCTGGGGCACCAGCGGCATGGAGCGGCAGCATCCCACCGCGATGACCGGTTACGCGTTGCTGGCGTTTCTCGCCGCCGGGCAGCTGCCGGGCGAAGGCGAGTTTGGCAGGACGGTGTCCGTTGGAATGGATTACCTGGTCAATTCCCTTTCGCCCGAGGGACTCTACTCGACCCGGGAAAGCGGCCAGTACATGTATGGTCACGGCGTCGCCACGATTGCGCTGGCGGAACTCTACGGCTCCTCGAAATCCCCGGCCGCCCGCACCAAGCTGGACAGGGCCATCCGCCTCATCATCTCATCGCAGAACCGCGAGGGCGGCTGGCGCTATCGTCCGGTGGCCAGCGATGCCGACATCTCGGTCACCGTGCTGCAGGTGACGGCGTTGCGCGCGGCGAAAAACTCCGGCATTGATGTGCCGCAAAGCACCATCGACAACGCGGTCAAATACGTGAAGCGCTGCCAGCATGCGCCGAGCGGAGGGTTCTGTTACCAGCCGGGACAGTCGCCGGGCTATGCGCGGACTGCGGCGGCCATTTACTCATTGCAGGTCTGCGGGCTCTACGACGATGAAATGGTCAAGCGCGGCGCGGAATATCTCATCAAGAACACAAAGGACCGCGAGCAATGGTTTACCTACGGCAGCTTCTATGCGGCACCGGCGCTCTACATGATTGGCGGGGAGCAGTGGAGCAAATGGTATGGTCAAATGAAGGAACTTCTCCTGCAAAACGTCACGAAGCGCGGCGACACGTTCTATTGGGAAGCCAAACTGGACCGAGGCAACGACGGGGTCGGTCCAACCTACACGACGAGCGTCTATACGATGATCCTCGCCATGCCTTACCACTACGTTCCGCTCTATCAGCGTTGAACGCGGCCCGGGATGGAGGGTTCGCCTGTCCCGGCGCGCCAAATGAGTTGCGTCGCCGGAACTGCCTCTGTCTATCATCCCACCGCTTGCTGCGCATCGGCTACCTCGCTTTCGCCGGCGTCGGGAGTTTGCCCCACGGCGAGGTAAAGGCATAGGTGCCGGAACCAAGTTCGTAAACCGTCGCGCTGGCTTCCTTGCGCAGGAGCTTCATTCCCTTGGCTTCTCCGGCTGGTTTGCCGCCTTCGAGGATGGTGTCGCCGTCCTTGTGAGGCACCCGCACGGTCGCCGTGGTGTTTGGCGGGACGGTCACATTCCAGAGGAACTGGTTCTTCACGATGCGCCAATCGCTGCGGATATGTCCGTGTGGCGATTGATACTGCGCCCACGCCGCCTTGAGGTCGCCCACCGGATGGGGCTGCATGAGAATGTGCTTGAAACCCGGTTGCTCTGGATCGGACCGGATGCCGGCGAGATATTCGTAGAACCAGATGATCAGGTCACCCACCAGCATGACATGGTTGCCGGAGTTCATCGCCGGGTCCGCGGTGTTTCCGTTCCAAAGCTCCCAGATGGTCGTGGCGTCTTTGCCGAGCATGTAGCCCCAGCTCGGATAGTTCGTCTGCTTGGCGATGTTATACGCCAGGTCAGGCCGGCCGTTGTCGGAGAGGGTGCGCATGAGCCACTGGCCGCCGACCAGCCCGGTGCCGATGTGGCCCTTGGTTTCCTTCTCGATCTTTTCCACCAAATGATTGAACACCTTCTGCCGATGCTCTTCGGGCACCATGCCGAACGCCAGCGGCAGCACGGCAGTGGTCTGCGCGCCGTTGTCGTATTGACCGCGCGCGGCATCGAGATACTTGGCATTGAAGGCCGTCTTCATGCGCTCGGCGAATTCATTGAATTGCCGTGCGTCGTCAGCCTTGCCCAGCATGGTGGCGTAACGGGTCATGAGTCGCAGGTCATGATAGAAATAGGTCGTGCCCAGAATCTCTCCCTTCGTCTTGCGCGCCGGATCCTGCGAGTGAATCAGCCTCGGATCCTCCGGTGGCACGCACCAGTCGCCGTAGGTGTCGCGCGGCATCAGGTTGTTGGTGATGAACCCACTCATGAACGTGATCCATTTCTTCATGCTTGGATAGTGGGTCTCGATGGTTCGCCGGTCGCCCGCCTGCTCGTATAACATGCCCGGGACGATGACCGTGCTGCTCGGCCAGGTGACGTTATCCGAGTAGATCGGCCAGTAACTCGGACATACGTCAGGGACGCTGCCGCTGTCCTTCTGTGCGTCGGCCATGTCTTGAAGCCACTTCGCATAGAGCGGCGCGATGTTGAACAGGTAGTTCTCGCCGCGGCATTCGGCCGAGCGGTCCCCCAGCCAGCCCTGGCGTTCGTCGCGCTGAGGGCAGTCCGTCGGTATGCTGCGGTAATTGCCCCGCACGCCCCAATAGACATTGCGGTAAATCCGGTTGAGCAGTTCGTTCGAGCAGGCGAAATCACCCGTCTTGGGCACGGCGTCATGCACCACCAACCCTTCGATGGAGTTGAGGGATGGCTTGCCCGGCCACCCGGTCACCTCCACGTAACGGAAGCCATGATAGGTGAAGCGTGGCTCGTAGGTCTCGGTCCCTTCACCCTTGAGCGTGTAATTATCGGTGACCCTGGCGCCGCGGATGTTGTCCAGATAGAGCGAGCCATCGGGTTTCAGCGTCTCCGAGTGGCGCAGTGTGACTTGCGCGCCGCGCGGGCCTTTCACCTCGATCCGGCACCAGCCAACCATGTTCTGGCCCATGTCGAAGATGAACGTGCCGGGCTTGACCTCCTGCACCGAAATCGGGCGGACTGTTTCCATCACGCGAATCGGCTCCATCATCTGCGCGGCAAGGTGGCCTCCGGGCGCGGCGACTGGCTTGGCGGCTTGCCAGGCGGCGTCATCAAAGCCGGCCTTGCCCCAGCCGGGCAGTTCCAGGCGGGCATCATAGTCTTCGCCGTCGTATTCGTTGTTGGCTTGAATCGGTCCGTTGGTGGTCAGGCGCCACGATTCGTCGCTGACAATGTTCGTCTTCGTGCCGTCGGTGAATTCGAGCGCGAGTTGGAGCAGCAGCTTCGGATAGCCATAGGTGCGGGTCGTGGTCGGGCTGCCGCTGCGGGGCGCGAAATAGCGTCCATTGCCCAGCCAGACTCCGAGGCAGTTCTTCCCCCGCTTCACTTGTTCGGTCACATCATGGGTCACATAGAACACCGTCTTGGGATACTCGGTCAGTCCCGGCGAGAGCACTTCGTCGCCGACTTTCTTGCCGTTGAGATATAGCTCCGACAGTCCAAGGCCACTCACGTAGGCCGTGGCGCGCTTGACCTTTTTGCCCACGGCAAATTCCTGGCGGAGCATGCGTGCCGGCAGACGGCGTTCCTCCGGACCCGCGATTTCGCCCCAAGGCGCCATGCCGGTCGGGCCCAGCTTCATGGCGGCGGTCCAACTGGCATCATTGAAGGAGGGTTGGTCCCATCCGGCGGCTTCCTTGTCGGCGGCTTTCCATTGCTCGTCGATCGCGATGACGATCGGCTCTCCCTGTTGGAATTCGATTCGTAGCAGCCCAGTCAGCCCGGCGGGATTGGGTGAGTCACCGGCGTTGCTCACGGAGACGGTGAGGACGTTGCGGCCCACGCGCAGCAGTGGCGCCACACTCAAGTCTGAGGCCGTCTTGAAATTGCCGCCGGTGCCCGCCGGTTGGCCATTGACGCCCGCCTGGAAGGAGTTATCCGCCGCGAGCAGCCAGTGCGCTGACTTGATGGCGCGATCGGCGGGCAGTTGGAACTCGCGCCGGAACCAGCGCGTGCCCACGGGCGCGGACCTGGCTGGCTGGCCTTCCGGGAACCAGATCCATTGCGTGCCGGTGAGCGCGGAGCTTGATTCATTTTCATCGAGGCCGATCCATTTCGCCTGCCAATCGGCCGGATGCAGCAAGCCCATCGTCCAGCGTGCGGGCTTGCTCCACGTCGAGGCGTTGCCGTCCTGATCCCACACGCGGACGGTCCACCAGCATTCCATGCCGGAATCGAGCGGGCGGCCGGTGTAGGGCACCAGCACGGATTGGTCGGTGGCCCAGCGGCCGGTATCCCAAAGGTCAGCCTTGCCGGGTTGCAGCAGGGCAGGATGGGTGGCGACCAACACCTGGCAGGCGCTCTGGAGCAAGCCGCGGGTGGTGCGGCCGGGATTGGCGAAGCCCCAGCTCAGGCGCGGTTCGCGGGCGTCGATGCCGAGCGGATTGGTGCGCTGTTCGCAGCGGAGGTGATCTGGGGTGAGGGCGGCGAACACCGGGTTGGTGGCGCCGTGGACGACGAGAAGTCCGGCGGCAAGGGTAGCAAGAATACGAGCATTCATGATTGGGTAGGTGGACGATGCCCCGCCCGCGTCGCTTCATCAAGAACCTGTCTAAAAATCCCACGGCGTCCATTTTTTGCGGAAATGGCGGCAAGGCGAACTGGGACGAAGGAGACTGCCTGGCGCGAAAGCGCGCAATCCATTTTGGGGAACCCGGCGGGCAGGGGGCGCATCCGCGCACTGCCCCGGCGCGCGGCCTTGAGGCCGCTTCCGCGTTCGATGGGTGTTGGCGAAACATTGGCGGAAGGTCTCTCGCACGATGAAGCGACGTCAACGTCGCGCTCCAACCCGGTTGCCTTCGGGGGCAGGGTCGAGATGCGCCCGCGGGCAGGGCTTGGGTCGTGAGGTAAAAGGCAGAAACCATCCAGAAAAAGTCCTTGCCTTGCCTCCCGGCCAGCCGAAAGTGGCGCGAAATGACCCTGATGGAAAAGCGATTTTCTACCAGTACCGGCAAGCATCGCCCCGCTTTCCTGGCCATCGCTCTGCTCCAGATGCTGATCTTGGCGGTTGAGTTTGGCCGCGCCGAGTCGCGTGAGGGCTCGTGGAACCGGTTCAGAGGATCCGAAAGTTCGGGTGTCGCCCGTGCGTCTCGGCCGCCCGTAAAGATCGAGGCCGGTTGCCTGGCTTGGAAAACACCCGTCCCTCCCGGGCATTCCTCGCCGGTTCTTTCGCGGGACCGCATTTTTTTGACCGCCATCGAAGGAGACCGGTTGGTCACGCTCGCTTTTGACGCGGCCTCCGGGCAACGGGCCTGGCGTCAGGAGGCGCCCAATGTGCCCATCGAAAAAGTGCATGCCATCAGCAGCCCGGCGGCATCCACGCCCTATGTCGATGACGAACGCGTCTATGTCTATTTCGGTTCCTACGGGTTGCTATGTTATGACCACTCGGGCCGCGAGCAATGGCGCAAGCCCATCCCCACCCCGAAAAGTCTCTACGGCATGGCCACATCTCCCATCGGATCTGGCGACAACTTGATTCTGGTGTTGGACAGCGAGGCCAATCTCCCCGACAGCAAACTGAGCCAGTCGCGCATCCTCGCCCTCAAGCGCGCCACCGGCGAATTGTTCTGGGAAACCGCTCGTCCCTTCCTGCGCAGCGGCTGGTCCACGCCGATCATCTGGAGTCATGACGATGGACAGGATCTGGTTGTGTTGGGCGGCGGGCGGGTGTGTGGTTACGATCCACGAACCGGCGCGGAGAAATGGTTCGCCACCGGATTCTCGCGGGAGACGATTGCGCAGCCGGTCTCAGGAAACGGGCAGGTTTACGCCTCGGCGGCGATGTTGGGCGGCGTGGCCGATGAGCAACCTGATCCCCAGCCGTTCTGGAAGGCCATGCTGCAATTCGACGCCAACGGCGACGGCAAGATCGAACGCAGCGAGATGACGGTGCACTTTGCGTTTCCCCTGCGGCCCGAACTGCCCGTGGAGCATCCCGGTTTTGGAATCCCACTTCCGGACGATCCGGTGAAGCGCAAGGCGCGGCAAGCGGAGGTCTTCGCCTCGATGGACAAGGACAAGGATGGCTTTGTGACCGGGGAAGAATTTCTCGCGAACATGTCGTTCAATCGCGGGAAACCGAGGCTCATGGCCATTCGACCGGGAGGGCAGGGGGACGTCACGACCACCCATGCGGTGTGGCAAATGCATCAGGGCATTCCCGAGATTCCCTCGCCCCTGTTCTACGAAGGCCGCCTTTACCTGGTCCGGAATGGGGGCGTCCTGACTGCGGTGGACGCCGCCAATGGCAAGATCATTTACAGCGAGCGCCTCGGCAGTGCCGGGCAGTACTGTGCTTCGCCCGTGGTCGCCAATGACCATCTTTACCTGCTCTCGAACCGGGGGGGTGTGTCGGTGGTGCAGACGGGCGATTCCTTCAAGCTGGTTCACCAGCATGATCTCAAAGAGACCGCCGTTGCCACCCCGGCCCTTGACGCCACGACGCTCTACCTTCGCACCGAAACAAATCTCTGGGCCTTCCGGACGCGGTGAGGAGATTTCGCGGAGCGGCACCATCGTCACCCGTTCTTTGGCCCCCTTGCCGTCGCGCACCACGATTTGCCGCCGCTCCAGATCCAGCTCCTTCACCCGCAGGCGCCGCGCACGTTGAGAGTTGTAGGTTGAGGGTTGAGAAAGTAACAAAAACCCGTCATTCAACTCTCAACCTCAATGAACCATGTTCAACTTTGAAAAGCTCGAAACCTGGCATGAAGCGATTGCTTTCGCCGACTTGGTTTACACCCTCACACGCCGCTTTCCTGATGCCGAACGGTTCGGACTGACCAACCAAATGCGCCGAGCCGCTGTATCCATTTCCTCGAACATTGCCGAAGGATGTTCGCGGTCTTCCCGGATCGATTATGCGCGGTTCGTGGAGATCGCCACCGGCAGCGTGTTTGAAGTTGTCTCCCAATCCACTATTGGCCGTAATTAAGGTTTTCGTGCCGAAGCCGACTACCGACAACTCTACCAGGCCGCTGAGAAGCAGAGTCGCATGTTAAGCGGGCTTCGCAATTCCCTTGTGTCTGCCTGCCCCTCAACCTTCAACCCTCAACCAACTCGATCCACTGCCAATACGCCACCTCCGTGCGCGGCGAGTGATGCCGGAAGCGCATCACCTCCCGCAGTTGCTCGCGCAAAGACGCGGCGGGGTTGGGCACCAACTTCTCGCGGGGCGGCTGTCGGTTTGCCGGCGTGCTAGGCGACTCAGTTGAACGGCGCATCATAAAAAAACTGTAAAATCAGGCTTCCCATCACCCTACCGAACCCCAGTCTTCACGCCAGTAATAATATCACGACAAAATGGCCCAAACACACAGTCGCACACTTAACTGTTAGGCCGCTGCACACGCCATGACCATACGTACGCTTTTCCTTGCCGTCTTAGTTGCGAACGGATTTTGCGGCTGTGAGCGTAGGAGCACGCTGCCTGCTTCCGCGGGCGCGTCCAAGCTTCCCGTCCGCTGGCCTGGGCCATCGTCTCAAGCCGGCAGTTGTGAGTTGCACGGCACGGTGAGGATTCAGGACACCGCGCCTATTCTTTACGGTCAGATGTTTATTGACCGTGCCACGACGAATTTTCCCAAAGCGTGGAGCTTCGTGGGCGCTGGATGCACGGTCACGGCTGACAGTCCCACGCAGGCGGTAGTTTACTTCTGTCCGACTTGCCGCGCCGCCGAGCAGAAATGGAAAGGACAGCATGACAAGTAAGCGGCCTAACATGCGCTGCAGCGAACCCGGCCATCGCATCACTGTTGCAATCGTGGCGTCTCGTGGGCCGGGTCGCTGAGCTTGGTCGCCGGAAGCCGGACTTGGTACCAGACTCAGCAGGGGACCTTCGGCCCAATTGGCGCCTTGCTCACTTCCTGCATGGATGTGGGCTGCATTGGGCTGTTCACCGGACAGAACGCCTACATGGGCGTCCGGTTTCAGGCATCGGACGGCACACATTACGGCTGGATGCGGCTGGACTTGCCGTACGTCGGCATCAACGGAGGCTACATCCGCGAATGGGCCTATGAGACACGGGCCGATACGCCCCTTCTCGTGCCGGAACCGAGCAGTTGGGCGCTGCTGGGGACAGGCGGAGGTGTGCTTTGGTGGTATGGGCGACGAAGAAGGAAGGGCTAACAAAATCACTGGAGCGAACAGCCGCCCCGCTTCGCAGTTCGAGAGCCGCGGGCTTCGGCCACGCGCTCTGGTTGTCGGGAGTCCCGGACGTTACGACGGCGGGGCGGCGGTCGCTCAGTTCTGGCGTTCGGCCTGACATGCTCGATTCAGAATTCCAACGCTTGAAGACCGCCTTCCGCGACCGGCAGAAACCCAGCAGGTGGGTTCGCGAGAACATGCACCCAGTTGACTCCGAGGATGCGACAGACTTCGTGCGCGACATTGAATCTGGACATGACCGGGCGGACCTGTTTGAGAGCGCGATTCCCTATTTTGCGTTGCTCACCGATGAGGCACGGCTTTTCCTGCTTCCTGATTAACGATTGAGGCTGGATCGCGGAGCCGGCCGACTGCCGGCCCGCGCTCCGCCAGTCTCCCGAGAAAAGACCAGCCAGGCAAATCACCAACGCATCCTTCCATGCACAGCCTCCAAACGCTCCCTCCCCCCGCCGCGCCAGCGGCTTCGTTCCACCAGAGCGCTGCAGTGACGAGGCTGGCGCGCAGAGATTGGCGACCGAGAGGCTGTGGTGCGTCGGCCAAAGTAGCACAGGCGTCCCGCCTGCATGTGTCAGTCCGCCTTTGTTCGGCACTTGCAAAACGAATCATTCAGCCGGGACGGCTGTGCTACTTTGGGCGCCGATCACGGCGCGATTTCTGGATACAGCACCAGCTCGGTGTTCCAGTTCAGCGGCCCGACTTGGTTCGAGACGGGTTCGCCCTGCGGCACGGGGCGGACCTGGCCAAAATTCCAGCGCGCGCCGGTCGGGGTCTTCCAGCCCCACCACGTAATCAGCGGCCAGATGGCGTGGCTGCTGCGCGTCTGCCGGTCAGTGACGCGGTATTGCACCGTCTGCACCAGATGCGGATTCGGCCCGCCGACTTCGCGCTCCAACCCGGCGCCGAAGGGGCTCGGTGGTCCCGGAGGAATCAATCGCTCGTAGCGAATCGGCCGGCTCGCGCGCAACACCGCCAGACAACTCGCGATGACGCCCGAGGGCGGGCCGGCGAACTGGTCAGGCGTTGCCACCTTCGCCAGTTCCGCCGGCGATTCGTTGAGCAGGAGCGAGCGCAGTTGCACCAGCGACGGCATGATGTGCGAGTCGTTCACGAACTGGCGTTTCTCCGGCCAGCGCGTTTGCAGGAGGTCGAGCTCCGCCTTCACCTCCGCTTTGAGATAGTCGCGATAGAATCGCCCCACGTCCGCGTCCTTGAAGCGCACCCACCGATTGTTGAACTGCCGCTCGCCGGTTTCCTGCGGAAACTTCGGGCCGTCGATCCGCCAGCCGGCGGTGTCGCCCCAGAGATTGGTGAGATACACCTCATCGTCCATCGGCTCGTTCGAGTGCCACGGCTGGTGGTTGCGAAAGTAAGCCGCGCCGCGCTGCTTGACCCAGTGGTGCGTGAGTTCGCGCGTGAAGAGCGAGCAGGCGTAATGGTAGGTGTCCATGTCGCCGACCTTGTAGGCGAGACGCGCCATCGCGAGACACGGCGCGGCTTCGTCGCCCAGTTCCGCAATCGAGTCGCGCCCGAAGCCGGACCAGCGCGTCTCGGCCCCGGTGGTGAACAGTTTTCGCACCAGCGGCCAGCGTTCGCGCACGAGGTCCCAGTCGCCGGAGAAATGCGCGTAGGCCCAGAGTGTCTCGAGCAGATTCGCGCTGAACTTGCCGGCGTCGCCCAGCACGCCCCACGAGCCGATGCCGGGGCCTTCGAGAATCCAATACGCGCGCCCGGAACCTTTCGGGAATTCGCGCAGCTTGAAGCGATTGGTCACCAGCACGTCGTCGCGAAAATAAAGCCGCAGGCTGGCGAGGGCGTTTGAGCGCGTGGCGGCATCGAAGTACGGGAGCGCCTTCGCGTACCATTGGTCGCCGAGGATCGCCCAGCAGAAGTTGTCGAGGCCGCCGTGATCGTATTCGTAGTGGTCGGCGCGATGGAACTTCGCGCGGCCGGTGTCCTGCAGTTTCTTCAACGCCGCGGCCACGGAGGGATGGGCGTTCGTGCTCGTTTCGGGCGGATCGGAGGCTTCGGTTTCGTGGATGTATTGCAGCACGGGGAAGGTGACATCGTAACTGTCCGCATCCTGAATGCCGAGGAACGGCCCGGCGGGCGTCATCATCTCAAAGTCCATCGTTGGCTTGGAGAAGCGCGCGGGGAAATCGCGGTCCAGCGAGGCGAGCGCGAGTGGCGGGCTGATGGGCGCCACCTTGAGATGCTTCGTGTTCCAGTCGTCGTGGATCGAGCGCCAGGTAAATTTCTGGCGGAACGTCACGCTGTCGTTGGCGCGATCGACGCTGAAGCTGTCCTCGCAATAGATCGGAAATTCGCGGGTGGCACTGGCCCAGTAGCGGATGCGTGCCAGCGGCTCGCGCAGCAGGCCCTTGCCCCACTTCCATGTTTCCGGACGCGTCTCCTTTTTCACCGAGCGCCCGTCGGCGCTGTTGGTGGCGGGTTCGAGCGGCGCCTTCGAGTAACCGTAGAGCGGCATCACCACCACGTCGCCGGCGGCCTCGCGAAACTGGAGATGCAGGCCCGCGTCGTCGAGCTTCATGCGCGTCGGTTTGTGCTGGAGATACACCGCCCACGGGCTGTCCCAATTGGTCCAGCCGCGCGCGCCGGCGAACCAGACGACCACCCAATTTTCCTCCATTATTTTTACATCAAGCAACGCGCCGTTGGTGAAGCTGCGCGGCCCGCTCATGGTGGAGAACGCCAGCCACGATGGCGCACCGGGTCCGGAGTTGGTCATGCCCGTGAACAGGCCGACTTGCTTCGTCGAGAAATGATACAGCGTCGCCGGGCTGAGTTCGGTTTGCAGAAACCAGAACGGCGCATTCTGCCAGGAAGCGTCGTTCGTGTTCGGGCGGACGCGCGGAATTGACTCCGACCCTTTGCCGGTGGGCTCGCCATAGAGCGGCGGGTTCGTCGCCTTGGCAGACTGGACGATGTTCCTGGGCTGGTCCGAGCATCCAGCAGCGCAGGTGAGAACGAGAAACGCCAGGAGATTGCCGCCATCACGGACGATGGAGGCGATCCGCCGATACCGGGCCACCAACGTAACGAACATGGCGGGTTGGATGCTCAATCGGCGATCCCTCTCCCTCAATCCTCCACCGGCACGATGAGGTGTTCCATGATGTAGTCGCGGCGCTCGGGCGTGTTCTTGCCCATGTAGAAGGTGAGGATGTTCTGCGAATCCGGCTTGGGCGCGTATTCCACCTGGCTGAGGCGCATTTCTTTGCCGATGAATTGCTTGAACTCCGCCGGGGAGATTTCCCCGAGTCCCTTGAAGCGGGTGATCTCAACCTTGCCGCCCAGGGTCTTGGCGGCGGTGTCACGCTCCGCCTCGCTGTAGCAATAAAGCGTCTTCTCCTTGTTGCGCACGCGGAACAGCGGCGTCTCCAGTACGTAGAGATGCCCGTCATGGACGACGTGCTCGAAGAACCGGAAGAAGTAGGTGATGAGCAGATTGCGGATGTGCAGTCCGTCCACGTCGGCATCGGTGGCGAGAATGACCTTCTCGTAGCGCAGGTTTTCGATGTTGTCCTCGATGTCGAGCGAGCGCATCAGATTATACATCTCGTCGTTTTTATAGACGATGTCGCGCTTGAGATCCCAGACGTTGAGCGGCTTGCCCTTGAGCACGAAGATGGCCTGGAGGTTGACGTCGCGGCAGCTCACGATGGAGCCGGCGGCGGATTGTCCCTCGGTGATGAAGACCATCGATCCCTTGCCTTTGCCCTTGGCCTTGTCGAAGTGGGTCTTGCAATCCTTGAGTTGCGGGACGCGGATGGTCACCGCCTTGGCGCGGTCGCGCGCAAGCTTCTTGACCTCCTGCAGTTCCTTGCGGAGCTGGTGGCTGTCCTCGGCCTTGGACAGGATTTTCTCGGCGATTTCCTTGTTGCGATTGAAGAAGTGGAGCAGTTCCTCGCGCACCTTGTTGACGAGTTCGGTGCGGATTTCGGTGTTGCCGAGCTTGTTCTTGGTCTGCGACTCGAAGACGGGATCTTTGAGTCGAAGCGCCACCGCGCCGACCATGCCTTCGCGGACGTCGTCGCCATCGTAGCCTTTCTTGGAATACTCGTTGACCGCCTTGAGAAGGCCCTCGCGGAAGGCACTCAGATGCGTGCCGCCGTCGCTGGTGTACTGGCCGTTGACGAAGGAATAGAAGGATTCGCCGTAGCGGCTGTTGCTGTGGGTGAAGCAGAACTCCAGCGTCTTGCTCGAATAATGCAGCGGCGCGTAGATGGGCTCGCTGCCGTCGGTCTTCAAGTCTTCCATCACCATGTCGAGCAGCCCGTGGCGCGACTGAAAGGTCTGGCCGTTGAAAATGAGCTTCAGGCCGTCGTTGAGGTAGGAGTAATAGCGGAGGCGCTTCTCGATGAACTCGTTCTTGAATTCGTATTCCTTGAAGATCTCCGGATCGGCCTCGAACTCGATGTAGGTGCCGTTGGGCTGCTTGGGATCCTTGCCGCCCTTTTCGTTCTTGAGCTTGCCCTGCTTGAAGGCCGCCTCAACGAACTCCCCGTCACGATGGCTGCGCGCCATGAAATGCTTCGAGAGCGCGTTGACCGCCTTGGTGCCAACGCCGTTGAGGCCGACGCTGAACTGGAAGACGTCGTCGTTGTATTTCGCGCCGGTGTTAATCTTCGAGACGCAATCCACCAACTTGCCCAGCGGAATGCCGCGGCCGAAATCGCGCACGCTGACACGCTTGCCGTCGATGCGAATCTGGACCTCCTTGCCATGGCCCATGATGTATTCGTCGATGGCGTTGTCGATGACCTCCTTGAGCAGGATGTAGCAGCCGTCGTCGTAGTGACTGCCGTTGCCGATGCGCCCGATGTACATGCCCGTGCGCAGCCGGATATGTTCCAGCGAGGACAGCGTCTTGATTTTGCTTTCGTCGTAAGTGTGCTTTCCGTTTTCGGCCATAGGTTAAAATACGTCGTCAAATTTGCTTCGACCCGCGGGGACAATCGCACGTCCGTTTACTCGTCCGCGGGAGGATTTGCAGAAGTCCGACCCAAAGGCCGCCTGAAATCAGGTGAACCTTGCAAAGGAACGCGGGCTTTGACAACCCCCCAATCTAAAATCCGCGTGAAGGACTTCTCGTGGCGCGAGCTTCCAGCTTGCGACCGTCCCGCCTGTCCTCCGGATGGGCGACCGGGGGAAACTGAAACACCAAGCAGGGAAGCTTGGTGCGACGGTCGCAAGCGGGAAGCTCGCGCCACCACGGGATTTCTCTTGAGCTTTGCGCGCCGGCTCGGAAGCTTTGCGGCCGTGACTCCGAAGAGCAATCCGATGCAGATGCTGCTCACGCTGCCGCCCGGGATGGCGCGGCAGTTTGAAATCCTCGAAGGCCGTCCGCGCCCGGAATGGTTTGCCACCTGCGATCCGCCCTCCGCCAAGCTGGGCTCCGGCGGCGGCACTTCGAATCTCCTCGCCGAAGCGTGGCAGGCCACCGGCGAGCGGCGTGCGTTTGGTGAGTGGTTGCGCAGCAGTCGCAAGCTCATCATCCACGGTGGCGGTCAGAGCCGGCGCCTTCCAGCCTATGCTCCGGCGGGCAAGCTGTTGATGCCCATTCCGGCGTTTCGCTGGGCGCGCGGGCAGCGGCTTGACCAGACACTGCTCGATCTGCAATTGCCGGATTACCAGCGCGTGCTCCGTCATGCGCCTGCGGGCTTCGTGGCCATGGTGGCCAGCGGGGATGTGCTGCTGCGTTTCGCGCCGCAATTGCCCGCCTTCCCAAACGTGGACGTGCTTGGTCTGGGCATGTGGGTGACGCCGGAGAAAGCGAAGGATTTCGGGGTGTTCTTTGCGCAGCGGCAACGCCCGGAGGAACTGGCGTTCTTCCTGCAAAAGCCGACGCCGGCACGCATCCGTGAACTGGCCACGGAAAACATTTACCTCGTCGATACCGGCCTGTGGCTGTTCAGCGAGCGCGCGCTGCATGTGCTTATGCGCCGCAGCGGCTGGGACGGGGCGCGCTTCCGCGGCGGCTCGGTGATTCCTTACGAGCTGTATTCCCAATTTGGTCTGGCACTGGGGACGATGCCCACGGAACGCGATCCGGAGGTCAATGCCCTCACTTGCGCGGTGGTGCCGTTGCCTGCGGCGGAATTCTATCACTTCGGCACCAGCCGTCAGATGATCGAGTCGGTGTCCGCGTTGCAAAACGTCGAGTTGGACGAAACCAAGCTCGGACTGGTGGGCGCCAAGCGGCATCCTGACCAGTATCTGCTCAACAGCCGTTTCGAGATTCCGCTCGGGCTGGAGAGCAATCACACCTTGTGGGTCGAGAACAGCACCGTGCCGGTCTCGTGGCAGATCGCCTCCGACCACATCCTGACTGGTGTGCCGGAGAATGCGTGGGATCTGCGCCTGGAGGCCGGCGTTTGCCTCGATTTCATTCCGATCGGCGAGACGGATTTTTGCGTCCGCAGCTACGGCATCAACGACACGTTCAGCGGTGTGATCGGCGAACCGGGCACGGTCTGGTTGAATGCGCCGGTGGTCGAATGGTTCGCGCGCCGGAACCTGACGCTGGCGGATGCCGGCCTTGCCGCCGATGGCGACATTCAGAAAGCGCCGATCTTCCCGGCGCTCAAACCGGCGGAACTGGAGCCGCGCTTCCTGGAGTGGCTCTTTGGGGCGAAGCCGGCGGTGAACGCAGATTTCTCCCGGCGTTGGTCGGCGGCGCGGCGGCTCTCGGCAGAACAAATTTCCGCGCACGCAAATCTTGCGCGACTGGCGCGGCAGCGCACGGACAACCGGCGCGGCTGCCTTCTGCCGATGCTGCGGAATTTCCGCTGGAGCGTGTTCTTCAAGCTCGATCTCGAAACCACCGCGCGGCAATTCGCGGAAGGATCGGAGGCTCTGCCGGAACTCGAAATCAACCACGACGATCACGCCGAGCCGTTGCATGTGGTGCATGATTTCATGTTCCGCTCAGCGGTGCTGCGGCATCGGCACCAACCCGGCTGGGAGCAATTTGAATCGAACGCCTTCGCCCGGTTGCGCGAGATGATTGTGCGCGAGGCGCAGCTTCAGCCTGCGTTGCCGCAATGCACGCTCCAAGAGGATCAGATCGTCTGGGGCCGCAGTCCGGTGCGCTTTGACCTGGCGGGCGGATGGACGGATACGCCGCCCTATTGCATCGAATATGGTGGGCGCGTGGTGAACATGGCGGTGGACTTGAACGGTCAGCCGCCAATTCAGGTCTTCGCCAAGCTCTGCCCGCGTCCGGAACTGGTCTTGCGCTCGATTGACATCGGCGTCGAGCAGCGGGTGCGCACCTACGAGGAACTGGACACCTTCGGCCAGCCCGGCAGCGAGTTTGCCCTGGCGAAGGCGGCGCTGGCGCTGGCGGGATTTCTGCCGCGATTTCATGCGCGAGGCGGAGCGACCACGCTGGAGAAGCAGATGCGGGAATTTGGCGGCGGCATAGAAATCTCGATGCTCTCAGCGGTGCCGAAAGGCTCAGGGCTGGGCACGAGCAGCATCCTTGCGGCAACCCTGCTGGCAACGCTGGGGGATCTGTGCGGGCTGAATTGGGATCGCAATGTCCTCTTCAACCGCACGCTGGCCATGGAACAAATGTTGACCACGGGGGGCGGCTGGCAGGATCAGGCGGGCGCCATCTTTCGCGGCATCAAATTGATCGAAACCTCGCCTGGCCTCGGGCAAAAGCCCAGCCTGCGCTGGCTGCCGAATCATCTGTTCGAGCGCGACTATGCCAACGAGGTGGCGCTGCTCTATTACACCGGGGTGACGCGGCTGGCGAAAAACATCCTCCAGGAAATCGTGCGCGGCATTTTTCTGAATTCTCCCGAGCACCTGGCGACGATCAGCGAGATCGGCGCCAATGCCGGACGCGCGTGCGATGCGATCCAGCGCAGCAGTTACGCCGAACTGTCCGCAGTCATCGCCCGGAGCTGGCAGTTGAACCAACAACTCGACGCGGGCACGAACCCGCCGGAAGTGCGGCAGATTCTCGGCGCCGTGCAAGATTGGGTGGCCGGGGCCAAACTGCTCGGCGCGGGCGGCGGCGGGTACTTCCTGATGCTGGCCAAGGACGAAACGGCGGCGGCGCGCATCCGCCAGACCTTGGTCGGCTCGCCGCCGAATGCGCGGGCGAGGTTTGTGGATTTCAGCCTCTCAGAGTCGGGCCTGCAATTGACCCGCAGTTGAACCGCGCTGATGGCGGGAATCATCGGAATTTGTAGCGTCCGAGTCCTCGGGAAAACTGATTGCTGCCATCATCTTCAACGCTACCCTTTGCAGCCGAATTATGCCAAAGAACAAACCGCATCGGTTAAGTCGCCTCTTACTGCTGCTGGCAGTTGCCCTGCCCAGCGCTGCCGCCGAGCCTCGCGCTCCGGTTTTCAATCAGGCACCCTTGGCGCCAGTTCCCTTCGCCAACCTGCCCCTTGGCTCCATCAAAGCCCGAGGCTGGCTGTTGAATCAGTTGGAAAACCAGCGCGACGGCCTCACGGGAAATGCGGAAACGGTCATCCCGGAGATTGGCCCGGACAACGGCTGGCGCGGCGGCAAGGGGGAGGGTTGGGAAAAGGGACCGTACTATCTCAAGGGCTTGGTTCCGCTGGCCTACACGCTCGATGATGCGACGCTGAAGCAGCGGGCCCAGGCATGGATCGAGGCGATTCTGGCCAGCCAGCAGGCGGATGGTTTCTATGGCCCGGGCGAACGCGAAAAGGTGGATTGGTGGCCGCGCATGGTGGTGGACTGGGCGCTGCGTGACTACTACGAGGCGACCGGCGACGCGCGCGTGCTCAACCATCTGGCGAATTACTACCGCTACATGGCGGCGAATCTTCCCCGCCGTCCCCTGTTCGAATGGGGCAAAGCCCGCGCGGCGGACGAGATGGAAACCGTGTTCTGGCTCTACAACCAAACCGGGGACAAGTCCCTGCTGGAGGTGGCGGCGCTGTTGCGCAAACAGGCCTGGGACTGGGTGGACATCTACGCGAACAACCGCTTCCAGCACCTGGGAACATTCTACACCTACCACAACGTGAACGTGCCCCAGGCCTTCAAGTTCCCGTTGATGAGCTATCAGTTGAGCGGTTCGGCGACAGATCGAGACGCATTGAAGACAGGCTGGCAACATCTGGAGCGGGATCACGGCTTGAGCTTTGGCATGACTTCGGGCACGGAGTTTCTCTCCGGGAACAGTCCCAGCCAGGGGACGGAGATGTGTTCGTTTGTGGAGCAAATGCTCAGCTTTTACCTGGCCACGCGCGTCCTGGGCGACGCTGCCTGGGCGGATCGGGCGGAGAAGATTGCCTTCAACGGCATGCCGGCGGGCCTGACGAAAGACTTCAAGCAATACCAGTATTACACCTGTCCCAACGAGGTGATGGCCAAACCCGGCCCTCAGCATTTCAACCAGGACCACACGGACGCGCTCGTTCCGGGACCGCATTCCGGCTTCCATTGCTGCTGCTACAACCTGCACATGGGCTGGCCCAAGTTTACCCAGCACGCCTGGATGGCCTCGGCTGACGGCGGCCTGGCGGCGATTCTCTACGCGCCGAACGAAGTGAAGACCAAAGTGGCGGGCGCGGACATCACGATCACCGAAGCGGGCGGGTATCCTTTTGCAGAACGGGTGGACTTGACCCTCAAAGTGAGCCGCGCGGTGGAATTTCCTTTGCACCTGCGCATGCCAGTCTGGTGCGCCAAGCCGGTGGTGAAAATCAACGGCAAAGCCCAATCGGCGATGAAGTCCGGAAGCTTCTTCGTGGTGAAACGCGCCTGGAAGGACGGCGACAAGGTGCGCTTGGAATTTCCCATGACCATCACGACGAAGCACGGGGTTCTGAACACCCTCTCGATCGAACGGGGTCCGCTGGTGTATGCGCTCAAGATTGGCGAGAAGTTCGCCCCGCTCAACCAGGAGCCGCACGGTTTTCCCGACCTGCAATGCGAGCCGACCACACCTTGGAACTTCGGTTTGGTGGTCAATCAGTCCGCTCCGGCGTCATCCTTCAAGTTTGTTCAGGGCCCGGTGCCTGCCAATCCCTTCATTCTCGCCGAAGTTCCGGTGCGGATGACGGCGCAGGCCAGGCGGCTGCCGTCCTGGACGCTGGCGCACAACGGACGCATGGCGTTCGATCCTCCCGTCAGCCCGGTGGCCTCGAGCGAGCCGGAAGAGACCGTCACCCTGGTGCCGATTGGCGCCACCAAGCTGCGCGTCACCAGCTTCCCCTGGATTGGCCAACCGGTGTCACCCCCCGCTTCGTTCCAGGCGGATTTCAATGACGGCACCCTCACCGGCTGGGTTCTCTACGGCGGGAATTGCTCCGTGCGCGACGGCCGGTTGTCTCTCGGACCCGACAACGGCTTCCTGAACGCGATCGTGCCGGGACTGTCGTTTGGCGATGTCACCGTGGAGGCTGACTTGGCGGTGGGAGACAAAGGAAACGGCGGTCTGGTGCTGCGTGCCGACAAGGTCGCGACGGGACCAGATGCCTACCAGGGTTACTACGTGGGGATTGATGCCGGCAGGAAACAGGTCATGGTCGGAAAGGCGGACGGGAAGGCATGGCACAGCCTGGGCACTGGCTCCGCTGCCGTGGAGGCTGGCAAGCCGGTGCATTTGAAGGTGGTGGCCAAGGGCAATCGTTTCAGGGTCTTCGTGGGCTCAGGCTCCGACCCCGTGTTTGAGTTCACCGACAGCGACTACTCCCGGGGAACCATCGGAGTACGCGAATTCGGGGCCAGCTTGTTCACCGTGGACAACGTCGCCGCGCGGTAGGCACGCGAATCCATAGCTCACTTAACTGTTCATCGATAGCGACACCATGAGCGAGAAGATCAAGCTGCATGACGGAGGGACGATGCTGATCATGGTCAAGGGCGGAGAGGTTGTTCATTTCACACCGAACATGGGCTTGCCGCATTCGGAGTTCGTCAAGCGCACGACCGGACAGTTGCCGACAGGCGCGTGGGTTGGCACAGTGTCGAAGCTCGACGGAGAGGTTGCTGCGATTTCCTCGAAGCACTTCTTCGGATATCAGCTTCCGGCGCCAGCGGAGGTCGCCGACGCTGTCCGGAAGACATTTGAGCAATGACCGTTTTGATCGCTGAACCAGATGCTGGAGGCAACAGCAGCCGCGCTAGGCGTTATGACACTCACCGGTAACACAACATCGTCAGCTTCGGTCACGCCGCATGCCCGCGGCTGTGCCTCAGATGGTCGTTAGCGCTTGTGTCCACGCGAACAGAAACAGCAAACAATCCATAAAGGAATCGAACAATGAATAGAAAAGTCTTTATTGCCGGCGCGAGTGGGGCGATCGGGCGCAGGCTCTGCCGATTGCTCGTCGCCGAGGGTTGGTCGGTGATGGGCACAACCCGTTCACCGGACAAGGCACCCCTGCTGCGCGAGTTGGGCGTTGAGCCTGTGGTCGTGGACGTGTTCGATGCCGCCCTGCTGCGCGACATCGTCTGCCAAGCAAAGCCGGAGATCGTGGTTCATCAGCTCACCGACCTGCCGCCGGCGCTGGACCCCGCGAAGATGGCCGAGGCATTGGTCCGCAATGCCCGCCTCCGGGAAATCGGCACGCGCAACCTGGTCGCCGCCGCGGTCGCGGCGGGCGTGCCGCGGATGGTGGCGCAAAGCCTTGCCTTCGTCTATGCACCGGGTCCGATGCCCTATCGTGAGGACGCGCCGTTGATGCTGGATGATCCCGGTTACGGCGAGACCGCGCGCGCCGTCGCCAGTCTTGAGCAACAGGTGCTGGCCGCGCCGTTGACGGGAATCGTTTTGCGCTACGGCAAACTCTATGGCCCGGGGACGGGCTTCGATCTGGCACCCAGCGGCACGCCGCTGCACGTGGATGACGCCGCGGACGCGGCGCGACGAGCGCTGACTCGTGGACAGGCTGGGATTTTCAACATTGCGGAGGAAGATGGAACGGTGTCCATCCAGAAGGCGGCTGACGCGCTGGGCTGGGTGCCCGGGTTCCGTTTAGTACCTCTCTGCCAAACAACGGACATGTTTTCGACGATAAATCAGGCGGCGAGGGCGGGCAGAATGACCCGCTCGCTCACTTGTAACCCCGCGATGATGAGACTCTCGCCGCGGGCCGTCGGGTAGTATTTGC
>JBBRWD010000086.1:0-31070 GCA_038249465.1 Limisphaerales bacterium | reverse complement strand
GGCTGGGTAGGGCGCGTCTGTCCCAGCGCGCCGCGAACCACTCCCGGCCAACCCGACGGCGCGCTGGGGACAGACGCGCCCTACCCGTGCGGGTTGGGACCAAGCGTCTTCGGGTAGCCCATCCCAAGGTCTTGTCAGTAGAGTCCATGGCGTGCGCCCAGAACTCGTAGCCTTGGGCGCAAAGCAGCAATGGGCGCAGGGTCATTTATCGAGAGTTTGGAGTTCAAGCACCAAGAGGTGATCGGGCACCTGGAGCATCAGGTCAGTAGTCGGTCCGAAAATGGTCACCGGGTCTGGTCCAGTGAGCGGGGTGTAGGTTTTGGCCGAGGTAATCGGTTTGGCGAAGAGGATGCGGGTGGGCTGGGGTGCGAACTCCAGATCCTGTTTTGTCTTGGTGTCGTAAGCGACGGCATTGATCCAAAGCAGCAGGTAGAAACGGCCATCGCGTTTTTGCAGGAGGAGATGCCGCACCGGCTCGACGTCGCCGTCGATGGAGAATTCCAGACTGCCGGGCGTGAAGGATGGGCCGGGGTCGCGCAGGAGGGCGATGAGATTCTTGATGGCGGTGTAGGCGGGTTTGGGTTCGCCGTTCCAGCGCAGCATTCCGAAATTGGCTTCGGAGTAGTCCGGCTGCGCTTTGAGGTCCAGGAACTCGTAGAGGTAGGTCCGCACGATGCCGCGCGCGAAATACTCCGCCAGCAGGCGCGGCAGGTAGCGTCCGCTGGCGCGCTCGGTGACGCCGCGAATCCAATGGCTGTCGGTGTGGTTTGTGGCGTGGTGGTAGCCGCTCTCGCTGGCAATGATGGGGCGTTGGATGTTCGTGAGGCAACGATCCATATACCAGTTCCAACGGAAGCCCGGCGGGCCGCCGCCCGCGTAGCAGTGGGTGTTGGCGAAGTCGGCAGATTCTAGACGGCCCAAACGAGGCGCTTTCTCCGGGTCACTGATGGACGCCATGACCACTGGCAGCTTGGCGAAATCCGCATCACCTTTCACGGCGGCAAACAGGTCATCCTGAAACGCACGCGTCCCTTCGGGAAACTTCAGCCCTTGGTAGCTGATGCCTGCGCCATCGGTTTCGTTCGGGCCTTCCACCATGTCCACTGAGTCACGAACGTTCTTCAACGCGGCCACGATGTCGGCGGGCGTCTTGCCGGTGCGCGGCGAGCAGATGAGGAGCGACTTCACCCCCGAGCGTCCGAGATCGTTGAGTCGGTTTTGGGACTCGGTTTGTTTCTGGCTGGGACAGCCGTCGCGAATGTGGCGGATGCCGGCTTCAAGGAGGCGCGGCTTGATGACGCCCGCGTAGTTGCTGTAGGCGGTGTCGAGGTAGGAGAGATGAACATTCACGCCAATGGACTCAACGAACGCATCGGCGGGACGGGCGGTTTCGTGGCGGAACGGTTCCGCCGCCCACAGGGAGACAGCGAGGCACGATCCGAGAATCAGGGCGATTAGGCGCATGGAGGATTTAAAGAAGATTAAGGCGGTTGGGAACAGGTCTATCATTTACCGATCCCTGACGGTCGCGGTTCTGTGGGGACGCGCACCGTAACAGAGCCGCGGCCGTAAGGGAGCGATGTGGACAGCGGCGAAGCACCGAAAAAACCGCCAAGACGCAGTCATGGAATTTGCCGTTAGGTCACTTCGGCGCGGAGAATTCGATGAGCCGCGGGGCGGGCGCATCGTCACTGCGCAACGCGGGGCGCGCATCGGGGGCGCGAAGGGTGAGGGTCACGCGATCGAGCAGGATGTCCTCGGTGTTGCGGTGATAGAAGCCCCACGCCGGCAGCTTGCGCGCATCGAAGCCCGGCGGGTGCACCGGCTTTGCGGCGTCTTCCGCGGTGCCACCGCCGGTGTATTCGAGCGACACATCGCGGAAGACCACATCGCGAAACGTCCGCTCGGCCCAGCTCTCGACGGACGCCGCGGCGCGATAGATGCCCGTCGCTTTGATCCGCTCAAAGGTCAGCCGTTGCGCCGTATTTCCCGGCTTCGTCACGATGTGAAAGGCGCAGGCGACGTCGCGCATCGTGCAATCGCGCGCGCTCACATCTTCCATCGGCCCCTCCTCCTTGCCCCACGCGGAGGGCTGCAAGCAAAGCGCGGCGAGCATGTTCGTGCGGTCGCTCGTGCGGTGCGGAAAGTGTCCCGGTCCAAAAAACTCGCAGTGCGTGAAGGTCAGCCGGCGCGCCGGGCCGATGAGGCGCACGCCGTTGCAGGAGGAGTTGATCACGCAGCGCTCAATGCCCGCGTCTTCGACGTAGTTCCCCGCGATGCTGTCGTCGCCGGTGAAAAAACGGCAGCCCGTGAGGCGCAAGTCGTGGTTCCACTTCTCCGGCCAGCCGCGGAAATGCACGCCATCCCAGCCGCCCTCGAAGGTCGCATCCTCCACGCGCACTTTGTCGCAGCCGTAGATCAGGAACGCGTAGTTGGCGGATTCGTGGATCGTCAGGCAGCGCAAGGTCACGCCCTCGCAATGGCCGAGCAGGATGGTGTGCGGCCCGCGCATCTTCTCTTCGCCCTGCTGATCGAAAACCTTGTTGCCGTCAATCACGCCCTCGCCGGTGAAGGCGATCCCTTTCACCTGCTCGCCGATGATCAGCGCGCGATCCTGGCGACTCGTCGGCAGGTCCAGTTTTTTGCTTTCCGGGGAAAAGCCGGCATACGCCGCAAGATTCGTCGTGCCGATGAGCCGCGCGTCTTTTTCCAAGTGCAGTTCCACCCCGCTGCGCATGTGCAGCGTGCCGCTCAGATATTTGCCCGGCGGGAAAACGACGCGCCCGCCACCAGCCTTGCCGCAGGCTTCGATGGCGCGCTGCAACGCCGCGGTGTCGAGCGTCGTGCCATCGCCCGTCGCGCCATGCTCGCGGACGGAAAAATCGGCGGCGCGCGCGGTGCTTGCGACGATCAAAGTGAAGAGCAGCAAATAGCTCCAGGAAAGGAGCGCCTGCCACGTTCCACGAGGCAGTAATCCGGTTGAGCGCAGCAAGGGTGCTGTTTGCTTCATGGTGTGCATGAGTCGGGAGCTACCGCGTGTTGGGAGCTTCCAGGATCAGGAAACAAAAGAAGCGTTAAGAGACCGCTCATGGCTTCTCCACGTTCAGTGCCACGGCTTGAAACGTCACGTTGCCCCGCACCGCAACGTTGACCCATTTCAAGGTGAGCTTTTGTCCGGCAGACGCCGCGCGATATCGAATCGTGAAAACAACATTATCGCCAGCCTCCGGATCCACGCCTTCCTTCGTCGCGGTCACCGCCGAGGCGCTGCCGTCGCTGAGCGTGACGTCCAGTTTGCCCTGCTCGCGCCACACGCCGCAAAAAACTTTCGCCGTGCGCGGCGTCGTATCTGCCGGCAGCGCGATTTGAAATCCGGCATCTTGGCCGTAGGTGAATACGCCAGAGCGCGTCTGCTTCACTTCGGTGGCGGGCACCCCACCCGTCCACGCATACGTTGTCGGGTTGTTCTCGAAGGTGTGCAATTCACGCACGCCGAGTTTCACGAGTTCACCAATGAGCGGTGCGGCATCGGCTTTGCGATTGAGAATTGTGACGCCGTGAATGCGACCCCAATGCGCCCAATCGCTTTTTCCCTCCGCGGAAAGATCGACGACCTTCGCCGGTGTTTCGCTGGCAATGCTAACCTCGCCTTCTGCGGCGACCGCCAAATGACCGGCGCCACTGAGGAGCGCGACGACGAAACAGGATAGCCATTTCAGGTTCATAGCGAGTTGGGTTGTAAACCGTGTAAAATTAGTGAGCCACTGCCAGCCTGTCGAGCCACGTATTGGGCCATGCCGGGAGAGATCCTCGCGCTCTCCGCGCCGCACACCTGGCACGCGGCGGAAAATGTTGCTCCATCGTCTTTCCTCGGGGAAGGTGCCGCTGCCGCCCGCGCGGGAAAGTCCAATGTCTAAAACCTACGTGAAATTGTCCCCGGCTCATTTCTCGCCTGCTTCCTTGGCCGCTGCGCCCGCCGCGGCCGCGACGTGGATTCGCCGCCTGTCTGCGGCTCTCGACGCCGCGCGGCGGGACCAGTGCTAGAATCCAGCCCGGGCGCGTCAGACGCTCAGCCACCGTGAACGCGCCTCATTCCTCACACACCACATGAAATCCATCGCCATCGGCTGCGCCTTGCTCGCGCTCATCACGATCTCACACGCCGCGGAGACGACCCCGAACGCGAAGTTTCCGCTGCGGGCCAGTGCCAACGGCCGCTACCTCGTGGACGCCGCGGATCAGCCGTTTTTCTACCAGGCCGACACACCGTGGATGCTGCTCCTCCAGCTCACGCCACCCGAAGCCGAAGAGTATTTCGCCGACCGCAAAGCCAAGGGTTTCTCGGCGCTGCAAATCATGATGACGGGCTTTCTGGGGATGACGAACCGCGAGGGGCAGTTGCCTTTTGAAGCGAACGATTTCTCCAAGCCGAACGAAGCGTTCTTCGCGCACTCCGACCAGGTGATTCAGAAAGCGGCGGACATGGGGATGTTTCTGATGATCGCGCCGATGTGGTCAGGCTGTTGCGGCGAGGGCTGGGCGGGCAAGGAAAAGGACGGCCAGCTCAAGCCGCTCAACGTGAACGGGCCGGAGAAAGCGAAGCAGTGGGGCCGCTGGCTGGGCGAGCGTTACCGCAAGCACACGCACATCGCGTGGCTCATGGGCGGAGACAAGAATCCCGGCGAGTCGCACGAACTCATCCGGCAACTGGCGCGCGGCATCCACGAGGCTGCGCCGCGGCAGTTGATGGCGGTCCACAACGCGCCGGAGAACTCCAGCGCCGCCTACTACGACGACCAGCCGTGGCTGACCTTGAACGCGGCTTACACTTACAAGGAAGTCTTCGGGCACATCCTTGGGGAGTGGCAGCGCGACAAAAAGGTGCGCCCCATCTTTCTCTCCGAATCCGGCTATGAGCACGAGTCCAACGACAAGCGCGGCGGCACGCCCTTCCGCCTGCGCCGCCAGGCCTACGGCGCGGTGCTCTCCGGCGCTCTGGCCGGTCACGCTTACGGCCACCGCGACCTGTGGCGCGTGAATGAGAAGTGGCGTGCCGGCCTTCAGGACCCGGGCGCGAAGCAGATGACTTTTGTGCGCAACCTTTTCGCCACCCGCGCCTGGTGGAAGCTGGAGCCGGCGGCCGGTGAAACCCTGGTGACACAAGGCCGCGGCAAAGTCGGCGAAAACGACTACCTCACCGCCGCGCGTGCCGCCGATGGCTCGCTGGCGATCGTTTACATCTCCAAATCGCGCGCCGTCACCGTTGACCTCTCCCGCTTCGTAGCTCCGCTCAGGGCGCAGTGGTTTGATCCGACCGACGGCAGCCTCAAGCCCGTGCAGGCCGAGCCCTTTCCGAACAAGGGTGGCCACGATTTCACGCCGCCGGAAAAAAACGCTGCGGGCGAGAGCGACTGGCTCCTGCTGCTCGAAGCCAACCGCTGATCGCAAATTCCACCTCATTCCATCATGACCTCCATGTTCATCCACCACCGCACGTTCACTCCGCTCATCATCACCGCGCTCGCACTCGTCGCGGCGGTCCCACTGCACGCCGCGCCCGTGACGGCGACGCCGGCGGACGCGTTCGTCGATTCCATCGGCGTGAACATTCACGTCCACTACAACAACACCATCTACGGCGACTTCCCCAAGCTGAAGAGCGCGCTGAAAGAAGTCGGCGTGCGGCATGTGCGCGATGGGCTTGTGGACAGCACTTGGGCGCCGTATTTCGAGCGGGTCAATGAACTCGCGGCGGCGGGCATCAAGTTCACCTTCATCACCAGCCTGCCGCTCGATCGGCTCGCGCCGGTGGCAGAGAAAGTGAAGGCCGCGATCGAGGCATTCGAGGGGCCGAATGAAGTGAACCTCAACAAGTGGACCGTGGAGAAATCGCGCAACTATCAGCGCGATCTCTGGCAGACGGTGAAGGGGGGCGCGTTGGCGAAAACACCGGTCGTCGCACTGTCGGTGACCGATTTCAAATGGGCCAAGGAACTGGGCGACCTCAGCGCGTGGTGCGACTTCGGCAACGTGCATCCGTATCCCGGCGGCTGGGAGCCCGAGAATGGCGCGAAATGGATGCGCGCCGATCTCGCGTCGGGCATCGAAACGGCGCGGGCGAACGGCGGTGCCAGGCCGATCCTCATCACCGAAACCGGGTACCACAACGCGATGGAGAAAAAGGAGAAAGGCGGCGGGCATGTGCCGGTGAGCGAGCAGGCCGCGGGCGTCTATCTGCCGCGCCTTTTCCTCCACAGCTACCGCAGCGGGATCGTGCGCACGTTTTGGTACGAGTGCCTCAACAGCCGCAAAAGCGCGGACGATCCCGAGGGAAACTTCGGCCTCTACAAAAACGACGGTGTCACCCTCAAACCCGCGGGCCGCGCGCTGAAACACATGATCGCCTTGCTCGTCGACCCCGGTTCCGCGGTGACGCCCGGCAGCCTCGATTTCACCCTCTCCGATCCGAAGGCGCAGTCGGTGTTGCTGCAAAAGCGCAACGGCGAATTCTGGCTCGCGCTCTGGCTGAAGACGGGACTTTGGGACGGCTCGCGTGCTTACGGTCAAAAGCAGGAAGTCGATCCCAAGGACAGCGAGTGCATGGTGACGCTCAACGGCAACTTCGCCTCCGTGACCGCGCACGAGCAGCTCGACGGCGAAGCGCCGCAGAAGCGCGCGCTCCCCGATGCGAAGAGCCTCACCGTCACCCTCAGCGAGCGCGTCCTCTTTCTCCAAATCACGCCAAGGAAGTGACGTCCGCTTTTTGTCCTGCCTCGCCACGGTTTGCCAGACGGTCTGCTGAATCGCCGCTGTCGGCTTGGGTGCATTGAAAGCAGACGAAAGCTCACCGCCCTCGCGAACCTTGCAGAAGCTCGGCTCGCAAAACGGCCCCGGCAACACGAGCAGCTACGCACGGGCGCGACTGTTTCCCGAACCGTGACCCGAAGGTCACCTCGCAGTCGCGCAGGCCTCCATTGAGAAGCGCAAGGGGAAGAAATCACCGCCCTAAACTTTCCTCGCTCCGTTCCAACAATTAGCGCGCGCCCAGCCAGCGTCCAAACTTGCGGGTCTTCACCGGCCCATTGGCGTTGAGCGGTTTCAGACGTCCGCCTTTTTCCTTTCCCACCCAGCCTTTGCCGCAGCAACCCGACCAAGCAGGGGCGACGGCCAGCAGCACGCCCTGACGCTCCGCTTCGGCAATCACGCGGTCCACATGGGCGAAGAAACGTTCGTTGGGCCGCGCGAAATCCTGGTCGGGCGGTGTGCCGGCAAAGGGCAGTTCCCCCGCGCGATTCGTCGGCCCGAGGAAGCCGGTGAGCATACTTGAAGGGCGCTGAAGTTCTGTTCCTTTCGCCGCGTGATGTATTCCTTCGCCTCCGCTTCGGTTAGCTTGATGAAAAGCATCCACGGCGTGTCGGCGTGATAGAGGAACGGCGCGCCGTGCTGATCCACGAGGTGGCGGCGGTTCTCACTGACCTGGAGCGGGAAATCCGGAGCGGCTGAAACTGTGGCGGGCGTCAGCAAGTGAACAGCAAGGACACAGAAATGGGGCTAACGAATAGTTTCATCCAATTGGGTTTGATCTCACAATCGCTGCCGGTGGCGACAGCCGTGATGGCGGCGGACAACAGGAGCACGAGCGAGAGTGGTTTGGGAGGGAGCATATTGCGACCGGCAGGAAAAACCGCGAACCTCCTCGTCGGTGGTGTGCCAGCGCTCATTCCCAAGGTTCCCCAGAGTTGATCCATTTCTGGAGTTCAAGAAGTGAGCGAATGTTCGCTTGGCCAATCTCGGAACACACCACTTTGGGACTCAAAAGTTTCATTGGGGTTAGGCACACCCTGCTCGATTGGTGTTGCCGCGTCAAGAGGTTGGTTTCCGTTGGTTTCCTTAGGTTTCCGGTGGTCGGCGCAATCCCGCTAGACTGACTCAGCAGGGCGAAATTGCCTGGCCACGACTTTTCGCCACACCACCCTCCGGTCGAGGACGACAGCATCCGGTGCCTTTTCCCAATCGTCACGCGCACGTCATGGATTCGTAACAGTCAAAGCCGTCAATCTAATTGGAAATAAGCAAAGAGACGCGGCACCACAGGGGTCCGCAAACAAGCTGACAAGCAGAAGGAAGTCGTGATGAAAACGAACCGAACGATGAAACGACCGGACAGTGCCGGTCTGCCCGAAAACCTGACCGCCTGGTTTTCAGAGCGGAAGCTTCTCAGCCTCGTGCTGGACGCGGTCCTGACGGTGGAACTTCCGCCGACCCGGAACGGTGCCAGCGATGGTCGAGGGTTGCGGCCCAAGATGATGCTCACCTTGCTGACGCATTGCTACGCCGCGAACTTGCTCAGTTCCGAGGACATAGTCCGCAGCCTGGACGAAAATTCCACCGTCCGCTACATCTGCGCGCATCATTTTCCAAAGTGGAACGAAATCCGGCTGTTCCGCCGCCACCACCGCGAAGATCTGCGCCGCTGCCTGATTCAGGCTTACCACCAGGCTTGGGCCGCACGCCTTGACGAAGGCCAGGCCACCTTCGAGGGCTTTGCATGGTTGGAGGAGGTGCTCCGCGCTGATGTGGAGCGTCTGGTGGACCGCAAGCTCGAACAAGCCATCCTGCTTGATTGGGCCAACCTCGAAGATTGAGACGGCAACATCCCCCCTGAATTCCCCGGCACGCCTCCGTGGCTGGCGTGACTGCTGGCCGCGGAGTTTTTCATGAATGCCGGGAGCGGCCACGCCGGTTTCTCCGTGGGTTTCTCCTTGGCTTGCCCAATTCGGTCGCCGTAAAACCACCGCCATGCTCGTCATCACCGACAAGCGCTGCACGGAATTCGCCTCCGCCGGGCATCCCGAACGCCCCGCACGCATCACGCGCACGCTCGAAGCCCTGCACCGCCAGACGTCGCTGCCCATCGCGTGGACCGCGCCGCTGGCAGTCGATGATGCCACGCTGCTCCGCGCCCACTCCCCGCGACTGGTGGAGCAATTGAAGCACCCCGCCGGCGATCTGGATCACGACACTCCGGCGCATCCCGGCATTTACGACCATGCGCGGCGTTCGGTCGGCGGAGCCTTGCGGGCGATGCAGGCCGCGCGGCAGGGGCAATCCTCGTTCAGCCTGCTGCGCCCGCCCGGCCATCACGCGACGGCCGACCGCGCGATGGGTTTTTGCTATCTCAATTCGATGGCCATCGCCGCGCTCGAAGCGCTCGAACACGGGGTGCGCCGAGTCGCGGTGCTGGACTTCGATGTCCATCATGGCAACGGCACCGAGGATATCCTCATCGAGCATCCGCACGCCGCGTGCTACTCGATTCACCAGCATCCCTGTTACCCGGGCACCGGCGCGGGCAACGTCGGATCCAATTGTTTCAACTACCCCGTGCCGCCCCATCTGCCGCGAACGGATTACCGGCGCGTGCTGGAAAAGGCGTTTGCCGACCTGAAGGATTTCCGCCCGCATCTGGTGGGCATCTCCGCCGGGTTTGATGCCTACGCCCACGACACCATCGCCGAGGGCACGCTCGAGGCGGAGGACTTTCACTGGCTTGGCCAACTTGTGCGCCGGCTGGAGATTCCGGCGTTCAGCATCCTGGAAGGCGGCTACAGCGAGGCTCTGCCGGAACTGGTGCTGGCCTACCTGGAAGGATTGGAAGGGATCTGACATGGGCAGTCTCCGGTGGCGCCGCGCGTCGGTCCACATTGCCGGCGCGTCATCTAATCGTAAGATTTTTGGAGCAATTTCTGGAAAATTTCCCGATCTGGCGTAAAAAACAGAACATGCGTTGCAGCGTCTTTTCTCTTTGGCTCGCCCTTCTTTTGCCGGCCGGGGCAGCGACCACCCCGGTCTTCCAGTTCAACGAGTCCTGGGTCGAGCAGGTCAAGGCGGTCCGGGATGAGTGCGACACCCTGCCCTGCCCGGTGTACTACGATCTGGTGGCCAACAACTCGGCGTCCTTCAAGCTGACCATTCCGTGGGCGGGTTTCGATGCAAGCACGCTCAATGGGGACACGATGTTCTCCCTGCGCCTGGGCGACTGGCAATTTCAACGCACGCTGGGTGAAGCCTTGAACTTCCAACCCGGCGCCACCAACGCCACCTTTGTCGAAACGGGCGAAGACGCCGCCGGACGCGCTGTGACTCTGAGTCGCGTCTTCGTGAAGTGGACCGCCAGTTCGCTCGTCGTGACCGGCTATGACCGCGCGCTTATTCCCAGCATCGTCGCTGGGAACCATCTTGATAATAATGGCAGCTTCCGCGAATGGGTGCCCGGGGAAGTGATGCTCGGTGACTTTGACTACGCCCGGCAGATCTTCACCACCGGCACCGCCTCGGTCCGGACCGTCACGGCTGGCACCGGGGACGCCCGGCAACAATACTTCCTTTCGACCGTCACCGTTTCGGGCAGCGCCGATTTCACCCGGCCGACCGCCACCATCACCTACCCGCTTTCGGGCCTGCGCTGGTTCAGCAACAGCATTGCGCTCCGCGGCACCGCCCGCGACAACTCTGGCGTCACCGCCGTGTTGGTCCGGGTGGGCAACGGAGAATTTCAGACCGCCACCGGCACCAATGCCTGGACCAACCTCGTGGCGCTCGCTCCCGGCACCAACGTGATTCAGGTGAAGGCCATCGACGCCGACACGAACGAATCCGCCCTCGCCACCACGCGGGTGATATTTGTGGTCACCAATGCTCTCACCCTCGCCATCCATCCTCCTGGCAGTGGACGAGTCACCGGCGTCGCCCATGGGCAATCGCTCGAAGTCGGCCGGGCGTATCGCACCGCAGCCACGCCGCTTGGCATCACGAATCTCTTTGCCGGCTGGACCGGCGACTGGCCGGGTTCGAACGCCACGCTGGCGTTCGTCATGCAATCGAACATGACGCTGGTGGCGAACTTCGCGCCGAATCCGTTCCTCGCGCGCGTGGCCACTTATGCGGGCCTGTGTCAGCCCGAGCTCGGAGGCGAGGTCACGCGCACCAATGTCGGCGCGGTGCAACTGACCCTGACGAGCAAGGGCGGCTTCTCGGGCAAAGTCGTTCGCGCCCACGGCACGCACACCTTCACCGGAACTTTCGACCTTTCGGGCGCGGCCACCGTGGTGGCCAAACGCCTATATTCTCCGCCGATCACGGTCGCATTGAAGCTCGACGTGGCGGGCAATGACGGCGTGACCGGCTTCGTCACAGATGGCGTCTCGACATCGCCGTTCCGTGCGGGACGCGTTGCCGCATCGGGCCTCGCCGGGCGCTACAATTTCATCCTGTCCGGCAGCGACAACCCGGCCAGCGCCCCCGGAGGAAGCGGCGCCGCCGCAGCCATCGTCGCCGCCAGCAACACGCTCACCGCCTCGGGATACCTCGGTGACGGCACACCGCTCGCCACGGCGGGCTACGTGACACGCACCGGTGAGTGGCCGCTGTTTGCCGCACTGCACAGCGGCCGTGGTTTCGTGGCGGGCTGGGCGCAGTTCGACACCAATGCCCAACCGACTTCCCTGGTCGGCACCAATATTCTCTGGCTCAGACCTCCGGTGCCGACCAGCCGCGTGTACCCGGCCGGATTCTTCTTCCAAACCCGCTTGACGGGCGCCCGACATTTCGCTCCCACCGCCGGCCAGATGCTGGTGCCGTGGACCAACGGCGTGCTGCACCTCAGCGCCGGGAATCTCCCCACCAGCCTGACCAATCCGATTGTGATCAACGGACTCAAGGTGTCCTTCCCAGCCGGTAATTCCGCCACCCTCTCCGTCGCGCTGCAAGCAACCACTGGCGATTTCACCGGCAGCTTCCGTCGTCCGCCGCTGAACACTCTCACGTCGTTTCGTGGAAAATGGCTGCGAGCCTACGGCTGGGGTGCCGGATGGTTTACCGGGACGAACGAGAGCGGCCTGATATTGATCGAACCCGCGCCCAGACCCTGATCGAGCGCGGGCGGAAATGAATGCCTCCGGGAATCCACCGTGGCGAGTGACTCGCAGGACTATTCCACGAACCGAGGAGAATTCTGCGTCAGCACATTTTCGCACCTGGCCACGACCGTGACGAAAAGGGGAAGTGAGGAAGATCGGCGGCGCTCACCGCCCATAAGATCCCCATTGCCGCCGATGAGCGCCTCGGCAACATTATCCCATGCGATTAAGAACACTGGTCGTTCTCTCCATCGGCGCTGTCGCCTGCATCGGTTTGATCAAATGGGCTCCGTGGCGCTCGCACGAGGCGGCGGGGGAAACGGGGGAGAACCTCCCGGTTGAAACCGCGCCCGCCCCTGGAAGTCAGGCGGTCGCCCCGCTGACGAAGCCCCTCGGCAAATCAGGCCCGCGTCCATCCACCACCGCCGGCACGCCGACAGCCGCGACGGAGCCGACGATCATCACCAACTGGCCCGAAAAGATTGACGAGCTTCTTCTTTCCGCCGATCCCGAGTCAAAGAAAGCCGAGCAACTGCTGGAGATGCTGCCCAACCTCCCGCTCGACGGGCAGGAGCAGGCCGCGCAGCACATGGTCAATCTCCTCACCGACCAGCAATTCCCCGGCACGGCGCGCTATCTGAACGACACCAACACGCCCGAAACCGTCATCACCATCTTGATGAACGACATGCTCAACCGGCCCGATCCGGTGAAGCTTCCCATGCTGCTGGACCTCGCCCAGGTGAACGGCCATCCGCTGGCGGAGGAGTCCAAAACCATCCTCGGCATCTACGTCGAAAAAGATTTCGGCGACAACTGGGACGAGTGGCGCCAGGGCATTGCGGAGTATTTGAAGAAGGAAGCCGAAATGTCCGCCGCGGAGAACGCCCCCGCCGAATCTCCGCCGGCCAACTCGCCGGCTCCTGCAAATTAGTCCGCACTCCAATGTCGAAGGCGGGCGCGGCCCGGCCGTGCGGCGAGCGGTTTTCGGTGGGCTCGCTGAAATCGTCGCCCCGCAAACTTTCTCTCGCAGAAAGGGGGTGGAGAGGGTGTGACGATGTTTTGGGCGGGCCACGCAAACCGGCCTGCGGGCCGCCGCCTGCGATCTCCATTCCAAGCTCGGCATTCTGGATCGAGGTTCTCGGGAGCCATTTTCAAATCCTCGTAGCGGCGACTCGGCAGAGCACCGCATTCACTGGTCCTATTTCGAAGATGGCGGGGATTTGCACGAGGCTCCAACGGCCTGAAGAAAGTTAAGCATAGTCTGTCCGAACTCCTGGCGACTCTGCCTCCTGGCGCGAGAATCGTGGCTGCCCAGAGGCGCGCGGATTTTCCCCTCGTTTCCTCCAGTCGTCTGCGGATAATCAGTGCGCCATGAATCAGGACAACATCGGCACACATCAAAAAGCGCTGCGCATCAATTTGGACACGTCCAAATACGGCACGTTTGCCGAGATTGGCGCCGGGCAGGAGGTGGCGCGCTGGTTTTTCCGCGTGGGCGGCGCGTCAGGCACCATTGCCAAGACGATCTCGGCCTACGACATGGTGTTTAGCGACGCCATTTACGGCCACACCGATCGCTACGTCAGCCGCCAGCGTCTCTACACGATGCTCGATCACGAGTATGAACTGCTCCTCGAACGCCTGAAGAAAACGCGCGGTCCCAGCACCAAGTTCTTCGTCTTCGCCAACACCGCCGCCGCCCAGAGCTACATCCGCCGCGAGGAATGCCACGGCTGGATGGGCGTGCGCTTCCAGACCGAACCCAATGGCGAGGCGTCGGAGGTCATCATTCACCTGCGGCTGCTCGACGAGGAAAACCTCCCGCAGCAGGAGGCGCTGGGAGTCATGGGAGTCAACCTCCTTTACGGCGCGCTCTATCTGCACGACAACCCCGACGATCTCCTCAAGCAGTTGCGCGACGACCTGACGCCGAACCGGGTCGAGGTGGACATGATCAAGTTCGCGGGGCCGGCGTTTCATCGCGTGGATAACCGCCTGATGAGCCTGCGCCTGGTGCGCCTGGGGCTGACCAACGCCGCCATGTTCATGGCCAACGGCGAGGTCGTGCAGGCGGCCGAGATGCTGCACAGGAAGGCCATCCTGGTGGAGCGCGGCAATTTCCGTCCGGTCACCCGCGTGACGCTCGACATGCTCCAGTGCGCCTACTCCCATTTCATCAAGGAGCCGGGCGTCGCCGCCGAGGATGTGCTCGTGTTGATGGAGATGACGCTGCACAACCTGATGGTGGACGGCGAAATCCACGACCAGGATTTCCTCGACCGTGTGGCCATCCTCGGAGCGTTGGGTCAGACGGTGCTGATCTCGAACTACGGGGAGTTTCACCGGCTGGCGTCGTTTCTTTTTCGCTATACCAAGCAGCGCATCGGCCTGGTGATGGGCATTCCCACGCTGCGGGAACTGTTCGAGGAAAAATACTACGTGGATCTGGAGGGCGGCATTCTCGAATCGTTCGGGCGGCTTTTCAAAAACGATCTCAAGCTCTACGTCTATCCCCTGCTGGATGAGAAAACCAACGACGTGGTGATTCCCGAAACGATGCAGGTTGCGCCCAAGCTGCGCCACCTCTTCGCCTATCTGCTGGAGAACAACCTGATCGCGACCCTGCTGGATTGCAGCGAGCACTGCCTGCCCATCTACAACCGCGACACGCTGGAGAAGATCCAGTCGGGCGACGATTCGTGGGAGGACATGGTGCCGCACCCCGTGGCCAGGCTGATCAAGGAGCGCGGTTTGCTCGGCTACAAGCCGGCGTGAGCCGCGTGGGAAACCGCACGGGAGAGGCACCGAAGGCCGGGGCGAAGGTCCGGCCGCGAGCGGGGACTCAGCCCGGATACTGTCCGGAAATGTAGTTGTGCAACTGGCTGATGGTGTCCCGCTGCGCGTTGATGACGAAATTCACCAGGTCGCCAATGGACACGATGCCCAGGAGCGTTTCCCCCTCAAGGACTGGCAGGTGGCGGACGCGCTTGTCGGTCATCAGGCGCAATCCCTCGCCGATGGTCGTCGCCGGAGTGGCCATCGTCACCGGAGTGGAAAGAATCTGGCCGATGGTGGTCTCCTTCGACGAGCGCCCCAGCAGCGCCACCTTGCGCGTGTAATCGCGCTCCGAGAGCATTCCGACCAGGCGGCCCCCGCTCATCACCGGCAGCGCGCCGATGTTTTCCTGAGCCATCAGCTTGATGCCCTCGAAGACCGTCTTTTCCGGCTCGATGGTCCAGAGTTTGCCCGCCTTCATGCGGAGGAGGTCGCCCACAGTGCCAGTGATTGTCATGCTGATGCTTTCTTGTTTTGCCATCCGGACTCGTCACCGCGTTCGGACAAATATTGAAAGGTTTCAGGCTGCGGCCAGGTCGGGCCGGGCTTTTCGGGATTCAGTTCCAGAATGTTCTTGGGGTCAAGCCTCGATTGCCCCAGGCCACCTGTATAACCAATGCCGGCCGGCCCAAACACGCTTGCCGCCCCGGTGCCGGCCCACTAGCGTCGCGCAACTATGGACGATGACATTTCCTCGGTCAGACCTCCGGCTGCGGCCAATCCGCCACCGCTGCGGCCCGCGCCCGCGCGCGGCGGGCGCAGCCGCTTCTGGATGGTGCTCGCCCTCGTGCTGGTCGCATTGCTCGGGCTGAGTCTCCTGTTCAACTTTGTCTCCGTCCTCGGCGGTCTGGCCGGAGGACCGGTTCACGCAGGCATGCCGCAGTTGGACGAGGTGTTGATTGAAAGCAACCGGTCGCGCGACAAAATCGCCGTCATTCCCATCGAGGGCATCATCATGAGCGCCGGCCTCGTCTCCGGCCACCGCGACATGGTGAAGCTCGTCGAGGACCAGTTCAAAATGGCCGCCGAAGATGAGGCGGTGAAGGCCGTGCTGTTGCGCATTGATTCACCCGGCGGCGAAGTGCTGGCGTCCGACGACATCGCGCGAACCATCACCGCCTTTCAGAAGACAGCACGGAAACCCGTCATCGCCGCCATGAGCAGCATCGCGGCTTCGGGCGGTTATTACGTGGCCGCGCCCTGCCGCTGGATTGTCGCCAACGAACTCACCATCACCGGCAGCATCGGCGTCATCATGAACGGCCTGAACTACCGCGGGCTGATGGACAAGGTCGGCCTCCGCCCGCAGGTCTTCAAAAGCGGACGCTTCAAGGACATGCTCAGCGGCTCGCGCGACCTCGCCAATCTGACTCCCGAGGAGAAGGAAATAGTCGCCGAGGAAACCCGCATGTTGAACACGCTGATCGGACAGACCTACGGGCGCTTCAAGCAAGTGGTCGAGACCGGTCGCACCGCGGCGGCGGATGCCAACCGCACCAACACGGGCGGCCCGGATGACAAGGGCCGGGCGCTGATCGCCAGGTGGGCCGATTACGCCGACGGGCGCATTTTCTCCGGCAAGGACGCGTACGAAATGGGTTTCGTCGATGAAGTGGGCACCGGCAACGACGCAGTGAAACGCGCGCTCAAACTCGCCGGCATCCGCAACGCCAACCTCGTCACCTACCGCCCGCCGGTCGATCTCGCCGAATTGCTCGGGCTGCGGCTCTTTGGCAAATCCGAGGCGGCCACGGTCAAGATTGATCTCGGCTTCGACACGCCGCGCCTCAAAGCCGGCCACCTGTATTTCCTGTCTCCCAACGTCCTCCCCTGATGAAGGCCGCCGTCGTCACCGTCATCGCCCACCCGCTCGTGCAGCACAATCTCGTGCGGCTGCGTGACGAGAAAACCAATCCCGAGGAATTCCGCCGCGCGCTCGCCGAGGTGGCGGCGTTGATGGTTTATGAAGCCACGCGCGACTTCACCACCGAAGCCGTTGAGGTAACCACCCCTCTCGCCAAAGCCCGCGGCCGCCGGCTCAAGCACGAGGTCATTCTCGTTCCCGTCCTGCGCGCCGGACTGGGGATGCTGCCCTCGATTCTCCAGCTCGTGCCACACGCGCGCGTCGGTTTCATCGGCCTCAAGCGCGACGAGAAAACGCTCGAAGCCGGCGTCTATCACCGCAGCCTCCCGGACGATTTGCGCGCCTGTGAAGTCATCGTCATCGACCCGATGCTGGCCACCGGCGGCAGCGCCGTGGCGGCTCTCGACATGCTCGCGGAACGCCGCGCCCGGCGCGTGCGGCTGGTCAACCTCGTGGCCGCGCCCGAGGGCATCCGCAACGTCCGCCACCACCACCCGCGCGTGCCGATCTTCACCGCCGCCATCGATGCGCGCCTCAACGAGCGCGGCTATATCATGCCGGGTTTGGGCGACGCAGGGGATCGCCTTTTCGGTGTCTCGTGACGGTCCGTAGGTTCACCCTCCACCTTCTTGCACCGAATGAGCCCTCGCAATCTTCTCATGGTCGCCGATAGCGAGCACGACGCCGACATGCTGCACGCCGTGCGGATGTTTGTGCCGGATCCGTTCATCTTCGCGCGGTTGCGTGACCGCGATCACATGGTGGTGAGCGACCTGGAAGTGGATCGCGCCCGGCGCGAGGCCGCGCATTGCCGCATCTGGCCGCTCTCGCGTTTCCTGCGCGCACTGCGAACGGAGGGTGTCAAACGGCCAACGCTGGCTGACGTGGTGCGGTTGTTTCTCAAACAACAGGGCGTCAAGAAAGTCACGGTGCCCGAGCAGTTTCCCGCCGGCTTGGCGGCACGCCTCAAGCGCCTGAAAGTGAAACTCAAGATTCACGAGGGATCGATCTTCCCCGGACGCGCGGTCAAATGCACCGAGGAGATCAAACGCATCAGCGGCGCGTTGACCATGGCCGAGGTCGGACTGGCCGAGGGAATCCAGGCGCTCAAGTCCTCCAAGATCGGCAAGAACCGCCGGCTCTTTTACCGCGGCGCGCCGCTCACCGCGGAGAAGTTGCGCGGCATCATCGACACCGCGATTGTCCAGGCGGGCGATCTGCCCAAGCACACCATCGTCGCCGGCGGACGCCAGTCCTGCGAGCCGCACGAAGCCGGCTCCGGCCCGCTCAGCGCCCACGAAACCATCGTCATCGACGTTTTTCCGCGCTCGCAAAAAACCGGTTACTTCGGCGACCTGACTCGCACGGTGGTGAAAGGCCGCGCCAGCGAGGCATTGCGCAAGCTCTACCACACCGTGGCGCGCGGGCAGGAGATTGGCTTCCACCTGCTCATGGACAAGGCGGTGGCCAGCGACGTGCATGGCAGCATTCAGAAGTTTTTCCACGAGGAAGGCTACCTTACCGGACGTCGCCGCGGCCGCATGGAGGGGTTCTTCCACGGCACCGGACATGGTGTCGGGCTGGAACTGCACGAGGCTCCGCGCCTCAGTGCCAACTCAGGCGACATCCTGCGCAACGGTCACGTCGTCGCGCTTGAGCCGGGGCTTTACTACCCCGGCATCGGCGGCGTCCGGCTCGAAGACATGGCGCTGGTTACGGCCAAGTCCGCGCGCAACCTGACGAAGTTCGAGAAGGTGCTCGAAGTGTGAGGAGCGGACGGACGGCGGTGCTATGCGGTCTGGGAACCGCGACGCTTCGCGCGGCGATGCCAGAACAGCAACCCTGAACCGAGCAAGAAGAGCGCAACCGACGAGGGCTCGGGCACGGGAGAGGTTGAAAACTGGAGATCGTCAATAGTCACTTGGATGAATCCGCTGGGACCTGGCGAGTGGGTGGTCAGCCGGAGTTCGCCGGTTTGTCCGGCGACCCCTGAAACGTTTGCGGCGTACAGCCAATAACCGGCCGGTTGTTGTTCTAGCTGTTGCGCTGGCAGATCGACGCCGTTGAACGAAAGGCTGAAGAGAGGTGCAAGCCCGTTATACGCAAAGTAACGCAAGCTCTGAGCATTACCGGGAATAGTTCCCTCTTGGGTGATGGCTACGTCCATTGGTTCGCCGAATAAGCCGCCCCGCCCGCCAAACATCACGAGGGTATTGTTGCCATTGATCAGGGGAAGCTGTTGCTGACATTCAAAATCTTTGTCTGACAACGAAACAGCAGACCCCCCCAAGGACATGACGTTGTACATCATTGTATCCTTGCGTTCTGAGGAGTACCAGACGGACCAACTAGGAAGTGCCTCTGAGACTAACACAACGTGGCCCGTTGGAAATTCTCCCGGAACAAAGTTATACGGGGGATGTGCAGTCTCGAAATCCAAATTGCGAAATGATTGGCCGTTCAGCGTCGCCAGAGATGTGAATAGAACCAGGGAAAGAGTGACCGACTTCATAGATTCATATATTTTATCGCTTTACAAACGGATCCCCAATGGAGAGGTGATGCCAAGTTACTGCTGACATCAAAGCACACGCAGCGAACCGCCTTCCTCGCGCCCACTGCCCAAAATAAATGGCCGGGTTATTGACAAAATCTTTTCCAGGTTCTGCCGTGCGGCACACAGCACCAACCGGTGTGGCTCCATAGCCATTACCCCCGAATACGTTGAAGGGCGAAAACCACATGCCATAATCGCCATGGTCTTCAGCAACCAGCATCCCATTAAAAGACTCTACCGTCGCAAGAATGTACCAGTCAGAGTTGCCCTCCTAACGAATATTGCCGCTCAACATTCGTTCCCCGAAGAACCGTCCAGGCGGGCAGCGCAATCGCCACTGGTTCATAGCCCGTCGTCTCCGGTGGCAGATAACTTTCCTTAAAATTGAGATTGATGAAAGTGCTTTCAGCCGGCGTGGCCGCGGGCGACCCGGCGAAGCAACTCAGCGCAATCAAAAGAACACACGTTTTCATTTGCCCTTCCTTCGCCGCCAGGAGGCGAGAAACAAACCACCGCTGCCAAGCATGAGAAGTGCGACGATCGATGGCTCGGGCACCGGCAGCGGCGAAAACCCGATATTGTCCATAAAAGTCTGGATTCCGCCTTCGGGACGACGGGCAACCGAGGTAAAGCGCAATTCCGCGATCTGCCCGGCAAAGGAAGATACATCGGCAGAAATGAGGTAGTTGCCGCTGATCAGACCAAGGTTCTGCAGGCTGAGATGAGTATTATTCAGCCGCACTTCCATATCGCCGGCAATCCACGGCACTCCGCCATTTACGTAAAAGCGTAAGGAAAGCGCGTCTGATGGCACCGTCCCCGTTTGAAACATTGAGACATCGATTGGATCCAATCCGTCACGCACGAATCCCGCGAAATAACGTCCAAAGAGGGGAAATGGCACCAAGCTCATGTCGTACAAGATAACGCCCGATTTCCCAGCAGATTGGTAACCGTTAATCGAAATCAATGTTACGAGGTTCGTCCCATAGACCACCGACCATCCGGGTAATGCATCTGCAACCGGTTCGAAGCCATGCGAGATTGGCGACAGAGTGGCCGCCTCGAAATCAAGGTTGACAAAAGAGCCTTGGGCGAGCGCTGGCAGCCCGCACAGCGCTGTTAGCAACAGCACAGCCACTAAGCAAAACGGCTTCATCGCTTTGTCCTTCGTCGCAAGGAGGCGAGCAACAGACCGCCAGCGCCGACCAAAGTCAGCGCCACGACGGACGGTTCGGGTACCGGCAGCGGCGAGAACTCGATATCATCCATGAAGGTCTGAATGTCACCGCCTTCGACGTAGGGTCTGGAAATGAAACGTAATTCCGCAGTTTGCCCTGCAAAGGCTGCGGCGTCCGCGCCGACGATATAGGTGCTGGAATTAACGGAACTCAGAACGGCCAGGGGAAGATCGGCACCGTTCAATTCGACCCGCATGTCGCCCGGTACCCAGTAAGTGACCGCCACCAGAAAGTGCAGCGATTTGGTTTCCGCTGGAACAAGGTCAGTCTGATAAATTGACGTTGAAATCAGATCGCGCCCGTCGCGGGTGAACGAAAGATAGTATTGGTCTGCGAAGATAGGCCAAATCCGTGTTTCGTTAATTCTCAGTCCAGACTTGCCACCGGAGCCATAACCATTCCGGAAGATGCCGGATTGGACATTCGTCCCGTGAAGAAACGTCCAACCGGGTACTGCGTCCTCCACTCGCTCTAAGCCCTCGTGGAAAGGTGGTAAAGTTGCCGACTCGAAATCGAGATTGTGGAAAGCGCCCTGAGCCAGCGTGGCAGCGGGCCACACGGCGAAATAACTCAGCGCAATCAGAAGAGCGTGTGGTTTCATTTTCCCGTCCTTCGCCGCCGGAAGGCGAGACCCACGCCGCTCGCACCGAGCAAGTAGAGCGCAACGGATGACGTCTCAGGCACCGGGTGCGGGCTAAACTCAATTGAGTCAAAACACATCTTGCCATACCCGGCTGGCCCAAACCATAGATCGCTTCGGAGGCGCAATTCACCCGGCTGCCCCGCGAACAATCCAACATCAGCCGTAAAGAGCGTATAGCTGGTTTGAACCTCTACTGGAATCAGGCTCAAAGGCTGTCCCCCAAACAAAACCGAGAAAGGACTGTCGCCCGCTTGAATCTTTATCCAGATGGATTGTGAATCGCCAGGAATCGTGCCGATTTGAGCCAGTGACGCGGAAACTGTCCCTTGGCCATTAAAAAGGTCCTGGCCGCATTCGAGCATCGCGGTGTAGTCTCCTTTAATTCGCGGGTTAAAGCCGGAGCCTGGACCGAACAAGCCAACACCCGCCCCTGAGAGGGCAATGTCATTATGAAAAACCAGTGTTTCCACATTGGTTCCAATGGAAGCGGTCCAACCCGGTAATGCCTGACTCGCCGGAACCCGCCCATAACCTTCTGGATCGTTTGGAAGAAGGGGCGGAATTGCGGATTCAAAGTCCAGATTTTGAAATCCGCTCTGAGCCAGCGTGGCCGAAGGCCAATCGACGAGGCAACTCAGCGCGATCAGAAGAGCGTGCGCTTTCATCTTCCCATCCTTCGCCGCCAGGAGGCGAGAAACAAACCACCGCTGCCCAGAATAAAAAGTGCGACGACCGATGGCTCAGGCACCGGCTGCGTCGAGAATTCGATCTTGTCCAAATAGGTGTTAATTCCCCGCCCCTCCTGATAGGGAAGCGAGGTGAATCGTAACTCGACCGTTTGGCCGGCATACGCCGAAAGGTCAGCGCCAATGAGCGCGCTAGTCGGTGTGGAATTCAGAACCTGTAGCGGCAGTGATGTTCCGCTCACGGAAACCTCCATGTCGCCGGGAAACCAGACGAGCGCGGTAAGAAACTGCAATGACATCGTGCCTGTTGGGACGACTCCCGTCTGATAGATCGCCGTTGAAATCAGATCGCGCCCGTCGCGGGTGAACGAAAGATAATAGCGGTCAGCAAAAATAGGCCAAACTCGCGTTTCGTTGATGCTCACAAAGGATTGGGCGCCGGGACCGTAACCATTGCGCGAAATTTGTGTTTCAACATTCGTTCCCCAAAGAACCGTCCACCCGGGCAGTGCTATCGCCACTGGTTCAAAGCCCGTTGTCTCCGGTGGCAGATAACCTTCCTCAAAATTGAGATTGATGAAGGCGCCTTGAGAATGACCAAGCAGCGTACCTGCCAGGAGCCAAGCAAGAATGATGTGATTTTTCATAGTATGAAGACAATTTGACTTTTGATGGGCTACTTGATGACAAGAGGGTCTCCGACAACCAGCAACCGCGGTGTGCGGGCGGAACGCCAGGCACAGATTGAAAAGTAGCGCCCCCGGCTCCACAGACCAAAGTAGATGCCAGGATCTTGCACACCAAAACCAAGTGGTTCCTCCACGTGGCAGACCGCTCCAATCGGCGTGGCCTCATAGTTGGACCGGTAGAATGCGATTGGCGAAAACCATTCGCCGTAATCCCCATGTGGCGAGTAGTTCTTCTCCAACATGCCGTTATACGATTCCACTGTGGCAATTATGAACCATTCAGAATTGCCGTGGAATCGGACATTCCCGTTGAACGCGTAGTTGCGATCCCACCCATAATGCCCCCAGTTCATGTACCCGGCGAGATTGGTGCCGTAGCGCGTCACCACGTTGGTCGAGGGCACGGAGGCAAAGTAGTCGATGTGGTTGGAGGACACGCCGCACTGCAACAAAGCCTGGTACGCCGGGAGGAGAAGTTCGCCAGCCCTGGGCTGTCCCCAATCCACATTGGTGTGGATGTCAGGGTAGTAGCGCATTTCGTCATCGAGCAGGTAATAGTCGTTGCCGTAGCCTCCGGCGCTGGCGCTGATCACCACCCGGCCCGGCGAGTAGTTGCTGCCAAAGCGCGCCAGCTTGTCGATGTAATGCAGCGCGTCCTCGATCCGGTTGGTCGCCCCCGCCACGTCGCTGTAACGCTGGCCCATGTTGATGTAGGTGATGAATGGCAGGCGCCGGGTCATCGGCACGATTCGGTTGGTCAAACACGACGAAATGCCAGTCACGATTACTCCAGGTTCGTAAATACGGGTCGGGACATCCATGAATGCAACGATGTAGCGCGGACGCTTGGTTGGGTTGCTGGCATACCAGTCTATGATGGGTTGTTCGATCTGGTTTGTGTAATCGGTCGCGTTGGTCAGTGTCTCGCCGTCCACCGTGGCAATGCCCAAGACATTGGCCGACTGCACTCCGGGCCGATGCGCCAAATAGTAATCCTTGACCACGGCGCTTTCAGTTGACGCCGTATTCTACACCAACAACAAATCCTGCGAAACCACCGGCAAATAATTGACTTCCGGCGAGTAGGCCAGCGCCAGCGCGTGCCACGCTCCGGCGGCCACCGCTTTCACGTCACCCAGGCCGGCAGGGACGTTCGCCTGTCCGTCGGCGTTGTTGCCCCACGCCACCACCGTTCCGTCGTTCTTGAGCAAGAGGCTGTACATGTCGCCCGCCGCCACTTGCAGCACGTTGCTCAGGCCGGTGGTCACCGTTTCCCCATCGCCGCTGTCGTAGCCCAGCGCGCTCACCGTGCCATCGGACTTGAGCGCCAGGACGTGGTATGAACCCGCGGCGATTTGCACCACGTTGGACAGGTTCGAGGGAATCGAGACCTCTCCATAGGCGGTGGCGCCCCAGGTGCGCACGGTGCCATTGCTCAACAGTGCGAGGCTGTAGCCGGGGCCAGCGGCCACCGCCGCAACGCCGGTCAGATTGGTGGGCACATTGAGACAGGCGTTGTAGTTCGCGCCCCACGCCAGCACGGTTCCATTATTGCGCAGACCCAGGCTGTGCCAGTTGCCTGCCGCCAACGCGATCAGGTTGGTGGCGCTGGCCGGCACGTTGAGTTGGTTGTAGGTGTTGTCGCCCCACGCGACGACCGAGCCGTTCTCGCGCAGAGCGAGGCTGTGCATCCAGCCTGCCGAAATCGCGACGACGTTCGTGAGTTCCGACGGCACCGGCGCCACCTGATAACCCCAGCCGACGACCGTGCTGTCTTCGCGGAGTCCGAGACTGTGGTACGCGCCCGCCGAAAGCGCGATGAGGTTGGTTTTGGAACGCGGCGAATTCAACTGGCCGTAGTCGCTATTTCCCCAGCCGACCGACTCGCCTTGCAGGCTGATCTTCACGTTCCACGCCGCGCTGGTCACGCTGCCGGCGAGGTTGGAGACGATGACCGAGTAGGCGCCCTCGCCGGCAACGCTTCTCAAGTCCACGTTGAAGTTGGTCCTGGTGGAGAAAAACATCGGCCCCGAATCGGACACGACGGCGCCATCTTTGCGCCACAAGTAGCGGACCTTCCCAGTGCCCTTGCTATAGACTTGCAACGCCAGATAAAGCGTTGCGTATTGCGGGCGCCGCAACTCCAACTCGGGCGTCTGATTGGTGACGACCGGCCGGTGAATGGTCTCCACCCACGCGTTACGACTCCAGATGGACTCACCACCCGCCGTGACGCGCACGCGATAGAAGCCATCGTTGGTGTCTTGCAGGTTCGTAAAGGACAAGGTCGCCGACGTTGCCCCGGCAAGGTCATTGCTGTTCCTCTGCCATTGGTAGGTGAGCGACAGATCGCTTGTTGCCCAAACAGTGACGTTCGTATTCGATCCGTTGGGTACCGCGGCGTCGCGCGGCTGGCTGCGAATGACCGGCGCATTGAAGTTCGTCCGCACCACCAGCCCGTGGAACGCGCCCGCGGAGGATGCCACCACCCCTTTCATCCCTTCGGGCGCAGCGGCGAGACCCCATCTCGTCAACACTGCGTCGTAATCGGAAGCCATGCCCCAATGCCAGCCCGCGCTCATGCCGAGAAGATTGGCCAGAACCGGCGCGAAAGCGAGTCCGGGATTGTTGGTGCGACCACACACGCGCATCGTGCCATCGCGCAGGATGGCCTGGTTGTGCTCCATGCCCGCCGCAATCGCGACCACGTTGGTCAAATCGGGCGGAACATTCGTCGGCAGGAAATTGCCGAGAAACGCATAATCGAATCCCCACGCCGCGACCGTGTGATCGCTCTTCAACGCGAGGCAATGCCGCGGCCCGGCCGCGATGGCGATCACGTTGCTCAAGCCCGCCGGCACGGCGTTGGTGCGGTTGAACAAATCGCCCCACGCCGCCACGGTGCCGTCACTCCGCAGCGCGAGCGTGTGCCAGCAGCCGGCCTTCACGTCCACCACGTTGGTCCGACCGGCGGGCGCGTTGGTGATTTGCCCGAGCGAGTTATCGCCCCACAAGGCGAGCGTCCCGTCACTCTTGAGGGCGGCGCTATGCCGTCCGCCCGCCGCAATGGCCACCACGTCGGCGAGATTCGTCGGCACGTTGCATTGACCGTGGTTGTTATCACCCCACGCGATCACGGAGCCGTCGAAGCGCAACGCCAGGTTGTGAACCGAAGGACCGCGCGGTCCCGCTGCCACGGCGATGACATTGCTGCGATTGGCCGGCAAGGTGCCAAGCCCATGACCCCAGCCATCCAATGTGCCGCTGACACCGGTGCGCGCGACGCGGTAAAACTTGGCCGTCACCGTCGCCGGGCTGCCATTGGTCGTGGTGGGCGGATCGCCCGGAGTCGGCGGGCCGGAGAGATCCGATTCAGTCTGAACAGCAGCGCGCTTGTTCTGCGTCCGCGCGATGGCCTCCTCCATTTTCTTTTTGAGAAACTCGATGCCCGCCTGGGCGCGGACCTTCGCCTCCGCCACCTTCGCGGCGAATTCCTCCGGCGAAAGCGCGACGGCAAGAGATTTGTTGTTCGCTGATCCGGCAATGGCCATCGCCCGCGCCTGATTGCATTCGCCCTCCGTCCAGGTGGTCGAAGATCCTCCACTGCGGAAGTTGACCGCGGCGATGCGCCAGTACGGTTGGTCGCTCATCTGGTCGGTCCAATAGACGGTGTAGGTTTCGCCCGGCTGGCTGGCCCAGGTAAGCGTGGTGCAATCGTCCTCCCGGGAGATCGAGGTCAGGCGCAGTTCCTCTGCCGCGAGACGATGCAGGAAAATCAGGGAGTAGAAAAGAACTGCGAGGACCGCCCACGCCCCCGCAAGCCAGGAAGAGTTATTCATAAAGGATTCAGCGGAAAGGCTGCCGGGAAGATGAGGGAATGTCACCAGGAAGAATTTCGGATATGCCCTATGGCTCTGCGGATGCGGCGCTGTTGTTGTGATTGTCAGTGCCTACAATCCCCCGACATCGACGCATATTGGGCGAGAACATCCGCGCCCATCGAAAAGCGTCCGGCCTGAGCCAGGAAAAGCTGGCGGAAAAGGCCGACTTGCACAGCACCTACCTCAGCGACATTGAACGCGGCGCGGAGAACATCTCCGTGGATGCGCTCGCCCGGATTGCCGCAGCCTTGCGCATTTCATTGCGGGATTTGTTCTTAGGAAACTGAAGGGACGGTCAGCAAATGGAGGGGCACTTCCGGCGAAAATCGTCTTTCCTCATCCCATGCTTGCAACTCTGGTGGACCGGTTCGTGGATTGACCTCCATGAGTTCTTCGACAAGCCCGCGCTCGTATAGCCCGCGGCGGTCCCGGCCCGCAGTTCTTCTGCGCCGCAGCGCACGCATTCGCGGCAAAAAATCTTTCGCCGGAACGCCGCTTCTCCTAGCCTCCGCAGGCATGAATATCTCGCTCACGGCGAGGGAACTGGCCCTCTACATCGACCACACCCTGCTCAAGCCGGACGCCACGCTACCAGACATCGAGAAGGTCTGCGCCGAGGCGCGCGAGTTTGGTTTCTGGTCCGTGTGCGTGAATGGTTCGCGCGTGGCCGAGGCGCGGCATTTCCTCGAAGGCTCCGAGGTCCGGGTCGCCTGCACGGTGGGGTTTCCGCTCGGCGCCATGGACCCGGACGTGAAGCGTTACGAGACCGAGGCCGCCATCGACGCCGGGGCGCAGGAGATCGATGTGGTCATGAACGTCGGCAAACTCCGGGAGGGGCAGCACGCTTTTGTGCTGCGCGATTTGCGCGACGTCGTCGAGGCGGCCGACGAACGCACCGTTAAGGTCATCCTCGAGAACTGCCTGCTCACCCGCGAACAAAAGATTGCCGCCTGCCAAATCGTCGTCGAGGCGGGCGCGCAATTCGTGAAGACCTCGACGGGTTTCAGCACCGGCGGCGCGACGCTGGAGGATGTGAGGATGATGCGGGAGGCGGTGGGGCCGGAATTCGGGGTGAAGGCGGCGGGCAGCATCCGTGATTGCGCCACGGCCTGGGCGATGATCGAGGCGGGCGCCACGCGGCTGGGCACCTCCGCCGGGGTGACGATTGTCCAGGGCATTCCCCCGGCGGGGGGCGCCTACTGAGGTCCGGTGGCGGCGCGGCCCCGCTCTCTCGTCTGGCCAGAATACCGTTTTGCAATGTGGAGTCCGGGGGAAAAGAGTTGCTTTGAGCGGGGGATTCCCGGAAAAAACCCGCACCTAAATTCTGACGCCTATGGCCCGAGACCGGATGCAAAAACAGCGCTTCGAGCTGAAGTACCTCGTCACCGAGGAAACGGCTCTGCGGGTGCGCGACTTCGTCCGGTGCTACCTCGACTTCGACGAGTACAGCGTGGGCAAGCCGAATTTTTCCTACCCGGTCCACAGCCTCTATCTCGATTCGGACACGCTCTACACGTATTGGACGACGATCAACGGCGACAAGAACCGCTTCAAGCTGCGGGTGCGCTATTACAGCGACAGCCCGGGCGCGCCGGTGTTCTTCGAGATCAAGCGGCGCGTCAACAACTGCATCATGAAACAGCGCGGCGGCGTGAAGAAGGAGATGGTGCCGATGCTGTTGAGCGGGCTGATGCCGGAGATGGAGCATTTGATGTCCAAGAACGCCAGCCACCTTTTCGCCATCCAGCGTTTCGTCCAGCTCGCCGGTGACATCCAGGCCAAACCCAAGGTCCACATCGCCTACCAGCGCGAAGCCTACGTGAGCGATGACGATACGGTCCGGGTGACGCTCGACCGGATGGTTTACGGTGAGCCGATGCTGGAACCGAACATCCGCCTCGCCTTGGACCCGGAGAAACGCGTGCTCAATTTCCACAACTACTTCCCTGGCTGCGTCATCCTCGAGCTCAAATACACCAACCGCTTCCCCAACTGGTTCAATGAACTGGTCCAGATCTTCGGCGTCATGCAGTGCGGGGCGGCCAAGTATCTGGAATCCATCCAGAACATCGGCTTCCGGAAGCTCAACGCCCGCTACCCGGTCGTCAGCGAGCCGGTGCCGTTTTCCCGATCGTAATCGGCGCGGCGATTCCTCGCTGGCAACCGCACAGGGACACGGATGAACGCGGATTTCGGATGTGTTGCTTTAACCAACTGCTGGATGCCTCCCGGTTTTGGCGCATGTCATTTGTATTCGTACTACAATGATGAAAGTTGGCGCACGGACGACAAGGATTTGGAGCGCGGTGACTTGTCACCGCTTTCACCGCTTGGGCGACTTGTCGCCAAAGCAGGGCCGCGTTCAGCGGCTCGGGACAACCACCGGACGCCCGCGCGCGTGCAACGGCGACAAGTCGCCTGCGCGAAAGCGGCGAGAACTCGCCGCACTCCAAAGCCGGTGGTGGCGGCGTCAGCCGCGCCAGGTGAATCTGTGTCCATCCGTGGTTGGACTGAGCTTCTTGGGATGAAACCGGCTCTCGTTCTCGGCATCATGTCCGGCACCAGCCTCGACGGCGTGGACTACGCGCTCTGCGCGGTGCGCCGCCGGACCTTCCAACTCGTTGCGCTCTGGAGCGCGGCCTTTCCGCCCGCGCTGCGCCACCAATTGCACGCCTGCGCCCGAGGCGAGGCGACGAGTTGGGCGCTCGCGCAGGCACACCACGACCTCGGACGTTTTTACGCGCGGCACGCGGCGCGGTTTCCCGCCGGCAAAAGGCCGCAACTCGTCGGCTTGCACGGGCAGACGGTGTTCCATCGTCCCGATCGCCGTTCTCCGGCGACGCTTCAGATCGGCGAACCCGCCTACCTGGTCGAGGCGCTGCGCGTGCCGGTGGTGAGCAATTTTCGCGCGGCCGATCTCGCCGCCGGCGGCCAAGGGGCGCCTCTCGCCTCAAGGTTTCACCAACGTGTGTTTGGCAGGCCGGGCCGTCATGTCTGCGTGCAGAACCTCGGCGGCATCGGCAACGTGACCTCCCTCGACTGGACGAGCGGCCCCGCCCTGCGCGTGCTGGCCTTCGACACCGGCCCGGCCAACGTGCTGCTCGATCTCGCCGCACGGCATTTCAGCAATGGCCGGCGCACCATGGATACCAACGGCGCGTGGGCCGCGCGCGGATGCGCCGACGAAACCCTGCTGGCGCGCTGGCTGAAGCATCCGTTCTTTGCGCGCCGACCGCCGAAGAGCACCGGGCGCGAATTGTTCGGCGAACCCTTCCTCGCCCGCGTCCTCGCTGATGCGGGGCGGCGGGGACTTTCTCGCCACGACGTGCTGGCGACGCTCACCGAATTCACCGCACGCTCCGTGGCGTTGAACTACCGCCGCCATCTGCCGTCGGCGCCAGACGAGGTCGTGCTCACCGGGGGAGGCGCGGCCAATCCCATCCTCGTGGCGGTCATCACCCGCGCTGTCGAACAACTTGCGCCGACGGCGCGCATCGTCACCAGCGACACGCTCGGATGGCCGCTGGCCAGCATCGAACCGGCGGCCTTCGCGCTGCTGGCCTGGCTGCGGAATGAAGGAATGGCGGGAAATCTGCCGGCGACGACCGGCGCGCGGCGCGCGGCGTTGTTGGGCGTGATCGGGGAGTGAAGAAACCCGGCCGTCGTTGAAACAGGTGGAGAAGGCTCCTGCTTACGCTTCACCACCGACTCAAGGTCCATCCGCCAGCGCGCGGGCGGGGATGCCTTCACGGGTGAGGCTTTCCGGTTTGTTGAAGAGCAGCACGGCGCCGACGATGATCCAGGGGCCGGCGAGCAGTGCGAGCGGTGTCACCCCGGCAGGCGAGGCCAGGAAAAAGTCGGTGAGCTTGAAAGCGTTGGTGAAGAGGACCGTGAGCAGCAGGCTGCCGCCCGAGTTGTTGAAAATCCAGGCGGCGAGAATGGAGAAGGCCACATCGCCCAGCAGCACCACCACGAACGGCTTGCCGCTGAATCCCACCGCGTTGAAAATCAGGGGCAGTTTCCAGAGGACGAACGCCACACCGATCAGCACCGCGGCGATCCAGGCGTTGAAGCTGCGCTGCAACCGCGGCAGGGCGAAGCCGCGCCACGCGACCTCCTCGGGCAACGCGGTGTCCGCCACCAACGACCACAGGAACAGCGGCACGATGATGGTCCATGCATTGTATTCCCCGAAAAAGCCGGTCAGCCGCAGTTGGTAGATGGGCGGCACGGAAAAATTGGGCGCGACCCCGCCGAAGAGCACATGCAGCCCGGTGGTGATAAGTGAAACCACCGCGGGCAAAAGCAGAGCGACGGCATACCAGATCCATTTCACGCGCCAGATCAGCAGGCGCGCCAGGAGTCGCCGGATGCCTTCCATGCCGCCGGCGTACGCGACCACCACGATGGCCGCGAGGCTGGGTCCGAAGACTCCGAGGGATTTCAGAATCTTAAAGACGCGGGGCGAATCGTAATGGACCGCCACGGGCAGCGTCAGCCAGCAGGCCCAGGACAGGGCGAAGGCAAGGAAGAAGAAACCAACCAAAGGGCGGTGTTTCATGGGCCGGTGTTATAGCGGGACAGGTGCGCGAGGCAAAGCGGCATTTTTGCGCCGGGCACGAAATGGGCGCATCTCGACCCTGCCCCCGAAGGCAACCGGGTTGGAGCGCGACGTTTACGTCGCTTCATCGTTCGAGAGACCGTCCGGCCATGTTTCGCCAACACCCATCCAACGCTGAAGCGGCCTCAAGGC
>JBBRWD010000085.1:0-31177 GCA_038249465.1 Limisphaerales bacterium | reverse complement strand
TTGGGATGGGCTACTAGAAGACGCTTGGTCCCAACCCGCACCGGTAGGGCGCGTCTGTCCCCAGCGCGCCGTCGGGTTGGCCGGGAGTGGTTCGCGGCGCGCTGGGACAGACGCGCCCTACCCAGCCCGGGTGTCGTCCATTCCTCTGCCTGGGCAGTATGCCCAGGTGGACACGCCCCGACGCGCCCGCTTCTGGGAAGAACTCGGGGCAGACGCCATCGTGCTGGAGAGCTTCTCGATCAACCGGAACTTTCCCCGTCTGGCAGCGATCCGCCAGGCAGTCCGTTGCGATCTTGAACTGATCGCCAACCACGCCTGCCTCATAAACTGTCCGATGCAAACCTATCATCAGAACGGTTTCGCCCATGCGTCTGACGACACCAGCACGCTCTTCATTGACTACTGCTTCCTGCGCTGTTCGCGGGTGCGTTTGACGGATCCGTCGCAGTTCATCAAGTCGGCCTGGATCCGGCCGGAGGACCTCGCCGTCTATGAAGCGATGGGCTACACGAACTTCAAGCTTCTCGAACGGAGGATTCCATCGGCGGAACTGCTGCGGCGCGTCAAAGCCTACAGCGAGCGGCGGTTCGATGGCAATCTGGCCGAACTGCTGTTTTCGTACGGCTTCAAGCAACCGGTCCGCAAGGAATCCCTCTGGAGTCTGCGTCACTTCTGGAAGCCGCGGCAGGTGAATCCGCGGCGGTTGAAACCGATGCTCGATTTGGCGCGCCTGCAAGGCTGGCTCTCGCCGCTGCCGGAGTGTCCGATCCGGGTGGAGGCGCGGAAGATCCCGGAGAATTTCCTGGACGGTTTTCGCGACCGTGACTGCGCCTCCATGGACTGCCAGAGTTGCGGCTATTGCGAGCGGATTGCCGCACAGGCCGTTTCCATCGCGCCCGAATACTGCGCCGCGGTGTTGGGAAAATACGCGGAAATGGACGAAACCATGACAACAGGAAGGCTCTGGGGGGTTTGACTCGCGCGCCAACGGCGACGGAGTTCCTGGAGCGGCCGGACTGTGGTCTGGCGCTGGCTACCGCCTCATGGAGACGGTTCATTGCTACTTTGGCGGCACCCGAATAGTCCGGCGCTTTCTGGCTGCTGAAATCGCGGGCGTCAGGCTCGTGTCCGCTCGGTGTGCCTCGTCCCCGGACTCGCCACAGCCAGTTGGAATGAACTTCAGCGCAGCGATTAAAAACATCTATTCTAAGTCCATTTCCGGCGCGCGGTGATTCCCATAATCCACGGTAGGGATTTACCCCATAGCGAAAGACCAGCCCTCGCGTAGCGTGCCGGGAACGTGATGTTCACGGCCATTAGGAACGAAAACTAAGCGGACTGCCATGACGACTCTTGAAATCAAAGACGACTGGAACATGACCCAGAGCAAGCTGAAACAAAAGTGGGCCAAGCTTTCCGACGACGATCTCCAATTCGCCGAAGGCAAGCAGGAAGAATTGGTGGGTCGGATTCAGAAGAGCACCGACGAGACTCGGGAAGCGGTCGAGCAGGCCATCAAGGAATCCTGCTGGACCTGGTAAACAACCTTTTTCAAACCGATAACAACAGTTTCAACCCCTCCCTCCAAACTTATGAAAGCACTGGTTTATAACGGCCCTCGCGACGTGCAGGTGAAGGAAGTGCCGGACGCAAAAATCGAGCGGCCTACCGATGCGCTGGTGAAAATCACCAGCAGCAACATCTGCGGCTCGGACCTCCACATGTATGAAGGCCGAACAGATGTGGAGGAAGGCAAAGTCCTGGGCCACGAAAATCTCGGGCAGGTCATTGAGGTGGGAAACGCGGTGGATCAAATCAAGGTCGGCGACTGGGTGTGCCTGCCATTCAACATTGCTTGTGGATTTTGCAAAAATTGCGAGCGCGGTTTGACCGGTGCGTGCCTGTTCACGAATCCCGGAACGGCGGGCGCCGCTTACGGGTTTGCTGGCATGGGTCCATACCGCGGGGGACAAGCCGAATATCTGCGCGTGCCCTACGCCGATTTCAACTGTCTTAAACTGCCGGAAGACGCGCGGGAGAAAGAAAACGACTACGTCATGTTGTCCGACATCTTTCCCACGGGCTGGCACGCCACCCAACTCGCAGGAGTCAAACCCGGAGAATCCGTCGTTATTTTTGGCTGCGGACCGGTGGGGCTGATGGCGGCGCACTCGGCGATGATCAAGGGTGCCAGCAAGGTGATGATTGTGGATTCTCATCCCGACCGGCTGGCGCTCGCGAAACAAATCGGCGTCATCCCGATTGATTATTCAAAGGGGACGGCGATTGCAGAAATCCTGGAACTTACGGGCGGCGAAGGCGCGGATCGGGGTTGTGAATGTGTTGGCTACCAATGCCACGATCCTGCCGGTCATGAGGTGCCGCACGCGACCATGAACGATTTGGTGAAGTCGGTGCGCGCCACGGGCGGCATCGGGGTGGTGGGAGTGTTTGTGGCCGAAGACCCGAAATGCCCGGACAAGCTGGGCAAGGAAGGCAAGCTCGCCTTCGACTTCGGTCTCTTCTGGTCGAAGGGGCAGAAGGTCGGAACCGGTCAGGCCAACGTCAAAGCTTACAACCGTTACCTCTGCGAACTCATCCACGCCGGGCGCGCCAAGCCCTCGTGGATCGTCTCGCACGAACTCGCGCTCGAGGAAGCGCCGGATGCTTATATACATTTCGACGCCCGTGATGACGGCTGGACAAAAGTGATCCTCCATCCCGCCGGTATGGCCAAGAGTACGAAACGGGCCAGCACGCTCAAGAAATCCACGCGCAAGGAGGCGTTGCTCGCGCACTGAAAAGGAAATGGATGACCACCCTGACTCTGCGGGCTCATCTCTCGGTTGCACCGCAGGCCCTCGCGGAAGATGTCACTGGCATTGTCATCGCCCGAGCACTTCTGGCGCTCGGCATGTCGTGGCGGAAGACGGCATGAAAGGCAGAAATTATGACCACCGATTCCACTGCGCGTGCTCCGGGTGAAGCCACCGACCGCCGGAGCTTTCTGAAACACCTTGGCGTCGTGGGCGCGGGGCTGGCTTTGCATGGGCGCGGTGTTGCTCAAGACGAGACTGCGCCGACGCATGCCGGCTCTGTTCCCCGCCGCGCCTTTGGTCGAACGGGAGTTCAGGTTTCACTCCTCGGCGTGGGCGGTCACGCGATTGGTCAATGCAAGACCGAAGCGGAGGGGATTCGCATCATTCACGAGGCGTTGGAGTCTGGCGTCAATTTCATGGACAACGCCTGGGAATATCATGACGGACGCAGCGAGCGATGGATGGGTGCGGCGCTCAGGGGCCGGCGCGATCAGGCATTCCTGATGACCAAGGTTTGCACACACGGGCGTGATGCAAAGCTGGCGATGCAGCATCTGGAAGAATCTTTGCGCCGTCTGCAAACCGATCACCTGGATCTGTGGCAGGTGCATGAGGTGATCTACGACAACGATCCCGAGCTGCACTTCGCCAAGGGCGGCGTGATGGACGCCATCGCGCTGGCCAAGCAACAGGGCAAGGTGCGCTTCGTCGGATTCACCGGGCATAAGGACCCGTCCATTCACTTGAAGATGCTGGCCTACGAATTTCCCTTCGACTCCTGCCAGATGCCGCTCGGCCCATTCGACGCCACCTTCCGCAGCTTCGAGCAACGAGTGCTACCGGAGCTGACTCGCCGCGGCATTGCGCCCATCGGCATGAAGAGCCTGAACGGCACGGCGGAGGCCGTGAAGAAGGGCGTGCTCACGGCAAAGGAGGCGCTCACTTATGTGATGTCACTGCCGGTGGCAACGCTGGTCAGCGGGATGAACTCCCTTGAAGTGCTGCGCAAAAATCTGGAGATCGCGCGCACGTTCACTCCGATGGGATCTGACGCGATGCAGACCCTGCGCGCCCGCTGCGCGACGCCGGCCGCCGACGGACGGTTCGAACTCTACAAGACCTCCAAGAAATTTGACGGCCCGCCCGGACGCGAGCAGCACGGCTTCCCCCCGCTAACCGCGATGGCGGATTAAACCCCACCCACCACAGTCATGAAAAAAGAATCAAGAACCCAGCAGAACAAAGAATCCGCGAGCAACAAGCAGCCCCTCGATCCACGCGAATATCCGCTGGCCCGCGACTCACGCGGTTCGGCGGGGCGCGAAGAAATTCGCGAGAAAACACCGATGGTTTCCGCGCCGCGCCAATCCCGCCGCCCCTTGGAGCGCAGCGGCCAAAAGCGCGCGCATGTCCGGCCATGACATCATCGTCATTGGCGCTTCAGCGGGAGGAGTGGACGCACTGCCAAGGTTGATGGACAGTCTTCCGTCCCGCCTGCCCGCCTCGGTAGCTCGTGTTGATAATTCCCCCCAAGGTCCGGATCTGCTGCCGGAGATTCTCCGGCCGGTGGCTTCCTTGGCTGTCGCGCACGGCATTGATGCAGAAAAGATTCGCCAGAGTCGAGTCTATGTCGCGCCCCCGGATCATCACTTGCAGGTCGAGGGCCCGCGTGTCCGGCTTGCGGCCCGAGAGGAAATCTTCACCGCTGTTTAGATCAGGTGGCTGAACAGGGCCTGTGATTACGGTAGGGTTAAACCCCATAGTGAAAGGCGGTCCAGAGGCGTAGCTTCTTGGCGAACAAGTGCAAAATGAAGCGCAACAACCGCAAACCAACAAGGTAATATGACCACACAAATCAAACGCATCGTTGTCCTACTATTCGTCGCCGCAGTCTTCGCCATCCTTAACACGGGCTGCAACACCGCCCATGGCTTGGGCAAGGACGTGGAAAGGACGGGTGAAAAAATTCAGGACGGCACCAAATAACTGCAGAATGTGCTCGAATGAACGTGCCGGTTTCCGGCAAAGCCATGACCGTCACCGAAACCAAAAAGCACTGATCAAACCAAATTAAGCTTATGAAAATGACATTTACTAACACGGGTAAAATGCGGAAGACGCTGGGATTGGTTCTCTGCCTCGGCGCGCTGCCGTTGCTTCTGGGCGTGACCGGCTGCACCACCAGCAACCATTCCGACCAAAGCGCGGGTCAACGCGTTGACGACCGCGACACCTCTTCCCGCGTCAGGGACGTGCTGTCGGCCGACCCGCTGTACAAATTTGGCGGAGTAAACGTGGAAACGTGGAATGGCACGGTCCAGTTAAGTGGCTTCGTTTCGGCTCAAGAACAGAAGTCGAGAGCTGCGGACCTCGCCAGAAACGTTGCGGGCGTTAAAGAGGTCGCCAATAATATCACCGTCAAAAACTCAGCGAATTGAGAGGCGCCTGGTTGTCAAACTTGATTAGGTTGATCGTACGCGGATAACCGCGCCGTGCTTCTGAAACGCGGCAAAATACCTGAGATCCTGGGAATAGGTTAACACCCCATAGCCGGTGCGAGGTCTTTCAGCGCATCGCAACCATGGGCGGCGAAACACCGCGTTCGGAAATTTCGGACAACCAATGAGCGCCACGCGCGATGCCTGGAACCGGGTGGAGAAGATCCTGCCGGGCGACGCCGATGGAGACGGTCGCTGATCAGTTGTCGTCCGATGTTTCGATATTCGAAACCAACCCCAGAAAAGGCGCCATCGACATCGGCGTTTCAAGTGCGAAAGGATACAAATTGTGAGAATTGTTTATGCAATCCTAATCGGTTTGGGGGGTCGGGATCGTCGCCAAGTTTTTGATGCCAGGGAAGGATCCAGGCGGATTCCTCATCACAACTTTGCTGGGCATTACTGGCGCCATCGTCGCGAAGAACCTCGGGCAGGCAATGGGTTGGCACGGCGCCGGAGAGTCGACTGGCTTCATTGCCTCGGTGGTTGGCGCCATCATTCTGCTCGTGTTATATCGAGTCTTCGTGGGCCGGCGGGTCCGGACTTAGCGCTGGAAGTGCCGCTCTCTGTTACCGCCGGGGTTGCCTGACAAGTGGCCTCGGTGGCAAGCCCGGCAATGGGATCTCTCACATCGCTTAAGTCCGATTCAAGTTGAATCAATCTCCCCCGGGCGAGGGTCAGCATGAAAGTTCGAGGCAAAGTCAAAATGTGGTGGGTGATTCTCATAACCTTGTTGTTCACCGTCTTTCTCACCGTCATGCTTTTCAATCTCCAGGCGCGCGAAAAACAGATCCGCTACGAACTACCCCACCGCTTTGCGGTGGAAGACCCGCAGTTCCTGCGCTGCATGGGACAGTTGCTTGGTCCCGGCCTCCTGCCGGCAAACCGAGTTACGGCCCTCCAAAACGGCGATCAGATTTTCCCGGCCATGCTTGATGCCATCCGGGGCGCCCGCCAGTCCATCACGTTCGAAACTTACATCTATTGGTCCGGGGACATCGGAAAGAAGTTCTCCGAGGCGTTGTGTGAGCGGGCCAAGGCGGGCGTGAAAATCCATGTAATGCTGGATTGGGTGGGCTGCGGCAAGCTCGAAGCGAAATACCTGGAAGACATGACAACCGCCGGCGTGGAGGTGGAATTCTATCAACCCCTGCGCTGGTATAATCTGGGGCGGATGAACAATCGCACCCATCGCAAACTCCTGGTGGTGGATGGCCGCATTGGATTTACCGGTGGAGTAGGCATCGCCGATCAGTGGGAGGGCCGGGCCGAGTCGAAAGACCACTGGCGCGATTCGCATTTTCAGGTCGAAGGCCCCGCCGTCGCCCAAATGCAGTCCGCCTTCACCGATAATTGGATCAAAACACGTTCCGAGGTCCTCCTAGGCGACAATTATTTCCCGGAACTCAAACCCGTGGGCAATTCGCTGGCGCAGGTGTTCAAAAGTTCGCGGGGGGAGGGCAGCGAAAGCGTCCGGCTGATGTACCTGTTGTCCATCGCCTCAGCCACCAAAACCATCCGCTTGCAGGCCGCGTATTTCGTGCCGGACGAGCTGGCCATCGAAACTCTGGTGGCCGCGCGCAAGCGGGGGGTGAAGATTGACCTCATCGTCCCGGGGCCGGGCATGGACGCCAAGGTGGTGCAACGCGCCAGCCGCTCGTTATGGGGCGCGTTGCTGGACGCCGGCGTGGAGATATACGAGTACCAGCCGACCATGTATCACTGCAAGGTTCTGATCGTGGACGAGGTCTGGGTGTCCGTAGGCTCGACCAATTTTGATGACCGCTCCTTCCGGTTGAACGACGAAGCGAACTTGAACATCTACGATGCCGCGTTTGCCCGGGAACAGGTCGAGGTGTTCGAGGAAGACAGGGCTAAGTCCCGGTTGATGACGCGCGCAGAATTCAAGAACCGATCTTTGTTCGGGAAAATTTTCGACAAGATTGCAGGCCTGTTTCGAGGGCAACTCTGATGCACAACCCCGATGGCATCACGGGATAGCCAACCATGAACCCGCAAACCCAACAACGCGCGGCCAAGCAACCCTTGCCCATCCACTGGCTGAAACCCAGCGCCTTCAACATCCCCATTCCGCGGGATGAAAAGCAGCGGCTCGCGGCACTGGACCGCTACAACATTCTGGACACTCCGCCGGAGCAGACGTTTGACAGCATTGCCGTGCTGGCTTCGCATGTATGCGCGACGCCCATCGCGCTCCTGGTGCTGATTGACCGGAATCGGCAGTGGTTCAAAGCTAAAGTCGGGATTCGACTAAAAGAAACGCCACGCGAATTCGCCTTTTGTGCATACACCATCATGCGACGGAGGCTATGGGTCATTCCAGATGTGACCCGGGACCGGCGGTTCGCAGCGAATCCTTTGGTTGTATCCGGTCCGAGGTATCGTTTCTATGCTGGGGCACCATTGGTGACGCCGGACAATCGCGCCTTGGGCACCCTCTGCGTCATTGACAAGGTTGTCCGCACGCTGACTGGCGCGCAAATGAAAGATTTGCTGGCCCTGAGCCGGCTGGCGATGACGGAACTGGAACTTCGGCGGAGGCTCCGCGACGAGCGACCTACCAGGAAACCCCGGCCCCCCACTCGCCGTGAGGAGACGCCGAGAACCTCCGCCCAACCCCGCACCCCCCGCGTGTCATGATGCCCAGCGCACTTAAATCCAGCTACGCGTTGATGAAGCAGACCGCGATCGAGTGGATTGACCAGGATGTACCGAAACTCGGAGCGGCGCTGGCCTTCTACACCCTCTTCGCCATCGCTCCGTTGTTCGTGATTGTGCTGGCGATTGCCGCGATTTGGTTCGGGGAGGAAGCCGCCCGCCGCGAATTGTTTGGTCAAGTTTCCGGGTTGGTGGGGAAGGAGGGCGCCGAAGCGATCCAGGCACTCGTCAGCGCCGCCCACAAGACCAAGACCGGGGCTTGGGCGACCCTGATCGCGGTCGTCACGCTCTTTGTCGGTGCCACCGGCGTTTTCGTTCAATTGCAAGACGCGCTCAACTCAATCTGGGGCGTGCGCCGGAAGCCGGGTCGTGGGGTGCGGAATTTTATCAAGGATCGGCTCCTCTCTTTCGCGCTCATTGTGGGCATCGGATTCCTGTTGATGGTTTCCCTGGTTCTCAGCGCGGGACTTTCCGCGCTGGGCAATTACCTGGTCGGGTTGCTGCCCGCGCAGGAAGCCATCTGGCAGGCGATTAATTTCGTGCTCTCCTTCGGCGTCATCACCCTGTTGTTTGCCATGATTTTCAAAGTGCTGCCCGATGTGAAGATTGCCTGGCGGGATGTTTGGATGGGCGCGCTGCTTACGGCCCTGCTCTTTAATCTGGGCAAGTTTCTGCTCGGCCTCTACTTGGGGCGGAGCAGTGTCACCTCGGCTTACGGAGCGGCCGGTTCGCTGGTCGTCGTGTTGTTGTGGGTTTATTACTCGGCACAGATTCTGTTCTTCGGCGCGAAGTTCACCCAGATCTATTCCGCCCGGCATGGTCCGCCTCCGACACCGGTTTCGGGTGCGAACGCAGTGACTGTGAAGGAAATCATCGCCGAGCAGCCCCACCCGGTCGTCTGAGGATCCGGTAACCACGGGAGAAAGCGCCATGCCCAACCACCCCAAACCAGCGGCGAATCAACCCGCGATGTTTTCTCATGTGCTCCGGAACCAGCGCGCTCTGCCGGGGTTGGACTGTTCAAAGGCCGAAATGGGGTGAACACCCCTCTAGCCCGACAAGGGCTTCCGCGGGATTGTGGCGCTGGGCCGCTGGACACTTCTCCAAACCAAGAGCCCGCCAGTTGGATAAATCACCAATTATGAAACACAGCCATCACCATGAAAACCTCCGTAGCGCGGGTCTCCAATTGAAGCATAAACGCTCGGAGTCCATTCAAGCGACTACCCGCCCCGTTCCGGTCGCCGGAACTTCCGACGACTCGCAGCCCGAGGTCGGAACTCGGCAGTCTGCGGGAGAGGGTGAGACGCCTGGAACGCTTGGTGACCCGCAACAAATTGAATTGCGTCAGGCCTCGGAACGAAACAAAGACTTCTTGAACCCCATCCAATCCTTTTGGCCAACGCCATCGGCGTAGCCACTCAGGCGAAGCACAAGATCCGGCCATGACCAACCATCCCAAACCAGAGGTAAAGCCATGCTCAGTTTCCTTTTATGTGCTGCTGGCGGCGGCGTTGTTTGTCTTCATCGAAGCCTTCCCGCGGCTGTCTCCGATTTTGTTGTCGCTTCTCCTCATTCTGCTGATTTCGCTCGCCGTCAATCCCGTGATCTCCCGGATACGGGCCTTCACGGGCGGAAGAACAATCGCGACGGGGCTGGTCACGGCGGCTTTGGTGGCGGTCATGGCTTTGGCGGGCTGGGCCTTTTTCGTACCGATGAAGGCCTCCGTCTCCAAACTCGTGGAACAGTTGCCCTCTTATTGGGAACGGCTCCAAAAGCCCTTGATCAAAATGGAGCAACAAGCCGTGCGCACGGAGGAAAAGCTCCAGGCGGAAGTCACCACTGAAATTGCCCAGCGCGCGCCGGCGGCAGCCCAACCTGAGGCCGCGCCAAAAATCACGGAGCTGGCTTCGTCCAAACCTGCGAAAGAGCCGGGATCGCTTCGTTCCAGTCTGAGCCAGACACTGCAGGGCGTGGCCGGTGGTTTCACCTCGGTGGCGTTCAACGCCGCCCAGATCATGGTGGTGTTGGTGACGGTCTTCTTCGGCGTGACCTTTACGCTGATGAATCCCCGACCGATCTTTGGGGCCATGTTTTCCTTCGTACCCGAGCGACACCACGATCAGACTCTGACCATCCTGCAACGCATTGGAAAATTTGTGCCCGGCTGGGCCGGCGCGACGCTGCTCGGGATGCTGACGATTGGCCTGCTGGTTTTTCTGGTCATGTGGCCGATCCTCGGATTCATGGACGCGCTGGTTCTGGGGTTGATCGCGGGCGTCCTGGAAGCGGTTCCCTATCTGGGCCCGCTCCTCAGCGCAGTACCGGGACTCTTGCTCGCCTTGGGCAAAGGCGGCATGACCCCGATGTGGGTCGTGCTTGCCTATCTGACCATCCAGGCTCTGGAAAACAATGTGATTCTCCCTCTCATCATGTCGCGAGGCATGAAATTGCATCCGGTGGCGGTGATCTTTTCCATGCTTGTGTGTGTGGCCGCCTTCGGTGTGCTAGGTGTTTTGGTCGCGGCACCCCTGGTTGCCATCGTGGACATTTTGCACGACGAACTGTATCGGAAACGCTTCTTGCCCACGGTCACGGACGCAGACCTCGATCGTCTGGCACGGAAAGCACTGCACGAAAAAGTGTCCGAGGACAAATGACCTGTTCCATGCCTCAAACAACGCCTCTTGAATCTCCTCTGGGAATAACTCCTCCAACTGAACGCAGAGAATGAAAGGCTGGATAATTATGAACCATAAAAAGACGATCAGTAATTCTGGAAAACTCCAACAGAAGAAAGGCTCGGCGCGCACCGGAAACCCCCAGCTTACTGCCGGTGGCGAATTGCACCAGACCGCCGGTGGAGCGCACCCGCCGCTCACCACGAATCAGGGCGTCGCGCTTTCTGATAACCAAAACTCCCTCAAAGCCAATCCGCATGGACCCGCCCTCCTGGAGGATTTCATTCTCCGCGACAAGATAACGCATTTCGATCACGAGCGGATTCCTGAACGCATCGTTCACGCGCGCGGCACGGGCATGCACGGTTTCTTCGAGCTGACCGCTTCATTGAAGCAATACACCACCGCGAAGATTCTGACTCAGGTGGGCGAAAAGACTCCCGTGTTCACGCGAATCTCCACCGTCGCGGGCGGCGCTGGCTCGGTGGATACGCCCCGCGATGTGCGCGGGTTTTCCATCAAGTTTTACACCAAGGAAGGGAACTGGGATCTGGTCGGCAACAACATCCCGGTTTTCTTCATCCAGGACGCCATCAAATTCCCCGACCTGATTCATGCCGTGAAAATGGAACCGGACCGGGGCTTTCCGCAATCGGCCACAGCGCATGACACGTTTTGGGATTTCATTTCGCTCACGCCGGAATCCATGCACATGGTGATGTGGATCATGTCGGATCGCACCCTGCCGCGTTCGTTGCGGATGATTGAAGGCTTTGGAGTGCACAGCTTCCGCCTGATCAATGCGGCGGGCGAATCCACCTTCGTCAAATTTCACTGGCGGCCCAAGCTGGGCTTGCAGTCCACGATTTGGGATGAAACCTGTAAGATCGCCGGGGCCGATCCCGACTTCCATCGGCGCGACATGTTCGAGGCCATCACTGCGGGCGATTTTCCCGAATGGGAATTTGCCGTGCAACTGTTCACCCAGGCCCAGGCGGATAAATTTCCCTTCGATCATCTCGACGCGACCAAACTCATTCCCGAAGAGCTGGTGCCGCTAAAAGTAATCGGTCGCCTGGTGCTGGATCGCTGGCCCAATAATTTCTTCGCGGAAACGGAGCAGGTGGCTTTCTGTCCTTCCCATGTCGTGCCCGGCATTGATTTCTCGAACGACCCGCTGCTGCAAGGCCGCTTGTTTTCCTATCAGGACACGCAGCTTTCCCGACTGGGTTCGCCGAATTTCCATCAAATTCCGGTCAACGCGCCGAAGTGTCCGTTCGCCAATCAACAACGTGACGGTCACATGCAGATGGAACAACCGGCCGGCCGGGTGGCCTACGAGCCGAATTCCTTGTCCAAAAACTCGCCTCGCGAATCGCCGGCCACCGGCTTTCGCAGCGCGGTGGTGACTGAAACCGGCGAGAAAGGTCGCATTCGTCCGGAGAGTTTTGCCGACCACTACAGTCAGGCGCGGCAATTCTATCTCAGCCAATCTGCATATGAGCAGGCGCACATCGCCTCGGCGTTGGTGTTTGAACTTTCCAAGGTGGAACATCCTCATATCCGCGAAGCGATGGTCGGTCATTTGCGGCATATCGAAGAAGACCTCGCCAGGCGGGTAGCCACAGGGCTGGCGTTGGACAAACTTCCCACGGCGCCAGCGGCCGCAGCGCCCGTGCGGCAGATGAAGCCTTCGCCCGCATTGCAACTCATCGGTAAGATGAAAGACACGCTCAAGGGGCGCGCTGTTGGCATCCTGATCGCAGATGGTTCAGACGGCTCTGCCATCAAGACAATCAAAACGGCGGCGACCGATGCGGGTGCTACCGTGAAGATCATCGCGCCCAAAGTCGGCGGCGTGAAACTTGCCGACGGCTCACTGCTGGCGGCGGACGGGCAACTGGCTGGCACGCCTTCCGTGTTATTCGACGCTGTCGCCGTCCTCCTTTCCGACGCAGGCGCGAAGGCGCTGTCAAACGAAAGCGCCGCAATTGATTTCGTGCGCGATGCTTTCGGTCATCTCAAGGCAATCGCGGTGGACGAAGGCGGCCAGGCGCTCTTGAAAAGTGCAAAAGTCGGACAAGACGCAGGCGTGGTGAATGCCAACGAAAAACTTGCATTTATTACTGCGGCAAAGACCCGGCAATGGGACCGGGAAAATCATGTTCGAACATTGGCATAAGCGACAGCTCCCCAGAGCGTGAAGCACAGAACCTCTGGCTGGTGACGACAAGCACCATGAGTTCGGAGAAAATCATGCCTTATGAATCTGACTTCGAGCCATCCCTTTTGGTCGGTCAACAACGGACTCCCGGCGGATTACCCTTCATTGCAACGCGATGTTTCCTGTGACGCGGTCGTCATTGGCGGTGGGATAACCGGGGCGCTGGTAGCGGTTCATTTGGTCGAAGCCGGAGTTAAGACTCTGCTGATTGATAAGCGGGACATCGGCACAGGCAGCACCAGCGCGAGCACCGCTCTGCTCCAATACGAAATTGACGTTCCGCTGCGGGAGTTGATCAAGAAAGTCGGCCCGGTCGCGGCGACCCGGAGCTACCAGTTGTGTCGGGAGGCGATTGCCAAACTGGAGCGGCTCGCCGCGCGCTTAAAGATCAATTGCGGCTTCGAGCGCAAGCCCAGTTTGTTCCTCGCGCGCCATAAATCGGAAATCCCGGACCTGCGCGAGGAATTTCAATTGCGTCGGAAGATGGGAATTGAGCTGGATTACTACGACGCGACTGCCGTTCGGAAACGCTTTCCCTTCGCCCGCCCCGCCGCGCTTTTTTCAAAAGATGGCGGTCAGGTGGATCCGCATCGCCTGACGCACGGCCTGCTGGCAGCGGGGCAGCGTGCGGGGCTGGAGGTTTGCGACCGCACGGAAATGACGCGGATGGAGCAAACGCGGCGCGGCGTTCGCCTTACCACGAAGAATGGTTTTCAGATTACCGCCCGCCGGGCGGTGATTGCGGCGGGATTCGAGGCAAAGGAACTTTTGAAAGGCGAAGCCGGAACTTTGAAGAGCACCTACGCGCTCATCAGCGAACCTCTCCCAAAGATTTCAGGCTGGCACAAGCAGTGCCTCATTTGGGAAAGCGGGTCGCCGTACCTCTATTTGCGAACCACCAGCGAAGGGCGGGTCATGGTCGGTGGTGAGGATGAAGACTTTGTGAATGCGAAATGCCGGGACGCGTTGATTTCACAAAAGACCCGAACTCTGCAGAAAAAGTTCGGGCGACTGTTTCCGGATGCGTTGTTGGAAGTGGCTTATGCCTGGGCCGGCACCTTTGGTGAAACGAAGGACGGCCTGGCTTACATCGGAGTGCATCCCCAGTTTCCACACGCCTGTTTTGCGCTGGGCTACGGGGGCAATGGCATCACCTTCAGCTTGATCGCCGCCGAGATCATCCGGGATGGCTTTCTTCACAAAAAGAATCCCGACGCTGACGTCTTTCGCTTTGGTCGCTAAGTATTTGTTGTAGCTTAAACTGCACCTCGGCCAGTTCCAGCGGGGTCTATCAAACCGTGGGCGGCGGCTACCACTATCCTTGGGCTACTTTTTTCGCAACGGAAGCCGGACGCAGCGCCCCGGAGGCAGCTTCGGTTTTCAGTTTTATCAGCAGTCTGTTCCTCGACCCGGCGCATTCAGCGCCCTTCCTCAGCCACAAATTCCGCCACGATCGGCCGGTGGTCTGATCCCACGCCCCAGTTCGGCACCCGCACTATGGAGGTGCCTTCGCGCCGCCATTCCTTCGTCATGCCCGGGCTGACGAGGATGTAGTCGATCCGGCTGTAGGTATCTTCCTTCCCGTAAAAATGCGTCCAGGTGATCGACGCCGGATCCCAGCGCGGATTCGCCGGGGGCGCGTCGTCGCCGTTGCGCTCGGCGGGACGCGTATCGGTCAGGGCAGTGCGTCCGCGCCCGATGAGGGAGCGGATGGCGCGGGTGTCCTTGGTGGTGTTGAAATCCCCGAGCACGACAAGATTCGCCTCCGGTTGCGCCTTCAGGATGGCGTCCACCTTCTCGCGCAGCAGCAAGGCTTCCTGCTCGCGCATTTCCTCCTCGTCGGCCTCGGGCGTGGCGAGCTTCGATTTCAGGTGCGTGGTGAGGAGCGTGAAAGTGTAGGCAGGTTTGACCTGAATGTTCACCTCGAGGAAGCCGCGTTTAACCTGCATTCGTTTTCCGAACAGCAAGTAACTGTCGTTGGTGTGCGGACGGCGGGCGGTGATGGGAAACCGGCTCAGCACGGCCACCTGGATGTTGGTGTCGTAGGCCTGCACGAGTTCCCAATGCGGGTAATCGAGTCCATCGGCCTTGAGCGCGTTGCGCAATTCCGCCAGCGCCGCCACGCCGCCCACTTCCTGGAACGCCACCACGTCGGCCTGCGCCGCGCGCAAGCTTTCGCGAATCTTGGCGCGCCCGGCCTCGGTCTTGACGGGCCGGGTGCCGATGGGTTCGAGCAGGTAGTTGGCGAGATTGTAAGTGGCCACGCGGAACGTCTCGGCGCCGCGTCCTGTCCACGGGGCCAGCATGGACGCGACCGCCAGAAGGAATGAAACGAAGTTGCGCATCAGGGAGAGGTGATACGAGCGCACCCGGGTGAAGTAAAACCCAAACCGTCTGCCATCGCCGCACGAAGACGCGCGTTTCCTCGGGGACTATCATCTGTCGGGGAGGGTGTGAACCGATTTTGCGGGACAACCGTTCCGCACTTTTTCCCGCTCCCGGGCATGTCGAAAAGAACTTCAGCGCGATTCCGCCGGCCCACGGCGGCAGGCCCGGATAAATGATTCACTTCGTTTCATTGTCTGGTGGAAGAGATGCGAGTTCGGCGGCGTCGAATTCGCAGCGGTCGCGATCGCTCATCTGCGAAGCGACGAAGGCCATGAAAACGATTTGTCCGGCGTTCGGCGGGGCTTCGACCAGGCCGGTGATTTCGCGCCAGCCTTCGGTGTCGGCGGGGCCGGTCGGAAAGAACTTGGCGTTGTGGGCGTAGGCGGTCCATTTTCCCTCGCTCGTTTTCCAACCGATGGCCAGCGCGCCCTGACCACGGCCCGTGGACTTCACGCGCAGACGGGCGGCCAGAAGAGCGCCGGGTTTCACGCCCGCGATGAAGCCCGCGACGGCTTCGCTCGCAGTGCTGATGACCAGCCGTCCGTCCGCACACGCGATGACGCCGTGCGAGCCGTCGGCTTGCCAGGTGAACCAGCCGTCCGGGGCGTCACCTTTGGCCCGGGCCAGGGTGAAGTCGCCGTTGCGGAGCAGAGTGGGGCGCGGTGTTTTCGCGGCGAAAAAATCGCGGGCGAAGGCGGCGGGATCTTTGGCGCGGCGGATGGCCGGCACGATGCCGGGAAACTTTTCCGGCCATGTCTTCGATCTGGCATCACCGCCGGGCCACCAGCGGGCCCGTTCACCGTAGAGCCACACGATGCCATCACTGGCGGCGAGCGCGGAGGCGAGGTTCGCGGCCAGCCGTCCGGCGGGTGTCGATCCGGTGCTGTCGATGTGCCACGCGTTGCCGGGCGGATTGATATGCGCGTCGAGATACAGGCTCTGGCCGATGCGCAGGTGCTGCGAAAATTTCTCCCGGTTCTCCCGCGCCAGAAACTCCGCCAGCCGCAGCCGCTGGCGCGTGAAAGCCGCGTTGTATTCCGCCGGAGAATTGGCGCGGTAGCCGATGTCCTCGGTGCCTTCCACGACGCTGAGGCCCGGCGGCAGCGCGTCCATCCAGCCATCCACGAACGACGGCTGGAGACCGTAGGTATCCGCTTCCAGCGCCCGTGTCAGGTTTCCGGAATCCAGCAACGGCAGCATATCGGAGAACAGGCGGTAGGTGAAAATTGTCACGTCGGGAAATTCCTCCTGCACCGCCCGCATGACCTCGCGCCCACGCTCGCGGGCCTTGACTCCATACTCTGCGAAGCTGTGTCGTGCGCGCCCGGCTTGGGCACCGTAGCGGAACTGCGAATGCGGCTTCGTGTAAGGCTCGGCATCGTAGAGCAGACCGCGCAGGCCGCCCCGTTTCGCCAGCCGCGCGAGGAGCCGCCAGTGATTGACGACCTCGCGCCATCCGGCGTCATCGAACCAATCCACATCGCCGGGATTCGCGTAGAGCATCAGGAAAGTCTCGCGGCAGATGGTTGTGTTCGTTTTGGCGGCGCGCAAATCGGCCAGCGCCTCCGCGAATTCCTCCCACCGCCACGGCTCGCGCGAAAAAGCATTCTTCGCGCTCACGACCGCACCGTCGTTCAGACGGCGGGTCGGGTCGATGGTCGTGCCGTCAAACAGGCCGCGTCTTTCAAACTCCGCCAAATGCTTCCGGTACTGGGCGGCGTTGGGCGAATCCCAGCCCGTGACAATGAGCGGCGGAACCGCATCAAGCGGTGACGTGAAGAGGGCGAACACAACCGTGAACAACGAGATGCGTGACTTCATGGGATGGTGGGAGAGCGGCGCACGGCCGGTTGCTTTGTTTCGATTCGCCGGGCCTTGGAAACCAATGCGGCCGGCTTTCTTTCGGGCTTCGGCGCTTCGGATTTTGGAATCATTTGCCACTCCCGGCACCCGGAAGGGGTTTGCTGGTCACCGGTTGTTGGTAGAAATCGACCCTGGGCGCTGGGTATGCCGGAGCAAAGGTTGACCACGGAAGAGCTTTCCCGGCGAGCGAAGCGTCCGACCGCATACGGCCGGTCTGGAGAACGGAGAAGCGATGCGGGTCCGCTTGTGGGGAGCCAGCCGCAGCGATCCAGTCCGGCGGGAGATCGAGCGTCTCCAGGCCGGGGTTGCCCTCGAAGCCCGTGGCTCGATCGCCCAATTGCTCCACGCCCGTGACGGTGCGGAGTTCCGCGAGGGATTCGTAGGACTTGCCCTCGAACCGGAATCGCGCCTGGCCATCGGCGGCCCACCAAGCGTTGCCGAGCACGCGCAAATCCGGATGCGCTTTGCCGTTCAATAATGGCGTGGCGCCGCGGCTGACCACCAGGTTGTTCGCCACGACGATGCCGGGGGATTTACCGGCGTGGATGAGGTGCAGCCCGCAGTTCTCCCGTCGGTCGCGCGCGGTGATGATGGTGTTGTGGCACACCACGCCGCCTTCCCAGCCGCCGCCGTGATTGCCGATGCTGATGCCGCCGTAGTCGCCCTTGGTCGCGTTGTTCACGCAGAGGTTGTGATGAACCAGGTTGCGCGCCCAGGTGTGCGGCGAACCGGCGTAAGTGTAGAGCAGAATGCCGGCCCCTTCGTTTTCCCACGCGAGGTTATAGCGCATAATCGAATCGGTCACCCCGCCGTCAAAATCAAATCCGTCGCCGTCCGAATGCCCGGTGCGGTTGCGCCACGATTCACAATGCTCAATGGTGACGCGGGTGGCTACCGCCGCCCAGATGCCGCACGGGCCGCCCGCCTTGCTGCGGCAGCGCGCGCCGTTTTCCCAGGCGCGGCAGTGCTCGATAAGTCCGCCGGCCACGTCTTCCATCAACAGGCCGCTGCCCGAGTGGTTGTCCAGGTAATCCCCATCGCCGCTGTTGTGGTGCATGTCGCAGCGCGTGATGACCACGTCTTCGTTCGCATAATGCGGCGACTTCGCGTCCCACGCACCGGTGATGTAGATGCCGAAATACTCGTTGTTGTGGGCCACGCAGTCCGTGATGCGCACGTGACGGAACCCGCTCTTGCTGCGATCGCGAGCCGTTCCGCCAACGAAGATGCCTTCGCCAAATTGGCCCACGGCGCCGAATTCGTTGCGTTCCTTGTCGAATTGCCCGCCGAAGCCCGAGCAGACCACGTTCGAAATGACGACATGTTCGAGCTTCACCGCGCCGGGCAGCGTGTTCTCGAAGCGCACGCCGCTGCCGGCATTGGCGTCTCGTCCCGCGCCGGTAATGTGGAGGTTCTCGACGACCACGCCTCCAGCATCGCGCACCCAAAGGCCTGTGCCCTTGCCGGCATCGATGCGCGCTTGCCCTCCGCCCCAGGAGGTGAGGATCACCGGGGCGTTGCTCGTGCCGGCATCCTCTTGCGAGAGCGTGAGGTTGCCGGTGAACGTCTGCCCGGCGCGGAACAGCAGGCGGTCGCCAGGATTCAAATTGAGCGCGTTGGCCCGTGCGATCCCGCGCCACGGGCGCTCGACCGAGCCGTCTTGCGCATCATTGCCGGTGACCGCGTCGAAATGGAATTCGCGGGCCTGACCCGGTGCGCTGGCGGTGGCGAGGAGGAGCGTGAGAAGCGGAGCGGTTGTTAGGGAACGATGCGGAAACATGCGGCGGTTTGTTCTGGATTGGCTACTTCGAAGGTTTCTGAAACTCGACAAGGTATTCGGACTTGTAGTGGCCCGTATCGGAATACTTGAAGAACAGGCGGGCGCGCTGGCCCAACTTCAGGCAGGTATGCCGGTGCGCCACGTCTTCGGGCGTGTTCAGAGGTTGCAGCGACGGGTACCACAGGATGTGACCGGGTTTATCCACCAAGAGCTGCGGAGGGGTCCAGTCCTGCGAGTTGACGCCGGGGCCGAGATCCGCGTGAGGATTGAAGGAGATGCGCAGGCTGCTGCCTTTCCACGACGGGCCGGTGACTTTCCCCATGAGCATGACCCAGCATTTCAGGTAGGTGTTCCAACTGACCGACGGTCCCCAATGAAAACCGCCGGCCGCCGAGGAAGCCGGGCCGCCGCCGGCTTCACGCGGGATCTGGAGTGAAGCCACCGGCTTGCCAATGCCGTCCCAAGCAGCGTTGAAGCCGCTGCCGTCCCAACGCCTCCCCTTGCCGCGCGGGTGGTCCAGGTCGCTCAACGCGATGCGGGCGACGCTGATGCACTGGCCGCTCCATTCCTTGGCGGGATCGTAGGTCTTCGGGTCATACACGCCCGGGTAGCCGTATTCGCCGTAGAAGAGGTAGAGATGATCGCCCGAAGCCACCGCGGACGGATCGCCCACCCCGCCCGGGAAGGTCTGCGAATTGTTGTGCGGCTTGAGGATCAGGCGTGGCTGCTTGTCCTCGAGGAACAGCCCCTGGTTCTCCCATCGCTTGCCGCCGTCGAGGGACTTCATGATGCCGATCCGACACACGGCGGCGGGCGAGGCTGGACCTTTCAAGCCCTGAGGCCAGTGCTCGTCAATGTAACCTTCGCCGGTGGTGGAATTGTACGGGAGGGTCGAGGGGTAATTCTCGTTGTGATAGACGGCGAACAGCGTCAGGCCGGACTGGTCCCGGGCGTCCTGGTACACCGTCTCGAACCAGACCGCGCCATGCAGGCCGGGCTGGCCGGGCGGCGCGTTGGTGGGCAGGCGCGGTTCGACAAAGGCAGACGCCGGACTGCGAAACGCCTCGTCGGGGTTCTTGCCGTCGGCATACTTGAGATCGCGGGCATCGCCCCAAAGCGGATCTTCGCCGTATTTTCCGGGAAAGATCCGGAAGGTGTCGCCCACCCAGACCTCGGCCATGTTGCAGTCCACGAAACTGTTGAAGAAGAACGGTTCGGTGGACTGGAGGATCACCCGGGGAGGGACGAATGCGCCCGTGGAGGCGGTCGGGCCGACGGCGGCGGCAGCGGGGTGGCAGGAGAGAACGACCGCGATCACCGCAGCAATTCTCCGGGCCCAGAATCGGTTGAGGGTAAGAATCATGTTCGATGAGTGTGTGAAGATCATGCAATGCCGGCTCATTTCAGTGTAGCGCACTCAAGTTCGAGGTTGCCGCCTCCCTCGTTGGCGTAGGGGATGGTCAGCTTGGTGTCGGGCTGGGTCGCCTTGTAGGTGACGGTGAAGACGACATGATCGCAGTAATCGTATTGCGCCGCGTCCTGTGCATCGTCGCCCGGCGTGAGGAGAAGCTTATCGACGGTGCCGTCGCAGGGACGGTCGCCGTGCGCGTTCTTGCCTGAGCCGGTGAAGCAGGAGATGGCGGCAGCTTGAGTGACGTTGAACCCGCGCCGGGCACGGTCATCGAGGTAATGAATGGCCTCTTCGCGATTCAGCCGGGCAAAGAGTTCCCATGCCGTGTCGCCCTGCCAATAGAACGGCTGTCCGTTCTCGTGAACGAAGAAACGTCCGTTGTCACTGACCCGGAGTTTTGGTGAGGTCGAGGAGGCCGCGAAGGACGGGAGTGCAGTGATGAGACAGAGCACGACTAAGAGGCCAGGGACGATTCTGTGAGTGGTGCGAAGCAGCGCGCTGCTCAAGTGTCGCCTTTTACTCATTGCCGTCCTCCTTTCAAGACTAATACCCCGTCCGCGTCACCCGGCCGGTCCTGACGACGCCCCATGTGGCTGACATGCGGGCTTTGCCGGAGCAGTGTCGGGAGCACTTCGAGCAGAGCCACAGCAGACGGCGGGGCGCCGGATCGAGCAGCCGGAAGCCCCGGGAGGACTGAAGACGCGCAACTATTCTCGCCAGAGGAGTCAGGAAACCGCAGCCGGCTTCCATCCCAAGGTCTGGTCAGCAACATGAGCGTGCCAGCGTTTGCGTGCGTGAAGTCACAGCGCAGTGCGCGTCGTTAAAGAATTACTCCGACCGCTTCCGTCCGACGAGCGGCGTGATGCGGACGTTGTCGAAGGCTGCGACGGCACGGTCGTTGTCGGTGGTGTACATCCGCAGGCCCGCCTGGCCGGCGATCCAGGTGTCGTCGGTGATGGAGAGAACCGGTGTCGCGCTGTCGTTCAGCCGCACTTGGATGCGGTTGCCTTGGGCCGTGACGGTCAACCGTGTGATGCCATTCGTAGCGATGGCTTGAGCGGTGGTCTGGATCGGCAGCCAGCGTCGTCCGTCCGCGCGTCCAAGCACGACCTGTTGCGCGCTCGCGCTCACGCCGGCGTAGTATCCCTGATAGGCGTCGGGACCGATGGCGGGCTTGGTCACGCGAAAGATGATTCCCGCATCGCCTTGGGGCGGCGGCGTGATGTCCGCCTCCATGCGGAGGTCGGTGAAGGTGGTGTTTTCGACCAGCGCTTTGAAGCCCGGCGCGCCGCCCGTGGGACTGGTGCGCAGGCGGCCTTCATGCGCCCACCACCCCCCGCCGAACCACGTCCAGCCCGTGGTTTGATCATTGCTGAAATCGAAGCGCCTCGCTTTGGGAGCATGGCTGGCGGGCTTGCCCAGCACCGGGAAATCCGTCAGACGCAGATCCTGTGCGCCAAAGGGGATGAGCGTCACGCGTTCTTCGGGCTGGGTGGAGGCAACGGGACTGGCCGGCGGATCGAAAGCCACCACGCCGTTCCACACCAGCCCCCACTCGGGGAGGCGCCGCGCCGCGACGGCCAGCTTAACCGGCGTGTTTGAGGGCGTGAATGGATTCCCCCCGCCGCGCAGGGCGGTCTCGTCCACCACGACCGCAAAGCTGCGCTCCGGTTTGCTGGCGTCGAGCGACAAGGCAAAGTTCCACGGACCCGTCGGCGTCTGCTCAAATTCATCGAACCCCGGCGCGGGCTGGCCCACGACGCGTGTTTGCTCCGGGATGCGCAAGGAATAGATCAGCGGCCCACGACGGACGCTCACGGTGTCATGCACTCCGCGTTGCACGCGCACCGCCATCGGCAGGTTCAGGATCACCTCGTCGCCGGTCTTCCATTCACGCAAGATCTTGCCAAAGGCCCCCGGCTTGGCGGTGCGTTCGCGCTTGCCATTGACCCTCACGCGCGCGTCCTCGCACCAGGCGGGGACCCGCAGTGTCAGCGGGAACTTCGCCGGCTCGCTCAGGCTGAACTTGAACCGCACCTCGTCGCTGAATGGGTAGCTCGTTTCCTGAACAATCGTGGCCATCGCGCCGCGCGGGCCGACCTTCGCCGTCACAACGTTGGGCGCGTAGGCCATCGGCGCGAGACCGTTATCGCTCGTGGCCGCCCAACTGTTCTGGACGAACTTCGGCCAGCCTTGATGCACATTGAAGCAACAGCACGGATAGCCGGAGCGCGGGCCATACACGATGCCATTGTCATAGTTCTGACCGAAGCCGTGTCCCCCGCGATGGGCGGTGACGTGGTTCGGCAGGGTGTAATAACGCAGCGCGGTCAAGTCGCGATTCCAAGCGGCTGGCAGCGCGTTGAAGGCGAGCAGTTCCAGCCGGTCGGCATACTTCCCCTCGCCGAAAATCCGCACAATCGTTTCGTCGCTCAGCATCTGTTCGACGATGGAGCAGAACTCGAGGCCCTGGCCCGGGCTGCGGCCGGCGAGGAACTCGGTGCCGCTTTGCAGGCCGGCGGACAGTCCGTGCTCGCGCAGCAGATGGGCGTCGCCCGCGTCGATGGCCGAGCGTGCCTGCGCCTGGCCGGTGTGCTGCCACGCAACGGCGGGCATCTTCATCGCCTGCGGCACGTTGACGTTGTGCTTCGGATGAAAATCGGTGCCAAACCCCTGGAATCGGTTTTCATGCAGGATGGCCGGCCAGTCGTAGGCTTGCCGGCGCAACACTTCAACGAGTTCGAGGAGGAAGGGCTCACCGGTGCGATTGTAGAGCCAGAGCACGGTGTCCATTTCATCGCCGGCCCGCGCCTTGGCCCATTCGCGCAAGGGCCGCTTGGGGAGTGCGCCGAGCATGTGGCGGAAATAGCGGGTCAGAAACGGGAGTACGCGGGGGTCGTTGGTGGCCTCGTGGCAGTCGCGCAGGAAGTAATTGCTGACCATGCGCGGCCACCAGTCATCGTTCTGCTTGGGGCCGTAGAAACCGTCCTCGCGCTGGCTTGAAAGCACCCACTCGATCCACGGCTGGGCGCGGCGCTTCAATTCCGCGTCATCGAGCGTGTAGGCCAGCGGCACGAGTCCCTTCAAGTAATAGGGGCTGCGTTCCCAATTGTCCTGGTCGCCACCGCGCCAGGCACTGGTGTGATTCAACTCCGCCAGCGCGTCCTCGGCGCGCCCGGTCAGTCCCTGGCGCTGAAGTTCGAGCTGCTGGAGCAGCCAGCCTTGGGCGCGGACGCTGCCCAGCGGCAGCGCGGTGAAGGGTTTTTCCTTAAGGGGCGTCCGGTTATCCGGGTAATGCGTGTTTCCAGCCGCCAACAGGTTCAGACCGGTCAGCAGCGATGCGGTAATGAGTGCAATGGGGTTCATGGGGACTTGGTTATGGATTTGGCAATCGGACGCGCCGCCAGACAACTCCAGACTAGGAGACTCGGCGCCCAAACGTCCACGGTAAACTCTTCCAGCATCGGCCAGCCGCCAAGGTTCCAGCAAGCTTCGTGCGTCGGCCACGCGTAAGCGTTGGGTAAGGGCTGAGCCCCGTCCGGCAGCCGCCAATTTCCACGCCAAGACCGCCGCACGCCAAGCAGGTCAGTGGTGCGCAGCCAGACGCGGAATCCCATCCACCCCTTGAAGGAATCAGGTAACTGCGAGGCATCGTAGAAATACTGAAAAGACCTTGGGATGGGCTACCAGAAGACGCTTGGTCCCAACGCGCACGGGTTGGGCGCGTCTGTCCCCAGCGCGCCGTCGGGCTGGCCGGGAGTGGTTCGCGGCGCGCTGGGACAGACGCGCCCAGTCCAGGTGTCGTTCATCCCACTGCCTGGGTAGTAAGTCCGGCCGTGGGAGGGTTGAATGCCCGCTGCGTCGGCTCGGAATGGTCGTGGTAGTGAATGACGAACTGCCCATCGTCGCCGCCCGTGATGAAGAATCCCACGACGGCCTTGCCGTAGGGGCTGATCTTCACATGCTCCGCGATGCGCGCGAACACCCGCTCCATATCCGCGCGCCACACTTCGCTTTGCCAGGAGGGATGCCACCACTTGCCGCTGTTCGGAGGGTCCACCGCATTCGTATCGCGGTGAACTTGCCCACGTAATCGGTCGGCGCGCAGGCGCGCAGGCCATCGGCGTTGCGGATGACTTCATCGGGGTGCTCGGTGCCCCAGGCTTTGTCAGGCGTAACGCGGATGGTCAGCAGCGACCAGTCATAGACGCCTTCGCGCGGCTCGATCATCCGCCAGGGCAGCACGACGCCCTCGACGTCCACAAAACCCGGCGGCGCGTTGTGGGCGCCATAGACCCCGCTGTTGGGCACGGGCTGAACCCAGTCCGGCAGCCACCAATCGTCCTCGGCGGGGACATGGAGCGAGCCGGGCGGAGCGGCGGGAGCAGCAGCAGCGGTCAGCCAAAGAGCGGAAGTCAGCAGCAAGAGAACCGCGATCGCCTGGCGGGATGATTTCATTTTCGAGCTACGAGATTATGAAGTCGCCTCTTCAATTCAAGTTTGCCTGCCCGGAGCTGCGTTGGGTTTCTCATTTCCGCATTCCTGAAGGACGAAAAGTTTGTTCGATTCAATCCGGTGGAATGCGATCAGGCGTGGCTGTTTTCAAGACACGATCGCCCTTCTGCGCTTCAATCTTTCATCTTCGCCCAGCGGTAGTCCTTCACGCTCTCCCACGCCAACCGCTGACAAAGGCGGGCCTGGGCGGCGCTCAAGCCGGAGTTGAGCGGACTGAGTTTGCCTTCGGGACTCTCAGCAAAGAAACAGGCATAGAACACGCACGCCACGAGGTAGCGGCCCTTGAGCGACAGGTGAATGTCGTCTGTGAACGTTTCCGCAAAGAAATCTCCCAGTCCCTCGCCCTCGCCGGCTTCGATGGCGTCTTTGAGTTTCGCCAGCGCCACGCCGCCGGGCACGATGCGCACAGGCCGGCCGTCGTGAGTATCGTCCATCCGCTGGCGCACCGCTTCGGTGTAGGCCAGATGGTTGGCGACGCCTTGCTGCCACGTCGTCGCGGGCGCGAGCTGGAGGCTCTTGGTCGCGCCTTCACCCTTGGCCCAGGTGTCGGTCTTGAATTGCACGCTCGGCCATTGGCAATAAAGCCAGTGCCCCACGTCGGGATTGTGCTTCCGGCACAGTTCAAAAAACTTTCCGCTGTACTCGGCCTCGTTCTCAACGGATCGGTTGTGTCCGCCGAAAGGCTGCGTGGTGAGATGGTGGATCGGCCCGAACGCGAGAAACGCCTCTGCCACCCGGCTGTCGCCGAAACCCTGGCCAGGATGATCCCACAGCCAATCCGTCGGCGCGCCAGGAATGGTGAAGCGATGAAAGTTCAGCGCGCGGCCCGCGCTTTCGGTAACGGGCTTGAGCCAGCCATCAATCGTGTCGGTGAGGCTGTTGCCGATGTGGAAGGTCGTGATCGCCTTGGACTCCGTGGCGCCGTCGCCGATGCGGTAGGCGGCGATGACCAGCGGGCTGTCGCCCAGGCCAGCCTTGCTCGCGCGGGCGTAGAGCAGGCCGCTGGTCTTCACTTCGATGGGCGCGGTGGCGGAGCGCGGGCGTTTGGCGTCCGGCGGCGACTGCCAGTTCCAATGAATAGTTGCGCCCGGCGTGGCCGACGTGAGCGTGACTTGCTGTGGTTCGGCAAATCCGCCGGAGCCGGGCAGGGGCACCGGCGCGGCACACTGGGAGGCTTCGCCCAAATCCAAGCCGACGTATTGGTCGTTGGGGGACACGCCGTCGAAGAACGTCGCCGGGTCGCCATCCAGCGCGTGGGCAAAGACGTGGCCTTGGTTGTTGCGCGAGCCTTGCGTGCCAAAGGAAGCGCCGGTGAGTTTTCGCGCGCCGCTGTAGAACTCGACCTCCGCCACGTTGCCGTAGCTGCCCTGCGCGCCCTCGAACTTGATGAACCGAAAGACGTGGGTGTTCGGCGGCAGTTCGATGTCGAGCCACTGTCCGGCGGCGGGCGCGGTGAGTTTGGCCATCGTCTCGAAGTCGGTCGTGGCACCCGCGTTCGAGCCGGTGATGCGCGCGCCTTCCAGCTTCGCTTCGTGGCCGGCCCGGGCCAGCACGCGGACTTTGGTGAGGTGTAACGTGGGTGGTTCCGCCGCGTGGGTAACGCCGCAGAGGCTCAGGGCCAACCAGGCCAGGATGCTGCTGGGGTTCGGACTTCGCAGGTCGTGAAATACCGACAGGCATTTGCTTGTGAGGCTCCGCAGGCGAGCCCGCATGGCAATCATCAGGGTGCGTTGTTTCATAGGCAGCAATCGGTTCGGTTCTATTTGGTTAAAATCGGAACATTGGCGGTGGCGGCGCCGCCATGGCCATCGCGGACATAGACAAACACGCGGTACTTCCCGGGCGACTCGGGCAGGCGGATTACCGCACGCCCGCCGTCGGATTCCAACACCGCGCTTGGAATGGGCGGCTCGAGCGGTTCGTGATCGCCACCCACGCGCGGATCGTCGGCCACATCGCGACGCAAGTCCCACTTCACCTTCAAGGCGTCGCCGTCGGGGTCCGAGACGTGGACGCGGCAGCGCAGGGTTGCCCCGGCCTTGAACGCCCCTCCGCCCAAACCCGCGCCGTTTTCTGCCGCAGTCAACTCGATGGAAACCGGGGCCAGTGCCGGGCACCGATTGGTGGGCCATTGGCCGCTCCACAGGTGCGTCATGACGTCCACCGCGGCGGTGCGGCTACCGTCTTCGAGAAACATGCCGTACCAGGTGTGGGTCTTTTCCATCTTCCAGCCCCAGAGAAAGGCGAATGAGCCGAGACACTGCGGGTGACCCTTGACGGCGTGCTCGTAGGTCTGGCGGTAAAACGCCGCTTTCGCCGTGCTGCTGTCTTCCAACCGCGCCTGCCAGGCATTTCGTTCCACCTGCCAGTGGCCGCGCGGGCCAAACTCGGTGACGAGATAGGGTCGTTTCCATCCCTGGCGAGAGAGAGCCTCAGGCAGTGAGATCATGTCCGCATAGGCGTTCAGCCCGACGGCATCGAGCGCCGGGCAAAAGGCTTCCAGTTCGTCCAAGTGCTCCCTCCATTGTTCCCCGCCCACGACGGCGATGACGGGATGATGGGGATCGAGCGCGCGAACCATTTCGGCGATGCGGTTGACCTCCTTCCACAACGTCTCCCGCTGTTCACGGGGGGTGAAGATCGTCGGCTCGTTGCCAATAGCCCAGAGCCATACCGCCGGGTGATCCTTCAACGTGAGCACAAGCTGACGAATCCGATCTCGTTGGGCCGTGACCTTGGAGGAGTCGCTGTAGTCGAAGCCCGCGCGCGGAATGCCCAGCGGCAATCCCACCAACGCGCCCAAGCCGAACTGGCGGGCTTGGTCGAGTTGTTTGGCGTTGGCGCCCACGCGAACGGCGTTGGCCCCCGCAGCCGCCAGCGCGTCGAGGCGGGACCAGCCCACAGCGCCCCGGACCACCAGTGGCTGGCCCGCGTGGAACAGACGCCAGCGTTCGCCTTCCCGCTCGATCGAATAATGCCCGGCCGCCGCCGTGAGCGCAGTGGCGCCGAAGATGGCAAGGAGGAGTGGTCGTTTCATGAGGGTTTGCGTGGCAAGACAAAGTTCATTCCCCATCAGCTTCGACATCGGGTCTGGACGGCATACTGACAAGACCTTGGGATGGGCTACCAGAAGACGCTTGGTCCCAACCCGCACGGGTAGGGCGCGTCTGTCCCCAGCGCGCCGTCGGGTTGGCCGGGAGTGGTTCGCGGCGCGCTGGGACAGACGCGCCCCACCCAGTCCGGGTGTCGTCCATCCCACTGTCTGGGCAGTAATGCATGGGAAATGCCTAACGAATTTCGAGCCGCTGGACAAACGCATTGGTCTGAATATGCTTGGCGTCCAGCGGCTGGCCGGCCACGCGGCAGCCCTCGAACGCGATGCCTTCCACCAGATGCGCCGCATGGTGGCCGGTGATGAGAATGGGCCACGAGGTTTCCCACTGGACGTTCTTGAGCCGCACGTTATGGATCCGGCCTGGGGCGGTGCGCGTGTAGAACTGGCCGTCGGTGACATTTAGTTCGAAGAGACGGGTGACGTTCTCCTCGACCCGAATGTCTTCGAACGTCACGTTCCGCACCGTGGCCGGACCGTCGCAGATGATGCTGAAGGCCGAATGTTGTCCGGCGCGGGTGCCGCCGCGCGCGTAGAGGATGTCGCAGTTGCGCACGGTGATATTCTCCATGATGGGCGTGACCGTCTCATAGCCAATCGTGAAGCCGTCGCTGAAAGCATAACCGGCCATGGTGCAGTTCCGCACTGTGATGTCCGAAACCCGCGGGCCTTTGCCGGGCGCCTTGACCGCCACGCAGTCGTCGGAGCAGCGGAAGAAGCAGTCTTCGATGAGGACGTTGCGGCAGCCGACCGGGTTGATGCCGTCACCGGAGGGCGTGAAGCTCAGGACCTTGACGTTCCGGTAGGTGATCTGGTCGCAGTCGGTGAGCGTGTTTTGCCAGAACTTGCCACAGCGGGTGATGATGCCTTCCACCACGACATTGGAAGCGCCATTCAACTGCACCATCGAATCGTTCAATCGGCTGCCATCCAAGATGCCGCGACCGAAGACGCGGGCGTTCTTTGGTCCGCCCCGCAGGCCCCCATAAACAATCGCCCCCGGAGCCACATAGACCTGATCGTCATCTTGCAGCGTGATGATTCCCGGTTCGTGAATCCCGGGACCGAAGATGCGCGTTCGCGCGGGGTCCGGCGCGGGGGCCGTTTCCGGGGCCTCGGCAAACACCATGAGCGGCGGCAGCGAGCCAATCTCTACGTAGAGTTTGCACGGTCCGGGCAGGGAAAGCTTCCAATCCCTTCCTCCACCGCTGACCGGGACTCTCAGGCTCTTCGGGCGGACGATGACCGAGGCGGCAGGTTGATCGAGGTGGAGCGACAATATCCCAGGGCTGGGACAAGGGAACGAGGCAATCGCCACCACCAGGTTGCTCGATGCCCCCCGGCGGAACCAGTCCGGCGCGTCAGCGGGGCATTCCTTGGCGAGGTGCTCCACCCAGACAGGTTGGCCATCCAGTTTCAGTGTCAGATTGGAACAAGTCACCAGCCCGGGAGGGACTGGATTCAGCCACGCTGTCCTCCCCTGCATCGTACGATCTGCGCCGGGGGTCGCGCATAGACTCAACCAGAGGAGGGTGACGGCTAAGGATTGTTTCATGGATTGAGGTGAGTTAGTGGGCGGCTATGGGTGTGGGGTCACTGCCGGAAATCTCCAACGTGTGTCTTGCGTTGGCGATCCCACGGGCGAGCATCAGTAACCAGCAGATGTGTTTCATGGATGTGAAGCCGGTCTCCGCCTGAAAAAAAAACGGGTCACGCCTTGAGGCGCGTTTCAATCCACTGGCGATTGCGCACAGCGGCATCAAAGGGATTCCGATCCTCGGGTTCGTCCTCCCACGAATACCAACCGGAATAGCCGATGTCGCGAAGGGCCGTCAGGCAGCCCTGCACGTTAACGACACCCTCGCCCAGCAGACAGGTTTCATGCGCCCCGGCGGCTTTCACATCTTTGATGTGCGTGTGCCGGACGAACTTTCCAGCGGCGCGAATTTGCGCAGGCACATCGGCCCCCTGCGTGCCGAACCAGCCCGTGTCCACGCAAAGTCCGAGCCAATCGTTGCCTCCGCCCACTTTGGCAAGCGCCTCGGCGGCGGTCTTCTCCGGGTGATTCTCGAGGTTGAAGCGGAGGCCAAACTCCTGGCACAGCGCCGTGGCTTGCTCCGGCGTGGAGGCGCGCAGCCCGCCGTCAATGTGCCGAATCCCCAGCCACTGGCAAATCTCCAGCGTCTCGCGTCGCAGTCCGCCCGCATAGCCGATGGGCCGCAAACCGTGATCATCCAGGATGCGTTTCCAAAGCGCGGCCTTGGCGCGGTTCATCGCTTCGGGCGCGGCGTGAGCCTCCCAGATTTCCACGGCGGAAAACCCGGCGCTGGCAATCTCCTTGCAGATCGCGGCCCAAGCGGCTTCATCTGTTTGTGCCACGGTCTTTTGGTGTTGCTCGCCCCAGTGCTTCAGTTCGAAGCGGTAGTTTGTGAAACGCGCCACCAAGTTCGCAGTGTTGAAGGCGACACGCTGCCGGGTTTCCGCCGAGCCGCGCGAAGACACGCAACCGGTGTGAGCGAGACAAAGGCCGGCGGCAGCCAGCGTCCCGGCCTGGATGAATTGACGACGATTGAGTTCGTTCATGGGTGAGAAGTGCGACATGGCCAAGGTATGGAGTCAAGGATTTGGCTGACAACTCTGTCAGATCGGATTCCAGCCTGCGCGACTGCCGTTCGTCACCCGTCTCTCGCGCAACAAGTCGTGAACCGGGTTGGCAGACCACTTATTTTCGTGCCGCCAGGTAACCCCAGACAGGAAGGTTCGGCGCCCAGATATCCACGGAATATTCCTCCAGCCTCGGCCGGCCGCCGAGGTCCCAATAGGCTTCATGGGTTGCTTTGGCTTTCGCAAAGTCACTTTCGGCAAAGGCGAAGGCGCGCACCGCACTTGGGCGGATTTCCCCCGCGCGCTTTGCGTCGTGGGGTTCCAGCAAGCGCACCAGCCGCGCGCCGGCCGCGTTCCAGAACGATGGTCTCGACCACGCCGTCCTGGTTCTTCGCCTCGCGGCGCTGGTCGCCGGGCCGGGCTTCATACTTCACGAGCTTCGCCGCGCGCAACATCGAATGGTTCTGTCATGGGCTACGTTAGTCGCACTAACCTCAATAGTGTGGGAAACCACTTCAGGTGGGCGCTCTTCGTGCCGATAGCTCCTGCACAGGTGCGCCCGACGAGGGATGCGTGTCCTGCTGAGAAGTTTCCAATAGGGAA
>JBBRWD010000084.1:0-31220 GCA_038249465.1 Limisphaerales bacterium | reverse complement strand
GCGCCAGTCAAATCTGAGTTCCACACGTGTTATAAACCCCGCTTTTGCCCTGCGCTGCCCAGACTCTCTGCTCTTGCTCGATCCCACTGCTGCAAAAACACTAGGTTTTCCGGGGTGTTTCAGTTTATGGGACAGGCTCTATCTACGCACGGGCTGGCGGCAACGCGAATTCCCGACCTACTATTACGAGCCCAACCCGTATCGCCCTTTCCCGACTCTCGTGCCGTCGGTGCCGCTGAATGCGACCGTCCACACCACCTACCGATATGCGAAGGCGGAGGTGACCTTCTGCCGGGGCGTCGTGCAAAAATGGAGCGTCCGGCCCGCGCCCGGGATTTGAAGCGGGCAGCGCAGCACGATCCAACTCCAACGGAGTTGCGTCCTTCAGCCCAAGGTTGGTGCGAAGCGCCTATCTTGGGTATGTGCCGGGAACGGAAACCACCTCAACGAGGTTGTGGCCACCATTCTTGCTTGCCCCGCAGATGTCCTACCCTCTGTGCAAGATTCTGACTCGCAAACGAAAGACGATCTCGACACGATGCAGCCCGTAAGCACCACCAAGAGCTAAAATGTCATCGTTCAATCCAGAATCACTTTGGGAGGCGAAGCCGCATACACTGGCTAAGATAGAGATCATGCGTCGATATCTCTTCCTTTGGTTTTCGATCCTCACGACGAATCCACGGAATAGGCGCCTTGTTTACGTCGATGGCTTCGCAGGGCCAGGAAAATATTTGAACGGCGATCAAGGTTCGCCTGTGGCAGCTCTGCAGGCCGCTAGAGCCGCTATCGTCAGACCCGGAGCCAAGTTGGACGGGGTGGAGTTCTCATTCTTGTTCGTCGAGAAGCGAAGTGATTTCGCTGAAAACCTGCGCGAAGTTATTGCAGCCGAAAGTTGGCCACCCAACATCAAATGGAATGTGGAGGTGGGGAGTTTTGAGGAAAAGGTGGGAGGTGTTTTGGACGAGTTGAAGAGGCAGGGCCACCGACTAGCTCCAACTTTCGCTTTTATCGATCCGTTTGGCGCGACCGGCTTGCCGTTTCGGGTTGTGGCGGAAATTTTGGATTACCCGAGATGTGAAGTGTTGCTCAATCTGGACTCCGACGGCATCGGGCGGCTGATCACTGCGCAGTCCTTCGAGAAGAATCAGGCGAATCTGGATGCGCTGTTCGGCGACGTGAGTTGGCGGCAACTGAATCCGAGTCTGCCGATGGCGCAGCTTTCCGCAGCAGTGCTGTCGCTCTACAAGCACAGACTTCGGAGTCTCCGCGACGTTCGCTACGTATTTCCGTTTGCAATGAACTCGCGCCAAGGACAACTCAATTACCATCTGGTTTTTGCGAGCCAACATCCTCTGGGCCTTGAGAAGATGAAGGAAGCCATGAAGGCTGTGGATAAAACAGGCTCTTACTCCTTCTCGGACGACTCATACGGCCAAGAGTTCTTGTTCGACTTTGATGCGCCTGCCGATTGGGCAAGCAAGATGCAATCCGCTCTCGGTGGAAAATGGCTGCCTTACGGAGCGTTCCGCGACTACGCGCTCAACGAAACGCCCTTTACCAATCCGAAGGCAATGCTCAAGCATCTGAAGGAAGCTGGCAAAGTCCAGGTGACATGGCTCGGCAATCCCGCTAAGCAGGGCTTTCCGGAAGAGAAGATCCGTTCGATTCTAATCTTAAAATGACCATCGTCCTCGACCGACCAATTCAACGGCGGACGCATCCGACGCGACCCACGGATAACCGCGTCGGCATGTGGTCTTCGCCCGCCGTGATCGCGCCAAACAACTTCGTTTACAAAAGCCTCTCGAATTGGGCGTTCAACATCGCGATCGGCTGCGCGCACGCGTGCCGCTTCTGCTACGTTCCGAGCGCCGCGACCATCAAGCAGGGACCGCAACTGGCCAAATACGGCGTGCAAGACCCGGACGCCGAATGGGGTGATTACCTCCTCCTCCGCCCGTGGGAAGAGGCCAAGTTCCTGGCTTCGCTGCGCGCGGCAGAGGGCACTCCGCGCTCGCAGCTCAAGCCCGACGGCAATCGCGCGGTGATGTATTGCAGCACCACCGACCCCTACCAGGTCATCCACCATCCCGAACCGGAGCGGCAGCGAATGCTCGCGCAGCACGCCCGCCGGCTCGTGCGCCGCTCGCTGGAACTCATTCGCGACCACTCCACGCTCAATGTCCGCATCCTGACCCGCAGCCCGCTGGCCCGGGCGGATTTCGATCTGTTCAAAAGCTTCGGCCCGCGCCTGCTGTTCGGCATGAGCCTGCCCACGCTGCGCAACGACCTCGCCAAAGTCTATGAGCCGAAAGCGCCCGCACCGTCGCAACGCCTCACCGCACTCCATGCGGCACGCGAAGCCGGACTGCACGTCTATGTGGCGGTCGCGCCCACCTACCCGGAATGCGACGATGCCGATTTGCGCGCCACGCTCCGCGCCGTGGCCGAAGTCGAACCTGTCACCATTTTCCACGAACCGATCAACATCCGGGCCGAGAATGTGGAACGAATCAACTCCCAGGCAGAATCGCTCGGCATCACGCTGCGAACGGACGTTTTTGCTTCCCGCGAGCGGTGGCAGGATTACGCCGTGAACGCTCTGCGAACGGTGGAACGGCTGGCCGCTGAGGTAGGCGTTGCTGACCGCCTCCATCTCTGGCCTGACAAATCGCTCGGCAACGTGGGCGTGGCGAATCGAATGCCCAAGCCGAAGGAATACCTGCGGTGGCTGTGCAGTTCGTGGGAGCGCATCAGCGAGTGGCCGATTTCTCGTCGCTTCTAATCTGCGGACAGCAATTCACGCCGGTGGGCGGTTTTTGCGTTCGACATGGGGCGGTTGTTTCTGGCAAACCATCCCGGTAATCCAATACCACCCATCACCACCATGAAAACATTGCTCCCGTCTCTCGTTTGCTCACTCGCCCTCGGCGCGGCCGTCACCAGTCTGCGCGCGGCCGACAACCAAGCTCCCGAAGGCTTCACCTCGCTCTTTAACGGCCAGGATTTCTCCGGCTGGAAGGTGCCCGACGGCGACGGCGGCCACTGGAAGGTCATCAATGGCGTGATTGACTACGACGCCGACAGCGCGGCCACGGGTGACAAGACGCTTTGGGGCGGGAAGGAATTCCGCGACTTCGTGCTGCTGGTCGATTGGCGCATCAAGGAGACGCCCTACGTCAATCCCAACGTGCCCTACATTCTCCCCGACGGCACGCACGCGCGCGACATCCGCGGCAAGGAGATGAAGATGGCCCTGCCCGACTCCGACTCGGGCGTGTTCATCCGCGGCTCCGGCACGCATCAGGTCAACATCTGGTGCTGGCCCATTGGCTCCGGCGAAATGTACGGCGTGCGCACTGACCCCAAGACCGATCCCGCTGTGAGAGCCGCCGTCACACCGCGCACCCAGGCCGACAAACCGGTGGGCGAATGGAATCGCTTCGAGATCACGGTGCGCGGCAAGACGGTGAAGGTGGTGCTCAACGGCAAGACCGTCCTTCCCGGCGCCACGATTCCGAATCTTCCGGACAGCGGCGCCATCGCGCTGCAACATCACGGCGGCAAGAAGGACGGCGTGTGGAACAGCCCTCCGAGCCTGCTTCAGTACAAAAACATCTTCATCAAGGAACTGTAGCAGCCCGTTCAAATAATCGTCGGGGCGCCCCCCTCGGTCTCCCGCTTCGTCGAAGTGGAAATCGCGCGGCGAATTCTGAAATCGGGGGGCGCTGTGGAGCGCGTCTCTGCCTTCTGCCCGCGTCGGCTGCCACTCGCTGGCCAGGTTTCGAGATGGCTCGACGCCTCCACGTCGCAGGGGCATTCTGTTCCGCATGAATCACCGGTTCATTTTCCTCCGGCTTGGACTCGCCGGGCTTCTTTGGTGCGCACGGATCGAAGCTGCCTCCACGCTTCCCGGCACGGAACCGCTCTCGCTCTCCGGCGATCTCTCGGCGCAGATGGTGGCCGGCATCGATCGCGCCTTGAGCAACTTCACCGCGCGTTCGGTGGAATCGCGGGTGAAGTACTGGCAGCGCGATTCCTCCTCGCGTGAAGCCTTCGAGCAGTCCATCGCGCCGAACCGTGAACGTCTCCGTCAAATGCTCGGCGTGGTGGATGCGCGCCTGCCGGTGACCGCGCTGACGTTCGTGGGCAACACCGTCTCCAGTGCGCAGGTGGCGACCACGGACACCTTCACCGCCTACGCCGTGAGCTGGCCCGTGCTTGATGGCGTGCATGCCGAAGGACTCTGGCTCGTGCCCAAGGCGGGCGCGGTGGCGCGCGTGGTGGCCTTGCCCGACGGCAGTCAATCTCCGGAAATGATCGCGGGCCTCGCGCCCGGCTTGCCGCCGGAATCGCAGTTCGCGCGGCGACTCGTGGAGAACGGATGCGAGGTGCTGGTGCCGGTGTTGATCGATCGCCGCGACACCTGGTCTGGCAGCGCGGCCTTACGTCAGTTCACCAATCTTCCTCATCGCGAATGGATCTGGCGGCAGGCCTTTGAAGTCGGCCGCCACATCATCGGCTACGAAATTCAGCGCACCCTGGCGGCGCTCGATTTCTTCGAGAGCGAGAACAAGGCACTGCCCGCGGGCCGGGCTCCGTTGCGACTCGGAGTGGCTGGCTGGGGCGACGGCGGCATGATTGCGCTCTACGCTGCAGCGCTCGATCCGCGCATTGAATCCGTCCTGGTGAGCGGCTACTTCGGTCCGCGACAGAATCTCTGGCAGGAACCCATTGACCGCGACGTTTTTGGATTGCTGCGCGAGTTCGGCGACGCTGAGATCGCGGGCCTCATCCTGCCGCGCAAGCTGGTGATCGAATACAGCGAGTGCCCGTCGGTGGCCGGTCCGCCGCCGCCACGCGATGGACGCGATTTTGCCGCGCCGGGCAGAATCACCACGCCGGAATTCAACGATGTCGATGCGGAGGTCGTGCGCGCCAATGCCTGGGCCAGGTCCATTCCCGGTTCCCCGAAGATTGAGTTCTTTCACGGCACCGAAGGGATGACCATCTCCATCGGCTCCGAACCCGCGTTGGCAGCTTTGCTGCGCGGACTCGGCGCGACCAATGCGCGCCTGGCCCCTCCCGGAAAGGCGCCGACGGATGCACGGCCGAGTTTTGATCCGGCACCGCGCCTGCACCGGCAGTTCGAAGAACTGGTGGAGTTCACCCAGCGCCTGCTGGCCGCCAGCGAGCGATCGCGCGACGCCACATTCTGGAAGGCGATTCCCGCGAAGGATGCCACCGCTTGGGCCGAAGCGCGGCGCCCGTGGCAGACCAACTTCTCCGAGAAATTGATCGGCCGACTGCCCGTTGTCAGCGTGTCCGCCAATCCGCGCTCGCGGCTCGGGCTGGAAACCGAGAAGTGGACGAGCTACGACGTCGTGCTCGACGTCTGGCCCGACGTGTTTGCCTGGGGCGTGCTGCTGCTGCCCAAAGATCTCAAGCCCGACGAGAAACGTCCGGTGGTGGTCTGCCAGCACGGACTGGAGGGTTTGCCGCAGGACACCATCACGACTGATCCGAAATCGCCGGCCTTCGCGGCCTACAAGGGTTTTGCGGCGCGGTTGGCCGACCAAGGGTTCGTGGTGTTCGCGCCGCACAATCCGTATCGCGGCGGCGACCGATTCCGCGTGTTGCAGCGCAAGGCGCATCCGCTCGGCGGGTCGCTGTTCTCGATCATCACGGCTCAGCACGAACGCATCCTCGACTGGCTGGCCGGGCAAACCTTCGTCGATCCCCAGCGCATCGGCTTCTACGGATTGTCCTACGGCGGCAAGACGGCGATGCGCGTGCCGACGGTGCTCGACCGCTACTGCCTGTCGATTTGCTCCGCGGATTTCAACGAGTGGGCGCGCAAGTGCGCCGTGACGGATCTGCCCTTCAGCTACCTCTACACGCCGGAATACGACATGTATGAATGGAACCTGGCGAACACGTTCAACTATGCCGAGATGGCCGCACTGATTGCGCCGCGGCCGTTCATGGTGGAGCGCGGACACCATGACGGCGTCGGGGTCGATGAGTGGGTGGCCTTCGAATACGCGCGCGTCCGGCGATTCTATGCGCGACTCGACATCGCCGACCGCACGGAGATCGAATTCTTCAATGGCCCGCACACGATCAACGGCGAAGGCACGTTTCGCTTTCTGCAACGCCATCTCAACTGGCCGGAAAAGAAATCGCTGGAATAGCCACGAGCCGGATCGTCATTCGCCCGTAACCGCAGGCTTCGAGAAGCCGTCTTTCCAGCCATGCGACCACTGGTCCAGAGTCAGACAGGCCCGCCCAACCTCAAGGCGGGCGGGTTCACGCTCATTGAACTGCTGGTGGTCATTGCCATCATCGCGATCCTCGCCGGGATGTTGCTGCCAGCGCTGTCTTCCGCCAAAGAAGCCGGAAAACGCGCAGCCTGTCTGAACAACGAACGCCAGTTGGGTCTCTCGTTGGTCATGTACGCCGACGAGAATGAAGGCTCGCTGCCGCCACGAGCGCATCCCACCACCAGCAATCCAAATCATCCACGCTGGCCGCACCGCCTGCAGCCCGGTTACCTTGATGTCAAGCTGCTGGTGTGTCCCAGCGATGGTCCAGACGATCCGCTAACCGGCAGCGACCCGACGGGGCTTTATCCGGAGGACGCCGCGCCGCGCAGCTACATTTACAATTCTTGGAATGACTTCTACATCCCCTACTACGCGGCGAATGGTGTCGCGGGGAATTGGCGCAAGGCAGCAGCGACGAATGAATTCTCCATCAAGGAATCGGACATCAAGGAACCCTCAGAAACCATCGTCTTCGGGGAAAAGGATCGCACCTCCGGGCACTGGTATTTTGACTACGAAACCTACGAGGACATCACCCAACTGGATCAAAACCGGCACGCTACCGGCAACCGCAAGAACGGCGGCGGTGGTTCGAACTACATCTTCGCCGACGGCAGCGCACGTTACCTGCAATACGGAAGAACTGTGATGCCGATCAATCTGTGGGCGGTGACGCCGGAGTGGCGCAACATCGGTTCCCCCACGGGAACCGGCCCGATCTCGGAGCAATAAGCTGCTTTCCGTCTCCGTTGGGCGGGATCTGCAGAAGGTGGGGCGCCGTGCCGCAGCTTGAGCGTTTCAATTCCCGCTTTCCTTCAGAATCTCGAACTTGCTCGTGCCACGGCTGGTAAAGTTGAGCACGACCCCCTTCTTCGCATCCGCTGTTTTCACCGCTTCGCGGAATTCCGGCACGGACTTCACGGGCTTGTGGTTGACGTCGGTGATGAGGTCGCCCGGGCGCAACCCTCTGCGCGCCGCAACGCTGTCTTCCTCCACTTCAGCGACGATTACGCCTGGCGTTTTGGCGGCGTCATATTGCCGGGCTGTTTCCGGAGTGATCGGTTTCACCGTCAGACCGAACGCAGTTGCCGATTCGACCTCCGCCGGCGCCCGCCGGGTGGCGAGCATCTCGGGTTCGTCCGGCCACGCCTCGGGCACGACCTTGATTTTAAGACTTTTCCCGGAGCGATGGACATCGAGCATGACCGGTTGGCCAATGGGCTTGGAGCGGATCTCATTTCTGAGCTGTTGCGCGGAGGCGACTGGCCGGCCCTCGACGGCGGTGACAATATCGCTGGGTTTCAATTCCGATTTGGAGGCCGGTCCGTCGGGCATGATCTGTTTGATGACCACGCCATCGTCGAGGCCGTTGACGAGCCCGCGGTAGTCGGGTTCGTCTTTGAGTGCGCCAATCCCGACGCCCAGCCAGGCGCGGGCAAATTTGCCTTTCGCAATGAGTTGCTCTGACACCTCGCGGGCGAGGTTGATAGGCACCGCGAAGCCTATGCCAGTGTTCAGGCCGCGGATGAGCGTGTTGATGCCGATGACCTCGCCATCGATGTTTACCAGCGGTCCGCCGCTGTTGCCGGGATTGATGTTCGCATCCGTCTGGATGAAGTCCTGATCCATGGCCGCATCGGGCACAATTTGCGAACGGCCCTTGGCGCTGACATGGCCGAAGGTGATGCTGTAGTCCAGTTCGAAGGGCGCGCCAATGGCCACCGCGAATTCGCCGACGCGGAGCTTGTTCGAGTCGCCCAGTTTCGCCACGGATAGTTTCCTGCCCTTGGTGTCGATGCGGATGACGGCAATGTCCGACTGCGGATCCACCCCGCGCACTTCGGCCTCGAATTCGCTGCCATCGCTGAGGCGCACCTTGATCTTCTCCGCGTCCTCGACGACGTGGCGGTTGGTCATGATGTAGCCGTCCTCGCGGATGACGACGCCCGAGCCCTGGCCGTTGAATACCGGCTCGCGGCGGGCTCGGGGGGACTGCTCCGACTTGTTCCGCTTCTGCTCCTTCTGTTTCTTGAATTGCTCGCGCATCTCCGGCGGGAACATTTCGAGAAACGGATGATCCTCCAGGTTAAATTCGGCTCCCGGCTTTTGCGCGACACTGACCACGACCACGGCCGGTGAAACCTTGTCAGCAAGTTCGATGAACGCCTGGTTCAACTGGCGCGCCAGGGTTAGTGCTGGAGAGGCTTCGCTGGCTGGCGTCGTTGTGGCGGGTGCGGGGGCCGCCAGCAAGACGGTGTAAGTGAGGAGATAAAGCCATGCGGCCTGAGCGGGCCAGGAACGTGACAAACGGCGAAGTATTGAAGTCATCTTGCGGTCCACTATGTCGCAGGACCGGCACATGGGCAACAGACCGATGAGAAAAACCTCCCGGCTCCGGCAAAACGGCGGGCCGAACAGACGCATTTGCTCTGAGACATCGAGGCGGAATCCCTTCGCCATCTGCGAGTTGCCGCGGCCGCGAAATCCGGCAGGCCGGCGACAAAAAAAGATCGGGCGCGATAATTGAACGATTGACGCCCGTGTGGTATCTATACCCTCGAAGTTCTTTGACGATTTCGCTGTTCGTTTAGGGTTGGCAGAGAGGTCTTGCTTGGAGCGGGGTTCGAACAGCGACGACAAGTTGGCTCCGCTCCCCTTCTGAGCGCCGTGGTGACGGCGTAAATGACCTTATCACCAAGAGCCGGAGCAATCCGGCTCTTGCATTTTCCAGGGACATCTGGGATTTCGATCTTCCTGTGGCGGAGTGATTCCCCACATTCATTCTGAGTGCCCTTCAGCCTTCGAAGATGGCTTTCCGCCTGTTGAGGTGCTTCCTCCCAGACCTGTGAGCAGGCCGGCGTGCTGTACTGCCGAAAAGCTTTTGTCACTCGAAGCGTTTGCTGGCTGGCAAGCCAGGGCGCATCTCGACACTGCCCCTGAATGCAACCGGATTGGAGCGCGACGTTGACGTCGCTTCATCGTTCGAGAAACCGTCCGCCAATGTTTCGCCAACACCCATCGAACGCTGAAGCGGCCTCAAGGCCGCGCGCCGGGGGCAGTGCGCGGATGCGCCCGGCAAGCCACCTCCTGACTCATCCCCCCCTTGACCTTTGCCTCGCCACTTTCACCGCTTGACGGCCCGTGGTTGCACTGGGGTTTTTAGGTTCAGTTCTCCGTCAACGGCATGATGGTGGAACCCGACGACAAAGGCGGCGGAATCCCGGGGCATCGAGCCTTGATGACCAGATCGTCGTAGCTGGGCGTGACTTCCTCACTGGGTTGCACGGTAAGAAATTCCTGCTCCTCCCATTCGCCATTGATCCAGCGTTGCAGTAGCCGCAAATCGCCTTCGAGTTCCTTGTATTGCCAGCCGCGCTTGGTGCAGATCTCTTCCACCTGTTCGCGCAGGCGGAGGATCTTGGTGAAGTCATAATCAATCAGCACGCCGTGGGTGTAGTTGGCCGTCCATTGGTCCATGACCTCGAGAAGATAGCGCGCCTCGTCCTCTCCGTAGCGTTCAACCCATTGCTGAAACGCGCTGGTCGTGGCGTCGGTCACGCCGGCGCGGGTGGGGAGGAATTGTTTCATCTCGGGTGAAATGTCCGTGCCGCGGCGGCGCAAACATTCCAGCCAGCCGGAGGAATAGAAATAGGCGCCGGGCAGCGCTTCTGACACCTGCTGGTAACGTTCACGCGAGCCGAGGAAGAACGTCATGCAATCATGCGCGCGCGGGATGACCAGCGTCGTCGAACGCGCGCGCAGCCCGTTGAGGATGTTTCCACACAGCCCGTAGCCAATGAGGATTGCATCGTATTTGCCGGCGGGCACGGCATCGATGCGCGCCTGGACTTGCTTCAATCCTTCGGCGGGATGGTCGTGCAGTCCTTGGGTGAGGAATTCCAGATCGACCAGATGCGGCGACTGCGCCGCCACGAAACAAATTTCGCGGAGGGCGATTTCGCAGGCGATGATTTTCAGGAACACAGCGCGTGGGGGAGTGTGGCGCAAGCCAGCGTGAAGTCTTTACATCCTGGCAGTCCAGCGGATGGCTTGGGCGACGAGTTGGCGGAAATTCGGATTCGCATAGGCCAGCTTGTCGTGGCCGAGTTGGAGATAGATCACGCGCGCATCGCCGTAGGTTTTCACCCAGGCGAGGTGCTTCGCGCTGGTCGTCTCGTCCGTGGCAAGCAATTGGTGCGAGCCGGGCAGCATGTCGTAAAGGCCGTAGGTTTCGTCGTGGATGACAAAATCTTTCAAGCCACGGGTGACCGGATGATTCGGGTCCACGACGCGCACCGGCACTTCGACATCGTGCTTCCAGGTCGAACGCGCCTTCTCGACTCCGTCCACCTTGGTCGGCTGCAGATAATAGCGCCCGCCGACGATGGTGTTGTATTCCGGCCAGTCCTGATAGTTGGCGATGCTGTGATGCATGGACACCAGTCCTTTGCCGGACTTGAGGAAGTTGACGAAGTTGGTTTTGCCCTCGGCGTCGATCTTCTGCCACATGTCATAGAGCACCAGCACATCGAAGTCGGCCGCGGATTCCGGGCGCAGCAGCTTGTGCGCGTTGGGATGCGTTGCCGCCACAAAGGTCACCTCGGGATTGTCCTTGAACACTTGAAAGAACTGGTTGGTGTCGAAGTCGTGCCCGCCGGAGACGATGAGCAGGCGAACTTTCTCCGCGGCGCGGGCGGTGGGGGGGTGGAAGGCGCAAAGCGCGGCGAGGGTAATCGCGGGCAGGAGGCGGATGATTTTCATAGTTCTTGGGTATTGTTTCCGCCAGCGGCGGCGGGACTGTCAATGGCGGAATCCATCATGGGCAAAATGGGCGTTCAATGATTTGTGTTTTCGGTCATCGAAATTCTGCGGCTTCAATCAGTTTGCCCCGCGTCCGACCCGCAGCACGCCATCGGAGAGAATCCGTGCGCGCAGCCCGCCGCATCCTTGCAGTGCTTCCTCCGCTCCTGCTGCAAAAGCCTCGTCCATCCAACGGCAGGGCTTGCACTGCTCAACTCCGCTGAAGCGCACGCCTTGCAGTTCGAACTCAACACCGTAAAGCGCCGTGAGGTCCGCGCCCCGCAGAATCACGTTGCGCCGATAAACCGACGGCGCACGGTCGCGGATGCCGAGCTTCTCGCCTAGCGCGCGATGGACCTCGTCGGCAAAGAACGTGATCTGCCCCTTGTAGTTGTCCTTGAAACCGAAGAACCGGTCGCCCTCGATCCCCTGACCAGCCACGCAGTGGACCTCCGGCACCTCCACCATCGGGTGCTGGCCGGCTGGTTGGCCCTGGTGCCCGAAGAAGTTGTGTCCGGGCGAAATGTAGAGATGCAGAATCTCGGCATCGAGTTTCATGGCGCAAATGTTGCACGGACTATTCGGCGGAGATTTGAGAGGCGTCAAGGGCACCGGCGAATGCGGCTGCGGAGCAGTTGAAGTGGTTTTGAAGAAAGCGGTGCCGGCCTCAGTCCAAATCCGCACGTAAATTATGAAAAGCCATCAATCAGTTTCCCGTCGTCACTTCCTCAAGTCCACCGTCGCCGCCTCCGCCGCGGCGCCGTTCATTCTGCCCTCGCACATCTGGGGCGCGGAAACGCCGCCCAGCGAGCGCCTCGTGATGGGCTTCATCGGCGTGGGCACGCAGGGCCGCGGCTTGCTCGGTGGATTCATCGGCAACAAAGATGTCCAGGTCGTCGCCATCAACGACGTGGATTCCACGCGTCGCGAGTTCAGCCAGAAGCGCGTCAACGACCACTACTCCAAAGCCAAGGCGACGGATTACAAGGGCTGCGATGCCGTCAAAGACTTTCGCGAGATCATCAACCGAAAGGACATCGACGCCGTCTGCATCGCCACGCCGGATCACTGGCACGCGATTCCCGTCATCATGGCGGCCAACGCGAAGAAGGATATTTATTGTGAGAAGCCGCTCTCGCTGACGATCGGCGAGGCGCGCGCGATGGTCAACGCCGTGCGCAAGAACGACCGCGTCTGCCAGACTGGCTCGATGCAGCGTTCGTCGCAGGAGTTTCGCAAGGCGTGCGAACTCGTCCGCAACGGTTTCATCGGCAAGATCGAAAAGGTCATCGCAGATGTCGGCGGACCCTCCCGGCCCTGCAACCTCCCCGAAGAAGCAATGGAGCCGGGCTTGGACTGGGATTTCTGGATCGGACCGGCCCCGATGCGCCCGTACCATTCCGAACTCAGCCCGCGCCGCAATCCGGATCCGCAGAAGGTCGTCCACCAGCATTTTCCGAACTGGCGCAACTACCGCGAATACTCCGGCGGCATGATGACCGACTGGGGCGCGCACCACTTCGACATCGCGCAATGGGGCCTGGGCATGGACGAAAGCGGGCCGGTGGAAATCATCCCGCCGGCGGATCCCAAGGCGCAGAAGGGCGTGAAGTTCGTCTATGCCAACGGTGTCGTGCTCGAGCACGGCAACAGCGGCGGCGTGCTTTTCGTCGGCGACAAGGGAACAATCCTCGTCAACCGCGGCAAGTTCGTGGCAACGCCTGAGTCCATCGGCGAAGAGAAGATTCCCGAGAACGGCATCCACCTTTACAAGAGCGGCGATCACCTCCGCGACTTCCTCAATTGTGTGAAGACGCGCCAGCGGCCGATTTGCGACGTCGAGATCGGCGCGCGTTCGGCCACGGTGTGCCACTTGGGCAACCTCGCTTATTGGAACCATCGCACCTTGAAGTGGGATCCGAAGAAGGAGCAGTTCATCGGCGACGCCGAGGCGAATAGCTGGATCAACCGGCAGAACCGCGAACCCTGGAAGCTGCCGGCCTGAGATTTGGACAACAGCCTGAAGGGCGGACGGCAACGTCCGCCCTTTTCATTTGAACGTGGCGTCAGCCGCTGGCTTGCGGTCCTTCTGGAGCGTTGCACCAGCCCGACGGCGGGACCCGCGCCTTTCTTGCTGCCACTTCGCCCTGCATCTCGCCGCGGAAAGGAGGTCCGACACTCAAGCACCTACGCCCGCCGCTGGCGGTAGCCATTCGGCCAGTCTGGCGAGAACTTCGCGGCGAGGTTTGAGGAGGTTTTTGAAGTCCTTGTTGTCGGTGCGGAGGAACTCGACGTCGAGCAATGCGAGCGAATTCTGCAGAATCTGGCTGAGAACCTCGTGTTCCTCAGGAGTGAGCATCGCGAAACGTTGGCCCGCCGCTCTCCGCCGAAACGCCCGCACCGGTGAGCACGGCCACGCATTCCGCCGCAGCAAGCTTCCCGATTCGTTTCGCCGGAAACTCCCTGCGCAAACGCTCGGGTATTCAGTTCGCCTGGAGCGACGCCATGTCGATGACGAAGCGGTATTTCACGTCTTGTTTGACGAGTCGCTCCCAGGCCTCGTTGATCTTCTGGATCGGAATCAGTTCGATGTCGGAGACGATCTTGTGCTTGGCGCAGAAGTCCAGCATCTCCTGGGTTTCAGCAATGCCGCCGATGGCGGAACCGGCGAAGTTGCGTCGCGGCAGGATCAGGTTGAACGCTGCGACGGGCAGCGGGTGTTCCGGCGCGCCGACCAGCACAAGTGTGCCGTCCAGTTTCACAAGGCCGAGGTAGGTGTTGATGTCGTGCTGGGCGGAGACGGCGTCGAGAACGAAGTCAAAACTCGACGCGTGCTTTTTCATCGCGGCAGCGTCCTTCGAGATCACGACCTCATGCGCGCCCAGTCGCAGACCATCGGCGACTTTTCCGGGAGACGTGGTGAACAGCACGACGTGCGCACCGAACGCGCGCGCGAACTTCACCGCCATGTGGCCCAGACCTCCTAGCCCGACAATGCCCACCTTCATGTTCGGACCGACTTTCCAGTGGCGAAGGGGAGAGTAGGTCGTGATGCCGGCGCACAGCAGCGGTGCGGTCGCGGCCAGATCCAGACCGGCGGGGACCCGCAGCACAAAGGCTTCATCCACCACGACGCTCGTCGAGTAGCCGCCGAAAGTGTGCCCGCCGCGATGTTTGTCCACGCCATTGTAGGTGAAGACCGGAAAGGCGAGGCAGAATTGTTCGAGTCCAGCCTGGCAGTTGGCGCAGGTGCGGCAGGAATCCACCATGCAGCCGACAGCGCTCAGGTCGCCGACCTTGAACTTGGTGACTTTGTTGCCGAGGCGGGTGACGCGGCCCACGATCTCGTGGCCAGGCACGCAGGGATACATCGTGCCGGGCCATTCGTTGCGGGCGGTGTGCAGGTCTGAGTGGCAGACTCCGCAGAAGAGAATCTCCATCTCGACGTCCGTCGCGGTGGGTTCGCGGCGGTCGATGGCGAGCGGGGCCAGGGCAGAGGTCGCGCTTTGCGCGGCGTAGGAACGAGCTTTGGTTGTATTCATGGCTGAACCATAGCGAACCAAAGAATTTCGTCACCAGCGAATCACGCCATTCCACCCACAGCGGGGATCAGCCAAACGACCTTCAACGAATGCTTTTAGCGAAGCGAAATCCCGGTACCGGCCAGAACCTCACAGGCCTGGCTGCGGCGGTTCAACTCCGCCTTCGCGCGCGACCTGGTTCCACTCACACCACCTGTTTCAGGGTTGGTGGCAGATTCCCGTGTGCATCGAATGGCAGCGGGCGCGGTTCGCACAGCACTTCCAGATCGGGTCGTCGCCGTGCGGCGTCGAGGAAGATCTCCGAGCATTCCACCTCCACGACGTCGAGTGTGTTGCGGATCCACAGCATCTTCGCGCGTGGCGGCTCGACGAGGCCGATGGTGCCGAGCGCCACCTCCAGCGTCTCGCGGTCGGTGTCGAAATGCGGCGGGATCATGCCGATGGCGGGATTGCCGGACGTGGCGACGTTGATCCAGGTCGAGCGCCGGTCCATGGCCTGGACGGTGCGGGTGAGGCAAAACTCCGCGTACCCCAGGCCGGTGGCGTTGCCGTGGGTCTGCCCGGTCAGTCCGCGCACGATGATGCGCTTGATCTTCGGCCACTCCTCCGGCGCGGCCTGGTGGATGAGGGCTTTGCGACCAACGACGTTGGTGTCCAACCCGCAGCCGCTGATCTCCTTGCCGATCTCGTCCACGAGGAGAATGTCCGCGTGATCGAAAGGCAGGTGGGGCAGCCAGCGGTGCGCCAGGGCCAGCAGTTCCTTCTCGCGCTCCTCCAGTTCGTGCGGCCCCACGCCACGGATGAGCGCCGTTTCGTCGTACGCATTCTCCACGATGGCCAGCGCGCCCAGGACGCGGCCCTGATCGATCACGCTGCGGGCGACGCTGCGGACGATCTGGTCAAAGGAATAATCCGCGAAAGCCCGGTGATAGACACGGGCGCCCTCGTGTTTGCCGAGGCCGATGAGCAGCATCTTCATCAGGCCGCTTTGCAGTTCGCCTTCCAGTCGCGTGTGCGGCTTCACGCGGTTGACGACGAGCACGTGATCGGCCTCGGAGGCGTCACAGGCGAAATGAACGGGGATGCCCTCAGCCGTGCGATCGAGGATGATCGTCTCCATGCGGGTGCGAATCGGGCACCCGCAGGAGTCCTCCGTGATGCCGAAATCGGCGAGGATGCGCCGCTGGCCCTCCGAAGTGCCGCCGCCGTGGCTGCCCATCGCCGCAACGATGAACGGCTGGGCGCCGAGGGCTTTGCAGTGATCCACGGCCGCCTTGATGATGAGGTGGATGTTCGCGATGCCCCGGCTGCCGGCGGTGATGGCCACGGTTTCCCCGGACCGGACGCGCTCCCGCAGGCCGAGACGGTCCAATTCGCGGTGGACTTCCGACGTCACCTCGGTCAGGCGCTTTCGCTCAAATGTTTGGCGGACGCGGAAGATGCGCGGAAAGCTCATGGCGCGACGTTAGCAATCCACCGCAGGTGCTGGAAAGCCTCATTGGCTCCATTGCTTAGACGGATTGGCAGGGTGCGAGTCCTGCCGGAGCACCCTTGCTTGCCGGCGTGGCTCAGCAGCGACAGCAGCGGTTTCGTAAACCGCCGGGCGACGTGCTCCGCGAAAGTGCGAGTCTCTCCATCGGCCCCAGTTTCAAGGAGCAAAGATCAGGTCAGGCATCGCAGTCAGGCACGTCGCAAGATGCTGGCTTTTGGGCTTTGCAACCGCGCTTCCGAAGATATGTTCGAGGTCGTCATCCACAACTCCCATGCGCGCCTGTCTTTCATTCACAGTCATGCGAGTATTCGTCGTGGCAGGTCTGTTGCTGCTGCCGGCGACCGCCTCGCCAGCGAGTGTTTCTCCCGTTGATCCTGAAATGCGGCGGATGGTGGAGGAGGATTGGTCCCGCCAGGAACAGCGGGCGGAGCGGACCCCCGATTCTCCAGCAGCCGTTCGGCAGGCAGTCGCGCGCACGGCGATGTTGCTGCAGCGTCGCCCAAGCGACAACGACGCGGGTCGTTCCGCATCCCGCGAACGAACGCTCGACGAACTGCGGCAGGCGACCAATCGCCTGGAGTCCATCACCGCATCCGACCGCATGGCGCTGTATCGGCGCGCCCGCTGGCTGGCCCGCGAACTGGCGCTGGAGAACAGCGGCGTCTCGGACAGCCCACTAGTCTTCATGAAGCGGAATCGCTTCGTCTGCCAGATGCTGCACGAGTACATGGGATACTTCTACGATTACGGCAAAGTGGCTCCCGGCGGCGGCGTGTTCGTGCTGGAGCAACCTGGGGTTTCGCTCGCGACACGCGATCTCCTCGGCGACCGACTGCGCAACGGCAATTTCACCACGCCCTCGCTGTCGGCCGATGCGCGCACGATCTATTTTGCTTTCGCCGAGCGGGCGGAGAAGAAACCGGATTACCGTTCGTCGGAGCGCCGCTCCTTCCATCTGTTCAGCATGGCACCGGACGGAACGAACCTCCGCCAGCTCACCAGCGGACCCGAGGATGATTTCGATCCCTGTCCGCTGCCCGATGGCGGCGTGGCATTCATGTCCACGCGGCGCGGCGGTTTCGCGCGCTGCAACAACGCCTGGGAACCGTGCGCCAGCTACACGCTCCACCGCATGGACGGCGACGGCACCAACATTCGCACGCTGTCGGTGCATGAAACCAGCGAGTGGCATCCCTCGGTGCTCAACGATGGCCGCATCGCTTACGTCCGCTGGGATTACGTGGATCGCTCCGCGGCAAACTTCCACGGCTTGTGGACGAGCAACCCGGATGGCACTGGCGTCGCGAGCCTGTTTGGCAATTACACCATGCGCATCAACGCCTGCTACCAGCCGCGCGCCATACCGGGGTCGCACAAGCTCTTGTTCGTGGCGGGTGCGCATCACGCTGATGTGGGCGGGTCGCTGGTCATGCTGGATCCGCGGCGCGTCGGATTCAACCCGCTGAATGGCGAAGACCTGCTCGATTCTGTTGAGACGCTGACGCCGGAGGTCTGTTTTCCGGAAGCAGCGGGCTGGCCCAAGAGTTATTTTCACAGCCCCTGGCCGTTGTCAGAAGACGCCTTCCTGGTTTCGTTCAGCTTTGATCCGCTGCCGGGGATGAGTTCGGGCGAGGACAAGGACACGCGCACCGGGCTGTATTACTTCGATCGCTTTGGCAATCTCGAACTGCTCTACCGGGACCCGGCGATCTCCAGCATGTATCCGGTTCCTTTGAAGCCGCGCGTGCATCCGCCCACCATCGCTTCGGCAGTTGATCCGCAACTCGGCGCGGAAGGCGAGTTTCTGGTTTCCGATGTGCGTCGCAGTTTCTTTCCGATGCCGGCCGGGCGAACCATTCGCGAGCTCCGCGTGTTTCAGTTGCTGCCCAAGGGCGGCTCGCACACGGCGAACGAACCGCGCCTCGGCCACGCGAATGCGGAGAATGCCCGCATGCTGCTTGGCACCGTGCCGGTCGAAGCCGACGGCTCGGCTTACTTCCGCGCGCCAGCGGGCAAACCGCTGTATTTCCAGGTGGTCGATGAATCCGGGCGCGCGGTGCAGAGCATGAGAAGCGCGACCTACCTCCAGCCCGGCGAGCGCCGCGGCTGCGTGGGTTGCCACGAACCGCCCGGCAGTGCCGCCGCCAGCCGGCCGACCATCGCGATGCGTCGTGATCCTTCGCGCCTTCAGCCAGGACCCGATGGCTCGCAGCCGTTCAGTTTTCCGCTGCTCGTGCAGCCGGTGCTGGATCGCAACTGTGTCCGCTGCCACGACGGACAGGAAGGCGCGGGCCGGAGCAAGCTCAAGCTCACCGGCGAGGACGCGAAAAATTTCTCCCGCGCCTATCTCGCCTTGAAGCCTTTCCTGCGCTGGTACGAGTGGGGCGGCGACAGCATCAGCCAGATCGCCACGCACCCTGGCCACATCGGGGCTGACGAAAGTTCATTGACGAAGATCCTCGACGACGCGACCCACGCAGCGGCGGTCAAGCTGACAGACGCGGATCGTCGCCGCCTATATTTGTGGCTCGACGCGAACGCGCCCTTCTACGGCACCTACAGTAACGACGAGCAACTCGCTCAGCGCCAGGGCCAGTCGATTCCACCAGCACGCTTTCAGTGACGTGGTGTCGGCAGCGCATTCAGGAGACGATTTCAGATCAGCGTAGCGGCGTGTCGGCAGACCGCCCCATTACTGACCAGACCTTGGGATGGGCTGCCAGAAGACGCTTGGTCCCAACCTTCACGGGTCGGGCGCGTCTGTCCCCAGCACGCCGTCGGGGTGGCCGGGAGTGGTTTCGCGGCGCGCTGGGACAGACGCGCCCTACCCAGCCCGGGTGTCGTCCATCCCGCTGCCTGGGTAGTATGGGGTCCATCTGGAAGAATGTTCTGAGTGCAGCCTCGATGGCGAGACCCTGAGGATCGGAGTTGGGTGCGGTCCTGCGGCAATTGGCTGGGCGCATCCACGCACTGCCCCCGGCGCGCGGCCTTGAGGCCGCTTCAGCGTTCGATGGGTGTTGGCGAAACATGGCCGGACGGTCTCTCGAACGATGAAGCGACGTAAACGTCGCGCTCCAACCCGGTTGCCTTCGGGGGCAGTGTCGAGATGCGCCCCAGTGCTCCGTGCGGGAAAACATTTGCCTGACACTGCCGCAGGCGCGCCGCTAAACTCCCGGTGCATTTATGGCTCAGAACAAAATCAGTTTGGAAACCACGCCCGCCTCACTGGGCTATGCGATGCCCGCCGAGTGGGAGCAACACGCCGCCACCTGGCTGGGCTGGCCGCACAATGAAACCGACTGGCCCGACAAGATTGACACCATCCGCTGGGTTTATGGCGAGATGGTGCGCAAGATTGCCGTCGGCGAAATGGTCCGCCTCCTGGTCCGCAACCGCGCTGAGGAAAAGTTCGCCCGCAGTTATTTGAACCGCGCGGGGGCGGACTTGAAGAACGTGCAATTCATCGTGCATCCCACGAATCGCGGCTGGACGCGCGACAGCGGGCCGATTCACGTGACGCGCCGGGCGACCGGCGGCCGGCGCCAGACCGAGAAAGCCATCGTGCACTTCCATTTCAACGCATGGGCCAAATACCCGGACTGGCAGAAGGACCGGAAGGTGCCGGAGACGGCGGCGAAACTCCTGCGCCGCCCGCTCTTCAACGCGGAGTGCCGGGGCAGGGATTTCGTGCTCGAAGGCGGCGGCATCGACGTCAATGGGCGCGGAACCCTGCTGACGACCGAGGAGTGTTATCTCGATCCGAAGGTGCAGGTGCGCAATCCGGGCCTGACCCGCGCGGACTACGACGAGACGTTCAAGAAATATCTGGGCGTGAAGAATGTCCTCTGGCTGGTGAACGGTCCGGTGGGTGACGACACGCACGGGCACATCGACGACATCTGCCGCTTCGTCAACCGCCGGACGCTGGTGCTCATTCGCGAGACAAACAAACGCGATATCAATTACCGTCCGCTGGCGGAGAACTGGGAGCGCATCGGGGACTTGCGGCTCGAGGACGGTTCGAAACCCGAGGTGGTGCCGCTGCCCATGCCCGCGCCGGTGTTCCATGACGGCTACCGTCTGCCGGCGAGCTACGCGAATTTCTACATCAGCAACGCCGCGGTCATCGTGCCGACGTTCAACGATCCGAACGACCGCATTGCGCTGGGCACGCTGGGCGAATTGTTCCCCGACCGTCCGGTGGTGGGCATCCATGCCGTGGATCTCGTGCTGGGCTTTGGTTCGCTGCATTGCCTGACGCAGCAGGAACCCGCCTGACCCTCGCCGCCGCCAGCCCGGGAGTCCGGGGCTAAATCTGGAAAGCACGCAACATTTCGCTTGCCACGAAAAGTTACCGTCCTGTAGTAAATAGCGCATGCAACCTCGCATCCTTGCGCTCATCGGCATGTCCGCGGCCCTGTCGTTCTCAACGTCCGTCCGCGCCGACTTCGTCCTCTTCGACAATTTCGACGGTTATACTCCGGGTGCGAACCTTGTTGGCCAAGGGCCGGTAGGCAACACTTGGGCTCAGACCATCGGGAGCCCCACGGGCATGGTGACTTCCGCAACTTCGGGTGGACTGGCGACCTTTGTCGGACCGACCGGTCCAAGCGCCTCCTACCGCGGTTTGAGTCCTTTAGGTTTGACGGTTGTCAACGGCAGCAGTGCCGCCACCGTCTTCTGGCAATTTCAGGTGGGAGCTACGACCGGAAACAACTGGAACTTCATCCTGACGGACACCGCTCCGATCGATACCGCCGGGTCGAGCGAGGTCCAGTTCAATTATGACGCCACTCAAGGGAATTTCCGCGCCCGCAACGGTGCGCTTGGGTTTAAGAACCTGTCGCTGGACGGGACGGCTGCCGGCAACGTGTTGGTTGTTCCCGGAGCCACCTACAACGTGTGGTTTGAGATCAACAACTCGGCGGATAATTACATGGTTTATCTGCAATCCGATGGAGTGGCCGGTCTGGGTTCCAGGGTGCAGGTGTTCGGGAGTGATGGAACGGGCGGCCTCTTCGGTTTCCGCAACGGCGCAGCGGCCAATGACCTCATCAATGTGAATTTTGGCTCGGGCAACGGCCAGCTCGTCCAGGCAATCTTCGACAATATCTACGTGGACACGGCCGGCTTCAATACAATCAACCCAGTTCCGGAGCCCTCTTCGTGGGCCATGCTTGGCCTCGGGGCCAGCCTGCTGTTCTGCGTCCGCCGCTTCCGCCGGTCGTGACGTGAGGTGTGGTCTGCGGCGGGCGCTGCATTGGTGGAAAAGAATCTGTTCTCAGAGCCGGGCCGGAATCAAATCCGGCCCTCGTTCATTTCCGGGTTCCTTCCGCCTCACAGATTCCGCAATCTGCATGCCCCGTTTGGCTATCGGCCTTCGACTCGCGGTTGCCTTGTGTTTGCCCTTTTTGTCGGGGCGCATCCGCGCACTTCCCCCGGCGCGCGGCCTTCAGGCGGCTTCGATAGGCGGCGGGACAGGGTGCCAACACTGTTCAGCGGGCTGGCGCACGGTGAAGCGACGTCAACGTCGCGCCAACCGGTTGCCTCCGGGGGCAGTGCCTCGATCCCATTTTTTCGCCGGAACGCAGGATACGCTTGATTCTGATCCGTCGATGGGAGCACGCTCGGCGCACTCAACTCAACCCGATGCGAATCCGGTCACCGACTGGCTGGGTTCCAGGAACATCAATGAACCAATGAAAAACGTGACCTCCGCCGCTCGCAAAGGCCTGCTGAACCGGATCTCAGGCTCCACCTCACTCAACCGCCGCCAGTTTCTCACCACCACCATGAAAGCCGGCGCCCTGCTGGCGTCACCGCTGATCGTTCCCGGCGCTGTCCTCGGCCGCGACGGCGGCGTGGCGCCCAGCGAGCGAATCGTGCTCGGCGCGATCGGCATCGGCAACCGCGGCTCCTACGTGCTGGGCCTCTTCCTGCACGAGCCCGAGGTGAAGTTCGTCGCCATTGCCGATGTGAAAGCCAGCCGGCGCGAGGCGATCAAGAAGCTGGCCGACGCCACCTACAGCAACCAGGACTGCAAGATGTATCGCGACCTGCGCGAGATGCTGGCGCGCGATGACATCGATGCCGTGCTGGTCGCCACCGGCCCGAACTGGCATGCCGCGGCGTCCTCGCTCGCGGCCAACGCCGGCAAGGATGTCTATTGCGAGAAGCCTTGCACGAAGAACATCATGGAGAGCTTCGCGCTGGCAGATGTCTTCCGGCGGACCGGCCGCATTTTCCAGGCCGGCACGCAGCGGCGCAGCCTGCCGAACTTCGTTTATGCCATCGAACTGGCGCGCACCGGCAAGCTCGGCAAATTGCACACGGTCTATGCGCATCCGGCCGGCCTGCGTGCCATCAGCAGCGGCTGGCTGCCGGCCGAAGAGGAGCCCGACAAGGATCAGGTGGACTGGGATTTGTACCTCGGTCCCGCGGCCTGGCGGCCGTACAACAAGCGCCAGCTCGACGGCTTCAACTTCGAGAAGGGCGGCGGTTTCATGGGCGCCTTCGGCGGCGGCGGCTGTCTGGAATGGGGCTCGCACTGCGTCGATCTCTGCCAATTGGCCGCCGATGCGGACCACACGGCGCCGGTCGAATACGAGCCGAAGGATGGCAAGTTGTTCGCACGCTATGCCAGCGGCGTGAAACTAATTCTCCGCAACGACGGCTGGCTCCCACTCGGCTCGTGCCCGGTGCGGTTTGAGGGCGACAAAGGCTGGGTCGAAACAGGGGACAATGGCGACCTCGTCGCCAGTTCGGAGGCATTGCTCGCCGGCCAGGGCAACAAGATCGGCGGCTACCCGGCGGATTTCCACGTCCGCAATTTCCTCGAATGCGTGCGCACCCGCGGTCAGACGCGCGCCAACGCCGACGCGGCCTGCTGGGCGCACGTGGCGTGTCACGCGGCCAACATCTCGCTCTTCCTCGAGCGCAAGGTCGTTTATGATCCCGTGAAGAATGAATTCCCCGGCGACGAAGAGGCCAACCGTCTGCGCTCTGAGGCGCTCCGCGAACCTTGGCGCATCTGAACCGCAACTCCAAATTCTCCCCACCAAAACCCTGAGTCTATGAAAATTTCGATCCGCTCGTTCACCCAAGTTTCCGTCGTCTGTCTCGCGGTCGCCGCGATTTTGTCAAACCTCCCCGCCAGCGCCGCGCCCGCCGAGAGCGCGCAGGAACGCCAGGCCAAATTGATCGAGGTGCTGAAATCCGATGCGCCGCCGCAGGAGAAGGCCATCACCTGCAAAAAGCTGGCCGTCTATGGTGGCAAGGAAGCGGTGCCCGCGCTGGCCCCGCTGCTGTTGGACACGCATCTCTCGTCCTGGGCGCGCATCGCGCTGGAGGCCATCCCCGATCCGTCGGCCGGTGCCGCGTTGCGCGAAGCGATGAACACCACGGCGGGCAACCAGTTGATCGGCATCATCAACTCGATCGGCATTCGTCGCGATGCGCAGGCCGTCGGCCCGCTGACGCGGAAGCTGTCGGACAACGACGTGGAGATTGTCACCGCCGCGGCCATTGCGCTGGGGAAGATTGGCGGTGATCAAGCCGCTGGCGCGTTGACCAAGGCTCTTTCCAGCGCACCCGCTCCAACACGCTCCGGTGTGGCACAGGGCTGCATCCTCTGCGCGGAGCGCTATCTGACCGACGGCAAGGCCGGAGAGGCGGTGAAACTCTACGACCTGATTCGCCAGGCCAGTCTGCCCAAGCAGCGCATCCTCGAAGCCACGCGCGGCGCCATCGTCGCGCGAGGCACCGCCGGACTGCCGCTGTTGATTGAGCAACTGAGATCGACTGACCCCGCATTCTACGGCATCGGCCTGCGCACCGCGCGGGAACTGACGGGCAAGGAAGTGACCGCGGCATTGACGGCGGAATTTGCGCGCGCGAATCCCGACCTCCAATCGTTTCTCCTGCTGGCGCTGGCTGATCGCGGGGATGCGACGGCGCTGCCGACGATTCGTGAGGCCGCGAAGAGCGGCCCGAAGAAAGTTCGTCTCGCCGCCATCGGCGCTCTGGAACGCCTCGACAACAACGGCTCCAGCGCCCCGATCTTGATCGACATCGCCACCGGCGACGACGCCGACCTCGCCAAGACGGCGAAGTCGGCGCTCGGACGGTTGCCCGGCAAGCAGGTGGACGCCGGCGTGATGGCGCTGCTTCCGCAATCCACTGGCAAGACGCGGCAGACGCTCATCGACATGGCGGGACAGCGGCGCATCGCCGAGGCACTGCCGATTCTCCTGGCGAGCGTGCAGGATTCCGACGCGGGCATTCGCGGCGCCTCGGTGAATGCGGTGGGTTTGCTCGGCGACGAGAAACAAGCGGCTGCGCTGGTGAGCATGCTGCAGAAAACAGAGAACGCCAAAGACCGCGCCAACCTCGAAGCGGCCTTGATGGCGATCGCGGGCCGGACCGGTGAAAAGTGTCTGCCGTCCCTGCTGCCGCTGGCGCAGAACACCGACGCTGGCCTGCGCAAGGTGGCGATTCACTCGCTCGCCAGTGTGGGCGGCTCCGCCGCGCTGGGCGCGGTCAAGTCATCGCTCGACGACAAGGACGCCACCGTGCAGGACGAAGCCGTGCGCACCCTTTCCGGCTGGCCGGCCAACTGGCCCGATGACGCGGGCGTGGCGGAGCCGCTGTTGACGCTGGCGACTTCCGGCAAGAAGACATCGCACCAGGTGCTGGGCGTGCGCGGTTACCTCGAATACGTGCAGCGCGACAAGAAGCTTTCTGATGACGACAAGGTGGCGAAGGTTAAATCGCTCCTCCCGCTGATCAAGCGTCCCGAGGAAAAGCGTCTCGCCATCTCCGCGCTGGGCTCCGTCCCCACCGCTGCCGCGTTGGAAATGCTGGTAACCTTTACCACCGACGGCGCCGTCGTCGAGGAAGCCTGCTCGGCGATCGTCGTCAGCGCGGGCAAGGACGATCTGAAAGGCGCCACGAAGGAACTCCGGCAGAGTTCGCTGCAGACCGTGGTCGCGAAGTCGGAAGTTGATCGGACCAAGAAGAAGGCTCAGGAAGTCTTGAAGCGAATCCGGTAGGCGACGGTGGGCTCGTAGCGGCGTCTCGGGAGGGCGCCGCAAACTTTCCGCAATCATAATGGCGGCGCTCTGCCGAGACGCCGCTACGCCAGTTACTTCGCCTTGTCACCTTTTTCGTAAAGCTCAGCCATCTGCACGAGAAGCGACTCGAGCTTCTGGTAGTAATCGTCCTCCGTCATCTGTCCTTTAAGATCCCGCAGCGCCGCCACCTCGCGCTCCAGTTGATCACGCCAGGCGCGCTGAGCGGGAGGCATCTGCTCCTCGGAGGCGCTGCGCACGAGATGAAGCTGGTGCGCGCGCAATCCGTCCAGCGCCGTTCCTTCCTTCGCTCGCTTCACCGCGCGCACGCCGCGAAACCAATCCGACGGTGTGCCGAGTCCGTCGCCGTTGTCGTCGAGCAGCGAGTGCTCGGTCGCGAGGCGGGCTTCGGTCTGGTAAAAGTCCGCCGTGCGCCGGGCAGCCATCAGCCAGGCTTCAAGCAGCGAGGTCTGGCCGTCCTTGTCGAGATCGGCCGTTGGATCGGCGATGGCTTCGGCAAGATACTGTCCGAGCCACGCGAAGTTCTGCTCGCTCCCGCTGCGCGTGGCGGTGATGAGCACCCGATCGGGCGCAGACAGATCCTTAAGAAATGGCGCGCTGCTGGAGGAGCCATCGATGATCGCGAGCGGACGCTTGAACGGCTTCAGCCAGGACACAAGGTTGGAACTCGTCAGGTCAGGCCCGCGCAAATTGAACTTGGCCTCGCGTCCATCGAAGGTTCCGTGGCCGATGAGCACGAGCCACAATTCCTGCGGCGATTCCTTCTGTTCCCCGGCCAGCTTCTTCTCGAGAGAATCGCGGTCGGTGGCTGCCGTGTTGGTTTCCAGTCCGAGGAGGAAACTCTGCGCGCCTGCTTTCTGCGCGGCTTTCTGCCATTGCCCGGCCCAGGCCGTGAACTGGTCGCCGAAGGTGGCTTCGCCCGGCGCTCCCACGACAACAATTACGGATGGATGGGAGTTGGTGTCGGCTGGCGCGGCGTAAACAGCCACGCCCGCAATCGCGCTGAGCAGGAGCAGCGCGCCGCCCCGGAATCGGCGGCACCAACGGCTTGGGGTGAAGTCGGACACGGCGCAAATATAGGAGACGCGAGCGGTGACGCAAAGCCACGATTTCAGACCCGCGCTGCCCGGCGCGCTAAGTGGCACAGCCGTCCCGGCTGCATCGGTGATTCGCGATTGGCTGGCGCATGGAGCAGTCCTAGCCCGCTTATTTCACAAGTTTTGGTGGTTCCGCCCGGCGACGGAGCCGACGCGCCAGCCGGACCGTTTCGTTGCGCAGGTTTCCAACCTGCTGTCTCGCGGATTTCCAATCCGCCGGCGCAAGGAGGTTCGGACAGCCGGCCGACGAGAAGTCGGCGACACAGCAGGCTGGAAACCTGCGCCACGAGCATCCGGCGCGCGATCCGGGAACAGGACGGGTGAAATATCCGGGCTAGGCATGCAGCCGCGACGGCTGGGCTACTTTCACTGGCTCACTTGTCCGGCACTTCGATTTCGTCGCCGTCGCGCAGCCAGAGACCGGTGTCTGAATCCACTCCGGCATCGGTCGCTGGGCGAATTGACCGCACGGGAATCCCCGGAGCCTGAGGGACGGCGTTCCGTTCATCCGGCGACTCGCGGGTCAGGTTGACAATCCACTCCACTGGCTTCCCGGTGATCGGGTCGCTGCGCTTGACGCGGACGCGGCTTAGATCTGAGGAGGTGCGGAGCAGGCCGGACCCATTGAGAACTTCATTCAGACGGAAGACACCAAGGCGGATCGGAGCCTTTTCGGAGCCAGCCTCGGGCACTGAAGCACCTGGTGGGAATCCCGGATCCGACGTAATCGCCATTGGTTGCATGACATAACCCGGTAGCTGGAATCTCGGCGTCAGAATCACCTTTCGGCTCTGGCCCTTGATGACGATGTTGACCTCGCGCTGGAGGCATTTGATCAAGGCCGCACGCACGGGTTCCGTCAGCCCCTGCCACGACTCGTTAACCGGATGATCCCGCTCCGGAAGATCCACCCAGTCGCCCCATTCCAGCCAGGGCGCGTTGGTGCAGGCGCCTGCGTTGAGCAACTCCGCCACGTCCACCGAGATTGTTCGCGCCGGCTCGCTTTTGGTCCCGAGACGCTCGATGGTCACGCGCGACAAATCCGGGAAGAGAAGGCTCGACATCATCGGGTTGGCGAAGGCCGTGGCGATCAATTCCACCAGGGTGTAGCGGTTCCAGTCATTAGTGCCTCGGGTGAACACCCGCGAGCCGACACCGCCAGCCCCTCGCCCGACCATGATCTTGGATCGCTGGGTGAATTTCTCGTCCGCACCGTGCTTGAGCAGCACGGCGGCGATTTCCGCGAAGTCCTCGCGCTCCCGAGTCTGTTGGGCGGAGCGGCCCTGAGATCGGGCGAAATCGAGCGGCGTCTCGCCTAGCTTGTTGAGCACATTCAGGCTGGCTTTGTTGGTTGCCAGCAACTCCACCATATCCTTGTTTCGGTTCACGACCGCGAAGTGAAGCAGCGTGCTGCGGACGTTTTCCGGCAACTCAGCGTTCACGTCGGCACCAGCCTGGATCAGCTTTTCCGCAATTCTGCTTTCGCCGGAATCGATGGCCACGGCCAAGGCGGGGAAGCCACTGCGAGGACGCGCCTCCAAGTCGGGCTTGTGCGCGAGAATGGCCTCCAGCATAGGCATGGACTTCTTCTGAACCGCGTAGAGCAGCGGCGTCCATCCTTCGACGGACTTGGCGTCAACCTTTGCTCCGTGAGCAAGGAGATCTTTCATCATGGCGATGTTGCCCAGGAAGCTGGCCACCACCAGCGGCGTGCAGCCGGTGGTGTCCATGCTTGGCATCCCACCCCCAGGAACGAACCGGCTATTGCCAATCGCATTGAAAGGCCGGTTCGGATCGGCCCCGGCCTCCAGCAGCAAGCGCACTGGCACGTCGGCTCCGGAATAGTTGTATCGCGTCACCGCCAATTGCAGCGGCGTCAAACCGGAGGAATCGGTGACCTCCAGGTCCAGCTTCAGCGCCAGGAGTTGCTTGAGGATTTCGATCTGGTCCCGGTTGATGGCGAGGTGCAGCAAGGGAATGTCTCCCACCTTGACCCGCGCATCCGCCCCAGCCTTCAGGAGCAGCCCGGCGGTCTTCGCTTGCCTTTGTTCCGCCGCTAAGCCCAGCGGCGTGACGCCGGATTTGGTCTTCGCATCCACCATCGCTTTGTGCGCGAGGAGTCGCTCAACTGCGGCAGCTTGTCCTGTCGACGCCGCCAGATGGAGCGGCGTCATTCCTGCCTGATCCTGGGCGTTCACGTCGGATCCGTGGCGCACGAGCAAGTCCACCAACTCCGGCTGCCCGGCCTCGGCGGCGGCAAAGAGCGCCGTGCGACCGATGTTGTCCTTGAGGTCAACATCCGCCTTGTTGTTCAACAGCACCTCGGCCACGGAACGAAAGCCCTTCACAGCTGCGGTGAAGAGGGGGCTCTTGCCCGTCTTGTCCTGGACATTGGCGTTGGCGCCGTTGGTCAACAACAGCTCGGTCATCGACTTCTGACCGGCAAGCGCGGCGTTATGAAGTGCGGTCACGCCGTCGCGCTGGGCATTCACTTCCGCCTTGGCCGCCAGGAGAAAACGAGCCACCGCAAGGTGGCCCTTGGAGGCCGCCACCATCAGCGGCGTCGGTGCACTACCGGCGCCAGTGCCGCTGATCAGATCCGGGCTGTTCTGGATGAGCGCCTGGATGCGGCGGATTTCCTTGTCCTCCTCGTCGGTGGCGCCGGTCTCCGCGCTGCCCGCTGGCGATGCCGTGGCCGGCCCGAGATCCAAGCCGGCCAATTGGCGGCGCAAGCCGAGGATTTCGCGCTCCTTGGCGATGACTTCGCTGCTCGGCGCGCGTCCGACCTCAACCTGTTGATTGGTGGACGCCAGTTGCTGCTCCGCGAGCTTGATTTCCTCCTCCAGCAATCGCTTTTGCTCCAGCCGCGCGGCCTGGCTCAACGCCGGTGTCATCCCTGCCTCAATTACCGCCTGGTCCCGCATTTCGTTGAATTGTTTTTGGAGTTGATCCATCCGTTTCGCCGCCAGAGCCCGCTGGATTTCAAGGCTCCCCAAAATGCCCTTGAGGCGATCGGCAACCTGTTCGCCGATTAGCTTGATCACCGCATCGACCGCTTTGACCGCCGGGTGATTGGCGGCAAACTGCTGCTCAAGTTCGGTCCGCTTCTGTCGCGCGGTGGAGTCCTGTTCCAGCAGCTTGGCAAGAGTCGGATCGGGCTGAAGCATCGGCAGTGTTTTCTTCAACTCCGCGTCAGACTGCTTTTTGATCTCCGTGAGAAGGTGGTCGAGGCGTTCGTATTCTTCCCGCGCCCGATGATGCTGTTCCTTGAGCGAGTCGAGCTCGGCCGTTCGAGATGCGGCGCCCGCAAGCTGGGCCGACGAAGTGCCGGCAATTGAGGCAGGCGAAGCGCCCAGCCCCGCCAGGTTCTGCCGGCTCAAATTTACCAGCGTCGGCTGGTCGGGAAAGTCCCGCACAATGCGCTGGTATTGCACGGCGGCTTCATTGGTCTGGCCGAGCTTGCGGTAGCATTCGCCGAGCCGGAACACCGCGGTGGCGGCGAGCTTGCGCTGCTGGTCCATCTGGCCCACGACCTCGCGGTAAGCGCGCATCGCGGCATCGTAGTTCTGGTTGGCCTCCTCCTCGAAGAGGGCTTTTTGAAACGTCTCGGTGACGCTGTCGGCGGCGGCCGCAGGAAGCAGCGCCACGAGACAGAGAACGATTACAGGCAGGGCGATGCCCGCGGATTTAACGCAATGACGCAAAGGCGCAGAGACGCAGAGTTTCAAGCCAAGGGACACGGTGGTTTGCAGCCGCAGCCACGATGACGCGAGCGTGAAAGAAGAGGTCAGAGGAATGTGGGTCAGGGGAATAAGAAGCTGGCTGGTCTCTTCATTCCTCTGACCTCCATTCCTCTGACAGTCCCTCACAATTCGTTGGACGGTCACGAGTCGCGTTGCTCGCACCCTCGACGTTTCTCCATTCCTTTGCGCCTCTGCGTCTCTGCGTCTTTGCGTTGAATTCGCTTTCATAGTTCAGCCTTTCGCGGATGAAGGTCTCACCGCCGCTTGTGTGGTTTGTCACGGTTCTGCAAAATCGGGATGTTCGAGCCGGTAGCCGGCGCCATGCACGGTCTTGATCCAGCGCGGACGCTCTTGCTCGGCTTCAATCTTCGCGCGCAGGCTCGCGATGTGGTTGTCCACCGTGCGGGTGGTGGGAAACGCGCCCACGCCCCACACGACATCGAGGAAGCGCTCGCGTGTGACCACTTCGCCCGCCGCCTCGGCCAGCAGGCGCAGGCTGGCGAATTCCTTGGGCGTGAGGTGCAGTTCCTTCTTCCGCCGCCACGCCTGCTGGCGGATGAAATCCACGCGCACGTCGCCGAGTGTCAGCGTGGTGACGGCGCGGGTGGCGCGTTGCGCGCGGCGCAGGAGGGCGCGGATTCTCGCCAGCAATTCCTCCGTGCTGAACGGCTTCACGAGATAATCATCCGCGCCGACATCAAGGCCGCGCACGCGATCCTCCAACTGGCCCTTGGCGGTGAGCATCAGCACGGGCGTGGTGTTGCCGAGGCGGCGCAACTCGCGGCACACGCTGAAGCCGTCGAGCTTCGGCATCATGATGTCGAGCAGGATGACATCGGGCTGCTCCTCCAGCGCGCGACGCAATCCGATCTCGCCGTCCGCGGCGGTGATGACGCGGTAGCCCTCGGCGGCGAGGCAGTCTTCGAGCGCCCGGCGCATCGGCAGTTCGTCTTCGATGATGAGCAGGCGGTTCATGGCAGAATGCATCCGCTGGGAATGATACCCCCGCCCGACCGCGGTGCCTGCTGCAACCGTAGCGGGGGGGGGGGGGGGGGGGCCGCCCCGATTTGTATTGGGGTGTTGTGTGGGGGGGGAGGCGCAGCGCCCCCCCCACTAGCCAGGCCCACG
>JBBRWD010000083.1:0-31405 GCA_038249465.1 Limisphaerales bacterium | reverse complement strand
CGGCGTGGCCAGCGCGGCGGCGGGCCCCAGCGCGAGCCAGGCGGCGACCAAGAGACCGCGGCGGGCGAGGGTTGGGACGAGGGTTTTTGCGAAACGGCGAGCGTTTCGCCCGGTGGGAGGAAGAACAGTTTCCATAGTTGTTTTGGCTCTTCGCGCAGTCGGGCTGAATCTGTTGGCGCGGAACCTAAACGAGTTTGCGTTGCGCATTCGAGACTTTTTTACGCGCAAGTGAAGTCCTCGCGCTGGCGTCATTCGATCCGGTCCCGCGTTGCGTTTCTTGCGAGCCATCGCGATGCTCTCCCGCCGTTGCGAGCATGAGTGCCAAATACAGTTTCGAGTTGAAGAGCGAGGACAAGCGGCGCGATCTGCCGCACAAGCTCCTGCTGATCCAGCACCCGGAGGAGACCCGCGAGCTGCTTCTCCTCAAGCTGCTCGCCTACCTCCTCTTCTTTCGCGACCGGATCCTGGTCGAGCCTCACTTCGATCCCGACGTCGTCGCGTTTGTGCCGGCGGTGGCCGCAACGGATTTCGCCGGGCACGCGCGCCTGTGGGTCGAATGCGGCCCCTGCCCTGTCACCCGCCTCGACAAGCTGGCGGTGAAAGTGCCCGAAGCAGAAATCTGGATTGTGCTCCGTTCACCGGAGGAGATATCCACGCTGACTCGCGCGATGGGCCGGGCGGAATTGCGCCGCGATCGCTATCATCTGCTGACCTTCGACCCGGCGGTGTTCGACGAAATGGCCGGACTGCTCACCCAGCGCAACCAGGTGGTCTGGGTGGGCGGCGGGGCCGATAGCGGGCAGATGCAACTCGACTTCAACGGCCTGTGGTTCGATGCAGAACTGACGGTGACGCATTTCTAAAGAGAAGGTTCGGTCAGGGCGCAGCGAAACCCCCGCGACAACTTGTTCCCCAAGCCACCGGTGCGTCCGCACTCCGCCGTCATTTGGGTGGCGAGTTGTTGGGCTGGGCGATGAACTTCGTTCGTCGCCGTTCTTGTGTCTCCGCCGCGCTTCGCCTAGTTGTCTTTTATGAAACCGCCCTCTCGATTGCTCTTCGCCCTGCTCGTCCCGCTGTTCTTCAGGGGCGTTGATTCACCAGCGGCCATCGCACCCGATGGCTGGCCGCAATGGCGCGGGCCGTTTCGCACCGGACACGCCGCGCCGGATTCGCCGGTGCCGCCAAATCTCGTCGCCGACTTGAAGCCGGTCTGGAAAATCTCCATCGGCGGTGGCTTCTCCGGCCCGATCGTGGCCGGTGGCAAGCTTGCGTTCCTCGACGAGCAGGACGGACAGGAGACCGCGCATCTGCTCGACGCCGCCACCGGCAGAGAACTCTGGCGCGCTCCCTACGCGGAAACCTTCGGCGACGAATGGGGCGCCGGCCCGCGCGCCACACCTCTCATCGATGGTGACCAGCTCTACGTGCAATCGTGCAGCGGCGAACTGCGCTGCCTCGCGCTGGCCGACGGCCAAACAATCTGGCGAACGAACTTTGCCGATTTCGGCGCGAAGTTCATCGGCAGCGCCGCGAAGGAAGGCACCGCCAGCCGGCGCGGCAACAACGGCTCCGGCGTCATCGACGGGGAACGATTCATCGTGACGGTCGGCAGCGCGAATGGCGCCAGCCTCGTCTGCTTCGACAAGCTTACGGGACGTATGCTGTGGAAATCGGGCCACGACGAGGCGGCGTATTCCTCCCTCGTGGTGACCACTCTGACCGGCGTGAAGCAGGTGGTCGCCTTCACTGCCGATGCGCTGCTCGGAGCCGATTTCGCCACCGGGAAAATTCTCTGGCGCGTGCCGCTGAAGACGAACGCCAAGCGCCACGCCGCCACGCCGCTGATTCATGGCGACACCGTGACGGTGAACTCGCACACCTTCGGCACGATTTGCTTTCGGATCACCAGGGACGGTGAAGGGATGAAGGCCACCGAGTTGTGGGCGAACAAGACCCTGAAGGTCAACCTCGCCTCGTTCGTTCTCGTGCAAGACCATCTCTACGGCGCCGGCGCCAACAAGGATTTCGTCTGCGTGGATGCGGCAACCGGAGCGTTGCAGTGGAGCGCGCCGGGCTTCGGCCGGAACAACCGCGATTACGCCTCAACCATCGCCGTCGGCGGGCGACTGCTGGTGCTCACCGAGGGAGGCACGCTGCATCTGCTCGAAGCGAATCCGGAGAAGTGCGGGCGCCTCGGCGAAGCACAGGTTTGCGGCGACACGTGGAGTTTTCCCGCCTACGCGGGCGGGATGCTGTTCGTGCGCGACCGGCGCGACCTGCAATGCCTGCCGCTGGTGACAGCAACGCGGCAATGACCTGCGCTCACTTTGCCGGAGTGACGAGGCGGCAGAAGCGTGACACGTTGGTCAGCGCATCCGTCACGATGATCTCGCGGTTGGTCGGCGCCGCGCCGACATCGAGGAATTTGATCCACGTCCCGGCCTGCGGCTGCGGCGCGGCCAGCACCTGAGAGAGCCAACCTGCCCGGACGGACGGCAGTCTCCTGGTCCCCAAAACAAACAGGCTGGCCCGGAGGCCAGCCTGATTTTGGAGGCAATGGAGAGTGCCGGTCTCAGCCGATGAGCGGCTCGGTCCCCGGCGAGTCGAAGGATGGCGCCGGTGCCGGCTCATCCACGGCCACTTCCACCAGCGGTTTGACTTTCACGCCGCGGTGAATGTGATAACCGGTGCCGGCCGGGATGATGTGGCCCATGATGACGTTTTCCTTGAAGCCGCGCAGCGTGTCCATCTTGCCCAGCGTGGCCGCCTCGGTGAGGACGCGGGTGGTATCCTGGAAGGACGCGGCGCTGAGGAAGCTGTCGGTTTCGAGCGAGGCCTTGGTGATGCCGAGCAGCACGGGCTGAGCTTCGGCGGGCTTGCCACCCATCTTGTCCACGCGATCGTTCTCGTTCTCGAATTCGATCTTGTCGATCTGTTCGCCCCACAGGAAGCGGGTGTCGCCCGGTTCGGTGATGCGGACCTTGCGGAGCATCTGGCGGACGATGATCTCGATGTGCTTGTCGTTAATCGTCACGCCCTGGAGGCGATAGACTTCCTGAACCTCGCTGACGAGATGCTCCTGAAGTTCCTGCGGACCGCAGATGTCGAGAATCTCGTGCGGATCCACCGGGCCTTCGGTGAGCTGCTGGCCTTTCTTGACGAAATCGCCCTTGAACACAATGACGTGGCGTCCGATCGGGATGAGGTGTTCCTCTTCCATGTTGGTCTGCGCATCCTTGATGATGATGCAGCGCTTGCCGCGCACGCTCGGCCCGAAGTCCACGATGCCGTCGATCTTGGAGATTTCGCAGGCGTCCTTGGGGCGACGCGCCTCGAACAACTCGGCCACGCGCGGCAGACCGCCAGTGATGTCCTTCGTCTTGGACGCCTTGCGCGGCGTCTTCGCGAGGAGCGTGCCCAAAACGATGCGGTCGCCCTCTTCAACGACGATGTGCGCGCCCGCCGGAATCGGATAGGTGCCGGCGGTCTCGTGCTTGTCATCGACGATGACAATCTGCGGATGGAGATCTTCCTTGTGCTCGATGACGACGATGGCCTGCTGACCGGTCGCCTGATCCAGCTCCTGCTTCATCGTCACGCCCTCGATGACGTCGAGGAACTTCACGCGGCCCGCCTTCTCGGAAAGAATCGGCACGTTGTGCGGATCCCACTGGGCGAGGGTGTCGCCCTTCTTGATGCGCTGGCCTTCGGTGACGGAGATGACCGCGCCGATGACGATGATATGGTTTTCAAGTTCGCGGCCGTCATCCCCGAGGATGGACACGGAACCATTCTTGTTCAGGACGATGTTGTTGCCGTCCTCGAGCGTCACGTAACGCAGTTCGTTGTATTGCACCTTGCCGTCATGCTTGGGCTTGATGATGGGCTGGGTGAAGGTGCCCGCCGCCACACCGCCGGTGTGGAACGTGCGCATGGTGAGCTGCGTGCCCGGTTCGCCAATCGACTGGGCGGCGACGATGCCGACGGCCTCGCCCAGCTTGACCGGCCGGCCGGTGGCCAGGTTGCGGCCATAGCAGGAAATGCAGACGCCGACCTTGCATTCGCAGGTGAGCACCGAGCGAATCTTGACCTTCTCCACGCCGGCAGTCTCGATGGCCTTGGAGACGACCTCGTCCAATTCGGCACCGGCCTTGCACAGCACGGTCTTCGGAGTGCGCGGATCCTTGATGTCGTCGCAGGAGCAACGGCCGACGAGACGGTCGCTGAGCTTGACCACCTGCTCTTCGCCTTCGTAGATGGCCTGCACCCAGATGCCGTTGCTGGTGCCGCAGTCAGCCTCCTGGATGATGACATCCTGCGACACATCCACCAGCTTGCGGGTCATGTAGCCGGAGTCGGCGGTCTTGAGCGCCGTGTCGGCCAGACCCTTGCGGGCGCCGTGAGTCGAGATGAAATACTCGAGCACGGTGAGACCCTCGCGGAAGTTTGAGAGAATCGGCTTTTCAATGATGTCGCCGCTGGGCTTGGCCATGAGGCCGCGCACGCCGGCGAGCTGCCGGACCTGCTGGCGGTTGCCGCGGGCGCCGGAATCCACCATCAGAAAGACCGGGTTGTATTCCTTCTTGCCCTGGTTCTGCTCCAGGGTCTTGAACATGACGTTCGAGATCTGGTCGGTGCAATGGGTCCAGATGTCGATGATCTTGTTGTAGCGTTCGCCGGGGGTGATGACACCCTTGCGGTACTGCTTCTCGACATCGCCAATCTGCTTCTGCGCCTTCCCGATTTCCTCGTCTTTCTCCTTCGGAATGACCATGTCGTCGATGCCGATGGAGGCGCCGGAGCGGGTGGCCTCGCGGAAGCCAAGCTCCTTGAGTTTGTCGAGCGTCACCACTGTCTGCTCGTGGCCGCAGACCTTGTAACAGCGCCAGATGAGATCGCCGAGCTGGCTCTTGCCGGCCGGCTTGTTCAGGAAGCCCAGCTCCGTCGGCCAGATTTCGCTGAAGACCACCCGGCCGACCGTGGTTTCGATGAGTTTCTTGGTGGCGTCGCCGTAAACCGTCTTGCGACCGAAGTCAGGATTCAGCAACAGCACGCGGTCGTGCGTCTTCAAGCCGCCCTCGTCGTTGGCGAAGATGACCTCGTCCTTGGTGCCGAAGAGCATGAGGCGCTCGTTGGGCTTCTTCGCCCGGCGCGGCTCGGCGGTCAGGTAATAGCAGCCCAGCGTGATGTCCTGCGTGGGCGTCATGATCGGCTTGCCGCTGGACGGACTGAAGATGTTCAGCGGAGCCATCATCAACAGGCGGGCTTCCAACTGCGCCTCGACCGAGAGCGGCACATGCACGGCCATCTGGTCGCCGTCGAAGTCGGCGTTATAGGCGGTGCAGACCAGCGGGTGAATGCGGATGGCCTCGCCTTCGATGAGCTGCGGCTCGAACGCCTGGATGGAGAGGCGGTGCAGCGTCGGCGCGCGGTTCAGCATGACGGGGTGGCCCTTGGTGACCTCATCCAGGATGTCCCACACCTCGGGCGCCTGGCGCTCGATCATCTTCTTCGCACTGCGCACGGTATGCACGTAGCCGAGTTCCTTGAGCCGGCGAATGATGAACGGCTCGAACAGGACGAGCGCCATCTTCTTGGGCAAGCCGCACTGGTGGAGCTTGAGTTCGGGACCGATGACGATGACGGAACGGCCCGAGTAATCGACGCGCTTGCCGAGCAGGTTCTGGCGGAAGCGTCCGCTCTTGCCCTTGAGCATGTCGGAGAGCGATTTGAGCGATCGGTTGCCCGCGCCGGTGACCGCGCGGCCGTGGCGGCCGTTGTCGAAGAGCGCGTCCACCGCCTCCTGCAGCATGCGCTTTTCGTTGCGGATGATGACCTCCGGCGTCTTGAGCTGGAGCAGGTTCTTCAACCGGTTGTTGCGGTTGATGACGCGGCGATAGAGATCGTTGAGGTCGGACGTCGCAAAACGTCCACCCTCGAGCGGCACGAGCGGGCGGAGGTCCGGCGGGATGACGGGCAGCACGGTGAGAATCATCCACTCGGGACGCACCTTGTTGGAGATGAACCCGTGGAGCAGCTTGATGCGCTTGGCGAGCTTCTTGCGGATCTGCTTGCTCTTGGTCTCCGTCATCGCCTGGTTTAAGGCGTCAATCTGTTTGGCCAGTTCCACCCGGGCCAGCGCATCGCGCACTGCTTCCGCACCCATTTTGGCGGTGAAGGCATCGGTGCCGTAAGTCTCGCGCGCTTCGCGGTACTCATGTTCGCTGAGGAGCTGGTGCAGCTTGAGCGGGGTGTTGCCCGGATCAATGACGAGATAATCCTCGTAGTAGATGACGCGCTCGAGATTGCGCGCCGTCACGTCGAGCACCAGCCCGATGCGGCTGGGCATGCACTTGAAGAACCAGATGTGGCTCACCGGCACGGCCAGTTCGATGTGGCCCATGCGCTCGCGGCGCACGCGCGCCAGGGTCACCTCGACGCCGCAGCGATCGCAGACCACGCCGCGGTGCTTGATGCGTTTGTACTTTCCGCAGGAGCATTCCCAGTCCTTGACCGGGCCGAAGATGCGCTCGCAGAACAGGCCGCCTTTCTCGGGCTTGAACGTGCGGTAGTTGATGGTCTCGGGGTTCTTCACCTCGCCCTTGGACCAGGAGCGGATCGAGTCGGGAGCCGCGATGGAAATGGAGACGTAGTCAACTTGGTTGACCTTGTCCAGACCGAGCAGTTCGCGCTGGGATTCTTTGGTCGTCATCATAGGATTGGATCAGTCGTCAGTCTCTCGCCGTCGCGATAATCAATTACCAAGGGCGGCCATGGCGGCCTGGGTGTTCTGCGGTTGATCGACCGGATTGGTGTAACCGACCTTCACATCCAGGCCGAGCGACTGCATTTCCTTCACGAGCACGTTGAACGATTCGGGCACGCCCGCCTCGAGCGTGTTGTCGCCCTTGACGATGCTTTCGTAAATGCGCGTGCGCCCCTGCACATCGTCGGACTTGACCGTCAGGAGTTCCTGCAGGGTGTAAGCCGCGCCGTAGGCTTCCATCGCCCACACTTCCATTTCGCCGAAGCGCTGGCCGCCGTATTGCGCCTTGCCGCCCAGCGGTTGCTGGGTGACGAGCGAGTAAGGGCCGACCGCGCGGGCGTGAATCTTGTCCGCCACCAGGTGGCCCAGCTTCATCATGTAGATGTAGCCGACCACGATCTCCTGGTCGAAGGACTCGCCGGTGCGGCCGTCATAGACGATCGCCTTGGCGTGCTCGGGCAGCTTGGCCTCCTTGAGGTAGCCGCGGATTTCCTTTTCCTTGATGCCGTCGAAGACCGGCGTGGCAAACTTGAGGCCCAGCAGTTTGGCCGCCCAGCCGAGGTGGGTTTCCAGCACCTGTCCGACGTTCATGCGCGAAGGCACGCCCAGCGGGTTGAGCACGATTTCCACCGGAGTGCCATCCGCCAGGAACGGCATGTCTTCCTCGGGCACGATGCGGGCCACGACACCCTTGTTGCCGTGGCGTCCGGCCATCTTGTCACCCACTGACAACTTGCGCTTGGAGGCGATGTACACCTTCACCTGCTTGATGATGCCCACATCGACCTCGTCGCCCGCTTCGGCACGCTCCATCTCCTCGTCGTACTGCATCTGCAGTTCGTCGAACTTCTTCTTAAAGGTGCCGATGATTTCGTTGATTTTGTTGCGAATCGGCGACGGATCGATCTCGATGCGATCATAGACCAGCGCCAGCTTGCGCAGCAGCGTCTTGGTGATCTTGCGGTTGGCCGGAATGATGATCTCGCCCGTTTCGCTGTTGACCACGTCGAGCGGGATCTTCTCGCCAAGGAGGATGTTGGAGAGCGCCTCGGTGAGCTGTTCGCTCAACTCGTCTTTCTTCTGTTTGTATTCGTCCGAAACCTGCTTGGCCGCCCGCTTGTTGTCCGTCGGCGACGGCAGTTTGTCGCGGTTGATGTCGGCCTCCTTCTTCGACGACACCTTCACGTCCATGATGATGCCATAGGTGCCCGAGGGAACCTTGAGCGAGGTGTCCTTCACGTCCGCCGCCTTCTCACCGAAGATGGCGCGAAGCAGGCGCTCTTCCGGCGCCAGTTCCGTCTCCGATTTCGGCGTGATTTTGCCGACGAGAATGTCGCCAGGCTTCACTTCCGCACCGATGCGGATGACGCCGTCCGGGCCGAGGTTCCTGAGCGCTTCCTCGCCGAGGTTCGGGATGTCGCGCGTGATTTCCTCGGGGCCGAGCTTGGTGTCGCGGGCGCCCACCTCGAACTCATCGATGTGGATGGAGGTGAAGATGTCCTCCTTGACGATGCGTTCGCTGATGAGGATGGCGTCCTCGAAGTTGTAACCGTTCCAGGGCATGAACGCGCACAGCACGTTGCGGCCGAGGGCGAGTTCACCGCCCTGGGTGCAGGGACCGTCGGCGATGATCTGGCCCTTCTTCACCGTGTCACCCTTTGCGATCAGAATCTTCTGATTGATGCAGGTGGCGGCATTCGACCGCATGAATTTGCGGATGGGATAGACGTAAACGCCGTTGGCCGGATCGTTCTTAATCTTCTTCTTGCCGTCCGGCAACTTGCCGTCGGCGGTGATGATGACCTGGTTGCCGGTGATGGAGGCCACCTTACCACCCTCGACGGCCGCCAGCACGGCGCGGGAGTCGCGTGCCACCCGCTCCTCGAGGCCGGTGGCCACGAGCGGCGCTTCCGTGACCAGCAGCGGCACGGCCTGGCGTTGCATGTTCGAGCCCATCAAGGCGCGGTTCGCGTCGTCGTGCTCGAGGAACGGAATGATCGCCGCCGCCACCGAGACAAGCTGCTTGGGAGACACGTCCATGTAATCGACCTTTTCAGGGTCGAGATCCACGAACTCGCCCTTGGCGCGGCAGGTCACCATCTTGGTCTGAAAATGGCCTTTGTCGTCAATCTGCGCGTTGGCCTGCGCGATGGCGAAAGTTTCCTCGCGATCGGCCGTCAGATAATCGATGTCCGTCGTCACCCGCCCCTTGGAAACCTTGCGATAGGGCGTCTCGAGGAAACCGAATTCATTGACGCGGGCAAACGTCGCCAACGACGCGATCAGGCCGATGTTCGGACCTTCGGGCGTCTCAATCGGGCAGATGCGGCCGTAGTGCGAGGGATGCACGTCGCGCACTTCGAAGCCTGCGCGGTCGCGGGATAGACCGCCAGGTCCAAGGGCCGACAGCCGGCGCTTGTGGGTGAGTTCAGCCAGAGGATTGATCTGGTCCATGAACTGGCTGAGCTGGCTGCGGCCGAAGAAATCGCGGATGACCGCGCTGAGCGCCTTCGGGTTGATCAGCTTCTGGGGGGTCATCGCTTCGACGGTCTGATCGAAGAGCGTCATGCGCTCCTTGACCAGGCGCTCGGTGCGCGCCAGGCCGACGCGGCACTGGTTGGCGAGCAGTTCGCCGACCGTGCGGATGCGGCGGCTGCCCAAATGGTCGATGTCGTCCGTGCTGCCTTCGCCCTTCTTGAGGCGGAGCAGATACTTGGTGGCCTCGACGAGATCCTTCTTGGTCAGGATGCGCGAGTCACCCTTGTCTTCAAAACCGAGCTTCTGATTGATCTTGTAGCGGCCCACGCGGCCGAGATCATAACGCTTCGCATCAAAGAACAGCCGTTTGATGAGCGCCCGGGCGTTCGCGGCGGTCGGCGGATCGCCGGGACGAAGGCGGCGATAGATGTCCTTGAGAGCCTCCTCTTCGTTCTTGGTCGGATCCTTCTTGATGCACTTGATGACGATGCCGTCGTCGGACGTGGTGTCCACGACCTTGATCTTGGTGACGCCCAGTTCGGCAATCTGCTTGACCACCGCCTTGGAAAGCGGCTCGAAGGCGCGCGCCACCAGCACACTCTTGTCGGGATCGATGGCGTCCTCGATCAACACCTTGTTGCCGATGTCTTCCAGCTTCTCTGCTTCCTTGATGGAGAGATCCTGAATGTCATAGAACATCTTCAAGATCTCGGCATCGGTGCCGCGCACTTCGGCATCCTTCTTCCTGTCCTTTTCGTCGCTGTCGAGGAACGCCAGCGCGCGGAAGAACGTCGTCGTGAGAAATTTCCGGCGGCGCTTTTTGCGGTCCAGATAGACGTAAAGCAAATCGCTGGTGTCAAACTGCGCCTCGTACCACGAACCGCGATCCGGGATGATGCGGAACGACTGCAGGCGCTTGCCATTCGGATGAATGGTTTCCTCAAAGGCGAGGCCGGGCGAACGGTGCAACTGACTGACCACCACGCGCTCAGCGCCATTGATGACAAACGTGCCCTGCGGGGTCATGAGCGGCAGTTCCCCCATGAAAACCTTCTCTTCCTTCGCGCCCTTTTCATCCTTGAGCAGAAAGGTCACATAGAGCGGGGCGCCGAAGGTGATGCCTTCGCGGAGGCATTCGAGCCAGTCCACCTTGGGTTCGCCAATCTCGTAGGTGTGAAAATCGAGCATCACCTTGCCGTCGTAGCTCTCGATCGGGAAGACCTCTTTGAACACCGCCTGGAGCCCGACATTCTTGCGCCGGGTCGGCGCCACGTCGATCTGGAGGAATTCCGTATAGGAATTGGTCTGGAGCTCGATGAGATTCGGCGGGGCGATGATCTCTTTGATTTTGCCGAAGTTGATTCGTTCAGTAGCTCGCGCTGGCATGTTCGTGTTCAAGTTGGCCAGGCAACCCGCCCGACCGTTGGTTTCGATATAACGACAGAAAGCAAGCACCCCGTTTCCCCGGGAAACTTGCCAATACCCACATCCGCCTGTTCAAAATCCGTTCAGTTCAGTGATTCCATTCTGCATCCGCCCCCTGGCGAATTTTCCGGGCGGCAGGTCGCCCCGCCGCCCGGATGGAGATGATAGCCGAACAACTACTTGAGCGCCACTTTGCCGCCGGCATCCTCAAGCTTCTTCTTCGCGGCCTCTGCCTCGGCCTTGGGAGCGCCTTCCAGCACCGGCTTGGGAGCGCCTTCGACAAGGGCCTTGGCTTCCGCCAGACCCAGGCCAGCCTTGACTTCACGCACGGCCTTGATGACGGCGATCTTCTTTTCCGCCGCAACGGATTCGAGGATCACGTCGAAGTTGGTCTGCGCTTCGGCGGCCGGTGCGGCAGCCGCAGCGGCACCAGGTGCGGCGGCCGCAGCCACCGGCGCGGCAGCCTTGACGCCCCACGCTTCTTCCAGCTTCTTGACGAGATCGGCTGCTTCCAGCACGGTCAGTTTGCTCAGTTGTTCTACGATTGATGCGATGTCCGCCATACTTGCCTTTCAGTCTCGTCGCCCTCCGGAGCCCCGGAGAATTTCAGCCCGCAGCCGCGAACCGACGATTTACTATGTTGTGGGTTGATGTTTGCTTTCGCGCCAGCCGACGAAGGCGGCGGAAATCATGAAAACGGAATAAGGTCGATACTGCCGACACTTGCCGACGCGCCTCGGGCGCGCCCAAGTTCCATCACCGCGACCCGGACTTGGTTTCAGCCCTGGTCTGCCTTGGCTTTGATGACCAGCGCCAGTTGTGTCGCCGGCGTGTTGATCATCTGGACGAGTTGCGTGGCCGGCATGTTGATCAGGCCGAGCAACTGCGACCGGAGGTTTTCGAGCGGCGGCAGGTCGGCAAGCACCTTGATGGCTTCCGGTTCGAGCCGGTCGTTGTTCAGATAGCCGAATTTCACCTTCGGCTTCTCGAATTCGGCCGCGAAGGTTTTCAGCACCTTGGCCGCGGACGAGATGTCTTTCGCGCCGGTCACCACCGCCAACTGTCCGGTGAGCGAACCGCCAATGTCTCCCAGGCCGGCATCCTTGGCCGCGACCCGGAAGATCGAGTTTTTGACGATATGAATCTGGGCGTTGGCTTTGGCCAGGCGCTTGCGCAACTCGGTCAGCGCCGCAACTTTCAGCCCGGTGTAATCGGCCACGATGAAATACGGCGAGGCATTCAGCCGGGCCACGTATTCCTTGGAAATGATCTGTTTTTCAGCACGCATGGGAATCTCAGGCTAGAAGTTAGAGAGCGTTGAATTCCTTGAGGTCGATCCTCACCGGAGGGCTCATGGTCGCAGAAAGGGTGCAGGAATTGACATAGCGCCCCTTGATGGAATGTGGACGCGCCCGGACGACCGCATCAATGACTGACCGCGCATTGTCTTCGATGTGCTGCGCCGAAAACGCCGCCTTGCCCACAGGCACATGGACATTTCCAGCCTTATCGGTCTTGAACTCGACACGGCCGGCCTTCACCTCGCGAACGGCCTTGGCCGTGTCGTCCGTGACGGTGCCCGTCTTCGGATTCGGCATCAGGCCGCGCGGGCCAAGCACTTTGCCGAGCTTGCGGACTTCTGTCATGGCCTCGGGAGTCGCCACGGCCACATCGAAATCGGTCCAGCCCTCCTGGCACTTCTTAATCATGTCGTCGAAGCCGACAAATTCAGCGCCGGCGGCCTTGGCCGCATCCGCGCCCGCACCACTCTTGGCGAAGACGAGCACGCGCACGACCTTGCCGCTGCCGTGCGGAAGCGGAACGGTGCCGCGCACCATCTGGTCGGAATGCTTGGGATCAACGCCGAGCCGGAAGGCGAGATCGACGGTTTCGTTGAATTTCGCCTTGGGAAATTTGGTGAGGATTTCGCAGGCGTTCTTGAGTGAATACGTCTTGGCGACGTCCACCAGTTCCAGGGCTTTCTTGTATCGTTTGCTAGGCATAGGTTTTGCGGTGCCAGCGAGCTTGCGCTCTCCCGCGGTTGAGGTTAATCGACGATTTCAATGCCCATGCTGCGGGCGGTGCCGGCGATGACCCGGAACGCGGCGTCATCCTTGGTCGCATTCAGGTCGCTGGCCTTGAGCTTGATGATTTCCATCACCTGCTTGCGGGTGACCTTGCCGACCTTTTCCTTGTTGGGCACCTTGGCGCCCGAGGCAATGCCGGCGGCTTTCTTGAGCAGCACGGAGGCGGGCGGGGACTTGGTGATGAAGGTGAACGATTTGTCCTGGAAAACGGTGATGACCACCGGGATGATCAGGCCGGCATCGTTCTTGGTGCGGGCGTTGAATTCCTTGCAGAAGCCCATGATGTTGACGCCGTGCTGGCCGAGCGCTGGGCCGACGGGCGGCGCGGGGTTCGCCTGGCCGGCGGGAATCTGCAGTCTGATAAAAGCAGTGATTTTCTTTGCCATAAAATTCCTTCGTCAGGCCTTTTCGACCTGCCAGTATTCGAGCTCGACCGGCGTGTTGCGGCCGAAAATGTTCACAGTGACCTTGAGCTTGCCGCGTTCCGGCTCGATCTCCTCGATGACGCCGCTGAAGTTGAGGAACGGCCCGTCGTTAATCTTGACCGTCTCGCCCACCTGGAAATTGACCTTCGGACGCTCGGTGTCTTCGCTGTCGGCTATCTGCGCCTTGATGACCGCGATCTCGTCCGGCGAAACGGGTACGGGACGCTCGCCGCCGACGAAGCCGATCACACCCTGAGTCTCGCGGATAAAATACCACGGCTGTTCGCGCCTCTGGCCGCTTTCGTCAAGCAAGGCCATCTCGATATAGACGTAGCCCGGATGCAGTTTGCGGGTGGTGACGGTCTTCTTGCCTCCACGAACCTCGGCCACCTTTTCCATGGGCACCAGGACTTCCGTGATGAACTCGCCCATCTCCTCGGGCTTGAGGCGCTTCTCGATGCTGTCCTTGACCTTCATTTCCTGGCCGGAAAGGGTATGCAAGACGAACCATTTGGTTTCCATGGACATGATGGCTGGCTCCAATCAACCTTTGGTCACCCATCGCACGACGAGCGCAATGAGGAAGTCAGCGCTGACGATGTACGCGCTGAGCGCAAGAATGGAAATCATGACGACGAGAGTGGACCCTTTCAACTCATCGCGCGACGGCCAGGTACACTTGCGCAACTCCTCGCGCGTCTCCTGAATGTAAGCCGCGAGGCGCTTCAAGTTGCCGGACCACCAGAGGAGGGCGAAAACAACGCCGACCACGATGGTCCCGATGATGATGGGCAAATATTCTTTCACTGCGTAATTACGGTTTGGCGGAGGGGGAGGGATTCGAACCCCCGATGGGCGTTAACCCATAACGGTTTTCAAGACCGTCGCAATCGACCACTCTGCCACCCCTCCGGCGGCTGGCAGGGCGTGAGGGAGTCGAACCCCCAACCAACGGTTTTGGAGACCGCTACTCTACCAATTGAGCTAACGCCCTGTTTGTTGCGCCGAGCATTCTGGATTTGCGGTCTCACCAGAAAGGGCGGCGGGAGTTGGTGGCTCCCGCCCTCCGATACGATGCGGAATTATTCGACGATTTCGGTGACCCGACCAGCTCCGATGGTGCGACCACCTTCGCGGATGGCGAAGCGCTGGCCTTTTTCCATCGCGACGGGTGCAATCACATTGGCGTCGATTGAAACATTGTCGCCCGGCATTACCATTTCCACGCCCTGGGGCAGGTTGACATTGCCGGTCACGTCCGTCGTCCGGAAGAAGAATTGCGGGCGGTATCCATTGAAGAAGGGGGTGTGCCGACCACCTTCATCCTTGGACAACACATAGAGCTCAGCCTTGAATTTGGTGTGCGGCTTGATCGAGCCGGGCTTCGCCAGCACCATGCCGCGCTCCACCTCTTCCTTCTTCACACCACGGAGCAGCACCCCGACATTGTCGCCAGGTTGCGCGCTGTCGAGCAGTTTGCGGAACATTTCGATGTCCGTCGCCACGGTCTTGCGAGTGTCCTTCAAACCAACGATCTCGACCTCTTCGTTCTTCTTGAGGACACCACGCTCGACACGACCGGTCACCACGGTGCCGCGACCTTCAATGTTGAACACGTCTTCCATGCACATCAGGAAAGGCTTTTCGGTCTCGCGCATCGGCAGCGGGATGAATGAATCGACTGCGTCCAGCAAATCCTGGATGCACTTCAGCCCTTCAGGTGTGCCGGCGAGGGCGCCCTTGGCGGTCCCACGGACAATCGGAGTCGTTTCACCCGGAAACTGATACTTCGTAAGCAGGTCGCGAACTTCCATCTCGACGAGGTCGAGCAGCTCGGGATCATCGACGAGATCGACCTTGTTCAGGAAAACCACCACGGCCGGCACGCCGACCTGGCGGGCCAACAGGATGTGCTCACGGGTCTGGGGCATCGGCCCCTCGGAAGCGTCCACCACCAGAATCGCGCCGTCCATCTGGGCTGCGCCGGTGATCATGTTCTTGATGAAGTCAGCATGTCCAGGACAGTCAATGTGTGCGTAATGACGCTTATCGCTCTGATATTCCACATGGGAAACCGAGATCGTCACCGTTTTGGTTTCGTCACGGACGGTGCCGCCCTTGGTGATGTCGGCGTAAGAAATCGGTGTTGCCAACCCTTTCTTGGACTGCACATCCACTATCGCAGCCGTCAGGGTGGACTTGCCGTGATCAATGTGGCCAATCGTGCCGACGTTGACATGCGGTTTCGTTCGTTGAAATGCTTCTTTAGCCATTGCGGTTCCTGCTTTTTATTGTTTTACGTTTCGTTAAAAAGGCCTGATTCGCTTTTGTTTGCACAGAAATCTGGAGCCCACGACCAGGGTTGAACTGGTGACCTCGTCCTTACCAAGGACGCGCTCTGCCAACTGAGCTACGTGGGCGCAATCACGCCGTCGCAGCCTGCCAGACCGGAAGTAACGACAAAAAACCACAGTCCCCGGCTTTCGCTTTCAAAAGCCTCAAGGGCTATGGCATTGACTTGTTCCTGGCCCGATGACTCGGCGAGAAAATAGGCATCGACAAAAAGGGTGTCAACGGTTTTCAAAAAATATTTCTCACCCCGAGTCACCAGCACCACCGGAATCGTTCCTGCACCCGGATAGACAGCCTACCAGCACGATTCGGAACACATGGTCTGAGTCCATTTGAATCTCCGATTTTTGACTTGCGATTCAAACGGAAATCTCCATAAGGGCGCCATGACCAACTCAGAACCTAACTCTCAACTACCTTCTTACATTGCCAATGCCACCCCTAACCCGCAGGCGAACCGCGCGCCCTGGTACAAGAACACCGCCCCCACCTACGCGGGCATTTTTCTCTGGTTTGTTTTCTGGCACGATGCGGTCAACGCTCCCAACGCTGGCGGCATGTTGTCGCAGGGATTAGGCTGGGCGCTGATCAGCCTCGTCTTGGCGGCTTTGGTATGCCATTTCCTGTTCTACCTTGTGCCCGGCCTGCTGGGGATGAAGACCGGCCTTCCGCTTTACATCGTTGGCACCTCGACGTTTGGCGCCACGGGCGGCTTTCTGATGCCAGGCTTCCTGATGGGACTCCTGCAGTTCGGCTGGTTGGGAGTAAACATCTATTTTTCCTCGCTGGCCATTAACGCCATGTTTCCCGCCATCCCAGCCAATCTGATCATGGTGGTTTGGGGTGTCCTGGCCGCGTTTGTCGGCTTGAAGGGAATCCAATATGTCGCCAAAGTGGCCACATATCTCCCGCTGATCCCGCTCGCCATCCTTCTGGTCCTGCTCGCCAAAACGATCGGCACAATGGGCAGTTTTGACCCGGCCAAATTCGTCGAGTTGAGCAAGACGGTTAATCCGGGCGCCGCAGCCCCGCTGAGTTTGTTCGGCGTGCTGGCGTTCATGATGACTTTCGTGGTCGGATTCTTCGCGACGGCGGGCGCAGCAGGCGTTGACATCGCCAGCAACGGCCGCAACGAAAGTGACGTGAAGATGGGCGGCATGGTGGGCATTGCGTTGGCCATCATCGTTACTGCTGGCATCTCCGCCGTGGTCGTGGCCGGCACCTACGGCTCCGCTGATCTGAGCAAAGCTGCGGTCGCCGCCGCCACGGAAGCCGCGGCCAAGTCCACTCCTGCGGGAACGCCCAGCGTGATTCTTCAAACCTCCGGCCTGATTCCGGTGATCATGGGCAAGAACGCCGGCTTGATCATGTTCCTGCTTGCGATCGCGGCCTTCCCGCCGGCCTGCTTCTCGTCGTTCATAGCGGCCAACAGCTTCAAGACCACCCTGCCCGGCGTGAATCCGTTCATCTCCGTCGGCATCGGTGCTGCAGTCAGCATCGCCCTTGCCATCACCGGTCTGGCGGGCAAAGCCATCATTGTCTTCCAAATCATCGGCGCCTCTTTTGGACCGGTTTGCGGCGCCATGATGGTCGATTACCTCCTCAACGGCGGCAAGTGGAGTGGCCCGCGGGCGGGCTTCAATCCCGCCGGTTGGATCTCATGGGCGCTGGGTTTCGCGGTGGGCATTCTTCCGATCATCGGCCTTTACCCGGTACCAGCCGCTCCGGTGGCTGCCTTCATCGTGGGCACGGTGGTCTATTTCCTCTGCGCGAAGGCGGGAATGCTCTCCGCCGTTCTGCCGATGCCGGCGGCGAAAGCTCAGAAGTAATTTCCCACCGTAGAACACGCTTCTCTTCAACCTGCCGTCCGACCGCTGGACGGCAGGTTTTTTGTTGCCTGAACCAGACCCGCCAAGATCCTCTCACACTACCGCTGGTGTTGCACCTCCTCCGTCCGGGAGAAGCGTCCAGAGGCTTATCCTCTTCATCATTTCAATCGCCGTCGGGGTTTGGGGCGTACGTTGACGAAGATGAGGAGCAGGAGGAACGCGCGACACCTTGATTAGGAGGCAGCGGTGGAAACCGGTCCTCATCCCAGTCGAGGCAATCCGCTGGATTTACAGGACTGCACTCCACGTTCGGCGCGGAATCGCTCCGCCAACATCGGCGCCGTTTGCGCCCCGCATCAGCGCCAGATCAAGCCAAGAATCGCCGATTGGCGGATCGCTCCGTAGTAGCGGCTGTCCTCGCTATTGCCACGGTTGTCTCCGAGCACGAAGTACTCGCCTGCTGTAAGTGCGATGCACCTCTTCTTGAGGTCTGGCGTGAAGGTGGGCAGGCCGGCGCCGAGATAGAGTTCGCACAGCTTGCGTCCGTTGAGGAACACTTCGCCCTTGTCGAAATACAGTGCATCACCGGGCAGCCCCACCACGCGTTTGACAGCGTAATCGCTGTGCCCCGGATCTTTGAGCACCACCAGGTCGCCGCGCGCCGGCGCTCCCACGAGGAAAGCCATCCGGTTCAACATCAGATGTTCCCCATCGCGCAGCGTGGGGTCCATGCTCCGGCCTTGCACCACGACCGTCATCACGACAAAACGACTGAAGAAAAAGTAGGCCACGAGTGAAAGCAGAAGCACAACCACCAGCGTCTGCAGCGTGCGGCCGGCTGATTTTTCCGGACTCCTCGACGACCGGCGACTGAAGCCCGCAGTCGCGCCGGACAGAACCGATGGCTTGGTGAAATCAGACTCCCAGTCGCACCGGTTGCCCGGCGTCGCCACGGGCATTTCGACAAGGCAGTGGATCGAGTTCATAATGCTGCCGCCAACTTGGAATCACCCTCACCCACCGGCAATGCGACGGACTACCACACACCTGTTCCGAAACACTACCCCGCCAGATCTAGGGGAAACCCGGAAGGGCCCGCGGCGCTACTTCACCGCCGCCGAGACGCTTTGCAGCAACGCCTTCTCCTCGGGCAGGAGCTTGGCGCGCGCGGCAATGTCCAGAAAGAGCTTCGCCTTCTCCGGTTGGCGGTTGGTGGCCAGCAGCGCGCCGTAATAAAGCGCGATGGCGGGATTCTCCAGGTGCCGCGGCGCGAGTTTCTCCATCGTCTGCAACGCCTCGGCCGATTTGCCCTGAACGTGCAGCGACCACGCGTAGGTGGAGGCGAAGACTTCGTTGGAGGAATTCGACTGGTAAACCTCGCGCGCCATCTGGTGCGCCTGGGTGACCTGGTTGTTCAAAAGCAGCGAGACCGCAGCGAGATTGTTTTTGGCAATCATGTCGCGTGGATTGAAGCTGGCGACCGTCGCATAAACTCGCTGCAGGCCGCGCGTGTCCAACCGCACGGTGTATTGCTGCTGGAGCATTTCGAGCGCCCACGTCTCGCGCGGGAAGCGCTGCACGATGCTCCAGAGCAACTCATCCTGCTCGCGCCGCCAGCCCCACGCGCCCGCCACCCGCGCCAGCGCCGCCGCCGAACCGGGCTGCTCGACGGCTTCCTGGGTCGCGCCGCGCCATTCGGCCTCGGCGGCGTTGGGCTGTATCAACTCGCGGAAGGCCCGTGACAGCATCGCGCGCCGGAGAAAATCCATCTCCTTCCATTTCGTGTTTTTGAGCAAGACCACCAGGCCGTTCCAATTGCTGCGGGCCAGCCCCACATCGGCGCGCGCCATCGTCACCTTCTCCGGCGAGCGCCGTTCGGCGGGCAGACTCTCCAGCCAGCGATCCGCCTCGTCCGCCAGCTTTCGTTCGAGCAGCCACCCGCAGAGCGTCTGCACCTGGCGCGGCTCCGCCTCCGCCTCCCGCTGTAATTTCGCCAGAAAGGCGGCGTGGTCTTCCTTGCTGAAATCCTTGAGCAACGTGAGGTGGCGGAGACGATCCTCAAACACCGATTCGGGCGACGCAAGAAGCTGGCGCGAGTACCCGAGGGCGCGCGCGACGTCCCGGCGTCGAAGCGCGTCCGACACGAGATTGTTGAGGGCATTGCGCCGCAGAGCCGGCTCCTGCGCCAGCAATTCGAGTTGTGCGCGCCCCGCCTCGGCCGCAACCACGTTGGTGGACTGCAACTCCAACACCGCGCGGTTGAGCTGCAGCAGACGGTTGGTCGGCGCGAGACGGATGGCCTCGACATAGTGGGCTTCGGCGGCAGAAAAGTTGTTCGTTGCCAGCGCGATCATCGCCGCCATTTCCTGGAAGGAAACCGTGGCGCGATTGGTCGGCGAAATGGCCTGCAACGATTGCGATGCGAGAATCATCTGGCCGGCGACGAGCGCAGCTTCAGCCAGCCGCAGGCGGTTGGTGACACTGGCCGGCTCCAGTTCCACGAGGCGTTGCCGCCAAACGATCATGCCAGGCGAACGCGTTTTTTCCACCAGTTCGGTCATGACCCGCGTGGCCTCGAGGTTTGACGGATCGAGCGCGAGCGCCTGCCGCGCGGCCAGGTTGGCATTGCGATAATCTTCGCGGGCGAGGAAGCCGCGGGCCTGTTCGACGCAGCGCTGCTGCTTCCAATGCTTGTAGGCCGGGCGTGACAGCCAGGTGCCGGCCACCACCGCGACGAGGATTCCGAGCGCGATATAAAGAGTCTTCATGTTGGCGCGGCCAACATGGCCGGAGAGCCTGCGTTGGCAAGAGAGAATTCCATCCTGAAAGCCCGCTGCCACTCCATGGAAATCATAGCGACCGCTGCGCCGACGTCTTGATTAGCCCCCGAAGTCAACGCTTGCCGCGTTTTCGCCGTGCCCTATAACCACCGCGACATGTTAAAATCCCTCATCGATTGGTATCTCGGCGCGCTGCAAACCGGCGGCTATCCGCTCATCGCGCTGCTCATGGCGGTGGAGAGTTCGATTGTTCCGTTACCGAGCGAACTGGTGATTCCCCCGGCGGCCCATCTCGCCCACGCCGAAGGGCGATTCAGCATGATCGGAATCATCATCGCGGGTGCCATCGGCTCCTGGGTGGGTGCCACGGTGATGTACTGGGTGTCACGACTTGCCGGGCGTCCTTTCCTGCTGCGCTACGGGAAATACTTCTTCATTTCTCCGGAGAAGATTGCCGGCGCGGAACGCTGGTCGGCCCGCTTCGGTGGATTCGGCATCTTCGCCGCGCGATTGCTGCCGGTGGTGCGGCATCTCATCGGGATTCCCGCGGGCGTGGTGCGGATGAATTTCTGGATTTACTCGCTCTACACCTTGATTGGCTCGGCCATCTGGACGGCGGTGCTCTGCTGGCTGGGTGTGAAAATGGGGCAGGATGAAAAGCTCATGCAGGGTGAACTGCACCGTCTGACGATCTGGCTGGTCGGAATCGTCGTCGTGCTCGGAGCGATGTACTATTTGCTCGTCCACCGCTACATGAAGCACGAAGCCAGGCCCGACAAGCAGGCTTGAGTGGCATGACCGCCAACCCTCTCTTCCCTTAAACTGGATCGGGGCGCCTCGTTGGCTCGCATCCTGTCGCCCCCTGCGGGGAAGAGCACGCGGGGCAACTGATTTGTGGAAAAGCGTGCGGAAAAAGGAACGGGGTTCGCGGGGCAGCATCATGTGATTGTGCCCGCGAGGGTGCTGGCAACCGCCGTGCGGCAAAAGCCGTTGCTGCGCGGACTGCTGGTCGCCGGTGCCGGGTATTTTCCAAAAGCGGCGGGGCACCTCCGCCGTCGTCCGGAGGGTTTCGAACAGGCGATCCTCCTTTACTGCATCAAAGGTGGCGGTTGGTGCGAGATGGAGGGACGCCTTCACACGGTGCGCGGCGGTGATTTGCTCGTGGTGCCACCGGATATGCCGCATGACTACGGTGCGCATGACTCCAATTCTTGGACGATTTTCTGGGTCCACCTCGCCGGCAGCCAGGTGCCCGACTATCTGAACGAGCTGGGCGCGACGACGTCGGCGCCCGTGGTCCGCTTGGGTGAGGAGTTCCAACTGGCACTCCTGTTCAACGAGGTGGTGAAGAGCTTGGAGCAGGGATTCTCGTTCCTGCATTTGTTGCACGCGTCCCAGGCCATGGCGCACCTGCTGGCCCTGATGATCCTGCACCGGGAGCATGGCGACACCTCGGGCACCGTGGAAAAGGTGGCCCAAACCATTGTCCACATGAGCGAGCATCTGGACCAGCCATTGCGCGTGGCCGAACTGGCCGCCCTGGCCAACCTTTCCGCGGCACATTTCACGGTCCTGTTCAAGGAGCAGACCGGTTGTTCGCCGCGCGATTACCTGCATTTGCTGCGCATCCATCGCGCCTGCCAGATGCTGCACAGCACCATGCTCCCGGTGAAGGACATCGCGGCGCGGTTGGGCTATCAAGACCAGTTTCATTTCTCACGCCAGTTCAAGGCGTTTCAAGGCGTCTCGCCAACGGAATTTCGCACCTCCCGCGTCGTGTGAGATTACGGAGGCCGTGCCCATTCAGAGAAACGGGGCGACGGCGTGATCCGCGATTCCTTCATGCCAATCCACGATTCGTCCATTCCGCGCGAGGCTGCCGATGCGCTAGGTTCTGCGCATGAAATCATTCTCCCGGACGGTGGCAGCTTCACGCAGCCGGGTCGCTCTGCCGATTGCCGTTTATCCAGGAATCGCGCTGACGGGCGCCACCGTGCGCGACGTGGTGACCAATCCCCGTGCCCAAGCCGAGGCCAGCCTGGCTCTGCACGACCGTCTCCGCATGCCGGCCGCGCTGACCGCGATGGATCTCAGCGCCGAAGCCGAGGCATTCGGCTGCACCGTGGACATGGGTGATCACGAGATTCCCACGGTGACGGGCCGGCTCGTGACGTCGATGGCGCAAACCGAGGCTCTCGCCGTGCCGCAGGTTGGAGACAAACGCACTTGCGTGTATCTGGAGGCGGCGCGCGAATTGAAACGCACCCTCACCACCGCGCCGTTGCTGGCGGGAACCATCGGCCCCTATTCGCTGGCGGCGCGCCTGGCGGGCGTGAGCGAGGCCATGGAATTGACCCTCACGGAGCCGGAGTTGATGCACGTCCTGCTGGAGAAAGCCACGGCCTTTCTCATTGGCTACGCCCGCGCCTTCAAAGCCGCCGGCGCCACCGGCCTCATCATGGCGGAGCCAGCGGCTGGATTGCTCTCGCCGCGCACCCTGGCTGAATTCTCCTCGGCCTACGTCCGCCGCATCGTGGACGCCGTGGTGGATGAGGACTTTGATCTCATCCTGCATAACTGCGCCGCGCGATTGGTGCATCTGCCGGCCATCCTGGAATCCGGGGCGCGCCTGCTCCATTTCGGTGCGCCGATGGATCTGCCTGCCGCGCTGGCCAAGGTCGGCCCGGAGATCATTCTGTGCGGCAACCTCGACCCCACGAGCGTCTTCGTGCAGTTGACGCCAGACGATCTGCGCGAGCGCACTCAGGGTCTGCTCACCGCGACCTCTGCCCACCGCAACTTCGTCATTTCATCCGGCTGCGATGTGCCGGCGACATCGCCGCTGGCGAATCTGGAACGATTTGTCGAAACCGTCGCCGGGTTTGGTTTGCCCGCGCTGGCGGCGACCTGAACATTGAGCACCGTGCCGTCAGGTTCGTCCGCCGGAGGTGGGATGGCAAAGACCGCCGCTGGAATATTCCGCTGACTGGCTGCGTCAGGTTTCTTAAGAAACTCCACATGAAAATCTCCTTCACGCCGGTCATCTACGAACACGCCGCGCGCTTCGTTGGGCGCACGCCCTGGGAAGTCTCGCGCGATGCCGACCTGATGTTCGAGGGCCATCGTCGCGCCTATCTCGAGTATCACCATCAGGTCATCGCGGTCGGCATCGACATCTACAATCTGGAAGCCGAAGCCTACGGCGCGAAGGTCGAGGAGTGCGAAGGAGACGCGATTCCCGCCATTCACCAACCGCTCTGGTCCTCGCTCGACGACGGGCTGAGCTTGAAACCATTCGACCCTGAGCGCGACGGGCGCATCGCCATGCTGCTCCGCGTCGGGCAACGGTTGAAGCGCGAGTTTCCCGAGGCCGATGTGCGCATCCCGGTGGCCGGGCCGTTCTCAATTGCCTTCAATCTGCGCGGCATCAGCAACCTGTGCGAAGACTCCGTGCTGCGACCCGAAGACACCGCCGCCATGCTGATGCGCCTTGCCGAAAACCAGGCGGCGCTCTGTCGCGCCATTGCGAAAGCCGGACTTGACGTGGCGTTCTTTGAATCCGCCGCCGCGCCGCCCATTCTCTCGCCGCGCCAGTTTCGCGAAGTCGAATTGCCCGCGCTGAAGCGCGCGATGGTGGTCGCCGCCGAGTGCATCGGGCATCCCGTGCCGTGCATCATGGGCGGAAACACGTTTCCCATCCTCGACGACATTCTTTCCACCGGCACGAATTATCTCGTGTGCAACGTGGAGACCAGCCAGGCGGCGTTCGTGGAATCGGTGTCGCGCGCACACCCTCACATGAGGATTCGCGTGAATCTTGATCCCGGTGTGGTGGCCTGCCACGAAGCGGAGCGCATCTATCGGGGAATCGACCGCGTCCTGGAAATCGTCGGTGGGCGGACCAACTGCGTCATGGGCACCGGTGCCATGCCGTTTGAAACACCGCCCGAGAACATTCGTCTGATTCGGGAATACCTCGCGAACTAAGCTTGCTGACAAGACCTGGGATGGGCTGCCAGAAGACGCTTGGTCCCAACCCAAGGTCTTGTTATTAATCGAACCGATATGAGCGAATCCGATCCTACCGCCCTGCCTCCGGTGGTTTCTGGAGCAGAGCCGGCAACGGCGACCAGTTCGGTGTTCGCCAAGATGGCCAACGTCTTCGTCGAACCCGGGGAGGTGTTCGACGAAGTGCGCCGCAGCAAGCACAACTATCTCAACTGGCTTGTGCCGCTGCTGATTTCCCTGGGGGTGGCGATCGTGTTTGTCTGGGTCGTGTTCTCCCAGGACACGGTGATGCAGCAGCTACGCGCCGCCCAGGAGAAGCAATTTGAGTCGCAAGTCGCGGCCGGCAAGATGACACGCCAGCAAGCGGATCAGGCCAGGCAGATAACTCAGCGATTCATGAGCCCGCTCATCCTCAAAGCGTCTGGCTCGATTGGCGCGATCGTGGGAAGCGGCGGCTGGCTCTTTGGCATGAGTCTGCTGTTCTGGCTCGTTGGCCGCTACGCGTTGCAGGCTCAATTCGGCTACCTCAAGGCGGTCGAAGTTGTCGGCCTGGCGGGCATGATCACCGTGCTGGGCACAGTGGCGACCATGCTCATCGTCGTGGCAACGGGAAACATGGCCATGAATCCCGGCCCGGTGCTGCTGGTGCGCGGCTATGACGCGGCCAACAAGATGCACCGCGTCCTCTCCTCGTTGAACCTGCCGATGCTCTGGTACCTGGCGGTCATGGCCACGGGTTTTTCGCGCCTCTGCGGAAAGCGGTGGATTGTCGGCGCAGCCTGGACCTTTATTCCGTATGCCATCATCTTCGGCGCATTGATTCTGCTGGGCATTGGCGGCGGACAATTTTAACCACGACCGCCCGGCTGCCATGACAGCATGGCGAGCCTGGCGCAAAACTCCGGTTCCTGAAAACATCATGGCAAAGAAGAAAAGCAAGAAGCTGCGAAAGATCATCGTCTTCACCGCCATCGGCCTCTCGCTGATCGGGCTCGGGTTGTTTGCGTACTTCCGCAAGCCGGAGGTCATCCTGAGCGTGCAGGTCGAACCGGTCACGCGCCGCAGCCTGACGGAGATCGTGTCCGCGAACGGCAAAATCCAGCCCGTGTTGCAGGTGGTGATCAATCCCGAGATCAGCGGCGAGATCGTCGCCCTGCCGGTGAAAGAGGGGCAGAAAGTCGAGAAGGGCGATCTGCTGTTGAAAATCAAACCCGACAATTACGTCGCCAGCACCAACTCCGCGCACGCCTCATTGCAGGGGGCGCTGGCCGCGGAAACGCTCGCCCGCGCCAATCTCGCCAAGGCCGAATGGGAATTTCAGCGACTCGAAAAAATGCACGGCGAGAAGCTCGTCTCCGACTTCGATTTCCAGGCCGCCAAAACCTCGGTCGATGTCGCCCGCGCGCAGCACGAGTCGAGCACGCACCAGACGAAGCAGACGCGCGCCAGCCTGGCCCGCGCCATGGAGGATCTTTCCAAGACCACCATCGTTGCGCCGATTGCCGGCACCATCACGAAGCTCAAATCCCAGGCCGGCGAGCGCGTCGTCGGCAGCGCCATGATGGCCGGGACCGAAATCATGACCGTGGCCAACCTGGATGACATGGAAGCGCGCGTGGACATCGGGGAGACGGATGTCGTCCTCATTGGCGTCGGCCAGAAGGCGCGCCTCGAGGTGGATGCTTTTCGCGATCGCAAATTCAACGGCACGGTCACCGAGATCGCCAACTCGGTAAAGGGCGGCGGCTCGATGGGCGGCGGCGGTTCATCGCAGGAGGCGGCCAAATTCGAGGTGAAGATTCGCATTGCCGAAAATGAGCCCTTCCGCCCCGGCATGTCCGTGACCGCGGAGGTGGAGACGCGCTACCGCACCAACGTCCTCACCGTCCCAATCCAGAGCGTGACCACGCGGCTGCCGAAATCGGCCACCAATTCGCCCGCCGGCTCCAATCTGGTCGCCCACGCCACCGGCACCAACGCCGCTCCTGCTGCGAGCCCGGGGTCGAATACCTTGGCGGGTGCGACCAATACGACGGCCACGAATCTCGTTGCCAGCACCGCTCCGAAGAAAGCCGGCGAGCCGCCGAAGCCCATCGAGGTGGTCTTCGTGATGGAAGGCGATCATGTGAAGATGGTCCCGGTGAAACGCGGCATCAGTGACGACAATTTCACCGAGATCACCGAGGGACTCGCCGAAGGACAGAAGGTCATCTCCGGCGGTTACAAGGCCATCAACCGCGATCTCGAAGACGGCTCCAAGGTCAAACTGGAAGCCGCCAAGCCCGTCGGGCCGACTGGTGCGGAGGAAAAGAAATAGCACAAAGCCCGGCGCGCGCCCCCTGGCACCGCAATCATTCAACCACCGATTCAACGTGCCTCTCATCCGCCTCGAAAACCTCTCGCGCATCTACCAGATGGGTGCCGAGACCATCCACGCGCTGCGTGACACCAGCCTGTCGGTGGAGCGCGGCGAGTACGTCGCCATGATGGGGCCCTCGGGGTCCGGCAAATCGACGCTGATGAATGTGATCGGCTGCCTCGATACGCCGACTTCCGGCCGCTATTTTCTCAACGGCACGGACGTGAGCGAGATGGACGACAACCAACTGGCCGAGGTGCGCAACAAGGAAATCGGCTTCGTCTTCCAGACCTTCAACCTGCTGTCGCGCGCGTCGGCGTTGCGCAATGTCGAACTGCCGCTCATCTACGCCGGCATCGATGCGACCGAACGCCGCCAGATCGCGCTGGAGGCGCTGGCCAGCGTCGGGCTGGCTGATCGCGTGCAGCACAAGCCCAATGAGCTTTCCGGCGGCCAGCGTCAACGCGTGGCCGTGGCACGGGCGCTGGTCAACAAGCCGTCGATTCTGCTGGCCGACGAACCCACCGGCAATCTCGACACCAAGACCGGCGACGAAATCATGGCGCTGTTCGAGATCCTCGCGCAGCGCGGCAACACCATCCTCCTGGTCACGCACGAGGAAGACATCGCCCGCCACGCGCGGCGCATCATCCGCCTGCGCGATGGGTGCGTCGCCGGCGACGAACAAATGCCTCCCGGCGAGCGCCGCCGCCCTGCCCCACCCACCACTGCTCCCGGCGCATGAGATTCTTCAGCGAATTGCGCGAGGGGTTGTGGATCGCCTGGGACGCCGTCCGGGCGAACAAGATGCGCTCCATCCTGGCCACGCTGGGCATCGTCATCGGCGTGGTCACCGTGACCTTGATGGGCACCGCCATCGACGGACTGAAGCGCGCCTTCGTGAAGAGCGTGTCGGCGCTCGGGGCGGACGTGCTTTACGTGACGCGGCGCGACTGGTTCCTGCACACCTACCAGGATTGGATGAAGACGCGCAACCGGCGACGCATCACTTTGGAGGACGCCCGGCTTTTCACGCGGCTCTGCAACTCCGCCCGGGCGGTCGCGCCGATGGCCGACGTGGGTGCGCCCGTGAAATACAAAAGCCGCGAATCATCCGAGGTGCGCGTCGTGGGCACGACCGAGGAGTTCCAATACACCAGCGGCATCAACGTCGCGCTGGGGCGGTTCTTCTCGCCCGGCGAAGCGGAGGGCGGGCGTCCGGTATGTGTCATCGGCGCGGCCGTGGCCACCAATCTCTTCACGCAGGGATCGCCGTTGGGCGAACAGATTCGCATCGGCTCGGGCGCCTACGAAGTGGTCGGCGTGCTCGAATCGCAGGGAAGCTTTCTGGGGATGATGAGCCTCGACAACCAGGTGTTCATTCCCCTGCAACGATTGATGCAGGACTTCTGGAACACGCCCAACCTCACCATCCAGGTGAAGGTGCGCGACATCGAGAACATCGAGGATGCCAAGGAGGAGGTGCGCGGGGTGATGCGCCGCGTGCGCCATGTGGCGCCAGGGGATCCGGATGATTTTGCCATCAACCAGCAGGAGCAGTTCCTCACCATGTTCAACCGCGTGGTCGGCGTGATTGCCTCGATCGGGCTGTTCATCACAGGGCTGTCGCTGTTCGTGGGCGGCATCGGCGTCATGAACATCATGTTTGTCTCGGTCGCCGAGCGCACGCGCGAGATCGGCATCCGCAAGGCCATCGGGGCCAAGCGGCGCGCCATCCTGCTCCAGTTCCTCATCGAGGCGGCGACCATCTGCCTGCTGGGCGGCGTGATTGCGCTCGGCATCGCCTATCCGATCACCCTTGCCATGGAACAATTCTTCCCGGCGAAACTGTCACTGCCCGTGGCCGGCCTGGCGCTCGGGGTATCGTTGCTGACCGGCGTGGTGGCGGGTTTCGTCCCGGCGTGGCGCGCCGCGCGGATGAATCCTGTGGACGCGCTGCGCAACGAGTGATTTCCCGATCATCGCCATGCACCTGAAATCCCGAGCCGCCCGCGTCCTCGCCGCTGAACTGCGCGACAGCTTCAGCATGGCGCTGGCGGCGCTGGCGGCGCACAAGCTGCGCTCCGCGCTCACGTTGCTCGGCGTGCTGGTGGGGGTCTTCTCGATCATCGTGGTGATGACCGCCATGCGGGTGCTCCAGCGCAAGATCGAGGGCGAACTGAGCCAGTTTGGCAGTCAGACTTTTGTCGTGCAGAAGAATCCGGGCGTCTATTTCGGCGGAAGGGAGGGCTATGAGAAGTTTTGGCGCCGGAAGAACATCACCCTCCAGCAGGCCCTGGCGGTAAAGGAGAAGGCCACCCTCGCGGCGAATGTTGGCTTCGAACTCTATCTGTGGCGCGGCGAAGTGGTGTCGCCCTTTGACAAGACCACGCCCGACACTCCGCTCATGGGCGGTTCGCCCGGAATCTTTCCCGCGAAGAACCTCGTCGTCGCCGAAGGCCGCGCCCTGCTGGAAGCCGACCTCGACTCCACCCGCGATGTCGTGGTGCTGGGGCACCGCCTGGCCAGGACGCTCTTCCCGTTTGGCTCTTCGTTGGGGCAGCGCGTGAAATTCAACGGCATCAATTACACCGTCGTGGGCGTGCTCGAACCCAAGGGCGCGATGGAGGGGAATGAGCAGGACAACGTCGCCATCATTCCCATGACCACCGGCATCAACCGTTACGGGCGCTTCTGGCAGAGCCTCTCGATCCTGGTGCAGGCGCGCGATCCGGCGCGCTACAGCGACACCGTCGAGCAGGTGCGCGGCATCATGCGCGTGATCCGCAAGGTCGAACCGGGCCAGGAGGATGACTTTGAGGTTTTCTCGAGCAACTCGATGATCGAACAGTTCAACAGCTTCACCCAGATCGTGCGCTGGGGAATCGCCGCGGTGAGTTCCATCGCGCTGCTCGCGGCGGGCATCGGCATCATGAACATCATGCTGGTGTCGGTGACGGAGCGGACGAGAGAGATCGGCATCCGGCGCGCTGTGGGCGCCAAGAAGCGCAATATCATGGCGCAGTTCATCCTCGAAGCCATCGTGCTCTGCCAGTTCGGCGGGGCCGCTGGCGTCGTCCTGGGTGTGTTGGGCGGCAACTCCCTCGCCTACTTCATGCAGGTGCCGCCCGCCATTCCGGTGGACTGGGTGCTGATCGGTTTCTTCATCTGCTCGCTCGTCGGCCTCATCTTCGGCACCTACCCGGCGTTCAAGGCGGCGAACCTCGACCCGATTGAATCGCTGCGCTACGAGTGAGGCGCGGCTTCCACACCGGCCACTTACTACCCAGGCAGTGGGCTGGACGACACCCGGGACTGGGTGGGGCGCGTCTGTCCCAGCGCGCCGCGAACCACTCCCGGCCAACGGCGCGCAGGGGACAGACGCGCCCTACCCGTGAGGGTTGGGACCCGCACCGTCCTCCATCGTCTATCCTTGATTCTCCATCACCCCGCCGCCAATTTCCGCGCATCCTTCGGCAATTTTGGTGGAGAGCGCGTCATCCGGCACCCGCTAGTTTCTGGCGAACATCCGCTCCTCGTGATCCGCAAAGGACGCAACGGAGGCACACCACCCGGACGAACATGGCCAGCGCAGTCGCAGAACAGAAGCAGGCGTTGATCGTTGGAACGCTGCGGCGCTGTAGTCTCTTTGCGGAATTACCCCCGGCGGTGCTCGCACAAATCGCCGCCTTCACCATTCTCAAACCGCTGGGTCGGGGCGAGGATCTGTTCTTCGAGGGGACGCCGGTGCATGGATTCTTCATCGTGCGCCGGGGCGCGGTGAAGCTCTATCGCATCAATCTCTTTGGCAAGGAACAGGTCATTCACGTTTTCCGCCTCTTCGAATCGTTCGCCGAGGAGACGGTCTTTTCCGAACTCGGCTTTCCGGCCAATGCCCGCGCCACCGAGGATTCGCAGGTGTTGCTGGTGCGAAAGCATGAGTTCCTCGCGCTGCTGCATCGCCATCCCGAAATCTCGCTCTGCCTGCTGCGGGGCATGAGCCGCCATGTGCGCATCCTCGTGGGGTTGCTGGCGGATCTGACGCTGAACGACGTGAAGACGCGCGTGGCCAACTGGCTGCTGGAGCAATGCCCCGATCCCGAGAGCCGGCGGCCTCACACCGTAGAGATTGCCTGCACCAAGAACCTGCTGGCCGCCGAATTGGGCACGGCCAGCGAAACCTTCTCCCGCACCCTGGCCAAACTGCGCGCACATCGATTGATCACGGTCCGCGGAAATAGAATCACCCTGCTCAACCCGCTCAAGCTCGCGGAATTCGTCCGGCGCAACGCGGTTTCCGCCACGCCATCGCCGGCTTGGGAAACCACCGCGTGGGTGCGAGGCCATGCCGGCGTGCCGCTGATTCCACCGGAACTGATCAACCTTAAAAAAGCAGTGGTTTGTGTATGATCCTAAACGGAGCAATTGGGAATCGGGCGAAGAAGTCTTAAACCTGGGATGCACACGGATAAACACGGATTTCCTGCGGCAGGTCTTCCTCACCCTCCGGGTGATCCACTGGTTTTCTGCAAGTGCCTGGCATCCGTGTCCATCGGTGTCCATCCGTGGTTGCACTGCGGTTTTAGGATGAAACGCGCTCCCCAGCTCCATCGCACCGTCGCCGCGCCCGGAAAACCCTCCGGCGCGAACGGGGACGTGTTGTCCCGCGCGGCGGCCGGGGGAGAAAAGGCCGGGTGCGCGCGCTCCGGGGAAGGAGGTTTCGCGCCCGGACGCCGCCGGCCGCAGGGCGCGGTTGGCTTCCACCGCCGTGCGCCACACCCGCGCCGGCCGGATCCGGGCGCGCGCCGCCTGGGAGGGCCCAAAAGCAATTTACAAGGAAGCGCCGCTGGCAAAGAAAAGACCCGGTGAAGTTCGACCGGGCTCGTTCAACAAGTG